>NZ_JBXPIZ010000007.1:0-353495 GCF_056863265.1 Parviterribacter multiflagellatus
CGCTCAAGCGCAGAACGCACCGCAGCCCTTGACGGATGGCTCTGGCACTACAACCATCGCCGCCAACACAGCGCCCTCAGCCGGCAAACCCCGGCCCAGCGACTGAACAACCTGCTCGGGACTTACAGCTAGGGCGCCGGGGCCACGGCCGCGCCGCCCGCCTCGGCGCCACCGGCCCCGGCGTCTGGCGTCGGCTGCACGGGTGTGACGGGCGTCTCGGGCGCGGGGGTCGGCGTGGGCGTCTCGGGCGGAGCCTCGTCCGCGGCGTCCGGCGTCTCCTGCGCGTCCGGCGTCGCCGCCCCGCCGCCGCCCGTGTCGCCCTCGCCGGTCGTCCCGCCGGTGTCGTCGGCGGTCGGCGCGGGCGCCTCGAGCTGCGCGCCGCTGGGATCGCCCGGCGTCGTCGGGGTGCCCGGTGCCGGCGGCTCCTCGCCCTCCTTGTCCTCCTTGGGCGGGAGGCCCTTCTTCTCGCGCTCGTCGTTCGCGTACGCGTCCTGCACCTCGTCGTACGCGTTCATGAAGTCGCGCCAGATCTCGGCCGGGTACGTGCCGCCGGCCACCGGCTCGCCCTTGTACTCGGTCTCCATCGGCTTGAACTGGTTCGGGTAGCCGACCCACACCGCGACGGTCATCCGCTTCGTGAAGCCGACGAACCAGGCGTCGCCGTAGTTCTCGGTCGTGCCGGTCTTGCCGGCGGCGAACTCGTCGAGCCGCGCGCGCACCGCGGTGCCCTTGCCGATGACGGTGGAGAGGATCTCGTTGGTCTGCTTGGCGACGTCGGCGCGCAGGACGCGGTCGACCTTCTTCTTGTTCTTGTCGACCGTCTCGCAGTCGTCGTCGCCCTTCATCCGGCAGACCTCGCGGATCCCGACGGGGCCGCGTGGCGGCGACATCGAGCCGGTCACGAAGAGCCCGCCGGTCGCGAACGTCTGGTAGGCGTGGGCCATGTCGAGCGGCGTCACGCCCTCGCGCAGGCCGCCGAGCGTCATCGCGCAGTTGCGCGAGATCGGCGTCCGGATGCCCATCCGCTTGGCGGTGTTGGCGACCTTCCGCAGCCCGACCTTCAGGCCGACCTGCGCGTAGACCGCGTTGTCGGAGAACGTCGTCGCGCTCGCCAGCGTCGTCTGGCCCGCGTACGCGTCCTCGTAGTTGTTGACCGTGAAGTCGCAGCCGTACGCCTTGCTGCGGATCTCCTGCTTCTTGGAGCTCCACACCGACGATGGCGAGACGCCCTCGCGCAGCGCGGTCGCGAGGATGAACGGCTTGAAGGCCGAGCCCGGCTGGCGCTGACCCTGCGTGGCGAGGTTGAACGGCGCCTCGTCGTAGTTGCGCCCACCGACCATCGCGCGGACCTCGCCGGTGTCGTTGTCGACCGCGACCAGCGAGGCCTGCGGGCCGTCGGGGTTCGGCAGCCACTGGTTGACGATCCGCTCAGCCGCGCGCTGCAGGCGCAGGTCGATCGTCGTCTTGATCCGCAGGCCGCCGGTGAACGCGCGCCGCGCGCCGTAGCGGTCGACGACCTGCTGCTTGACCCAGGTCGTGAAGTAGGGGACCTTCGCGCGCTCGCGCGGCGGCTGGATCGTGTTCGCGCCGGGCAGCGCCTGCTGCACGCCGTCGCGGTACTCGCCGGGCGTGATGTAGCCCTGCTCCATCATGCGCTGCAGCACGAGGTTGCGCCGCTTCTCGGCCGACGCCGGGTGGCTGACCGGATCCCACCGGTAGGGCGACGAGATGATGCCCGCGATCAGCGCGGCCTCGACCGGCTTGAGCTCCTTCGCGCACGGCCGGCCCTTCTGGATGCCGCAGCCCTTGTGCTCGGGCGTGTTGCCGAAGTACGTCCGCGCGGCCGACTCGATCCCGTACGCGCCGTTGCCGAAGTAGATCGCGTTCAGGTACTCGGTGAGGATCTTCTCCTTCGACCACTTGCGGGAGAGGTGGAACGCCAGCGCCGCCTCGCGCAGCTTGTTGAAGACCGTCCGGTCCTCCTGCGCCTGCATCGCGATCTTCACGAACTGCTGCGGGATCGTCGAGGCGCCCTGGACGGCCTTGCGCTCGACCACGTCCTGGACCACGGCGCGGGCGATGCCGCGCGGGTCGACGCCGTCGTGCTCGTAGAAGCGCCGGTCCTCGATCGCGATCACCGCGTGCTTCATCGCCGGCGCGATGTCCTTCGACTCGACGAGGATGCGGTTCTCGTTGGAGGTGAGCACGCCGAGCTCGCGCCCGCGCACGTCGACGAGCACCGAGTTGCGCGCCTCGCGGAACTCCGCGCGGTTCTCCAGGCTCGGCAGGTCGGAGGCGACCGCCATCATCATCCCGAACACGGTGGAGACGCCCGCGAGGAGCGTCAGACCCATCAGCACCAGGATGAGGCGGAGCTTCTTGACCCGGGTCCGCGTGCTGGGGAACGGGTGGATGTCGGCGTCGTGGTCCGCCATGTGACCGACACAGCATTAGCATCCGGACCCCTTGGACTCAGCCGCCTTCCTCACAAGAAACGCCGTCGACGCCCTCCCTGCGGGGCAGCTCGAGAAGAAGCTGGCGCTCGATCGACCGCTCCGCGTCAAGCTCGGCGTCGACCCCACCAGCGCCGACATCCACCTGGGCCACGCGGTGGTCCTGACCAAGCTCCGCGAGTTCCAGGACCTGGGCCACAAGGTCGTCCTGATCATCGGCGACTACACCGCCCGGGTGGGCGATCCGTCGGGCCGCTCGAAGACCCGGCCCGTCGTGTCGGGAGAGCAGATCGACGAGAACGCCCGCACCTACCAGGAGCAGGCGATGTCGATCCTCCGCTCTGACCCGGAGCTGCTCGAGGTGCGCCGCAACTCCGAGTGGCTGGACATGCCCATGGAGGATCTGTTCAGGTTGGCGCGCGTCGCGACGGCCGCGCAGATCCTCGAGCGCGACGACTTCGCCAAGCGCTTTGCCGCGCGGGAGCCGATCTCGATCCTCGAGCTGCTGTACCCGCTGCTGCAGGGCTACGACTCGGTGGCGATCAAGGCCGACGTCGAGCTGGGGGGAACCGACCAGAAGTTCAACCTGCTGCTCGGTCGCGACGTCCAGCGCGCGTACGGGGTGGCGGAGCAGGCGATCCTGACGATGCCGCTCCTGGTCGGGACCGACGGCGTGGAGAAGATGTCGAAGTCGCTGGGCAACTACGTCGGGGTCACCGATGCGCCGGCGGACCAGTACGGCAAGACGCTGTCGATCCCCGACGACGCGATCGAGACGTGGGCCCGGCTGCTGGACTTCGAGGACGACCTCGCGGCGCTCGGCTCTGACGCGGGCCCGCGCGAGCGCAAGCGCGCCCTCGCGCGCGCGATCGTGCGCAGGTTCCACGGCGACGACGCCGCGCGTGCGGCCGAGGAGCACTTCGACACGGTCTTCGTCCGCAAGGACGTCCCGAAGGAGATCGAGGACTTCGTCGTGCCGCCCGACCTCGTGTCCGTGGAGGACCAGGTGCACGTGCCCGCGCTGGTCGCCGCCGCGTTCGGCGGCTCGCGCTCGGAAGCCCGCCGGCTCGTGCAGGGGGGAGGGGTCAAGCTCGACGGCACGGCCCTCGCGGAGATGGACGTCGCCGCCGGCCGGCTCGACGGTGTCGTGCTCCAGGCGGGCAAGCGGCGCTTCCGCCGCCTGCGTCGAGCCTGAGCTGCCGCGGGCGCGCCTCGTGCGCGCCCGCAGCGGGGCCTCCGAACCCGCATTCGCCCCGCGACGACCGCCTCCCGGTTCGATCTCGGACCAGATGTGGTCAGCCGAGGCTTACGTCGTGTGCGCCCGCGCACGCAACGGGCGGGTTCTACGGGGCGTTCGTGGCCCGGCGGTCCTGCCGCAATGGGCCCGATTCGCCCACCTGTCGAGTGGCAACGCGCCAACCGGAGCAGATTCGTCGCGCCGGATCGCCCGTGTTCACGGGGGTTTCACGACTTCTCAAGTCGGATGACAGGGTGTCGATCACCCTGAAGGCTTGTGAGCCCGGGAGGCCCCGCTATATTTCCCGCCGCAAGTGAGTGCCGGCCGACGCCGAGGGACACCGAAAGGGTCCTCAAGGCAGAGGCAGACAGCCTCATCGGTTCGGCGCTATACTGCCCAATCCGCTCTCGGGTCCGCCCGGGGCGCGCCAACAAGAAGGAATCCCCTTCTCAGGAGGCGCGGCGGTCTTTGAAAACTCAACAGCATGCGCACATCGCAGAAGTCTGGCCATCCGGCCGGACGGAACGATGTGCCCAGGTCCGACCTGCTCCATTGGGAGCAGGCTTAATTGAACCTCGTCAAGACGGAGGGTTGCCACTGTGTACGGCGCCCTCCATTGTCATGACAACCTCTTTGTGAAGTGGTTGGGCTTCGGCCCGGCCAACTCATGTAGTTCTTCACGGAGAGTTTGATCCTGGCTCAGGACGAACGCTGGCGGCGTGCTTAACACATGCAAGTGGAGCGACGAATCGGGCTTCGGCCCGAGGCAGAGCCGCGAACGGGTGAGTAACACGTGGGTCATCTGCCCCGTAGACAGGGACAACCCCGGGAAACCGGGGCTAATACCTGATGTGCCCCTTGGGGGAAAGGAAGCTTCGGCCTCCGCTACGGGATGAGCCCGCGGCGCATTAGCTTGTTGGTGGGGTAACGGCCTACCAAGGCGACGATGCGTAGCTGGTCTGAGAGGACGATCAGCCACACTGGGACTGAGACACGGCCCAGACTCCTACGGGAGGCAGCAGTGGGGAATCTTGCGCAATGCGCGAAAGCGTGACGCAGCAACGCCGCGTGAGGGAAGACGGCCTTCGGGTTGTAAACCTCTTTCAGTTGGGACGAAGCTTCACTGGTTAAGAGCTGGTTGGAGTGACGGTACCTTCAGAAGAAGCCCCGGCTAACTACGTGCCAGCAGCCGCGGTAATACGTAGGGGGCAAGCGTTGTCCGGAATCATTGGGCGTAAAGCGCGTGTAGGCGGCTTGGTAAGTCCGTTCTGAAAGCCTGGGGCTCAACCCCAGGAGGCGGATGGATACTGTCAAGCTCGAGTACGGAAGAGGCGAGTGGAATTCCCGGTGTAGCGGTGAAATGCGCAGATATCGGGAGGAACACCAATGGCGAAGGCAGCTCGCTGGGACGTTACTGACGCTGAGACGCGAAAGCGTGGGGAGCAAACAGGATTAGATACCCTGGTAGTCCACGCCGTAAACGATGGATACTAGGTGTGGGAGGTGTCGACTCCTCCCGTGCCGAAGCTAACGCATTAAGTATCCCGCCTGGGGAGTACGGCCGCAAGGCTAAAACTCAAAGGAATTGACGGGGGCCCGCACAAGCAGCGGAGCATGTGGTTTAATTGGACGCAACGCCAAGAACCTTACCTGGGCTTGACATGTTCCTGACCCCCCTGGAAACAGGGGTTCTCTTCGGAGCAGGATCACAGGTGGTGCATGGCTGTCGTCAGCTCGTGTCGTGAGATGTTGGGTTAAGTCCCGCAACGAGCGCAACCCTCGTCGTATGTTGCCAGCATTTAGTTGGGGACTCATGCGAGACTGCCGGTGACAAACCGGAGGAAGGCGGGGATGACGTCAAGTCATCATGCCCCTTATGTCCAGGGCTACACACGTGCTACATTGGCGCGTACAGAGGGCTGCGATACCGCGAGGTGGAGCGAATCCCTTAAAGCGCGTCTCGGTTCGGATTGGAGGCTGAAACTCGCCTCCATGAAGGTGGAGTTGCTAGTAATCGCGGATCAGCATTGCCGCGGTGAATACGTTCCCGGGCCTTGTACACACCGCCCGTCACACCACGGGAGTGAGCAACACCCGAAGCCGGTGGGCTAACCCTTTTGGGAGGCAGCCGTCGAAGGTGGGGCTCGTGACTGGGGTGAAGTCGTAACAAGGTAGCCGTAGCGGAAGCTGCGGCTGGATCACCTCCTTTCTAGGGAAGCTCCTCTTCGAGAGGAGCCGGTACGGAAACGCGTCGGTCGACGCTCGCGAGACTTCGTCTCTCGTGAGTGGGACGGCTGACCACGCCCGTATCGCCTGGAACGTCGACCGGACCTGGCCGGCCACCTCAAACCAAACGGAGCTCGAGTCCTCGCCAGCGGGGACGCGGGATCCGGGCCGGTCGCATGCTGTTGAGTTTTGAGAGACCGTCGTGTGAATCCCACGCGACAGCCTCCTCAGCGTTCTTTGAAAACTGCACAGTAGTCACGACACATCGCCGATCGATAAGCCGGCGGTGTGTTTTCCAACGACATCTCGCGATCGACGCTTTGGCGTCGTGAGCGAACGTGGAAATAGGCGATTTCACCGTCAAGATAGTAAGGGCACATGGTGGATGCCTAGGCACCTAGAGCTGATGAAGGGCGTGAACGGCTGCGATAAGCCGCGGGTAGGCGCTGAATAGCCTGTGATCCGTGGATTCCCGAATGGGGAAACCCAGCGCTGGTAATGCGGCGTTACTCCTCGCTGAACACATAGGCGAGGTAGAAGCAAGCGGGGGAAGTGAAACATCTCAGTACCCCGAGGAAAGTAAATCAACCGAGACTCCCTGAGTAGTGGCGAGCGAAAAGGGATCAGCCCAAACCGAGCATGTGTAAGCGGCCACGCGTTGCATGTTCGGTGTTGTAGGGCGTCTGATCCGGGCTGTGGCTGGCCCGGCAGGAGTTACCAAGCTGCGCTGTTAGCGGAAGCGTGTGGAACCACGCACCATAGAGGGCAATCGTCCCGTACGCGAAAACGGCAGCCTCCTGCAGGCGTTCCTGAGTAGGACCGCACACGTGAAACGCGGTCTGAATCTGGGGGGACCACCCTCCAAGGCTAAGTACTCCTAGGTGACCGATAGCGGACTAGTACCGTGAGGGAAAGGTGAAAAGTACCCCGGAAGGGGAGTGAAATAGTACCTGAAACCGTGTGCCTACAAGCGGTCGGAGCATCTTCGGATGTGACGGCGTGCTTTTTGCATAACGAGCCAGCGAGTTAGTCGTATGCGGCAAGGTTAAGCGATGAGCGGAGCCGAAGCGAAAGCGAGTCCGAACAGGGCGATTCAGTCGTATGCGCTAGACCCGAAACTGAGCGAGCTACCCATGGGCAGGTTGAAGCGGGGGTAAGACCTCGTGGAGGACCGAACCGACCTAGGTTGAAAACTGGGCGGATGACCTGTGGGTCGGAGTGAAAGGCTAATCAAGCTCAGTGATATCTGGTTCTCTCCGAAATATATTTAGGTATAGCGTCTGGTCAATTGCGTGACGGCCGTAGAGCACTGTTTGGACTAGGGGGCCCACCAGCTTACCGAATTCAGGCAAACTCCGAAGACCGTTACGTGTACCCAGGCAGTCAGTTGCTGGGGGATAAACTTCAGCGTCAAGAGGGAAACAGCCCAGACCGCCAGCTAAGGTCCCTAAGTAATAGCTAAGTGGAAAACGATGTCCGAATGCACAGACAACCAGGAGGTTGGCTTAGAGGCAGCCACCCTTGAAAGAGTGCGTAACAGCTCACTGGTCAAGTGTTCGGGCGCGGAAAATTCAACGGGGCTCAAGCTATTCACCGAAGCTGCGGGTGTGCACTTTGTGCACGCGGTAGGAGAGCGTTCCGATGACCAGTGAAGCGGCGGGGGAACCCAGCCGTGGAGGCTTCGGAAGTGAGAATGCTGGCATGAGTAACGAAAGAGGAGTGAGAATCTCCTCCGCCGATTACCTAAGGATTCCTGAGTAAAGTTCGTCTGCTCAGGGTTAGTCGGGACCTAAGGCGAGGCCGAAAGGCGTAGTCGATGGCCAACAGGTTGATATTCCTGTACCACGTTGTTTCCGTTGACCCGAGGGGGGACGAGGAAGGCTACGAGAACCCAGGCGATGGTTGTCCTGGGGTAAGCATGTAGGGGTGGCTCCGTAAATGCGGAGCTGCATAACCTGAGGTGCGATGCCAGCTGGCCATAGGCCGGCGAGTCTCTGACGCCATGCCTCCTAGAAAAGCCTCGCGGCGAGGAGCAGCGTGCCCGTACCAAAACCGACACAGGTGGGTAAGTAGAGAATACTAAGGCGAGCGAGCTAACCATCGTTAAGGAACTCGGCAAAATTGTCCCGTAACTTCGGGAGAAGGGACGCCCTAGTAGGTTGAAGCGCTTGCGCGTGGAGGCCGAGGGGGCCGCAGTGAATAGGTCCAAGCGACTGTTTACCAAAAACACAGGTCTCTGCTAAGTCGAAAGACGACGTATAGGGGCTGACGCCTGCCCGGTGCCGGAAGGTTACGTGGAGGTGTTAGGGGCAACTCGAAGCACCGAAGCTAAGCCCCGGTAAACGGCGGCCGTAACTATAACGGTCCTAAGGTAGCGAAATTCCTTGTCGGGTAAGTTCCGACCTGCACGAATGGCGTAACGACTTGGACGCTGTCTCAACGATGGGCTCGGTGAAATTGCAGTCTCGGTGAAGATGCCGAGTACCCGCGGCTAGACGGAAAGACCCCGTGAACCTTTACTACAACTTGGTATTGGGGTTCGATGCACCTCGTTCAGGATAGGTGGGAGGCTGTGAAGCACCGGCTGCGGCTGGTGTGGAGCCAACCTTGAGATACCACCCTTGGTGTATTGGACTTCTAACACCGCTCCGTGAATCCGGGCGGTGAACAGTGCCAGGCGGGTAGTTTGACTGGGGCGGTCGCCTCCTAAAATGTAACGGAGGCGCGCAAAGGTTCCCTCAGTACGGTTGGAAATCGTACGTAGAGTGTAAAGGCAGCAAGGGAGCTTGACTGCGAGACTGACAGGTCGAGCAGGTACGAAAGTAGGCCTTAGTGATCCGGCGGTTGCAAGTGGAAGTGCCGTCGCTCAACGGATAAAAGGTACTCCGGGGATAACAGGCTTATCGGGCCCAAGAGTCCACATCGACGGCCCGGTTTGGCACCTCGATGTCGGCTCGTCGCATCCTGGGGCTGAAGTAGGTCCCAAGGGTTGGGCTGTTCGCCCATTAAAGCGGTACGCGAGCTGGGTTCAGAACGTCGTGAGACAGTTCGGTCCCTATCTGCCGTGGGCGTTGGAGAATTGAGAGGATTTGCCCCTAGTACGAGAGGACCGGGGTGAACAGACCTCTGGTGTATCTGTTGTCCTGCCAAGGGCACCGCAGGTTAGCTACGTCCGGATCGGATAACCGCTGAAGGCATCTAAGCGGGAAGCCGGCCTCAAGATGAATTCTCCCATCTCTTCGAGAGAGTAAGACCCCTGGTAGACCACCAGGTTGATAGGCCGGATCTGGAAGGGCGGTAACGTCCGAAGGAGACCGGTACTAATGGGTCGAGGGCTTGACGGTTTTTTACCTCGTCTTCGTGACTACGCGTGCAGTTTTCAAAGGGCACTGAGTAGGTGTGCTCTCAAGGTTTCCGGTGGTAATGGCGTGAGGGAAACACCTCTTCCCATTCCGAACAGAGCAGTTAAGCCTCACAGCGCCGATGGTACTTGGCTCGCAAGGGCCCGGGAGAGTAGGACGCCGCCGGTTTAATGTCAGAAGGGCCCGCCTCGTGCGGGCCCTTCGTCGTTCTGCGCCCGGGAGCGTCGCCGCCACGGGCCGTCGCGCCGTCTCGCGTCCGGCCGGCGCGTTGTCGAGCGCGTCATGATGGGGTGATGGCAGGTTCTCCGACCACTGCACCGTTCACTTCCTCGCTCGCCGAGGAGCTCGCTCCCGGCGTCGTCGAGCGTCTGATCCGCTACGCCCGTATCGACACGCAGGCCGTCCGTGACCGGACGCAGTGCCCGAGCTCACCGGGCCAGCTCGAGCTGCAGCGGCTGCTCGAGGCGGAGCTGCGGGAGATCGGGCTGGAGGACGTCACGCTCGACGAGAACGGGTACCTCTTCGCGACCCTGCCGGCGAACGTGGAAGATGCGCCCGTCGTCGGGCTTCTCGCGCACGTCGACGTGTCGCCCGACGCGCCGGCGGCCGGGATCGAACCGCTCGTGCACCGCGGCTACGACGGCGGCGCGATCACCCTGCCCAAGGGTGGGACGGTGCTCGACCCGGCGGTGATGCCAGAGCTGATCAGCGCGGTGGGGCACGATCTCGTCACGTCCAGCGGCGACACGCTCCTCGGCGCCGACGACAAGGCGGGCGTGGCGGAGATCGTCAGCGCGGTCGCCTACCTCGCCGCGCACCCCGAGCTCCCGCGCCCGACGATCCGCGTCGGGTTCCTGCCCGACGAGGAGATCGGTGAGGGGGCGACGTTGTTCGACATCGAGCGGTTCGGCGCGCGGTGCGCGTACACGTTCGACGGCTCCGAGCTCGGCGAGCTGCAGGACGAGACGTTCACCGGGTGGGAGGTCACCATCACCGTGCGCGGGGTTGAGGTGCATCCCGGCTGGGCGAAGGGGCGCATGGTGAACGCCACGCGCCTGGCGGGCCGCATCCTCGCCGAGCTGCCGCCGGCGTTGTCGCCGGAGCAGACCGAGGGGCGGCAGGGCTTCGTGCACCCGACCGACGTCACCGGCACGGCGACCGAGGTCGTGATCAAGGCGATCGTGCGCGACTTCGAGGAGGACCTCATCCAGCAGCACATCGCGGTGGTGCGCGAGGTCGCCGAGCGCGTCGCGGCGAGCGAGCCGCGCGCGACGGTCGAGGTCACCGCGCGTCAGCAGTACCCGAACATGCGCGACCACCTCAAGCCGTTCCCCGAGGTGATCGAGCACGCCGACGCGGCGCTGCGCCGCGAAGGGCTGACGCCGGTGCGCACGCCCATCCGCGGCGGCACCGACGGCTCGCAGCTCAGCGCGAAGGGGCTCCCGACCCCCAACGTCTTCACCGGCGGCCACGAGTACCACTCGGTGCGCGAGTGGGCCTCCGTGCAGGAGATGGCGGCGGCGTCTGCGGTCGCGGTGCGGCTCGCCGGCGTGTGGGCGGAGGCCGCCGGCAGGTAGACGCGACCGCGCCGGCGCGTGGTGCGTGCCCCGGGTTCTGGGGGCGCGCGCCCGCGGGCGCACGCGAACGTCAGTGGTGGTCGTGCTCGTGGTCGCCGGTCGTGTAGACCTGCCACGCGAGCGGCGCGAGGAGGAGCACGACCGCCGCGACGATCAGCGGCGGCGAGCCGGCCGCGAAGACGGCGATCCCCAGGAGCACGAGCACCGGGACGTACCAGAGGACCCAGCCGATGCCGGTGTCGAAGTCGACGCGGAGCTTCGCGCGCTCCGGCGGGTCCTTCACCGCGCCGCAGCCCTCGCACAGCGCCCCGAGCGTGCGCGTGCTCGCGCCGCACTCGCCGCAGCGGGTGAGCCGCTCGTCGATCGGCACCGCGTGCACGTGGCCGTGGGACACGCGATGAGGGTACCCGTCCCGCGCCGCGTCATGACACCTCGCAGGGAGGCGCCGGACTCGCGCACTGGCGTGACGGCGGACGCGGTGGTGGTGGCGCGGGGGAGACGGCGGTGGCGGCGGCGCGCGGTGGCGTGGTGCGCGCTCGGCGGCCCGGCGCCGCGTCGCTTTCGCGACCCGGCGCCGCGCCGTCGGGCGCGCGCGGGTGGTGCGGCCGCGGACCACACGCCGCGGCGTCGGGGCGGCGGGGGGTGGCGCGGACGGCCGGGTGGTCAGACCGCGCGGGTGCGGCGGCGCGGGGGCGCCGGGGTCTCGCGAACGGGCGAGATGCAGATCTGGGGGCGTGACATGGCCGCACCGGGCCGCCGCGACCGGGGCAACGGTCGCAGCGGCTGCCGGTGGGCATGCACGGCGTCGACGGCCGCGCGCGAGAGGCGCACGGGAGCGGGGCGGCCGGGCAAGGCCTCCTCGCGCGCACGCTCCGGACCGCTCGCGTCCGCCGGGGGCACGGCGTCCTCGAGCAGCATGAAGGCGACGGTCAGGTCGACGGCGTGCCGGACCTTGTCGCGCCACGAACGAGCAGGACGCGGGCGACCGGTCGGCTTCCCAGCATCCGGCGCCGGCATCGCGGCGACGGAACGCTCAGTGCGCGGGCCGCCTCCCATCCGCGAAGGCGCCGGGCTGGATGTGGGGTAGGGGGAGAACATGTGTTCGGGAGAGTGACGGATGGGTCGGACAGAACACATGTTCTGCACGAGAACTTGCAGCTCCGCCGCGAAGACGCCGCAAACACGGGGTGTTTCGTCACGCGGTTGGCGCGGTGACGGCGGCGCCCGGCCCCGCCGGCGGCTGCACGGGACGGGTCCGGGGGACCTCGTAGCCTCCCCGAGCGCACATGGTCCACCTCCGCGTGATCGCCCCGCACGACCAGGCCCAGGCCGCGCTCGAGCTGCTCCAGGCGAGCGACGCCGCGTGTCACCTGGTCCACCTGGAAGGCGTCGCCCACAACCCGCGCGGGGACATGCTCCTCGTCGACGTCCCGCGCGAGCAGGCGAGCGTCATCGTCAGCGACCTCAAGCAGCTGGGCATTCAGGAGACCGGCTCGATCTCGATCGAGCCGATCGAGGTGCAGCTGTCGCGGCTGGCCGAGGAGGCCGAGCGGCGCGCGCCGGGCGCGCCCGCGGACGCGGTCGTCTGGGAGGAGGTCGAGGCCCGCACGAGCGACCAGACGCGCCTCTCCGGCGTCTTCCTCACCTTCATGGTGCTCGCCGCGATCATCGCCTCGATCGGCATCTACCTCGATCAGGCGATCCTCATCGTCGGCGCGATGGTCGTCGGCCCGGAGTTCGGCCCGATCGCCGCGTTCTGCGTCGCCGTGGTCGAGCTGCGCGGCCGGCTCGCGCTGCAGTCGCTCGGGGCGCTCGCGCTCGGCTTCCCGCTCGCGATCACCTCCGTCTACCTCGCGAGCCTGCTCTTCCGCGCGACCGGCCTCACCCCCGACACGTTCACGTCGCAGGACCACGGCCTGTCCGAGTCGATCTCCAACCCGGACTGGTTCGCGTTCATCGTCGCGTTCTGCGCCGGCGTCGCCGGGATGCTGAGCCTCAGCACCGCGAAGTCGGGCGCGCTGATCGGCGTCCTGATCAGCGTCACGACGATCCCCGCAGCGGCGAACGTCGCGATCGCGTTCACCTACGAGGAGTGGGCCGACTGGCGCGGCTCGATGTTCCAGCTCCTCCTCAACGTCGGCGGCATCCTGGCCGCCGGCACGCTGACGCTGTGGGTGCAGCGACTGCTCTACCGCTCGCGCCGGATCGCGCACCTCAAGGCGCGGCGGGCGGCGCGAGCGGGAAGGAGAGCGCGACCGAGCTAGCGGGCGGAGCCCAGCGAGGACCAGACCTCGCGCTTGGTGCGCACGCGGCGGATGACGTCGTCGGTGAACTCCGTCGTGCCGGCGTGGCCGCCGAGGTCGGGGGTGCGGACACCGTCCGCGGTGGCCTCCAGGACGCTCTCGTAGATCGCGCGCGAGGCGGAGTCGGCGCCCTCGGCGCCGCGGATCGCCGCGTACTGCAGGACGGCGCCGCAGGCGAGGATCATCGCCATCGGGTTCGCCACGTCCTTGCCCTGGAGCGCGGGCGCGGTGCCGTGCGGCGCCTCGGCCATCGCGACGTCGACGTCGTAGTCCTCGTCGAACGCCAGGAGCACGGACTCGGCGCCCGCGATCGAGCCGAACATCGGCATGACGAGGTCGGAGAGGCAGTCGCCGTCGCGGTTCAGCGCCGGGATCACCAGCGGCATGTCGGCGACGCCGGAGATCAGGCCCGCGTAGGTCGCGTCGATCAGCGTCGGCTGGTACTGGACCTCGGGATGGCGCTCGGCGGCGGCGTCGAGCTCCTCCTTCAGCATCCCCTCGTAGACGGGGGAGACGGTCCACTTCGGCCCGCCGTAGACCTTGGCCTTCATCTGCGCGGCCGTGCGGAACGCGTACTCGGCGGTCGCGTGGCAGACCGACCGGGAGATGCGCTCGGTGCGCAGGGCGATCTCGTCGCCCGTGGACTCCTCGACCTCCCGCCACTGCTTGGCGCCGTAGGCGTCGCCCACGGCCATGCGCACGACCGAGATCGGGTAGCCGACGCCGCCCAGCGGAGGCACGACGCCCGGGATGCGGCGCCCGGTGCGGATGATGACCTTGCCGTCGATGCCCTCGCGCAGCAGGCGGTTGGGCGAGCCGACGTCGTCCTTGCCCTCCGGCGTCACGGTGGCGGCCTTGATGCCGAGGCCGGAGCGGCACATCGCCTGGGCGGCCTCCTCGACGACGCCGTTGCTCGTGGAGCGGCGGTTCTCGAGGGAGAGGTCGAAGCGTTCGAGGTTCAGGGGCAGCCCGACCACGTCGCTGTCGAGGACGCGCAGCGCCTGCTCGAGCAGCTCCTGGCCGGTCTCGTCCCCTTCGAGCACGGTGATCGTGACGGGGTCGGGCATGGTCATCGAATCTACCCCGTCCACCTGCGGAGGTACCTTTCCGGCGCATGAGCGAGGCCTGCAGCTGGTGCGGGGTGGACGTCGACGCGACGGAGGGCTTCCGCGCCGCGGAGCCCGCGGGCGACCGGGTCGCGGTCTTCTGCCGCCTGGAGCACGTCGTCCCGTGGGCGATCCAGGGCCCGCACTGGGACGCCGGGAAGTACCCGGGGCTCGACAAGGACAACGGCCACGGGCTCGGCCGCTGCGCGCACTGCACGGCGGCCCTCGACGAGACGTACGTCCTGCTCGTGCGCCACCGCGGCGACCACCGCATCGCCGACGCCTTCTGCAACAGCGACCACCTGCTGGAGTGGGCGAAGGCGGGCGGGAGGTGGCGCGGCGTCGCTTAGGCGGCGGCCTCGGTGCCGTTGAGCTCCAGCTCGTCGGCCTTCGCCTCGATGGCGGCGATGACCGTGCGCAGGTGCTCGTCGAAGTCCACCCCGAGCGCCTCGGCGTTCGCCGCGATCTCCTCGCGCGACACCGCGGCCGCGAAGGCCGGCGTCTTGAGCTTCTTCTTCACCGACTTGGGGGTGAGGCCGTGCACGCCGGTGGGGCGGATCGCGGCGACCGCGACGACGAAGCCCGACAGCTCGTCGACGGCAGCGAGCGTCTTCTCCATGTCGGAGTCGCGCGACACACCGAGGTAGTCGGCGTGCGAGGCGATGGCCCGGACGAGCGCCGGGTCGGCGTCCATCTCGGTCAGCACGCGCATCGCCGTGCGCGGGTGCCCGGCCTCGGCGTCGTCCATGTCCGGGTGCTTCTCGTAGTCCATGTCGTGCAGCAGACCGGTGACCTCCCACAGCTCGGCCTCGTCCGGCGCCAGCCCGCGCTGCTGCGCGTACGCCGCCATGGACGCCGACACCGACAGGCAGTGACGACGCAGCGAGGCCGACTCGACCCACTCACACAGGAGGTCCCAAGCCTCCGCACGCGAAACCCGACGCGACATGCTCGGTACCCTAGCCGCGCCCTCGCTCATGGAGAAATTCGTCATCGACGGCGGCGTGCCGCTCTCCGGCACCGTCGTGCCCGCCGGAAACAAGAACGGCGCGCTCCCGATCCTCGCCGCTTCGGTGCTCACCGACGAGGAAGTGGTGCTGCGCAACGTCCCCCGCATCAGGGACGTCCAGACCATGCTCGACATCCTCGAGCAGCTCGGCGTGTCCGTGGAGTGGAGGGGGCCGAACGAGGTCGCCCTCTGCGCCAAGGACATGGATCGCGAGAGCGGTGAGGTCGACAAGGACCTCGCCGAGCAGATCCGCGCCTCCTTCCTCCTCGCTGGCCCGCTGCTCGCGCGCACTGGCCGCGCCATCATGCCGCCTCCCGGTGGCGACGTCATCGGACGCCGCCGGTTGGACCCGCACCTCGACGCGCTCCGCGCGCTGGGTGCGCAGCACGAGCTCAACGGCACCATCAAGCTGACCGCCCCGAACGGCCTCAAGGCCGGCGAGGTGTTCATGGACGAGCCCTCGGTCATGGCGACCGAGAACGCGCTCCTGGCCGCCGCGCTCACGCCCGGCACCACGGTCATGGGGAACGTGGCCTGCGAGCCGCACGTCCAGGACCTCGCCCGCATGCTCACCAAGATGGGCGCGCGGATCGACGGCATCGGCTCGAACGTGCTCACCGTCCACGGCGTCGCCGAGCTCGGCGGCTGCACGCACGACATCAGCCCCGACCACATCGAGATCGGCTCCTTCATGGCGCTGGCGGGTGTGACCGGCGGCGAGCTGCGCATCAAGGACACGATCCCCGGCGACCTGCGGATGATCCGCCTGGTCTTCGAGCGGCTCGGCCTGCGGTCGGAGCTCGACGGCAACGACGTGATCGTCCCGGGCGACCAGACGCTGGTCGTGTCCCGTGACCTCGGCGAGTACAAGTCGAAGGTCCAGGACGGCCCGTGGCCCGCGTTCCCCGCCGACCTGACGTCGATCGCGGTCGCCCTGGCGACGCAGTGCGCCGGCTCGATCCTCATCCACGAGTGGATGTTCGAGAACCGCCTGATCTTCACCGACAAGCTCGTCGTGATGGGCGCGGACGTCGTCATGTGCGACCCGCACCGCGCGATCATCACGGGCCCGTCGCGGCTGCGGCCGATCTCGGCGACGTCGCCGGACATCCGCGCCGGCATGGCGATGCTGATCGCCGCGCTGGCCGCCGACGGCCGGTCGGAGATCATGAACATCTGGATGATCGACCGCGGCTACGAGCGGATCGACGAGCGCCTCCGGGACCTGGGTGCCCGCATCGAGCGGGTGTCGGCCGAGTGACGATCCTTCCCACGCCGTCCGGCACGCGCGACGTCCTGCCGGACGAGGCGCGGGAGCTGAACGCGATCACCAACGCCATCCGGGGCGTCTTCGAGGCGCACGGGTACGGCGAGGTGCGCACGCCGGCGCTGGAGTACGAGGACGTGCTCCAGCAGTCCGGCCTGGCGCAGGATCGCGGCGCGTACCGGATGTTCGACGAGCGCGGCCAGGTGCTGACGCTCCGCTGGGACATGACGGTGCCGATCGCCCGCGTCGTCGCGACGCGGTACCCGACGGCCGAGCCGCCGCTGCGGTTCTGCTACTTCGCCCACGCCTACCGCGACGTCCGGCACGGCCGCGCGCAGCCGCGCGAGTTCCTCCAGGCGGGGATCGAGCTGGTCGGCTCGCCCGCGCCGGACGGCACCGCGGAGGCGCTGACGGTGCTGTGCCGCGCGCTCGACGCGGCCGGGCTGCGCGACTACCGCATCGGCCTGGGCGACGCGGCGCTGTACCCGGCGCTGATGGACCAGGCCGGCGTGCCGGAGGCCGCGCGCGACACGCTCATGGGCGAGCTGGTCACGCGCGATCACGTGGGGCTGGAGAACGCGGTCGCCGAGCTCGCCCTGGGCGCTGAGGCGGCCGAGACGCTCGTGCGCGTGCCGCAGCTGCGCGGCGGCGTCGAGGTGCTCGACGACGCGCGCCTGGGCGGCAGCGGCGAGCTGCTGCGCCGCCTGCACGACCTGCTCGAGCCGGACGTGCAGCGGCGCGTGATCTTCGACCTCGGGCTCGTGCGCCAGCTCGGCTACTACACGGGCGCCGTCTTCGAGATCTACGACCCCGCGCTCGGCACGCCGATCGGGCGCGGCGGGCGCTACGACGACCTGCTCGGCCGGTTCGGCCGCCCGCTGCCCGCGGTGGGCTTCGCGCTCGGCATCGAGCGGCTGCACGAGGCGGTCACCGGCGAGGAGCGTGCGCGATGAGCCCGCTCCAGGGCCTGCGGATCGCGGTGCCGCGCGGGGCGCTCATGAAGGGGACGCTCGACGCGCTCGACGGCCTCGGCGTCGACACCTCCGAGGTGCGCGACAACGACCGCAAGCTGCTGTTCGAGGACGTCGGCATCATCACGATGCGGCCGTCCGACGTCCCGACGTACGTCGAGGCCGGCGCCGCGGACATCGGGATCACCGGCAAGGACGTCCTGATGGAGCAGTCCGAGCGCGACGTCTACGAGCTGCTCGACCTCGGCTTCGGCGAGTGCCGGATGGTGCTCGCGAGCGAGGCCGGCGAGGACAAGGGCGCCGAGGCGCTGCGCCGGCTCGGCGTCATGCGCGTGGCGACCAAGTACGTGAAGATCGCCGCCGACTACTTCGAGCGGACCGGCCGCCAGGTGGAGATCATCGAGGTCAAGGGGTCGGTCGAGCTCGCGCCGCTGACGGGGCTATCCGACACGATCGTCGACCTCACCGCGACCGGCACCACGCTGCGCGAGAACGGGCTGATCGTGCGCGAGGAGATCGCCGTCGCGACCGCGCGGCTGATCGCCAACCCGGTCTCGCACAAGCTCAAGGCGGCGGCGATCGACGACGTGGTGGAGCGCCTGCGTGCGCGTTGAGCGGTTCGCGCTGGCGGGCGAGCGCTCGCCGGAGAGCGCGGTCGCGCGCATCCGGGCCCTCGTGCCCGCGGGCCGCGACGTGCGCGCCGGCGTCGAGGAGATCGTCGAGGCCGTCCGCGCCGGCGGCGACGCCGAGCTGCAGGTCCACGCCGAGCGCTTCGACGGCGTCAAGGAGGGCACGCCCGTGCGCGTCCCGACGCAGGAGCTCGACGCCGCCGCCGCGTCCCTGCGCAGCGACCTGCGCTACGGCCTCGAGCTGGCGATGGTGAACATCGCGGCGGTGGCCGGCGCGTCGCTGGGCGACGAGAGCGAGATCCGCCTCAACCAGGGCCAGCGCGTGCTCGTGCGCGAGCTGCCGGTCGAGCGCGCCGCGATCTACGCCCCCGGTGGCCGCAACCCGTACCCGAGCACCGTCCTGATGGGGGTCGTGACCGCGCGCGTCGCGGGCGTCGACGACATCGCCGTCCTGTCGCCCGACGCGCACCCCGTCGTGCTCGCCGCGTGCGCGCTGTGCGGGGTCGACGAGGTCTACCGCGTCGGCGGCGCGCACGGGATCGCGGCGCTCGCCTACGGCACCGAGTCGATCCGGCGCGCGGACGTCATCGCGGGGCCGGGCGGGCTGTACGTGCAGGAGGCCAAGCGGCTCGTGTCCGGGGACGTCGGGATCGACGGGTTCCTCGGGCCGAGCGACGTGTTCGTCGTCGCGGCGCAGGACGCCGACCCGGCGCTCGTGGTCGCCGACCTGCTGGCCCAGGCCGAGCACGGCGCGGGCACGATCGTCGGCCTGGCGACGCCGTCGGAGGCGCTGCTCGACGCGGCCGCCGCCGCGCTCGACGCGCTCGACAGCGAGGCCGTCGGCGGGCTCGTCTCCGTCGCCTCGGTGGAGGAGGGGCTCGCGATCTCCGAGGCGTTCGCACCCGAGCACCTGCAGCTGATGGGCCGCGAGGCCGAGGCGCTGGCGCCGGCGGTCCGCCGTGCGGGCGCGGTGTTCGTCGGCGGCGGGACCGCGTTCGGCGACTACGTCGCGGGTTCGAACCACTCGCTGCCCACCGGCGGGAGCGCCCGGTTCGGCTCCGCGCTGTCGGTCCGCCACTTCCGCCGCCGCATGGCCGAGGTCCACATCGGGGCGGCCGCGGCGGCCAAGCTGGCCAAGGCCGGCGCGCCGCTCGCGCGGGCCGAGGGCTTCGAGCACCACGCGCGCTCGATGGAGGCTCGCCAGAATGGGGGCCAGCCATGACGCGTACCGCCGAGATCGCCCGCGCCACCAAGGAGACCGACATCAAGCTCGCGCTGACCCTGGACGGGTCGGGCGCGGGGAGCCGGGTGACCGGCGTCGGCTTCTTCGACCACATGCTCGACGCGCTCGCGCGGCACGGGCGGCTGGACCTGGACGCGCACGTCACAGGCGACCTGGAGACGGGCGCCCACCACACCGTCGAGGACACCGGGATCGTGCTCGGGCAGGCGCTCGACCGCGCGCTGGGCGACCGCGCCGGCATCGTCCGCTACGGCCACGCCGTGGTGCCGATGGACGAGGCGCGCGCGTCGTGCGCGATCGACGTCTCGGGCCGCCCGTTCCTCGTGTGGGACGGGTCGCTGCTGCCGCGCGGCGGCGTCGTCGGGACGTTCGACATCGACCTCGCCGAGGAGTTCTTCCGCGCGGTGTCGTCGGCCGCCAGGCTCACGCTCCACCTGCAGATCGAGGCGGGCACGAACGCGCACCACATGATCGAGGCGGCGTTCAAGGCGTTCGCGCGGGCGCTGCGGCAGGCGGTCTCGATCGACCCGACCGAGAGCGGCGTGCCGTCGACCAAGGGCGTGCTGTGACCGACGCCGCGACGATCGGCATCGTCGACTACGGGATGGGCAACCGCCGCTCGGTCGAGAAGGCGCTGCAGAAGGTGGGCGCGCGCCCGGTGCTGACGGCCGATCCGGACACGCTCCGCGCGGCCGACGGGCTCGTCGTCCCCGGCGTCGGCGCGTTCCCCGAGGCGATGCGGCGGCTCAGCGCGGCCGGGCTCGACGAGCTCGTGCGCGAGCGCGCCGGCGCGGGCGTGCCGGTGATCGGCCTGTGCCTCGGGATGCAGCTGCTCTTCGAGTCGTCGACCGAGCACGAGGGCGCGCGCGGCCTGGGCCTGCTGCCCGGCACGGTCGACAAGCTCGACGCGCCGGGCCTGAAGATCCCGCACATCGGGTGGAACACGATCTCGTGGAAGCGGTCGTCGCCGCTCACCGAGGGGCTGCCCGAGGGCGCCGCGTTCTACCACGTGCACTCGCTCGCGCCCGTCCTGGCGCCGGCCGACGCCGACGTCGCGCTCGGCCTCGGCGAGTACGGCTCGCCCTTCATCTCCTTCGTCGAGCGCGGCCGGGTCTTCGGGGCGCAGTGCCACCCCGAGAAGTCCTCGACCTACGGCCTGCGCCTGCTCGGCAACTTCGTCCGTGTGTGCAGTGGAGTGACCGCCCAGTGATCCTGTATCCCGCCGTCGACATCCGTGGGGGCAAGGCCGTGCGCCTGGCCCAGGGGAACTTCGACCAGCAGACCACCTACCAGGACGACCCGTTCGAGGCCGCGAAGGCCTGGGTCGAGGCCGGCGCGCGGTTCCTGCACGTCGTCGACCTCGACGGCGCGAAGACGGGCAAGCCGGCGAACCTCCACCACGTGGAGCGCATCGCGGGCGAGCTGGGCGTGCCCGTGCAGGTCGGGGGCGGCCTGCGCTCGCTTCCTGCCGTGCGCGACGCGCTGCGCGCCGGCGCCGCGCGGGTGATCCTCGGCACGGCCGCGTTCACCGACGTGGACTTCCTCGACGAGACCGTCGCCGCGTACGGCGAGCGGGTCGTCGTGTCGGTCGACGCGCGCGACGGGTTCGTGACCACCGCGGGGTGGACGCAGACGACGCAGATGCCGGCCGCGGACGTGATCGAGCGGCTGCGGGCGCGCGGCGTCAAGCAGTTCGTCTACTCCAACGTGGAGCGGGACGGGATGCTCGGCGGCGTCGACCTCGACGAGGTCAAGCGCATCGCGGAGGTCATCCGCGGGCGGTTCATCTACTCGGGCGGCGTGGGCTCGCTCGAGGACCTCGCGGGCATCCGCGACCTGCGCCAGGTCAACCTCGCGGGCGTGATCGTCGGGACGGCGCTGTTCGAGGGCCGCTTCACGATCGCCGACGGGCAGGCCGTGCTCGACGGCAAGCTCGACCCCGTGGCGTAGATGCACCTCAAGCGCGTCATCCCGTGCCTCGACGTCGACGCGGGCCGCGTCGTCAAGGGCACGAACTTCGTCGACATCCGCGACGCTGGCGACCCGGTCGAGCTGGCCGAGCGCTACGACCGCGAGGGCGCCGACGAGCTGATCTTCCTCGACATCACCGCGACGTCGGACAAGCGCGAGACGATGGTGGAGCTCGCGCGGCGCACGGCGGACAACGTCTTCGTGCCGTTCACGATCGGCGGCGGCATCCGCTCCGTGCGCGACGCGCAGGGCGTCCTGGACGCGGGCGCGGACAAGGTGTCGGTGAACAGCGCGGCCGTCGCGCGGCCGGAGCTGATCGACGAGATGGCCGACGTCTTCGGCGTCCAGTGCGTGGTGCTGGCGATCGACGCCAAGCGCGTCGGGGACTCCTGGGAGGTCTTCGTCGCCGGCGGCCGCAAGGGCACCGGCATCGACGCGGTCCAGTGGGCGCGCGAGGCGACCGAGCGCGGCGCGGGGGAGATCATGCTCACCTCGATGGACCGCGACGGCACGAACGCCGGCTACGACCTCGAGCTGACGCGCGCGGTGGCGGGGGCGACGAACGTCCCGATCATCGCGTCCGGCGGCGCGGGGACGCTCGACGACCTGGCCGACGCGCTGGAGGCCGGCGCGGACGCGGCGCTCGTCGCGTCGCTCTTCCACTTCGGCAAGTACACGGTCGGCGAGGCAAAGGCGCACCTGCGCGAGCGCGGCCAGCCGGTCCGCGAAGCACCGGTTTGACGGAGCGAAGGGGCCGGGCAGCCCCTTCGCATGGGAGCTTCGCAGCAGAAGAGCAAGCTGGCGCAGGGGCTCGGGGCGTTCAGCCTCGCCCTCGGCGCGCCGGCGCTGGCGGCGCCAGGGCGGTTCGTCGAGGGAATCGGGCTGAAGGACACGCCGCGGGCGCGGGCGATCGCGCGCGGGGTCGGCGTGCAGGAGCTGCTCGTGGGGGCGGGCATCCTCGCGCGGCCGCGGCCGTACGGGCTGCTGTGGTCGCGCGTCGCGGGCGACGTGCTCCACCTCGGCCTGCTCGGAACCAGCTACGCGCGCGGGCCGAAGGACAAGGCTCGGCTCGGCGCGGCGATCGGCAACGTCGCCGCGATCATGGTGCTCGACGCGATCGCCGCGCGCACGCACGATCCCTCGCCGCCGTCCGCGGCCGAGCAGGGGCGCGGCACCGGCGACACCGGCGAGACCGTGCTCGTGCGCTCGGAGGACAGCGGGCGCGTGCACGCGACCGTCACGATGCGCGGCTCGCGCGACGAGGTCCGCCATCTGTTCCTCGAGGGCGACCACCTGCCCGACGCGCTGCACAGCCTGCAGGTCGAGGAGGCCGGCGACGACCGCTTCTTCTGGCGCGCGGCGAGCGGCGCGAGCGGCACGACGTGGTTCCGCCAGGCGCCGGGCAACCGCGGCACCGAGATCCACGTCGAAGCGGAGATCCCCGGCGGGCTGCCCGGCCGGCTCGGGGGCAAGACCGCGTCCGAGCAGGTGATGGAGAGCCTGCGCCGCATCAAGCAGGTCGTCGAGACGGGCGAGGTCGTCCGCTCGGAGGGCGCCCCCGACGGCGCCTCGCTCAAGCGCTTCAGCAAGCAGCGGCGGGCCCAGCCCGTGACCGCGGCGACGTCGTCTTCGGGAGAGGAGTCCTAGCGTGCGCGCAACCGTCTGGTCGGGCCGCAACACGGTCCAGGTCGAGAACGTCCCCGACCCGCAGATCCTCAACCAGCGGGACGCGATCGTGAAGATCACGTCGACCTCGATCTGCGGCTCGGACCTGCACCTCTACGACGGCTACATGCCGACGATGAAGCGCGGCGACATCCTCGGCCACGAGTTCATGGGCGAGGTCGTCGAGGTCGGCAAGGGCGTCTCGAACCTCGCCGTCGGCGACCGGGTCGTCGTCCCGTTCCCCATCGCCTGCGGCAACTGCGCGCAGTGCGCGGCCGGCAACTTCTCGGTGTGCGAGAACTCGAACCCGAACGCCGACATGGCCGCCGGTGTCTTCGGCCACGCCACCGCGGGCATCTTCGGCTACTCGCACCTGACCGGCGGCTACGCGGGCGGGCAGGCCGAGTACGCGCGGGTGCCGTTCGCCGACGTCGGGCCGCTGAAGATCGAGAACGGCGACCTCACCGACGAGCAGGTCCTGTTCCTGTCCGACGTCTTCCCGACCGGGTGGATGGGCGCGGAGATGTGCGACATCCAGCCGGGCGACACCGTCGCGGTGTGGGGCGCCGGCCCGGTCGGGCAGTTCGCGATCGCGTCCGCGTACCTGCTCGGCGCCGAGCGCGTCATCGCGATCGACCGGTTCCCCTACCGGCTGAAGATGGCCCACGAGAAGGCCGGCGCGGAGACGCTCAACTACGAGGAGCACCCGAACGTCGTCGAGACGCTGAAGGAGCTGACCGGCGGGCGCGGCCCGGACAAGTGCATCGACGCGGTCGGCCTCGAGGCGCACCACGCCCACGGCCACGTGTACGCGTACGACCGGGTCAAGCAGGCGGCGCGGATGGAGACCGAGCGCGGCTACGCGCTGCGCGAGGCGATCCTGGCGTGCCGCAGCGGCGGCGTCGTGTCGATCGTCGGCGTGTACGGCGGGTTCATGGACAAGTTCCCCATCGGCTCGGTGATGAACAGGTCGCTGACGATCCGCGCGGGGCAGTGCCACGTGCAGCGGTACATGCGGCCGCTGCTGGAGCGGATCGAGCGGGGCGAGATCGACCCGTCCTTCATCCACACGCACACGATGTCGCTGGACGAGGCGCCGAACGGCTACGAGACGTTCAAGCACAAGGTCGACAACTGCATGAAGGTCGTCCTCAAGCCGTAGGCCGCGGCGGGTCAGCGCGCGGTCGGTGCGGCGGCGGCGACCTCGTCGAGCGTCTCGGCGAGGCGCCCCGCCAGCGCCGGCCAGGAGTAGCGCGAGCGGGCCTCGCGGCGGGCGGCCTCGCCGCGGCGCGCGCGCTCGCGCGGGTCGGCGAGCGCGGCGGTCAGGGCGCCCGTGAGCGCGGCCCGGTCGTCGGGCGGGACGAGCCAGCCGGTGCGGCCGTCGTCGACGATCTCACCCGGCCCGAAGCGGTCGACCGCGATCGGCGGGACCGCGCAGGCCATCGCCTCGACGAGCACCTGGCCGAACTGCTCGCGCACCGACGCGAGCGCGAAGACGTCCGAGGCGGAGAGGAACGCGGCCAGCTCGTCGTGCTCGCGCCAGCCCGCCAGGTGGACGTTCGCGGCGCCGAGCCGGGCGATCGTGTCGCGCGGGTGCTCGCCCTCGTGCTCGCCGGGATGGCCGCCGACGACCACGAGCGACGCGTCGAGCCGCGCGGCGTGGAACGCCTCGATCAGCAGCGGGATGCGCTTGACCTTCGTGTAGCGGCTGACGCTCAGCGCGACCGGCCGCGTGGCCAGCCGGTGCAGCTCCTCGGGCGTGGCCTGCGGGAGCTGCGCGCGCCAGTGCGCCGCGCGGTCGACGTCGATGCGGTGGAACAGCTCGGGATCGAAGCCGTTGGGGAGCACGGCGCAGCGCGCCGGGTCGATGCCCAGCATCCGCTCGGCGCGGTCGATCTGCGTCGGCGACAGCACGATCAGCCGCGCGCACCCCTGCGCCCACCGCCGCAGCCGCTCGGCCCACGCGTCCGCGTGCCGCCACGACGCCGGCGCGCCCGCCGCGATCCGCTCCAGCATCAGCAGCTCGGTGCCGTGCAGGTGGCCGACGACCGGCACGTTCGGCGCGACGCGCGCGGCCGCCTCGTGCAGCGGCGTCAGGTGGTGGAGGTGGAGCACGTCGGCGTCCGCGGCGCCTGCCCGTCGCAGCGCCCGCTCCCACACCGCGACGTGGCGCTCGAACTGCTCGTCGTCCACGCGCGCGAAGACCGGGTCCGGCGCGCCCGGGCGATCCTCGTACGACGGGTGCATCGGCACGCCGGGCGTCCCGAAGTCGACGACGTGCAGGTCGTCCAGGCCCCGGTAGAACCGCCACGCGTCGCCCGGCCCGTCGCCCGCCGAGCCGGTCAGCAGCGTCACGTCCCAGCCGTGCGACGGCAGCTCCCGCGCGAGCGCCCGCGCGACGTGCGACGACCCCCCGCGGGGGAAGAACATCAGCGCGCTGAGGACCCGGTGCGTCTCCATGACGTGCATCCAGTGTTGCCGGGAAGTGAACGTCTTCAAGCGTGCGATGCATCCGATCGGCGCGAGGCTGCGAAGGACCCGGCATGACCCGCCACAAGACCCCCGCCATCCTCCTGACGTCCGTCGCGCTGGCCCTCGGCGCTGCGGCGTGCGGCGACGACGACGAGCCCGCGGCCGTCGCCGGCTCGGCCGCGTCCAAGCAGGAGCAGCAGGACGTGAAGCCCGTGGCGCAGATCGACGAGCTCACCGGTCAGTCGACGTCGGTGAAGCTCGACGCCGGCTTCGTCGAGGCGCTCGGGACCCTGAAGCTGACGCCCGCGCCGGTCGGCGACGGCCAGATCACCGAGAGCGGCACCGCGAAGTTCCCGATCACCGGCGGCAACGTCACGTACTACGAGCCGGGCACCGTCTCGCCGTTCGTGCAGGGGCGGATCGACCACGACGGCAGCGGGCTGAGCCTGACCGGCGGCGGCAAGACCGTCGAGCTGACGGACTTCGTCGTCGACCCCGGCAAGTCGGTCCTCACGGGCACGGTCACGGTCGACGGCGAGGAGGCCGCGGCGAGCGCCCCGCTGTTCTTCCTCGACGGCCGCACGCTCCAGCCGCTGCGCACCACCGACGACGGGCGCGCGGTGCTCGAGGGCACGACCGTGAAGCTCAAGGCCGAGGCCGCCGACCTGCTCAACCGGACCTTCGCCGTGGACGCGCTGCAGGAGGCGCTGGTGATCGGCGTCGCGAAGATCGTCGTGCCCACCGGCGCGTAGCCGGTCGGCGGGTAAGGTCCGACCGAAACGAAGATGCCGCCGTTCCGCCGGAAGCCACGCCGCAGGCTGGAAGGCCTAGCGGATGAGGAGCTGGTCGAGCTGGTGCGCGACGGCGAGACCGAGCCGTTCAGCGTGATCTACGACCGCCATAGCACCGCCGCCTTCTCGCTCGCCTACCGCGTCGTCGGCCAGCGCGGCGCCGCCGAGCACGTCGTGCAGGAGGCGTTCCTGGACCTGTGGCGCTCGATCGATCGGTTCGACGCGGCGCGCGGTTCGCTGCGGACGTTCCTCTTCGGCATCGTCCGCAACCGGGCGATCGACGGGCTGCGCCGCGCGAGCGTCCACGAGGGGCGCGACACCGCCGACGACGGGCTGGTCGAGCGGCTGGAGGCGCCGGACCGCGTCGAGCGCGACGTCGAGCGGGCCGAGGGCGCCGCGGCGGTGCGGCGCGCGCTGCACGCGCTCCCCGACGACCAGCAGCGCGTGATCCAGCTCGCGTACTTCGGCGGCTTCTCGCAGAGCGAGATCGCGGCGATGCTCGAGGCGCCGCTCGGCACCGTGAAGGGCCGGATGCGGCTCGGCCTGGAGAAGCTGCGCGCGCAGCTGGGCGACGACCCGGTGGAGGCGTGGCGATGAGCAGCCGGCACACGTGGAGCGACGACGTCGCGCCGTACCTGCTGGGCGCGCTGGCGCCGGACGAGCGGGCGCGCTTCGAGACGCACCTGGCCACCTGCACGATCTGCCAGACGGAGGTCGACGAGCTGCGGCCGGTCGTCGAGGCGCTCCCGCAGACCGTCGACGAGGTCGAACCGCCCGCCGCGCTGAAGCGGCGCGTGATGGCCGAGGTCGAACGGAACGTCGCCGCGCGCGCCACCCCGCGCCCGGCGCGCGCCCCGCTCTGGCGTCGCCCGCTCCCCGCGCTGGCGCTCGCCTGCGTGCTGGTCGTGGTCGGCATCGGCGTCGGCGTCGTGGCGACGAGCGAGGAGACCCGGACGTACGCGGGCGCCTGCCCGTCGGGCTGCGAGGCGTCGCTGGAGCTGCGCGGCGGCGACGGCACGCTCCACGTCAGCGGGATGGACACCGCGCCCGACGGCCGCGTCTACCAGGTGTGGATCCTGCGCGAAGGCCAGACCGCGCCCGAGCCGACCGACGCGCTGTTCAACACGAGCAGCCACGGCGGCACGGCGACGGTCGACGTCCCCGGCGACCTGGACGACGTCGTCGAGGTCATGGTGAGCGAGGAGCCGCACGGAGGCTCGGACGCCCCGACGAGCGCGCCCGGCATCGACGTGAAGCTCGCGAGCTAGAAGCGCGGCACGAACGCGATCGCGGTGGGGAGGGGGCGGCCGCCCGGGACGGCCTCCTCCCAATCTGAGCGCGGGATGTTCTGCAGGCGGCCGTCGCAGATGAGCGAGGTGGAGCCGCCGCCGTCGAGGTTGAGCGCCTCCTCCGCGCCGAGGTCGACCAGCGCCGCCGCCAGCTCGGGCAGCGTCAGGCCGGCCTCGTCGTGGGCGCGGCCGTCGCACGCGACCGCCAGCGCGAACCGGTCGCGCGTGACCGCCAGCGCCGCGCGGGGATGCCGGCCGGCGGTGATGTCGGAGTCGAACTGGCGCGCGCCGGCGCTGAAGCCCTCCGGATCCTCCCCGGCGATGGTGGCGACGCGCCCCTCGTGGACGAGCAGCGGCCCGGCCTGCAGCAGGTCGCCGGCGGGGTGGTCGGGGAGGTCGGGCCGGCGGGCGATCCGGACCGTGCCGTTGTCGGCGTGCACACACGCGCGGACGTCGTGCCACGGGTCGTCGAACGGGACCGTCTTGCGCGCGAGCCCGTCGACGCGCAGCTGCCCTAGCGGCCATTCGTCCCGCGGCCCGCCGCGCACGAAGAAGCCGCCGGCGATCGCCTCGGCGATCCCGTTCTCCAGGCACCAGGCCTCGAGCGGCTGCGCGCGGGGCAGGTGGACGACCCGCACGCGCACGTCGGCCAGGGCGTACGCGGCGACGTAGAGGGTCGTCCGGGCGCCGTCCGCCAGCGTCAGGCGGCGGCGCAGCGCGACGTCAGTCGCCGACATGGCTGTGGCAGTGGCTGTGCTCGACCACGACCGTCCGGCCGCCGATCCTGCTGACGTGCTCGTGGCGGTGGCAGTGCCGTCCGACGCGGCCGTTGGAGTGTCTGTGCCCGTGCAGGCCGTAGCGGTTCTGCTCGTACCGCTCGTGCCGGGCGGCGGCGCGGTCGGCCGCGCGCTTGGTCGCACGCTCGCGGCGGGCGCGCACCGAGCTCTCCTTCGGCTTCATCGCGAACAGCGACGCGTAGCCGACGAGGTAGATCCGCTCGCCGTCCGCGATCGCCGCGTTGTACGCGCCCTTGTTCGTCCGCCACAGCGTCCGGCCCGTCCGGGCGCCGAACGCGAACGTGCGCTTCTCCAGGTTCGAGACGAAGACCATGTCGCCGAGGATCACGGGGCCGCCCGAGATCCGCCCGCCAGTGTCGCGGCTCCACCGGACGCGACCGCTCTGCGCATCGAGCGCGTAGAGCTTGCGGTCGTACGAGCCGATGTACACCGTGGAGTACCCGACGGCGGGGGAGGAGTAGACGAAGCCGCCCGTCTTCTTGCGCCAGGCGAGCTTCCCGTTGCGCGCCGCGAACGAGTAGACGTTGCCGTCGGTGTTGCCGATGTAGACGCGGCCGTAGGCGACGGCGGGGGTGGAGTAGAAGTTGCCCGAGCCGAGCCCGAAGCGCGAGCCGGACGTCGAGGCGCTCCACAGCCTGCCGCCGTTGGAGGCGCGGATGGCGTGGAGCTTGCCGTCGTAGTCGCCGAAGAACAGCCGGCCGCGGTCGAGCGCCGGGGCGCCCTTGATCGAGCCGCCCGCCCGGTAGCGCCAGCGGACGAAGCCGTCGCTCGCGCGCAGGGCGTACATCGTCCCGTCCTCGGCGCCGAAGTACAGGCTGCCCTTGTCGTAGAGCGGCGACGACTCGCTGCGGCTGGCGAGCTTGCGGCTCCACTTCGTCCGGCCGGTGGCGGCGGAGACGGCGACGATGCGCCCGCCCCGGATGCCCTTGCCGCGCTGGAGGATCGTCGCGTACACCGTGCCGTCGTGGTAGGCGGGCGACGCGGCCGCGAGGTACCCGAGCTTGCGCTTCCACCGCACCTCGCCGGTCCGGCGGCTGATGCCGTACAGCGCGGCGTTGTTCTTGAGCAGGAAGAGCTGGCGCCCGCCCGCGACCGGCGGGAACTCGAGCAGGATCGAGCCGCGCACCGCCCAGACGAACGTGTACGGCGGCCGGAGCGGCTCGTTCATCTGCAGGAACTTGGTCCGCTGCGGGGTGAGGCCGTAGTCCGGCCACTCGAACTTGGTGTTGGGGCGGCCCGAGCGCGCCTGCGGCGCCGTGGCGGTCCCCGGGGCCTCCTCGGCCTGGAACTCCACGTCCGGGTTCGACACGTCGCCGGGCTGCTCGGTGAGGACGGCGACCGCCGCTCCGGCGACGACGGAGACGATCGCCACGAACGCCAGCGCGAGAAGCAGCCGCCCCCGGCTGCGCAGTCGCGCGAACATGTGTCGCCATGGTACCGGTCGGCTCCGACCCCTCCTCCGTCGTGCTCGAGCGCCTGCGGGCGCTCGACGCCGGCGCGCGGCTGCTGGACGCCCTCGACGGCGTGGACGGCGTCTGGCTCGTCGGCGGCGCCGTGCGCGACCTGCTGGGCGGCCGCACGCCGCACGAGCTGGACCTCGTCACGGTGGCGCCGCCCACGCCGATCGCGCGGCTGCTCGCGGCCCGGCTCGGCGGGGAGGCGCGCCACCACGACGCGTTCGGGACGGCCACCGTCGCCGGCCCGGACGGGCTCAGCCTCGACCTGGCGCAGGCCCGCACGGAGACCTACGCGCGGCCGGGGGCACTGCCGGACGTGGCGCCGGCGGCCTCGGTGGAGGAGGACCTCGTGCGGCGCGACTTCACGGTGAACGCGATCGCGGTGGGGCTCAGCGGCGACGTCGCAGGGCGCGTGGAGACTGCGGAGATGGCGCTAGAGGATCTCTCTCGGGAGGTTCTCCGGGTGCTGCACGCGCGGTCGTTCGAGGACGACCCGACGCGGCTGCTCCGGATGGTCCGGTACGCGGCGCGGCTCGGGTACGCGATCGCGCCGGAGACCGAGGCGCTGGCGCGCGCGGCGTTCGCGTCCGGCGCGCCGGCGACGGCGGGGCCGGCGCGGATGGGGCGGGAGCTGCTCCTGCTCCTGCGCGAGCCCGACCCGGTCGCCGCGCTCGTCCTGCTGCGAGAGCTCGGCGGCGCCGCCGAGCTCGACGTCGACGTGCCGGTGCTGCGCCGCGTGCTCGCCCTCCTGCCTGCCGAGCACGACCCGGTGCCCGCGCTGCTCGCCGCGCTGACGCAGGGCATGGCGCCGCGTACGCGCCGGGCGTGGCTGGAGGCGATCCACGTCCCGGCGCCCGGCCTCGTGCTCGACGCCGCCGCGGACCCCGCCGGCCTTGCCCGCGCGCTCGCCGACGCGTCGCGCTACGACCTGCACCGTCTCCTGCGCCGGCGTCCGGTCGAGGCGCCCGCGCTCGCCGCGGCGGTCGACCCGCGCGCGGAGGCGGCAGCGCGCCGGTGGCTCGACGACGTTCGGCACGTGCAGCTCGCGATCACCGGCGCGGACCTGCTGGCGCGCGGCGTGGCGCCGGGGCCGGAGGTCGGCGCGCGGCTCGACGCGGCGCTGCGCGCGGCGCTGGAGGACGGCGCGGACACCGCGGCGGCGCAGCTCGCCGTCGCGCTCGGCGCGCCCGTCTGACCGCGGTCTGGAGGGTTCGCGGGAGGTTCGCCCTCGTCGATCCGACGTAACCGCGCCGGATTTCCCCAGGGGCGCCCCGGGATGCGTCAGAAGTGCACCAGGTATGGACGCCGTGCGGTCGCTTGTGGGGGCGGATCGGGTCGACGACGCGTTCGAGCACGCGCCGATCGCGACCGGCATCCTGCGCGCCGACGGGCGGGTGGAGCGGGCGAACCTCGCGCTCGTCGCGCTGCTCGCCGGGCCGGCGGGTGCGGGCGTGGCGGAGCTGATCGACCGGCACGCGCCGCGGGTCCTCCAGCGTGGGCGCCGGAGGTGGCACGCCGAGCGGCGCGTGCGCGACGGGGCGGGCGGCTGGGCGTGGTTCCAGCTCCACGTCGCGCGGCTCGGCACGGAGCGGACAGCGGTCGTGCAGGTGATCGACGTGACCGCCGCGCACGAGCGCGTCGCCGAGCTGCAGAAGCTCGCCGACCACGAGCCGCTGACCGGGCTGTGGAACCGGCGGCGCTTCGACCAGGAGCTCGTGCGCCAGCTCTCGCGCTGCCACCGCCACGGCGAATGCGCGGTCCTCGCGATCCTCGACGTGGACGGCCTGAAGGCGGTGAACGACCGGCTCGGCCACAAGGGCGGCGACGCGGTGATCGTCCACGTCGCGCGGGCGCTCGCGGGGCGCCTGCGCGCGAGCGACGGCCTGGCGCGCATCGGCGGCGACGAGTTCGCGGCCCTGCTGGTGAGCGCGCGGGCGTCCGACGCGGAGCCCGCCGTGCGGGCGCTGTGCGCGGCGGTCGCGGCGACCCCGGCGGTGACGGGCGGGGTCGAGGTGCCGGTGCGGGTCAGCGCGGGGTTCGCGGTCCTCGACATGGACACCCCGAGCCCGGACGCCGCGTTCGTCGAAGCCGACGCGTCGCTGTACGCCGCGAAGGAGCGCGGCCGCTGACGTCGCGGCCGGGGCGCGGGCTAGCCTCTGGCGGCGATGGCCGCCGTCGCCGATCCCGTCGCCCTCCCCGCGCCCTTCGCGTGGCGCGACGGCCAGATCCACGTCGACCTCGGCGGGGGTGCGGAGGCGCTCTTCACCACGCGCCGCGGCGGCGTCTCGCGCGCGCCGTTCGCCTCGCTCAACCTCGGGCCGTTCACCGCCGACGACCCCGCGGCAGTCGACGAGAACCGCGCGCGCGTGGCGGCGGCCGCCGGGGTCGAGGAGGTCGCGTGGGCGCGGCAGGTGCACGGCACGCGCGTCGTCCGGGCGGGCGAGGACGGCGACGCCGACGGGCAGGTCACGGACCGGCCCGGCGTCGGCTGCCTCGTGCTGACCGCAGACTGCCTGCCGGTCGCGCTCGCGGCCGATGGGGCGGTCGCGATGGTCCACGCGGGCTGGAAGGGCCTGGCCGGCGGCATCCTCGCGCGCGGCGTCGCGGCGCTCGGCGGGTCGGATGGCATCGTCGCCGCGATCGGGCCGTGCGCCCGCGGCTGCTGCTACGAGGTCCAGGACGACGTGCGCGAGGCGTTCGGGCTCCCGCCGGTCGGTCGCCCGGCGCCGATCGACCTCCCCGCGCTGGCGCGCGAGCAGCTGCGCGCCGCGGGCGTGGAGACCATCCTCGACGTGGGGCTGTGCACGATGTGCACGGATCCGTCGCTCTTCTTCTCGCACCGCCGCGACGGCCCGGTCACCGGGCGCCAGGGAGGGATCGCGTGGCGCCGCCCCCGCTAGTCACCGGGCTCACCGTCGAGCGCGTGCGCTCCAACCTCGCCGAGGTCGCCGACGAGATCGCCGCGGCCGCGCGGGTCTCCGGTCGCACCGCGGACGACGTCGAGCTGCTCGCGGCCGTCAAGTACGTCGCGGTCGAGGAGCTGGCCACGCTGGTCGAGGCCGGCGTCACGCTGCTCGGCGAGAACCGCGCGCAGCAGCTCGAGGAGAAGGTCGCGGCCCTCGGGCCGGACGCGCCGGTCACCTGGGACTTCATCGGCCAGCTGCAGTCGCGCAAGGTCAAGGTCGTCGCGCCGCTCGTCCGCCGCATCCACTCGCTCGCCAGCGAGTCCGCCGCGCGCCAGATCGGCAGGCACGCCCGCGACGGCCTCGAGGTGTACGTCGAGGTGAACATCGCGGGGGAGGAGGGCAAGGCCGGCATCCACCCCGGCGACCTCGCGCGCTTCCGCGAGGAGGTCTGCGCGCCCGAGGGGTTCGACGTGTCCGGCCTCATGACGATGCCGCCGCGCGCGGAGACCCCCGAGGACTCGCGCCGCTGGTTCGCCGCCGCCCGCGAGCTCGCCGCCGAGCACGGCCTCGCCGGCCTGTCGATGGGCACGACGCAGGACTTCGCGGTCGCGGTCGAGGAGGGCGCCACGTGCGTCCGGGTCGGTTCGCGGCTGTTCCGCTAGGCACGAATCGACCCGCGACTTGCAGGAGATTCGCCTCCGAGGGCTAACCTTCGGCTGGAATGGCTTTCAGCGACTCCTGGCACAAGGCGCTCGTCTACTTCGGTCTGGCCGAGGAGCGGCACTACGAGGACGACGAGCCGGAGCCCGAGCGCGACCGGCGTCCTGCGGAGGCCGAGCTCGAGGACCGCTACAGCGAGCGGCCCAACGTCCGGCGCCTGTCCACGCGCCGCCGCCGCGACGACTTCGACGACATCTTCGCCGACGACGACGAGGTCGGCGCGCGGCCGACGACGGTCCTGCGGCCGGTGCCGGGCGGTCGCTCCCGCAACGGAGGTGACGTCCGCGTGCACCTGGTGCTCCCCAAGTCGTTCAACGACGCCCAGCAGGTCGCGGACAAGTTCAAGGACTCGGTCCCGGTGATCCTGAACCTCCAGGGCGTCGACACCGATCTCTCCAAGCGCCTCATCGACTTCGCCAGCGGCCTGACGTACGCGCTGGACGGCGGGATGCAGCGGATCGCCGACAAGGTGTTCATGCTCACCCCGCGCAACGTCCAGATCTCCGCGGAGGAGCGCGCGCGGCTGATCGAGAAGGGCTTCTTCAACCAGTCGTAGACGGGGCCGCCTCGGCGGTCCCTAGACTCCTCGGCCGAATGATCGGCCTCATCGGATCGGGCAACATGGCGCGCGCCATCGCGCGTGGATGGGGCGACCCGATCCTCTGCACGGACGCCTTCCCGGATCGCGCACGCGCGCTGGCGGAGGAGCTTGGCGGCGAGGCGGTGGAGGGCAACGGCGCCCTCGCCGACCGCGCCGAGATCGTGGTGCTCTGCCACAAGCCAGCGCAGCTCGAGGAGGTCGCCGCGCAGGTCGGCGGTCGCGCCAAGGCGATCGTCTCGATCCTCGGCGGCGTGCCGCTCGAGAAGATCCGCGCCGCCTACGCGCCGTACGGCGACGCGCCGATCGTGCGCGTGCTGCCGTCGACGCCGGTCGAGGTGCGCGCGGGCGTGACGGTCCACGCGCTCGACCCCGACGGCGACGCGGAGCTCACCGCGCGCGTGAAGGAGCTGTTCGGCCGGCTCGGGCCGGTCGTCTCGCTCCCCGAGTCGCAGGTCGACACCGCGACCGGTCTGATGTCGTCGGCGCCGGCCTACGTCGCGCTGGTGGCCGAGGCCCAGATCGACGCCGGCGTCCGGTACGGCGTGCCCGCCGACGTGGCGGCGCAGCTCGTGGTCGCGACGCTGGCCGGCACGGCCGCGCTGCTCGAGCACCGCGGCTACGACACGCTCGCGGTGCGCCGCGAGGTCACCAGCCCCGGCGGGATGACCGCGCGCGGGCTCGAGGCGCTGGAAGCCGGTGGCGTGCGCAGCGCGTTCCTGGAGGCGATGACGAAGATGGTGGCTGCACGATGACGTACCTGCTCCCGCTCGCCGCGGCCCGCGACAGCATCGCGGACTTCCTCGCGTCGCTGCTGTGGGTCTACACGATCCTGATCTTCGCCTACATCGTGGTGAACCTGTTCTTCGCGTTCGGGGCGCGCCCCGCCTACTCGCGGACGCTCGACGCGGTCATGACGTTCCTGCGCGACGTGTGCGAGCCGTACCTGAGCATCTTCCGCCGGTTCATCCCCCCGATCGGGCCGCTCGACATCAGCCCCATGGTCGGCATCCTCGTGCTGCAGATCGTCGGCGGGCTCATCGTCGGCGCCGTCCGCGGGTGAACGTGCGGGCCTGGGCCCGCGCCGGCGTCGTGCTGGCGCTGGTCCTGGCCGTCGACCAGATCACGAAGGCGCTCGTCCGCGGCGGCCTCGACTACGGCGAGCAGGACCCGATCCTGCCCGGGCTGAAGCTCGTCCACCACCGCAACGAGGGCGTCGCGTTCGGCATCGACGTCGGCGGCGCGGGGCTGCTGATCGGCGTGATCGCGCTCGCGCTGTGCGGGCTGCTCGTCTACTTCTGGCGGCACCAGTCCGAGCCGTGGCTGTGGCTCCCCGTCGGGCTGCTGCTCGGCGGCGCGCTGGGGAACGTGATCGACCGGATCCACCAGGGCCACGTGACCGACTTCCTCAAGCTGCCGAAGTGGCCGGCGTTCAACGTCGCCGACATGGCGATCACCTGCGGCGTGATCGCGCTCCTGCTGGTCATCGAGCTGGGGGAGCGGCGTGCGCGAGCTGCGCGTTCCGGCTGAGGCCGACGGCGAACGGCTCGACGTGCTGCTGGCCGAGCCGCTCGGCTCTCGCAGCGCGGCCGCGCGGGCGATCGACGCGGGCGAGGTGCTCGTGGACGGCGAGCCGCGGGCGAAGCGCTTCAAGGTCGCGGCCGGCTCGGTCGTCGCGTTCCCCGAGGTCGACGCCGCGCCGCCGCCTGCGCCGGTCGATGCGGACGCGCTCGGCTTCACGGTGCCCTACCAGGACGAGCACCTGCTGGTCGTCGACAAGCCCGCGGGCGTGGTGGTGCATCCGGCCCGGGGTCATGCGTCCGGGACGCTCGCGCAGGCGCTGGAGGCGCACGGCGCGGCGGGCGGCGAGACGGGCCGGGCGGGGATCGTCCACCGGCTCGACCGCGACACGTCCGGTCTGCTCGTGGTCGCGCGCTCCGAGGAGGCGCACCGGCGGCTGAAGGCGGCGCTGCAGGCCCGCGAGATCACGCGCGAGTACATCGCGCTGGTGCACGGCCTGCCGCCCGCGCGGACGGGCACGATCGACGCGCCCATCGGCCGCGACCGCCGCATCCGCACGCGGATGTCGACCGACACCGACGAGCCCCGCGCCGCCCGCACCCACTTCGAGATCGACCGCGCGTGGACCGACCCGCCGGTGACGCTCCTGCGCGTGCGCCTGGAGACCGGCCGCACCCACCAGATCCGCGTCCACCTCGAGGCCATCGGCCACCCCGTCGTCGGCGACCCCGAGTACGACGGCGGTCCACCGCCGAAGCCGACGCTCGGCCTGCAGCGCCAGTTCCTCCACGCGGCCCGCCTCGCGTTCCCGCACCCCTTCACCGGCGCGCCGGTCGAGGTCACCTCGCCGCTCCCGCCCGACCTCACGCGCGCCCTCCCGCCGGGCTGACCGCGCGCGGGCGAGCAACAGGGCGGACATCCGTGGCCGCCCCATCACCTGCTCCGGGTGCGGGCCGGCCACCGGAGGTAGGGGAAAGGGGACCGACCCGCGTTCAGCACCAACGCAGGCGCCGCGCAACACTTGCGTACACTGGGACGCACATCTGTCGTCGACCCCGTTCGGGTGACGCGCCGTGGTCCTGTCTCAGCCCCAAGCGCTGAGATCCCACGACGTCCGGGCGGGCTGCAGCACCAACCACAACCAAAGGACCTCTCACCATGCCCGACGTCGGCATTCGCGAGCTGCTGGAGTCCGGTGTCCACTTCGGTCACCAGACGCGCCGTTGGAACCCGAAGATGCGCCGCTTCATCCACGGCGAGCGCGACGGGATCTACCTGATCGACCTCCTCAAGACGGAGAAGCTCCTGCGGGACGCGCAGAGCTTCGCGTCCGAGGTCGCCGGCCGCGGCGGCACCGTGCTCTTCGTCGGCACGAAGAAGCAGGCGCGCGACGCGATCAAGGAGGCCGCCGAGGCCTCCGGCCAGCCGTACGTGCACAACCGCTGGCTCGGCGGTCTGCTCACGAACTTCCAGACGATCTCGCTGCGGATCAAGCGCCTGCACGACCTCGAGCGCTACGAGCGCGAGGGCCAGCTGGAGCTGCTCCCGACCCGTGAGCGTCTCAACGCGCAGGCGGACCTCGAGAAGCTGCGCAACAACCTCGGCGGCGTCAAGAACATGCAGCGGATCCCGCAGGCGATGTTCGTGGTCGACCTCAAGACCGAGGTCATCGCCGTCCGCGAGGCCCAGCGCCTGCGCATCCCGATCATCGGCCTGGTCGACACGAACTGCGACCCGGACGGCATCGACTACGTCATCCCGGGCAACGACGACGCGATCCGCTCGTGCGCGCTCATCGCCCGCGCGATCGGTGACACGGTCGCCGAGGGCAACCAGCAGTTCCGCCAGGCCGAGGAGGAGCGCAAGGCGCGCGAGGCCGAGGAGCAGGCGCGCCGCGAGGCCGAGGCCCAGGCCGCCCGCGAGGCGGAGGAGCAGGCCAAGCGCGAAGCCGAGGCGCAGGCCGAGGCCGCCCGCCAGGAGAAGCTGACGCAGGCCGAGGGCGGCGGCGACCGCCAGGTCGCCGAGGCCGAGGTCGCCGAGGCCGTCGCCGAGGGTGGCCGCCCGCAGCCGGACCCGGCCGTCAAGCAGTCCGCCAACACCGAGGTCGCGACCCCGGACAAGGCCAACCAGGAGCCGTCGCCGACGCAGGCGACCCCGGCCGAGGCCGACGAGCCGATCACCAACGCCGACATCCCCGCCGCCGAGGCGACGACGCAGGTCCCGGGCTCGGACGCCGAGCCGCAGGAGCCCGTCCCCGCCGGGTCCGACGCCACGAACGACCCGCAGTCCCCCAAGACCAGCGACAACATCGATCAGGAGACCAAGTCGTGAGCACCGACGCCTACAGCCCCAGCGCCGCCGATGTGAAGGCTCTGCGCGAGCGGACCGGCGCGGGCATGATGGACTGCAAGAAGGCCCTCGTCGAGGCTGGCGGCGACGTCGACCAGGCGATCGAGATCCTGCGCAAGAAGCAGGGCAAGCGGATCGAGGACCGCGGTGAGCGCGTCGCGTCCGAGGGCACCATCCAGACCTACATCCACTCCAACGCCAAGGTCGGCGTGCTGGTGGAGGTCGACTGCGAGACCGACTTCGTCGCGCGCAACGAGGACTTCATCGCGTTCGCGAAGGACATCGCGCTGCACATCGCGGCGGCCAACCCGCTCTACGTGAGCGAGGCCGACGTCGACCCGGCCGCCCGCGACAAGGAGGCCAAGGTCTTCGAGGAGCAGGCCGCCGACAAGCCGGAGAACATCCGCCCGAAGATCGTCGAGGGTCAGCTGCGCAAGTGGTACGAGGAGATCGTCCTCCTCAACCAGCAGCACGTGAACCAGGACAAGTACGAGGGCAAGACGATCCAGCAGATCCTGAACGACACCGCCGCGAAGACCGGCGAGAACGTCCAGATCCGCCGGTTCGCCCGCTTCGCGGTCGGTCAGTAGCCCGCCGCGAGTGCCCGCGTTCCAGCGGATCCTGCTGAAGCTGTCGGGGGAGGCCCTCATGGGCTCCCTCGACTACGGCACCGATCCCGACCGCGTGCGCGCCATCGCCACCCAGATCGCCGAGGTCCAGCGCCAGGGCGTCGAGGTGGCGGTGGTCGTCGGGGCCGGGAACATCTACCGCGGCCTCCAGGGCGCCGCCACCGGCATGGACCGGGCGACCGCGGACTACATGGGCATGCTGGCGACGGTGCTGAACGCGCTGCAGCTCCAGGACGCGCTGGAGAAGCAGGACGTCCACACCCGCGTCCAGTCGGCGATCCAGATCCAGGAGGTCGCCGAGTCGTACATCCGGCGCCGCGCGATGCGCCACCTGGAGAAGAAGCGCGTCGTGATCTTCGCGGCCGGCACGGGCAACCCGTTCTTCACCACCGACACCGCCGCGGCGCTGCGCGCGGTCGAGGTGCGGGCCGAGGCGATCCTCATGGCCAAGAACGGCGTCGAGGGCGTCTACTCGGGCGACCCGAAGACCGACCCGGACGCCGAGTTCATCCCGCAGATCTCGCACATGGACGCGCTCCAGCGCGGGCTGCGCGTGATGGACTCCACGGCGCTGACGCTGTGCATGGAGAACCGGCTCCCGATCCACGTGTTCAACATGGACGACGAGCGGAACATCGAGCGGATAGTGTCCGGCGAGCGTGTGGGCACCCTGGTGACGAGCGAGACATGACCGAGATGACCGACGAGCTCCTGGCGGACGCCGGCGAGCGCATGACGAAGGCCGTGGAGTCGACGGCCAACCAGTTCGGGACGGTCCGGACCGGCCGGGCGAACCCGCACCTGCTCGACCGCATCATGGTCGACTACTACGGCGCGGTGACGCCGCTCAAGCAGCTCGCGACGCTGTCCGCGCCCGAGCCGCGCCTGCTCACCGTGACGCCGTACGACAAGACGGCGATGAAGGCGATCGAGAAGGCGATCCGCGACTCGGACCTGGGGCTCAACCCGTCGAACGACGGCAACGTGATGCGCCTGTCGGTGCCGGAGCTGACCGAGGAGCGCCGCAAGGACCTCGTCAAGATGGCCCGCCACATCGCCGAGGAGGGCCGCGTCGGCATCCGCAACGTCCGCCGTGACGTGATGCAGGACCTGCGCGAGCTCAAGAACGAGGGCGAGCTGGGCGCCGACGAGGAGAAGCGCGCGGAGGGCGAGCTGCAGAAGCTCACCGACGAGCGCATCGCCGAGCTCGACGGCCTGCTCAAGACCAAGGAAGCCGAGATCCTCGAGGTTTGAGCCCCCGGTACGTCGCCATCATCACCGATGGCAACGGACGCTGGGCGCAGCAGCGCGGGCTCCCGGTGCTCGAGGGTCATCGCGCGGGAGCCGACGTCGTCAAGGCGCGGCTCCGCGATGCCGTCGAGCTGGGCGTCCGCGAGCTCACCGTCTACTCGTTCTCCACGGAGAACTGGAACCGCTCCCCCGAGGAGGTCTCGGGGCTCATGTCGATGTTCGCGGAGAAGATCGTCGACGAGACCCCGGAGCTGCACGAGGAGGGCGTCCGCATGCGCTTCCTCGGCCGCCGCGAGGGCGTCGAGCCCGAGCTGGTCGAGCAGATGGAGTGGGCCGAGGCGAAGACCGCGGCCAACGACCGCATCACGTTCTTCATCGCGTTCAACTACGGCGGACGCGCGGAGATCGTCGACGCGGCCGCGCGGTACACGGGCGGGGGCGAGGAGGCGTTCGCCAAGCTCCTGTACGCGCCCGAGATGCACGAGCCGGACATCGTGATCCGGACGTCCGGCGAGGAGCGGCTGTCGAACTTCCTGCTGTGGCAGGCGGCGTACTCGGAGCTCGTCTTCGCGCCGGAGCTGTGGCCCGACTTCGACCGCGCGGCGTTCGAGCGCTGCCTGGGCGAGTTCGGCACGCGCCAGCGCCGGTTCGGGGGGCGGTAGGGCGTGGGCGACCTCGGCGGCCGCATCGCCGCGGCGATCCCCGCCGGGGTCTTCGCGATCTTCATCGTCGTGCAGGGCGGCTGGTGGTTCGCCGCCGGCGCCGGCGTGCTCGGGCTGATCTGCCTGCACGAGCTCTACGGGATGCTCGCGCAGGTCAAGCCCGCGCGGATCGCCGGGTTCGCGGCGCTGATCGGGCTCGTCGTCGCGGCGATGCTGGGCGAGCCGTCGACCGTGCTCCTCGTCGCCGTCGCCGCGATCCCCGTCACGTTCGTGCTCACCATCGCCGGGCCGTCGTCGCAGGGCGGCATCTTCGGCATCGCCGCGGTCCTGCTCGGCGTCTTCTGGGTCGGGCTCGCGATCGCGCACGCGATCATGCTGCGCGAGCTGCCGCACGGCGACGGGGTGCTGGCGAGCGTGCTCGTCGGGACGTTCGCCGCCGACACCGGCGCGTACTTCGGCGGGCGGGCGATGGGGCGGCGCAAGCTCGCGCCGTCGATCTCGCCGAACAAGACCGTCGAGGGCCTGGGGTTCGGCATCTTCACCGGTGTCCTGGCCGTGTGGATCGCCGGCTGGTACCAGGACTGGATGTCGGGCACGGACGCGCTGATCCTCGGCGCCGCGGTCGCGGTGATGGCGCCGCTCGGGGACCTGTTCGAGTCGTTCATCAAGCGCGACGTGGGGACCAAGGACACCGGCAAGCTGTTCGGTGCGCACGGCGGTGCGCTGGACCGGCTGGACGCCGTGCTGTTCACGCTCGTCGTCGGCTACTACGTCTGGAAGGCGCTGCTGCCGACATAAGTGACATCGACCGAAGGCCGAGCTTGCGAGGCCGGAGGTGCGAAACACGATGTCACCGAAGGCCGAGCGTTGCGAGGCCGGAGGTGCGAAACACGATGTCACCCGTCCACCGACCACGTACCGGCGCGCTCGAGGCGCTGTCCCGGGAGATCCTCGACACCGCGCACGACGCGTTCGTGTCGGTCGACGCCAGCGCGCGGATCGTGGAGTGGAACGCCGCGGCGGAGCGGATGTTCGGGTGGACGCGCGAGGAGGCGGTCGGCCACGACGGGATCGAGCTGCTCGTCCCCGAACGGCACCGGTCCGCGACCCGCGCGAGGATGTTCGCGCGGCTGTCGGAGGCGGAGGCGTACCGCGGCGGCGGCCGGCAGCTGCGTGCGCTGCGCCGGGACGGCAGCGAGCTCGAGGTGCAGGTCTCGGTCGCTCCGCTGCGCACGCGGACGGCGCTCTACTTCAACGCGTTCGTCCGCGACGTCACCGAGCAGCGCCGCGCCGAGGTGCACCGGCACGAGCTGGAGGCCGTCCGCGCGGTGGCGACGGACGCGATCATCACGCTCGACGGGGCGGGGATCGTCACCGGCTACAACCAGGCCGCCGGGCGCCTCTACCGGCGCGCTGCGGCGGACCTGATCGGGCGCCCGTCGAGCGAGCTGGGCCCGGCGCTGCACAGCGAGGAGCACCGCCAGCTCATCGGCGAGGTGCTCGCCTCCGGCCGCTCGTGGGTCGGCCGCTCGCTGCAGATCCCGCGCGACGACGGGACGACGTTCCTCGCCGACCTGCACATCACGCCGGTGGTCGACGACGAGGGCGTGATGGGCGGCTGCGCGATCGCGGTGCGGGCGCTGAGTGAGGACCACGCCGGCGGCGAGGCCGCGGCGCTGAGCGAGGAGTGGCGGCTGGCGGTCGAGCGCGCGGCGCTGCGGGGCGACGGCATCCAGATCGTCTTCCAGCCGATCGTCGACCTCGCGCGCGGCGTGGTCGCGGGGTACGAGGCGCTGTCGCGGTTCACCGGGCCGCCTACCGCGCCGCCCGACCAGTGGTTCGCAGTCGCCAGCGCGCTGGGGCTCGCGGGGGCGCTGGAGGCGCGGGCGATCGAGGCGGCGCTGGCGCGGCGAGCCGACCTGCCGGCGAACTGCTTCCTGACCGTGAACGTGTCGCCGCACGCGCTGGGGACGCCGGAGGTGCAGGAGGTCCTGGCCGCTGCGCACCCGCTCGGCGGCGTCGTGGTGGAGATCACCGAGCAGAGCCACGTGTCCGACTACGACGAGCTGGGCGTGCGGCTGGACGAGCTGCGCGCGGCGGGCGCGCTGATCGCGGTCGACGACGCCGGCGCGGGGTACGCGTCGCTGCGGCACGTGGTCGCGATCCGCCCCGACCTCGTGAAGCTCGACCGCTCGCTGGCCGACGGGGTGGACCGGGACCCGGCCAAGGCCGCCGCGGTCGAGATGCTCGGCGGGCTCGCAGGTCGGCTCGACGCGTGGCTGCTCGCGGAGGGGATCGAGCGTGAGGCCGAGCTCGACACGCTGATCGCACTGGGCGTGCCGCTGGCGCAGGGCTACTTCCTCGCGCGCCCGGACGAGGCGTTCACGGCGCCGGCGCCCGAGCTGGCCGCCCGGCTCGCCGCGCGGGCGCGGGTGGTCAGCGGCGCGGTCGAGGAGCTGATGGAGGCGGTCACGACCGTCGGGCCGTCGCGCGACGGCGTCTGCGCGCTGTCCGACGGACAGGAGTTCGCCGTGGTGGTCAACGCGGTCGGCCAGGTCCGGGCGGTGCTGCACCGCGACGGCTGCGAGCGGCCGGCGATGGTGGTGCTGCCGCAGACGACGGCGAAGGACGCGGCCCTGCGCGCGCTCGCGCGGCCCGCCGCCACCCGCTTCGACCCGATCGTCGTGCACGACGAGCTGGGCCGCGTCATCGGCGCGATCCGCTTCGAGCGGCTCGTCGCCCGTCTCGCCGCCGACGCCTGATCGGCGAGCGTCTGCGCGCCAACGATCACGTGCGGTTTGCCACGCGCGCGATGGGGTACACGTCGCCACGGCGACATGGGGTGGTCGCCAGGCGCATCCGCCGAACGCCGGCAGGGCGGCCGGCGCACGGCACCGACACGGCGCGGCTGGCTCCGGGGGGACGCCAGCCGCGCTCTCGCGAGCCGTGTGGAGATTCAGCTCGCGTGAAGGTGGCGGCCTACCCTGTCGGACGTGTCTCGCCGCCGTCTTCTGATCCTCGGCTCGACCGGGTCGATCGGCACCCAGGCGCTCGACGTGCTCGAGCGCAGCGAAGCCTTCGAGCTGGTCGGCCTGTCGGCCGAGCGGTCCGCCGAGCAGCTCGTCGAGCAGGCGGTCAAGCACGGCGTCGGGCGCATCGCGCTGGTGGACCCGGAGGCCGCCGCGCGGGCGCAGGAGCTGTGGACCGACGGGGAGGTGCTCGTCGGGGCGGAGGGGCTCGTCCGGCTCGTGCTCGAGTCGCAGGCCGACCTCGTGCTCAACGCGCTGGTCGGCAGCGCGGGGCTCGGGCCGACCGTCGCGACGCTGGGCGAGGGGATCGATCTCGCGCTCGCCAACAAGGAGTCGCTGGTCGTCGGCGGCGAGCTCGTCATGGCCCTCGCCGAGGCGACCGGGGCGCGGGTCATCCCGGTGGACTCCGAGCACTCCGCCCTCCACCAGCTCCTCGACAGCGAGCCGGCCGGCTCCGTCACGAAGCTCGTGCTCACCGCGAGCGGCGGGCCGTTCCGCGGGCGCACCCGCGCCGAGCTCGAGGGCGTGACGGTCCAGGAGGCGCTCAACCACCCCACGTGGGCGATGGGCGGCAAGATCACCATCGACTCCGCCACGCTGATGAACAAGGGCCTGGAGGTCATCGAGGCCCACCACCTCTTCGGCACCCCGTACGACCAGATCGACGTCGTCGTGCACCCGCAGTCGATCGTCCACTCGTACGTCCTGCTGTGCGACGGCGCGTCGCTCGCGCACCTCGGCTACCCCGACATGCGCGTCCCGATCGCGTACGCGCTGCACCACCCCGAGCGTGTCGACCTGCCCCTCAAGCCGCTCGACCTCGCCGAGATCGGACAGCTCACCTTCGAGCCCGTCGACACCGACGCGTTCCCGGCGCTCCGGCTCGCGCGCGAGGCGGCGATCGAGGGCGGCACCGCGCCCTGCATCCTCAACGCCGCCAACGAGGTCGCCGTCCACGCGTTCCTCAACGGCCGGCTGCCCTTCCTCGGCATCGCCGACGTCATCGAGGAGACGCTGAACGAGCTGCCGGCCGAGCCGGTGCGCGCGTTCGAGACGCTCTACGGCGCCGACCGCGAGGCGCGCCAGGTCGCCGCCGACGTCATCACGGAGATCGCCGCACGCGCATGAGCTGGGTCCTCGCCTTCGTCGGCTTCAGCCTGCTGATCGTCTTCCACGAGCTCGGCCACTTCGCCGCCGCGAAGAAGGTCGGGATGCGGGTGGAGCGGTTCAGCCTCTTCTTCGGCCGCCCGCTGTGGTCCGTCCGCCGCGGCGAGACCGAGTACGGCATCGGCTGGATCCCCGCCGGGGGCTTCGTGAAGATCAGCGGGATGAACCCGCACGAGGAGCTGCCCGAGGAGGTGCAGCCGCGGGCCTACTACCGCCAGCCGGTGTGGAAGCGCCTCGTCGTCATCGGCGCCGGCCCGCTGGTCAACCTCGTGCTCGCGTTCCTCATCTTCTTCGTCTTCTACTGGGCCAACGGCGTCGTCGACCGCTCCGACACGACGGTGGCCGAGGTCCAGGCCGGCTCGCCCGCCGCGGGCGTCCTGCAAGAGGGCGACAAGATCGTCGCCGTCGACGGCAAGGAGGGCGACTTCCCCGTCCTCGCCGCGCAGATCGGCACGCACAAGTGCGAGGGCGACCAGGTCGACGGCTGCGTCGCGGAGGAGCCGGCGGAGCTGACGATCGTCCGCGACGGGCAGCGCCGGACCGTCGAGATCTCCCCGCGCTACTCCGAGGAGCAGCGGCGGAGCCTCGTCGGGTTCGCCGCCGGGCCGGGCGAGCAGATCGCCCTCGGGCCGGGCGGCGCGGCGGAGCAGAGCCTGGACACGATGTGGACCGTCACGTCCGAGACGGTGAAGGTGATCGGCCGCCTCTTCTACAGCCCCGAGGCGCGCGACGAGGTCTCCGGCATCGTCGGCTCCTACGAGACGACCCGCCAGTCGTTCGAGGTCGACATCGAGCAGGCCGTGCTCATCCTCGGGCTGATCTCGCTCTCGCTCGCGGTCATCAACCTGCTGCCGCTGCTGCCGCTCGACGGCGGCCACATCTTCTGGGCGCTGGCCGAGAAGGTGCGCGGGCGCGCCATCCCGTTCGGCCTCATGGAGCGCGCCAGCGTCGTCGGGTTCGTGCTCATCCTGCTGCTGTTCTTCATCGGCCTGGAGAACGACGTCGACCGCCTGCGCAACGGCGGGTTCGACGTCCGGTAGCGCGCGGTCAGGCGGGAACCTCGATCGACGCGACCCCGCCGTCGACGTGCAGCTCGGTCCCCGTCGTGAAGGTCGCCTCCAGCGCGAGGAAGATCGCGGCGCGCGCCACCTCGTCCGGCGTCCCGAGCCGCCGCATCGGCGTGGCGGCGACGCCGGCCTCCCGCAGCTCGCGGCGCTCGGCGTCCGCGATGCCGGCGATGCCGAACGTCGGCGTGTCGATGTAGCCCGGCGCAACGGTGTTGACGCGGACGCCGTCGCTGACGAGCTCGGCGGCGAGCGAGCGGGCGAAGGCGCGGACGGCGGCCTTCGACGCGAACGGGACCGCGCCGCCGGGGAACGCCAGCGCGTCCATCAGCGTCGTGAACACGATGCCGCCGCCGGAGCGGACCTGCGGGACGAGGGCCTGCGCAGCGAAGAACGCCCCCTTGGCGTTGACGTCGAACTGGCGGTCCCACGACGCCTCGGTCACGTCGGCCAGCGGCTCGTCGCGTGCGACGCCGACGTTGACGAAGAGCGCGTCGACCTCGCCGACCTGCGACGCCAGCGCGGCACGGTCCTCCGCGCGGGTGACGTCGCTGACGAGCACGGTCGCTGCCGTCCCCAGCGTCGCCTCCGCGGCGCCGGCGTTCGCTGCGCTGCGGCCGGTCACCACGACGTGCGCACCGTCGCGCAGGAGCTGCTCGGCGATCGCGAGGCCGATCCCGTGCGTGCCGCCGACCACGACGGCGCGGCGCTCGGCGTACCGCTGCTGATCCGTTCCCATCGTTCGTACCTACCTTTCGTAACTTACGATGGGTAACCTATAGCACCGATGGCACAGCGACTGACCAAGGAGGCTCGGAGGGCGCAGCTGCTCGACGTCGCCTACGCGATCGTCAAGCGTGAGGGCACCGACGCGCTGACCCTTGCCCACCTGGCCGAGCGCGCCGGCGTCAGCAAGCCGATCGCCTACAACCACTTCGGCACCCGCGCCGGTCTGCTGGCGGCGCTGTTCGAGTGGTTCGACACCCAGCAGATCGCGCGGATGCGGGCGGCGATGGCGAGCGGTGGCGACACGCTGGATGCCGCAGCCGGCATCGCGGCCGCCGGCTACCTGGACTGCCTGGTCGGCGACGGCCCGGAGTTCGAGGAGATGAGCGCGGCGCTGCTGGCCTACGACGAGACGAAGGACGTCCTGCGCGAGTCGCGCGAAGCGTTCGCCGACGCCTACCGCGAGGTCTTCGCGCCGTACGTCGCGCTGGACGACGCCCAGGGGCGCGCGGTGCTCAGCGGACTCGTGGGCGCTGCCGAGGCGCTCGCACGCGACATGCACGACGGCACGGTCGCGCGCGATGTCGCGATCGCGACGCTCGCGGAGATGATGCGCGCGACGCTCGAGCGCCATGCCGCCGCTGCCACGGCGGACCAAACCTGACGGTGCCGTCACTCCTGTAGCTTGCCGCCTCAGGGTTCTGGTTCCTGAGGGGAGAGCTACATGGAGAGCAGCACCGCGGAGCGCGTCACCACCTCGTCGCCGCAGGACGGCGTCGTGGGCGAGACGGTGATCGCCGCGTTCCACAAGACGGTCGAGCGGGCCGGTGACGAGGTCGCCTTCCGCACGGTCGACGACAGCCAGACGGTGACGTGGGCGCAGCTGCGCGCGCGGGTCGACGCGCTCGCCGCCGGGCTGGCGAAGCTGGGGCTGCGGCACGGCGACACCGTGGCGCTGATGTTCCCCAACCGCATCGAGTTCCACCTCGCCGACCTGGCGGTGCTGACGGCGGGGGGCACGCCGGTCTCGCTCTACGCCACGTCGTCGCCGGAGCAGATCGCGTACGTCGTCGGCGACGCCGCGTCGAAGATCGCGATCATCGACGAGCAGTTCGCCGGCCACTTCGCCGCCATCCGCGGCGACCTGCCGGCGCTCGAGCACGTCGTCGTCGTCGGCGGCGAGCCCGCGCCCGACGGCTTCGTGAAGCTGGAGGACGTCGAGGCCGACCCGGACCCGTCGTTCGACGCGCAGGCGTCGGTCGCGCAGATCACGCCCGACGACCTGGTCACGCTGATCTACACGTCCGGCACGACGGGCCCGCCGAAGGGCGTGGAGCTGTCGCACCGCAACGTCGTGCGGTCGGTCGAGGGCCTGCTGGAGGTCATGGACCTGCGCGGCGGCCGCGTCATCTCGTGGCTGCCCAACGCGCACATCGCCGAGCGCCAGGCGCACCACTACGTGCCGGTCTGCCTCGGCATCCAGGTGACGATCTGCCCGGATCCGCGGAAGATCGGCGAGGTGCTCCCGCAGGTGCACCCGACGTGGTTCTTCGCGGTCCCGCGCATCTGGGAGAAGATGAAGGCGGGCCTGGAGGCCAAGCTCGGCGCGGCGCCGCCCGAGCAGGCCGAGGGCGTGCGCAAGGCCCTGGACGCGGCGATCCAGAAGGTGCGGCTCGAGCAGGCGGGCGAGCCCGTCCCGGCCGAGCTGGCAGCGGCGGTCGAGCAGGCCGACGCGAACCTCTTCGTCCACCTCCGCGGCGCGCTCGGGCTCGACCAGCTCGTCGCCTGCAACGTCGGCGCGGCGCCCACGCCGGCGGAGGTGCTCGTGTTCTTCCACGCGATCGGCATCCCGATCGCCGAGCTGTGGGGGATGAGCGAGACCTGCGGCTACGGCACCACCAACCCGCCGAACGGCCGCATCAAGATCGGCACCGTCGGCCCGCCGTCGCCCAACAGCGAGATCAAGCTCGCCGAGGACGGCGAGGTGCTCGTGCGCGGCGCGTTCGTCACGCGCGGCTACCGCAACCTGCCGGACAAGACGGCCGAGGCGCTCGACGCCGACGGCTGGCTGCACACCGGCGACATCGGGCAGCTCGACGAGGACGGCTACCTGAAGATCGTCGACCGCAAGAAGGAGCTGATCATCAACGCGGCCGGCAAGAACATGTCGCCCGCGAACATCGAGGCCGAGGTCAAGTCCGCGGGGCCGCTGATCGGCCAGGCGGTCGTGATCGGCGACGCGCGCCCGTACAACACCGCGCTGATCGTGCTCGACGCCGACGGCGCGCCGGCCTACGCGGCGAAGGCCGGCATCGGCGAGGGCCTGTCGCTGGAGGAGCTCGCCGAGCGCGAGGAGATCCGCGCGGCGGTCGAGGCGGAGATCGAGAAGGCCAACGCCAAGCTCTCGCGGGTCGAGCAGGTCAAGCGGTTCCACATCGTCCCCGGCGACTGGATGCCGGGCGGCGACGAGCTGACGCCGAGCATGAAGCTCAAGCGCAAGCCGATCGGCGAGAAGTACGCGAGCGAGATCGAGGACCTCTACTCGTAGTCGAGGGTGTGAGCGGGCACGGGCGGGTAGTCAGCGTCCGTGCCTGACACCACGACGGAAGGATCCGGCGAGCTCCGCCGCGCGATCAGCGGGCGGATGCTCCTGTTCTTCATCATCGGCGACGTCCTCGGCGCCGGCATCTACGCGCTCGTCGGCGAGGTCGGCGGGCGTGTCGGCGGCGCGATCTGGACGGCGTTCGCGGTCGCGCTCATCCTCGCGATCTTCACCGCGTTCGCGTACGCCGAGCTCGTCACGAAGTACCCGCAGGCGGCCGGCGCCGCGCTGTACGTCAACAAGGCGTTCCGGCGGCCGTTCTTCACGTTCATGGTCGCGTTCGCGGTCATGTGCTCGGGTCTGGCGTCCGCGGCGACGCTGGCGACGGCGTTCGGCGGCGACTACCTGTCGGAGTTCGTGTCGCTGCCGACCGTGCTCGTCGGCCTGGTGTTCATCGCGGTGATGTCGCTCATCAACTTCCGCGGCATCAAGGAGTCGGTCGGGCTCAACGTCGGGCTGACGGTGATCGAGATGGCCGGCCTGCTGCTCGTCGTGCTGATCGGCGCGGCGGCGCTGTTCTCCGGGGACGGCGAGCCGTCGCGCGCGCTGGAGTTCAAGGACGGCGAGTCGGTGCCGCTGGCGATCATGGCCGGCGCCGGGCTCGCGTTCTTCGCGCTGATCGGCTTCGAGGACTCGGTGAACGTCGCCGAGGAGGCCCGGAACCCCCGCCGCGACTACCCGCGCGCGCTGTTCGGCGGCCTGCTCGTGGCGGGCACGATCTACCTGCTCGTGACGGTGATCGCCTCGATGGTCGTCCCGACCGGCACGCTCGCCGACTCCGACGGGCCGCTGCTGGAGGTCGTGCAGGTCGGGCCGCTGGCGATGGACACGAAGGTCTTCAGCGCGATCGCCCTGTTCGCGCTGGCCAACGGCGCGCTGATCAACCTCATCATGGCCTCGCGGCTGGTCTACGGCATGTCGCGCGAGGGCATCCTGCCCGCGGTCTTCGGCCGCGTGCACCCCGGACGCAAGACGCCGTACGCGGCGATCGTCTTCACGGCGGCGATCGCGGCGGCGCTCGTCATCACCGGCAACCTGTCCGACCTGGCGGACACGACGGTGCTGCTGCTCCTGCTCGTGTTCGCGGTGGTGAACGTCAGCGTGCTCGTGCTGCGCCGCGACGAGGTGCGCCGCGACCACTTCCGCGCGCCGACGATCCTGCCGGTGATCGGCGCGATCGTGTCGGTGGCGATGATGACCACCAAGGACGCGGAGATCTTCGCGCGCGCCGGCGTGCTGCTGCTCGTCGGGGCGGCGCTGTGGGTCCTGACCTGGTACGCCCACGGGCGCCACCAGTCGTCGATGGACACCGGCGTGCTGCAGACGGTCAGCCGGCCGGACTGACGTGCGCGCGCGTCACCGCGCCGGGTGACGGGGCGCCGAGGAGCGTGAGCGCGAGGCGCAGCTCGTCCTGGACGAGGCCGAGGACCCGCCGTGCGCCCTCCTCGCCGCCGCACGCCAGGCCCCAGAGGATCGGGCGGCCGAGGAGCACGGCCCTGGCGCCGAGCGCGAGCGCGACCGCCACGTCGGTGCCGCGCCGCACGCCGCCGTCCATGTAGACCTCGACCTCGTCGCCGACCTCCTCGACCACCGGCGGGAGGAGGTCGAGCGAGGCGGGCACGCCGTCCAGCTGGCGGCCGCCGTGGTTGGAGACGATCACCGCGCCGGCGCCGTGGTCGACCGCGCGGCGCGCGTCGTCGGGCGCGTGGACGCCCTTGACGATCACCGGCACCGGCGACTCCTCCACCAGCAGCTCGAGGTCGCGCCACGTGAGGCTGCGGTCGACGAGCCCGAAGAACTCCTGCGGCGTGGGGCAGCGGTTGCCGCCCAGCGCGGCGCGGATGCCGGGCATGTCGATCTCGGGCGGGACGGCGAAGCCGGTCCTGAGGTCGCGCTCGCGCCGGCCCGCGCGGGGCGCGTCGACGGTGAGGACGATCGCCTCGAAGCCGTGCTCCACCGCCTCCTCGACGAGGGAGCGGGACACCGCGCGGTCCTCGAGGATGTAGAGCTGGAACCAGCGGCGGGCCGCGGGATCCGGCGGGATGTCGGCCGGGCGCGAGGTCGCCAGCGTCGAGAGCGTGTAGATCGTCCCCGCGTCCGCGGCGGCGCGCGCGGTCGCCGGCTCGCCGTCTGGGTGCGCGAGGCGGTGCAGCGCGGTCGGGGCGACGAGGACGGGCATGGAGATCTCGCGGCCGAGGACCGTCGTCGCGGTCGTGACGGCGCTGACGTCGACCAGCGCGCGGGGGAGGAGGCGGTGGCGCGCGAACGCGGCGACGTTGTCGCGCAGCGTGCGCTCGTCGCCCGCGCCGCCGGCGAAGTAGCCGAGCACGCCGGGGTCGAGCAGCTCCGCGGCGCGCGCCTCGTAGTCGGCGACGTTGACGAGCTGCTCCAGCTCCGACCGGGACCCGACGGCCATGCGAGGCACACTACGGAGCCGTGACCGCCGCCGCCACCGAGAACGTCTTCCCCGCCGTGCGGGCCGCGCTGCCGGCCGAGATCGAGCTGCGCTCCGTCCCTCGCGACGGCACCGGGCTCGAGGGCGTCGAGCTGCTCGTCGGCGGCTGGATCACGCGCGCGATGATGCAGGCGCTCCCGGACGCGCCGCAGCTGCGCGTCCTGCAGACGATGTCGGCGGGGACCGACCACATCGAGCCGCTCCTGCCGCCGCACGTGACGCTGTGCAACATGCGCGGCGCCCGCGACGTCCCGGTGGCCGAGTGGGTCGTCGGCGCGCTGCTCGGCGCCGCGAGCGGGCTGCTGGAGGCGACGCGCTACGCGGTCTGGCGCGACGGGGTGCGGCCGTACGAGGTCGCGGGCTCCACCGTCGTGATCCTCGGGCACGGATCGATCGGCCGGGCGGTGGAGGAGCGGCTGGCGCCGTTCGGCGCGCGCGTCGTCGGCGTGACGTCGCGCACCGCCGGCGACCTCGACGCGCTGCTCCCGCAGGCCGACGCGCTCGTGATCCTCACCCCGCTGACCGACGCGACGCGCGGGATGGTCGACGCCCGCCGGCTGGCGCTGCTGCGCGACGGCGCGCTGGTGGTCAACGCGGGCCGCGGCGCGGTCGTGGACACCGCCGCGCTGGTCGCGGAGACGTCCGGCGCGTCCGGCCCGCGCCTGCGCGCGGTCCTCGACGTCGTCGACCCCGAGCCGCTCCCGCCCGGCCACCCGCTCTGGTCCGCCCCCGGCGTCCTCGCGCTCACCCCGCACCACGCGGGCGACAGCGAGGCGGCCGAAACCCGTGCCGCGGCGTTCGCGGCGGACCAGATCGTCCGCCACGCCCGCGGCGAGCCGCTCCTCAACGTGGTGCGGGCCGGCGGACGCTGATCCAGGACTTGGTCAGCGGGCCGAGCCGCTCGGGCACGGCGGGGCCGAAGAGCGACTCGAGCTCGCGGCGGCGCAGCAGGGAGATGTCCTCCCAGTCGCCCGCGACGCCGTAGCGCCAGTACGGGCGGCGCACGCGCGGCGGGAGCCAGTGCGCGAACGGGAGGAGCGCGTGCGGCTCGACCGGGAAGGAGAACGCCGGCGTCTGCACCCACCAGCCGCGCGCGACACGGCGCACCTCGGCCGCGAAGGCCGCCCGCTTCGCCGGCGGCACGTGCTCGATCACCGACGACGAGTACGCCAGGTCGAACGCGCCGTCGTCGAACGGCAGGCGCACGGTCGCGTCCGCCTGCACGAACGGCCCCGGGTAGTCGGGCCGGTCGGCGAGGTCGGTGCCGGTGATGTCCAGCTCCGGCTCCAGCGCGCGCAGCCCGAGCGCGCCGCAGCCCACGTCGAGGATGCGGAACGACGCGTCGGCGCCCGTCAGGCGCCGGAACTGCTCGTGGCGCCGCGCCCGCGCCCGGGCAGCCAGCCGCGACCCGAGCGTGCTGCGCAGCCCGGGCCGGGCGGTGCCGTAGACGTCGGTCAATCGCTGAGGAAGAGGTTCAGCAGCGAGATGAAGATGTTGAGGACCGAGACGAAGATCCCCGTCGCCAGCCAGACGACGTCGTCCTCGGTCGCGTGCCGGCGCGTGTAGTTGAAGTCGACCATGATCAGCAGCGCCGACGCGGCGAGGATGATGATCGAGATGAACGGCGAGAGCGTCCCGAGCCCGCCGAAGATCAGCGCGCCGAGCGACACGACGACCGCGCCGAGGACGATGAAGCTCAGCGGCTTCATCCAGCCCGACAGGTCCTTGTCCAGGACGAACCCGATCGCCGCCATGCCCAGCACCGTGAGGGCGGTGATGCCGATGGCGCTCGTCAGCGCGCCCGGCTCGACGTCGGCGGCGTAGCCGATGACCGGGCCGAGCCCGAGGCCGATCAGCAGCGCCAGGCCGCACAGCCAGCCGATCCCCAGCGGGCCGCGCCGGACGGCGTCGACGAACCACGTGACGATCAGCATGCCGAGGCCCGCGAAGGAGCAGATGCGGGCGGTGCCTTCCTCGAGATCCCGGCCGATGACCGAGCCGAGCGCCGCGAAGCCGATCGCGACCGACACCAGGAAGAGGACCTGCCCGAGCACGCGTGACGTGCTCCGTGCAGCGGTTGCCTCGTACGGATACGTGCTCATGGCGCAAGGGTACCTGCGCGGGCGGCGGCCGCGCATCACACGGACGTGCGATTCCGTCAGTGCAGGAGGTCGCGGCGCATCGCCTCGGCGACCGCCGCGGCGCGCTCGGACACGCCGAGCTTGCCGTAGAGCGACTGGAGGTGCGTCTTGACCGTCGCGGGGGAGAGGTGCAGCCGCCCGCCGATGTCGGCCACCGACAGCCCTTCGGCGACCAGCCGCACGACCTGCAGCTCGCGCTCGCTCAGCGGCGGCTCCTCCGCCCGGCTCAGCGCGCGCAGCTGGTCCGACAGCGCCGTCCCCGCCTCCGCGCCGAGCATCAGCTGCCCGCGCGCGACGCCCTCGATCGCGCGGATGATCTCCTCGCCGCCGGCGTCCTTGGAGAGGAACCCGCTCCCGCCGGCGCCGAGCGCCTTGTGCACCAGGTGGCCGTCCGAGTAGGCGGAGATGAACAGCACGCGCGTGTCGGACCCCTCGCGCGCGAGGTGCTTGGCGACCTGCGGCCCGTCGAGCCCGGGCATGCGGATGTCGAGCACCGCGACGTCGGGCGCGCGCTCGAGGATCTCCTGCAGCGCCGTGCGGCCGTCCTGGGCCTGGCCGACCAGCTCCAGGCCGTCGGCGTGGCGGACCGTGTCGGCCAGCGCGGCCCGGAAGAGCGGGTGGTCGTCGGCCACGAAGACCGTGGTGCTCATGCGGCGCGCTCCGTCCGTTCGGGCTCGGCCGGGAGCCAGGCCTCGACGCGCGTCCCGGTGCCGGGCGTCGAGGTGATCGTGCACCAGCCGCCGGCGAGCTCGGCGCGGTAGCGCATCGTCGCGACGCCCAGGTGGCCGTCGGGGAGCCGGTCGAACCGCTCGGCCTCCGCGCCCACGCCGTCGTCCTCGACGCACAGCATCACCCCGCCGCCCGACCAGCGGACGACCGTCGTGACCGTGCTCGCGCGCGCGTGCTTGTACGCGTTCGTCAGCGCCTCCTGCGCAATCCGGTAGACGAGCGTGCGCATCTCGATCGCCGGCTGGGGGACGAGCCGGTCCTCCAGCCGGTGCTCGAACCCGGCCTCCTGCGCGAGCGGCGCGACCGTCCGCTCCAGCGCGGCGCCGACGCCGCTCTCCAGCTCGGGCGGCGCGACGCTGAACAGCAGGCGGCGCAGGCGCGCGGTCGCCTCGCGCACGTCGCGGCGCAGCGCGTCGAGCGCCACCGGCGAGCCCTCGCGGGCCTGCGCCGCCGCGCGCTCCAGCCGCAGCCCGACGGCGCTCATGACCTGCACCGAGTCGTCGTGGATGTCCGCGGCGATGCGCTGGCGCTCGAGCTCCTGCGACTCGACGATGCCGGCGAGCAGCCGGTCGCGGTGGGCGTTCGCCTGCTCGAGCGCGTCGAGGCTCTCGCGCAGCGCCTGCTCGTACTGCTCCTCGCCGGTGCGGTCGACCATCGTCACGACCACGCCGTCGGGGCCCGCCTCGTCGCGCAGCGGCGCGACGGTCATCTCGATCACCAGCCCGTGGCGCAGCTCCAGCCGGTCGACGCGGCGGGTGACGCCGTCCGCCAGCGTCGCGCGCACCGCCTCGGCGCCGCGCGGCGTGGTCAGGGGCGAGCCGGTGAGCGGGTTGCGGCCGAGCAGCTCGTCGATCTCCACACCGACCAGGCGGGCGGCGGACTCGTTGGCCGACGTCACGGTCCCGTCCGCGGCGAGGCTGATGATGCCCTCCTCGATCGACTCCAGGATCAGCTCGGTCTGGCGGAGCACGCGGCGCAGCTCCGCCTCGGCGGTCTGGCGCTCGGTGACGTCGTGGACCGTCCCGACGAGCGTCACCGGCTGGTCCTCCTCGTCGCAGACCACGTGACCGTGCGCCTGGACGACGCGCTGCGCGCCGTCGGAGCGCTCGATGCGGTAGACGGTCGCGAACGGGCGCAGCTCCGCGATCGACCGGCTCAGCTGGCCCCGCACCTCCGCGCGGTCCTCGGGCGGGATGAGCTCGAGCGCCTCGTCGAGCTCGATCCACTCGCGCGCCGGCAGGCCGAAGATGCGGTACATCTCGTCGCTCCAGCGGGCGCGGCCCGAGCGCAGGTCGTACTCGAAGCTGCCGGTCTTGCCGGTGCGCTCGACGGTCGCGAGCCGGTCGTGGAGCGACGGGACGTGCGGGTGGACGCTGTCGCGCTCGCCGGCGCGGCGCACGACGACGCCGAGCCGTCCGTCGGTGTCGAGCGGGACGACCTCGCCCGCCAGCGCGGTGATGCGGCCCTCCAGCGCGTCGGTGATCGTCTCCTGGAACTGGAGCGGCTCTCCGCGCTCGCGCACCAGCGCGTCGCGCGCGGCGCGGCCGGCGGCCGCGAACGGGTCGACCAGCTGCTCGTCGGTCGCGCCCGCGATGGCCGACCTGCCGACCCGGTGCATCGCCGCGAACGCGTCGTTGGCCCAGCGGTATCGGCCCTCTTCGTCCTTCCAGGCGACGCCCGTCGCCACGCGTTCGAGCAGCGCTCGAAGCGGCTCGCTCTCGTTGAGCTCCCCCACAACACCTCCAACGTCGAGGTGCCCCGTTCACTGCGCGTCTACACGCGCCAATGTGCGCTCGTACACTGCCCTCTGATGGCTTCCGAGCGGCAGATCGACGTGGGCGGCGTCAAGATCGGTGGCGGGGCGCCCGTCGCGGTCCAGACGATGACCAAGACCGAGACGGCGAACCTCGACGCCACGATGCGGCAGATCCGCACCGTCGCGGAGGCCGGCGCCGACCTGGTGCGCTGCGCGGTGCCGCGCGAGCAGGACGTCGAGGCGCTGAAGACGATCGTGCGCGAGTCGCCGATCCCGATCATCGCCGACATCCACTTCAACCACACGCTGGCGCTGAAGGCGCTGGACGCGGGCGCGCACTGCATCCGGATCAACCCGGGCAACATCGGCGGGCCCGAGAAGGTCGCCGAGGTCGTCGCGAAGGCCAAGCAGCTCGGCACGCCGATCCGCATCGGCGTCAACTCCGGCTCGCTGCCCAAGCACCTGCGCGACCTGGAGTTCACCGACCCGGTCGAGGCGCTCGTCACCGCCGCGATCGAGACGGTGGAGCTGATGGAGTCGTTCGACTTCGACAACTTCAAGATCTCGATGAAGTCGACGTCGGTGCCGAACACGATCGCGTCGAACCGGCTGCTGTCCCAGCGCATCCCGTACCCGCTGCACCTCGGCGTGACCGAGGCGGGCACGAAGTGGTCGGGCTCGCTGAAGAGCGCGGTCGGCCTCGGGACGCTGCTCGCCGACGGCATCGGCGACACGATCCGCATCTCGCTCTCCACCTTCCATGCGGAGGAGGAGGTCAAGGTCGCCTGGGAGATCCTGAAGGCTTTGAAGCTCCGGGAGAAGGGACCGGTGCTGATCGCCTGCCCGACGTGCGGCCGGCTGCAGTTCGACATGGACTCGGTCGTCAGCGAGGTCGAGCGGCGCCTGGCGCAGTACGAGGACCCGATCGAGGTCTCCGTGCTCGGCTGCGCGGTCAACGGCATCGGCGAGGCGCGCCACGCGGACTTCGGCATCACCGGCGCCAAGGACGCGGGGATGATCTTCTCCAAGGGCGAGCCGCTCAAGAAGGTCCCCACCGAGCACCTGGTCGACGAGCTGTTCGCCGAGATCGACAAGTTCTACGCGCAGGGCAAGAAGCTCGTCGTCGACTCCGCCGCGGCGGCCGAGGCGGTCGAGTGGCTGGCGGAGAACGAGGACATGGACGCGATGACCCCGGAGCGCCTGGCCGCGCTCGAGAAGGAGAAGGCCGCGGCGGAAGCCGAGGCCGCGGCGGCCCGCGAGGCCGCGTCGCCGGTCGCCGGCCGGCGCTTCTCGCGCGCGTAGGCCCGCCCGCGTAGGGTTCGCGGCGTGCTGCTGTCGCGCGCCGTGCTGCAGGGGATCGTCGCGGGGGAGATCGATCTCGCCTTCCGCCGCTGGACGCGTCCGACGGTGAAGGCCGGCGGGCGGCTGCGGACGGCCGTGGGCGAGCTGGCGATCGACGCCGTCGACGTCGTGGATCCCGCGACGCTGACCGAGGACGACGCGCGGCGGGCCGGCGAGCCGTCGCTGGAGGCGCTGCTCGCGCGCCAGCCGAAGAAGCACGACCGGCCGCTCTACCGCGTCGCCGTCCGGTACGCGGGGGAGGACCCGCGCGTGGCGCTGCGCGGCTCCCTCGACGGGGTGCGGGACGAGGCGCGCGCGCTCGGCGAGCGCGACGTCGCGGTGCTGCGCCTGATCGCGGCCCACCCGGCCCGCCTGGCGGCGGAGCTCGCGGAGATCGACGGCCGCGAGCGCCTGACCTTCAAGCGCCACGTCCGCCGTCTGAAGGAGCGCGGCCTGACGGAGTCGCTCGCGGTGGGCTACCGCCTGTCCGCGCGCGGCGAGGCCGTGCTGGCGGCGGTGGACGGCAGCGCGTGACGGACGCCGTCGAGCCGTTCCGCCTCGCGGTGCCCGAGGCCGAGCTGGACGACCTGCGCGCCCGCCTGCGCGCGACCCGCTGGCCGGAGCGCGAGACCGTCGGCGACTGGTCGCAGGGCGTGCCGCTGGCCGAGCTGCAGGAGATCTGCCGGGTGTGGGCGGAGGAGTACGACTGGCGCGTGGTGGAGACGGAGCTGAACGGGCTCGGCCAGGCGCGCACGGTGATCGACGGCCTCGGGATCCACTTCCTGCACGTCCGGTCGCCGGAGCCGGGAGCGCTGCCGCTCGTGCTCACCCACGGCTGGCCCGGCTCGGTGGTGGAGTTGCTCGACGTCGTCCGGCCGCTCGCCGATCCGCGCGCGCACGGCGGCGACCCGGCGGAGGCGTTCCACGTCGTCGTGCCGTCCCTGCCGGGCTACGGCTTCAGCGACCGGCCCACGGCGCCCGGGTGGGGCGTCGAGCGGATCGCCGACGCGTGGGCGCAGCTGATGGGGCGGCTCGGCTACGACCGGTTCGGCGCGGGCGGGACCGACTGGGGGACCACGGTCAGCACGCTGCTCGGCCAGCGGCACCGCGAGCGCGTCGTCGGCCTGCACCTCGTCCCGCCGCTCGCGCCGCCCGACCCGGCGACGTTCGACGACCTGACGGCGTCCGAGCGCGGCGCGCTGGCCGCGCTCGAGCACGCCGCGGAGTGGGAGTCGGGCTACTCGCGCGAGCACGCCACGCGCCCGCAGACGATCGGCTACGCGCTGACCGACTCGCCCGCCGCGCTGGCCGCGTGGGTGCTGGAGAAGCTCTGGGCGTGGACCGACGGCGACGGCCTGGCGCCGACCGTGCCGCGCCGCCGGCTGCTCGACAACCTGATGCTCTACTGGCTGCCGCGCACGGGCGCGTCCTCCGCGCGCCTGTACTGGGAGAGCATCCGCCAGGTGAACGCGTGGATCGCCGGGGACGGGCCGCCCGAGCCGGTGGACGTCCCGGTGGCGTGCACGGTCTTCCCGGCGGAGCTGCAGCGCCCGTCGCGGCGCTGGGCCGCGCGGCGCTTCCCGGACATCCGCTCCTGGAGCGAGCCCGAGCGCGGCGGGCACTTCCCCGCGCTGGAGGTGCCGGACGTGCTCGTCGCGGAGGTCCGCGCCGCGTTCCGCGCGCTGCGCCCCTAGGCCGGGCGCCAGACGTGGATGATGTCGCGCATCGAGATGATGCCCGCGACCTCACCGGCCTCGAGCACGACGAGGTGGCGGAAGCCGCCGTCGGCCATCGCATCCGCGGCGGTCGGCAGGTCCCAGTCGGCCTCGGCGTAGATCGCGGTCGTCGTCAGGTGGTCGCGGACGCAGTCGGTGTCGGGATCGCTCCCGGACCCCAGCGCCCGCACGAGGTCGCGCTCGGTGATGATCCCCGGCCCCGGCTGCTCAGGATCCAGGACCACCGCGGCGCCCACCTTGTTGGTGGTGAGGAACTCGGCGGCCTCGCGCAGCGTGCGCCCGGGGGTGATCGTGAGGACCTTCTCGGTCATGGCGTCGCGGACGTTCATCGCGACACACGATGCCCCATCGTGCGGATCGCTACACGCGTTCGAACCGGCGGAGTGCGCCGCCGCACGACGACATAGGCTTGGGCGCGATGCGCCAGTCCCACCTCTTCCTGCCCACCGAGCGTCAGCCTCCCGCCGACGCCGAGGCGCTCTCGCACAAGCTCATGGTCCGCGCGGGCCTCATCCGCCAGGTCGGCGCCGGCCTCTGGTCCTGGCTGCCGGCCGGGTGGCGGGTCCACCAGAAGGTCGTCCAGATCGTTCGCGAGGAGATCGACGCGATCGGCGGCCAGGAGCTGCTGATGCCGGTGATGCACCCGGCCGAGCTGTGGAAGAAGAGCGGGCGCTACGGCTTCTCCGAGCAGTTCCGCCTCGACGACCGCAAGGGCGCGCCGCACGTGCTCGCGATGACGCACGAGGAGGTCGTGACCTTCCACGTCGCCAACGCCGTGCGCTCGTACCGGCAGCTGCCGATGATCCTCTACCACTTCCAGGTCAAGGAGCGCGACGAGCCCCGGCCCCGCGCCGGCGTCCTGCGCACGCGCGAGTTCATCATGAAGGACTCGTACTCGTTCGACACGGACTTCGAGGGGCTGCAGGCGAGCTACGACAAGCACGCCGAGGCGTACACGAAGATCCTCGACCGCTCCGGCATCGAGTGGTACGCGGTCGAGTCGGACGTCGGGATGATGGGCGGCTCGGGCGCGCACGAGTACATGGCGCCCTGCGCCGCGGGCGAGAACGACGTCGCGCTCGCGCCCGGCTACGCGGCGAACGTCGAGGTGGCCAGCGCCGACGCCAAGCCCGTCGAGCACACGCAGCTGACGGGCGAGCTGGAGACCCCCGGCCTGACCACGATCGAGGACGTCGCCCGGCACGTCGGCGCGCAGCCCGGCCAGCTGCTCAAGGCGTTCCCCATCGTCACCGAGTCGCGCGGTCTGGTGATGGTCTTCGTCCGCGGCGACCACCGCATCAACGAGATCAAGCTCCAGAACGCGCTGGGGGAGGAGCTCCGTCAGGCGCGCGAGGACGAGCTGGAGGGCCGGGGGCTGCATCCCGGGTTCCTCGGCCCCACCGACGACCTGCCCTCCGTCTACGACGAGGCGATCGTGCCCGGCCGCTACATCGCGGGCGCCAACCGGCCTGATCTGCACGTCGTCGTCGACGTCCCCGCCGGCGAGCGGCTCGACGTCCGCACGGTCGAGGCCGGCGACACGGTCAACGGCCAGCCGATCACGATCGAGCCCGCCATCGAGGTGGGGAACATCTTCAAGCTCGGCACCCGCTACTCCGAGCCGCTCGGCGCGACGTACCTCGACCCGAACGGCAAGGAGCAGCACATCTGGATGGGCTCCTACGGCATCGGCCCCGCGCGCATCGCGGCGGCCGCGGTCGAGCAGTTCGCCGACGACAAGGGCATCTCCTGGCCCAAGGCGATCGCGCCGTGGGACGTGCACATCATCGCCGCCGGCAAGCAGGGCTCGGACGAGCTGCGCGCGGCGACCGACGTGTACGACCAGCTGCGCACGGTCGGGCTGGACGTCCTGCTCGACGACCGGGCCGAGTCGCCCGGCGCGAAGTTCGCCGACAGCGAGCTGCTCGGCGTCCCGATCCGGCTCACCGTGGGCAAGCGCGGCCTCGCCGAGGGCAAGGCCGAGTCGCTGCAGCGCCGCGGGCTCGAGCAGCTCGAGGGCGTGTCGCTGGAGGACCCGATCGAGGCGGTCAAGCAGCAGTGGCTCGCAGCCCCCTGACGTTCCGGCGCCTGAGCGGCCTCGACCGCTCGGGCCCGCCGCCCCAGGGGACGCTCCGCGACGCCCCGTGGAACCCGTGGACGATCCCGAACGCGATCGGGTTCGTCCGCGCGGCGCTGCTGCCGGTCTTCCTGATCCTCGCGCTCGGCAGCGAGGACGGGACGGACGCGCTGCCCGCGATCATCTACGCCGTCATCGGCTGGGGCGACTACGCCGACGGCATCGCCGCGCGCGTGACCGGCCAGTACTCCAAGCTCGGCGCGCTGATGGACCCGGTGATCGACCGGGCGCTCGTCATCTGCGGCGTCATCGTCGTTTGGCACTTCGAGCTGCTGCCGCGGTGGGCGCTCGCGATCCTCCTCGCGCGCGAGGTCATCCAGCTGCTGTACGGCCAGTGGGCGCTGCGCCACGACGTCGACCTGCGGGTCAACTGGCCGGGGCGGATCGGCGTCTGGCCGGCGATGGGCGCGATCTTCTTCGCGATGGTCGGGCTCGAGACGCTGGCCGAGGTGATGCTGTACCTCGGCATCGCGTTCCTGCTCTGGGCCACAGCGCTCTACATCCGTGACGGTCTGCAAGGCTCAAGCTCGCGTTGAGCTTCCGGGCCAGCTAAGCTCGCGCGCATGGACACCTTCCCCGATCTCGGCTCTCTCTCGGACCAGGAGCTCAAGGATCTCATCCAGCAGCTCACCGAGGAGGAGGTCGACATCTCGTACAAGCGACGCATCCTCCACGGGAAGATCGACATCCTGCGCGCCGAGCTGGTCAACCGCCTGCGCAAGAAGCACGAGACCGGCGAGGACGTGATCACCGGCGCCGACGTGCAGCGGCTCACCGACATCCTGGCCGGCCGGGCCGGCTCGGAGGGCGAGCCCGAGGCCTAGCGGCTTCGCGCGACGTCGTGGCGGTCCACTGCCCTGAGTGCGGCTCCCTCAACGGTGAGGGAGCGAACTACTGCCAGCGCTGCGGGTCGTTCCTGGGCGACCAGACGCAGGTCCAGCAGCCCGAGTCCACGACGGCGACCTACCGGGTCGGCGAGACCGGCGAGCTCATCCCGGTCGACGTCGAGCAGATCACGACGCACGGCCACGCCGCGCTGGTCATCCGCTCGGGCGGCAACCGGGTCGGGGAGTCCTTCCCGCTCGAGGGTGACCGGATGACGGTGGGCCGGCGGCCCGACTCGGACGTGTTCCTGGACGACGTCACCGTCTCCCGCGACCATGCGCTCGTGGTCAAGCGCGGCGGCGACTTCTACCTCGACGACCTCGGCTCGCTGAACGGCACGTACGTGAACCGGCGGCGGATCGAGTCGCACAAGCTCGCCGACGGCGACGAGCTGCAGATCGGCAAGTACAAGCTCTCGTTCCTCCAGCGGTGACGATGCTCGACGACCTCCCGTCGGAGGAGACCGTGCTGGAGCCGGCGTCCGACGGGCGGCGCGAGAAGGCGATGACGATCGGCGCCGTCACGAAGGCGCTCAAGCAGGAGTTCCCGGACATCTCGATCTCGAAGATCCGGTACCTGGAGGACCAGAAGCTCCTGTCGCCGCGGCGGACGCCCGGCGGGTACCGGCTCTACTCGCAGACCGATGTCGCGCGCCTGCGGACGATCCTGCGGCTGCAGCGCGACGAGTTCCTCCCGCTGCGCGTGATCCGGCAGGAGCTGGCGGCCGGGCGGCTCGACGATCCCGAGGCGCCCAGCGGCGCGGCCAGCGCGGCCGCGGCCGGTGCGGCGGACCGGGCGTCCGGTCGCGCGCGGCGCCCGAGCGTCTCCGTGAAGGAGGGCGGCTCGTGGTACTCGCTCGAGGACGTCATCGAGGACACGCGCGCCGACGCGAGCCTCGTGCGCGAGCTGGAGGAGTACGGCGTCATCAAGGGCGTCAACCGCTCCGGCACGAAGTTCTACGACGAGACCGAGCGCGAGATCGTGCGCGCGGTGACGGAGCTGGCGCGCTATGGCGTGGGGGGCAGGAACCTGCGCGTCTTCCGCACGTCGGCCGACCGCGAGGCGCAGCTGCTGCAGACGATCCTCGCCCCGGCGCTGCGGTCGCGCAACCCGGAGCGGCGCAAGGAGGCGATCGAGGCGCTGGAGAACCTGGCCGCCGTCGCGTCGCACCTCAAGCACCTGCTGCTCATCCGGGATCTGCGCAAGGTCGTCGGGTGAGCTTCGACCCCGCCGCGTTCATCCGCGACATCCCGGGCTTCCCCAAGCCGGGGATCCTCTTCAAGGACATCACGCCGCTCATGGCCGACGCGCGCGCGTTGGACGGGACGGTGCGGGCGCTCGCCGAGCAGGCGCGCGGGCTCGACGTGGACGTCGTGGTCGGCGCGGAGGCGCGCGGCTTCCTGCTCGGGCCGGCGCTCGCGCGGGAGCTGGGCGCCGGGTTCGTGCTCGCGCGCAAGCCGGGCAAGCTGCCGCACGAGACGGTGTCCGCCGAGTACGAGCTCGAGTACGGGACCGACCGCCTGGAGCTGCACTCGGACGCGGTCGCCGGCGGCGCGCGCGTGCTCGTGCACGACGACCTGCTCGCGACCGGTGGGACGGCGCGCGCCCTGTGCGAGCTGGTCGAGCAGCTCGACGGCGTCGTGGTCGGCTGCCACTTCCTCATCGAGCTGGCGTTCCTCAGCGGCCGGGCGCGGCTCGACGGCTACGACGTGCGGACGCTCATCTCGTACGACAGCGAGGACTAGGTGCCCACCGCGCGCCGCACGCGGGTCGTGCGCGCCACGCCCGACGCGGTGTGGCGGATCGTCGGCGACCCCAACCACCTGTCGCGGTACTGGCCGAAGGTCGAGCGCGTCGAGGGCTCGGACGGGCGCGGGTTCACCAAGGTCTTCCTGACGAAGAACGGCCGCGCGGTGCGGGCGGACTTCGCGGTGGCGGAGACGGACGGCGCCGCGCGCTCGCGCCGGTGGTCGCAGGTCGTGGAGGACACGCCGTTCGAGCGGTTCCTCTCCTCGATGGACGAGATCGCGCACGTCGTGCCCGCCGCCGACGGCGCCGGGGGCGCCGAGGTCACGCTGGAGACGCGGCAGAAGCTGCGCGGCATCGGGAAGCTCGGCGGCTTCCTGGCCAAGCGCGGCGCGCTGCAGCAGCTCGACGAGGCGCTCGACGGGCTCGAGCGCCTCCTCTGAGCTGCGGCTTGCGGCCGGCGGCTAGTTGCCGCTGGTCGACGTGCCGGTCGACGTCCCGGCCGGCTGCTGCGAGCCCGCGAGCGGCCCGCTCAGCTCGATGCGGCTGGGCTTGCTGGGCTCGGTCGTGGTCTCGCGCGAGACGACGAGGTTCTTGTACGCCTTGGCGTCCGCGTCGGTGAGCTCGAAGATCGCCTCGAACGCGCCGTCGTTCTCGTCGGGCTGCGGGTTCGGGAAGCCGAGCCGCTTGGCCTTGCCCGAGCTGGGCGCGTACAGCCACACGGCGTAGAACCGGTCCTTGCCGATCTTCGGCAGCTTCTGGACGCCGAGCTGCACCGCGCGCTGGTTGCCCTGGCGCGCGACGAGCGCGACGCCGCGGGCGTCCGACTCGCGGCCCTGCGGTGGCACGAGGTTGATCTGCGCCTCGAGGTCGACCGGCGTCGTGGACGTCTGCGTCGTCTGCGTGGTCTCCGCCGCGCTGTTGCCGCCGTCGTCGTCATCGCCGCCGATCGCGCCTGTGGCGAGCAGGATCACCGCCACGAGGACGATCGCGAGCGCGCCCAGCAGGAGCGCGCCGCCGATGCGGCTGGACTGCGCGGTCTTCTCGCGGTGCGCGGCGCGCGCGTCGAGGGCGCCGAACGCCTCCTCGACCTCCGCCGCGTCGGACGGGATCTCCGGCAGGTCGTCGCCGGCGAGCGGCCGCAGCTCACCCGCGACAGCGCGCGCCCAGGCGCGGCCGGGCGCGGACGTGGTGAGGAGCTCGCGCGTGGCGGCGCGGCGCGAGGCCGACTGCTGCCCGAGCAGGTAGTCCGCGATGTCGTCCTGGTCGTCCAGCTCCAGGTCGGGGACGTCCTCGGGGCCGAGCGCGTCGAGCGCGGCCCGGGCGCGCTCGCGTACGGCGCGCGGCTCGATCCGCAACATCGTCGCGATCTCGTCGTAGCTGCGCCCCTGCTTCAGCAGGAGCTGCAGGGTGGCGCGCTGGTCGGGCGGGAGCTCGTCGAGGCTGGCCATCGGCCGGTGCAGACTAGTACTTGCGGCGGCGGGACCTCGTAGCTCCACAGAACGTTAAGGTGCGCGAGCGTGGAACTCGAGATGGCTGTCCCCTTCGAGCGGACGTTCGACGCGCTGTACGGACTGCAGATCCATGACATCGGCGAGGAGGAGGCCACGGCCTCGGTTCCCGTCCGCGACGAGGTCAAGCAGCCGATGGGCCTGGTGCACGGCGGGCTCTACGCGGCGATCGCCGAGTCGCTCGCCTCGATGGCCACCGCGATGGCGGTCGCCAAGGACGGCGAGCAGGCGATGGGCCTGTCCAACGCCACGTCGTTCCTGCGCCCGATCACCGAGGGCACCGTCCACGCGACCGCGCGCCGGCTGCACCGCGGCCGGACGACGTGGGTGTGGGACGTGGAGATCACGGACGACGCGGGGCGCCGGTGCGCGCTCACGCGGATGACGATCGCGGTCCGCTAGCGCGGGCGGGCAGCACCCAGCCGGCGGCGAGGATCGGACTCGCCGGCGTCGAGGCGGCCGTCGCGGTCGGTGTCCTCGCGGCCGTCACGGAGGCCGTCGCGGTCGGTGTCGCGCCGGAGGGGGTTCGTGCGCGTGCGGGGATCGCGGTCTGGGCGGAAGCGGCGACGGTCGGTGCCGCGCACGGGCCCGGGCGGGTCGGCGACCGGGCGGCGGACGCCCTGCTCGACGCCGTCGGAGAGGCCGTCGCGGTCGGTGTCGAAGCGGCGCGGGCTGGTCGTGCGCTCGCGGCCGTCGGCCAGGCCGTCGTCGTCCGAGTCGCGGTCGAGGTCGGAGGTGCGGCGGCGGGCCTCCTGCGTGCGCGTGAGGCCGTCGGCGTCGCGGTCCGCGTTGACGCTCGACGACGACGGTGCGGCGACGGGCGGACTCGCGGGCGGTGAGGAGGAGACGACGGGCGTGGGCGCCGGTGCGGCCGGCAGCGGCTGCCACTCCGGCGACTCCTGGGTCCCCGGCAGCGGCCCGCTCACCCGCACCGGGCCCGACCCGTCCGCGCCCATCCGCCAGATGTCGGACGTCCCGTCGCGCGCGGACGTGAACGCGATCTGCGTTCCGTCCGGCGACCACGCCGGGCCCTCGTCCAGCGTCGCGTCGAACGTCAGCCGTCGCTGGTCCGAGCCGTCCGCGGCCATCGTCCAGATCTCGTTCCCCGCGCCGTTCTCCGCCGGCCCGCGCTCGAAGGCGATCCGCCCGCCGTCCGGCGACCACGACGGCGCGGAGTCGCGCTCCGGGCCGCTCGTGACCCGCACCGGAGCGCTCCCGTCCGCGCCCGCGACCCAGATGTCCGTGTTCCCGCCGCTGTTGCGTGTGAAGGCCAGGCGCGTCCCGTCGGGGGAGAGGACCGGGTAGCGCTCGTCCTCGGGCGAGGCGACCAGCGCGTGCGCGTCGGTGCCGTCCGCGTCCATGATCCAGACGTCGCCGCTCAGGGCCTCGCCGGGCACCGAGCGGCGGAACACGATCCGCGTCCCCTCGGCCGACCAGCCCGGCTGCGTCTCGTGGAACGCGCTCCCACCCACCGTCGTGCGCCCGCCGCCGTCCGCGCGGAGCACGTCGACGTGCCACGGCGGCGCCGCCGTGCTGCCCGACCGCAGCACGAGCCGCGTGCCGTCCGGTGACCACGACGCCTGCGCCTCCTCCAGCCCGGGCGTCGCGGTGAGGCGCCCGGCGTCGGTCCACAGGTCCTGCTCGCTCGACCACACCAGGCGGCCGTTCGCACCGGGGAACGCCGCGCCGGCGGGAGCGGGGAGCAGCGCTGCGCAGGCGAGCGCGAGGAGCGCCGCGCTACTCGACCGCCGCGCGGCCGAGGAAGTACTCCACGAAGGTGCGCACCTGCGGGTCATCTGCCGATTCGACTACCAGCCTGCGCTCCTTCGCATGCGCGACGACCTGCCCCGCGGACTGGTTCGGGCGCCGCAGCACGATCACCGACTGGCCGACGTCCTCGAGCGCCGCGTCGGGCGGGCCGGCGATGTCCTCGGCCAGCGCCCGCAGCTTCACGCCGTCGGCCTGGCGGCGGTAGGTGAGGATCACGTTCCCCTTGGCGAGCCGCTCGTCCGTCTCGTCGGGCGCGTTCACGCCGGGGGCGGACTCCGGGGCGGCGGCCGCATCGCCCTCCGAGCCGATGCCCGCGTCGTCGCGCGACTGGAAGAAGGCGATCAGGCCGATCGTCCCCGCGAGCGCGACCACGACCGTGGCCAGCGCGACACCCGCGCGCTTCACGCGCGCACGCTCGTCGTCCGGCGCGAGCGGTCGCGGCCGCGGCGCAGCCCGCGCGCGTCCCGCAGCTGGACGCCGGCCGCAGTCGCCAGGGCCCGGATGGAGCGGCGGACGTCGCCGGCGAGATCGTCGAGATCCGCCATCGCGTCGTAGTCGCCGAGGAGGCCGAAGCCGAGGGTGCCGTCGTAGCTCATGATCGCGATGCCGAGCGCCTGGTTCTGCGCCAGCGGCACGACAGGGTAGAGGTGCAGCATCCGGCGGCCAAGGATGTAGAGCGGGAACTGCGGGCCCGGGACGTTCGTCACGACGACGTTGAACCAGCGCTGGCGCCGCTGCAGGCGGGCGGCCTGGCTGAGGATCGTCGGCGGCGCGAAGTCGCCGAGCTGGGTGATCGTCTGCGCGCCGACGGCCTGGCCGGACTCCTTCAGCCCCGCCATCGCCTCGTGGACGCGCCGGTGGGCGGTCTCGGGGTCCTCCTCGCCGACCGGCAGCGGCGCGAACATCGCGCTCACGCGGTTCCCCAGCGCGCCCCGCTCGACGTCCGCCCGCACCGACACCGGCACGAGCGCGCGGAGCACGAGCCCCCCGGTCGGGTGGTCGTGGCGGCGCAGCCAGCGGCCGAGCGCGAGCGTCACGACGGTCAGCACGACGTCGTTGAGCGTGCCGCCCAGCTCGTCCTTGATCGCCTTGAACTCCGGGACGCTCGCGTCGACCCACGTGTACCGGCGGTGCGGGCCGATCGGGACGTTGAGCGGGGTGGAGGGCGCGGGCCGGATCGCCGTCCACAGCGTCTCGCCCAGCGCGGCCGAGCCGCTCGCGACGGAGCGCAGGGTCCGCAGCGGGCCGCGCGTGGCGGCGCGGAGCGCGCGGGCGCCCTCGCTCGGGACGGTCGTGCGCTCCAGCAGCGCGTCGGCGAGCAGCTGTGCGCGGGTCGGCGGCGGCTTGGGCGTCCACGGGCGCGGCGTGCGTGGGCGCGCGCCGTCGGGCGTCTGCGGCTCGGGCTCGAGGTCGAACAGGACGGTCGCGATGTCGACCCCCGACACGCCGTCGACCAGCGCGTGGTGGGTCTTGGCGATGATCGCGAACCGGCCGTCGTCCAGGCCGTCGACGAGCCACAGCTCCCACAGCGGACGGTTGCGGTCCAGGCGCTGGGAGAACACGCGGCCGGCCAGCCGCATGAGCTGCTCGTCGGTCCCTGGCGCCGGCAGCCCGCTGTGGCGCAGGTGGTAGCGGAGGTTGAAGTGCGGGTCGTCGGCCCACACCGGCCGGCCCTGCCCGAACGGGATCGCGGTCAGCCGCTGGCGGTAGCGGGGGACGAGGTGCAGGCGCGCCTCGATCGCCTCCCGCAGCTCGTCGTACTCGGGCGCGGGGCCGTCGAACGTCATCACCGACGCGACGTGCATGTGCGCCGGCTGGCCCGTCCCGGAGTCCTCGATGTGGAGGAACGCGGTGTCGAGGGCGGTCAGCCGATCGGGGTTGCGCGGCACGCGCTGATCGTCGCCGGTCCGACCCCCGCGCGCAACCTTCAACAGAAACGCGCACAACTTTCAACACGACGTGTAGAGTTCGGGATCAACGGGCATCACCGACGCAGCCCATCCCTCGCCCCGAAGGACCCGCCCCATGGACCTCACCGACCCCGTCGCGTTCACCCGCATGTACGACGACCACGCGCGCGGCGTGTACGGCGCGGCGCTGCGGATCCTCGGCGATCCCGCCCGGGCGCAGGACGTCACGCAGGACGTGTTCCTGCGCGTGTGGCGCAACCCCGGCAAGTACGACGCGCGGCGGGGCGAGCTCGCCTCGTACCTGCGGTTGATGGCGCGCTCGCGGGCGCTCGACCTGTGGCGCGAGACGCAGGCGGCGGGGCGGGCGCGCGACCGGCTGTCGGTGGTGGTGGAGCAGGGCGACCGCGCGCGCTCGGACGACGACCGGCCGGCCGTGCTGGCCGAGCGCCACGAGGACCGCGACCGGCTGCAGGCCGCGCTGCGCGAGCTGCCGGAGCTGCAGCGGGAGGCGATCGTGCTCGCGTACTGGGGCGGGCTGACCGCGAGCCAGATCGCGCGGGCGGCGGGCGTGCCGCTGGGGACGGCGAAGAGCCGGCTGCGGCTCGGGCTCGCGCGGCTTCGGGCGGTGCTGGACGCCGAGCCGGTCACCGCGCTGCCGTCCACCCGGTTCGTCGGCGACCAGGCTCCGATCGCCGCCTGACGGGGTAGGTTGCCCGCCGGATGCGGGCACCCGGAGAGCCGTACGACGACATCATCAGGCCGCACTACGACGCCGCGCGGGCGCTGTTGCCGGCGGACGTCGAGTGGTCCGACGCGCACACGCACATCGGGCACCACGATCCGGACGGCTTCGAGGCCGATCCGGAGGAGATCCTCGCGGGGCTCGACCGCGGCGGCCACGCGCGGGCGCTCGTGTTCCCCATGCACGAGCCGGACGGCTACCGGGCGGCGAACGACTGGGTGACGCGCGTGTCGGCGGACTCGGGCGGGCGCTTCGACGCCTTGGCACGGGTCGCGCCGGGGCACGAGGACGCGGTCGCGGAGGCCGCTCGCGCGCTGGATGCGGGGGCCGTGGGGCTGAAGCTGCACCCGCGGTCGGACGAGTTCGGGCTGCCGCATCCGGTGATCGACGCGCTCGCGGAGCTGCTGGCGGAGCGGGGCGGTGGCCCGATGCTCTTCCACGCCGGCCGGGGGATCCCGAACCTCGGCGAGGAGGTCGTGCACCTGTGCCGCGCGTTCCCGTCGGTGCGCGTGATCCTCGCGCACGCGGGGATCAGCGAGCTGGGCTGGATCGCGCCCGCGTCGGCGGAGCTCGACAACCTCTACTTCGACACCGCGTGGTGGCAGGTCGCGGATCTGCTGGCGCTGTTCAGCAGCGTGCGGCCGGGGCAGATCCTCTACGCGAGCGACCTGCCGTACGGGAGCGCGCTCTTCCACGGGTTCGCGATGCTGCGGTGCGGCGGCGCCGTGGGGCTGCCCGCGGCGACGCTGGCGGCGATCGCGGGGGAGAACCTGGTGGGGCTCCTCGCCGGCCGGCCGCCGCTCGACCTCGGGCCCGCGCCGGGTGCGGGCGAGCTCGGCCCGCGCGACCTCGGCTTCGAGCGCGCGACGACCTACCTCGGCATCGCCTGCAACCTCGGCTTCCGCGGCGCGGACCCGGCCGAGGCGCTGTCGCTCGCGCGGCTCGCGCTGCAGCGGCTCGACGCGCACCCGGTCGCCGCGGCAGCGGACGAGCTGGCGGCCGCGTCCCAGTCCCAGCTCTCCCAGCCCTCCGACCGTCCGGGCGTCGCGCTCTACGGCGCGATGGCGGCGCAGATCCTGACGGGCACCCCCGCGCTTCCGCTCCCCTGACGCGCGCGCCGGCGTCGCCGGCCGACGACGAAGAAGTGCGGCGTGCAAGGGCGACGACCCCCGCCCGCACGCCGCAGCCGAGCGCGTTACCCAGAACCCGCCGCGCGCACGCCTTGACCGTTCCCGCACAACAGGCGGGACGAGACTGTGCCTTGACGCACAGTTTCGACAAGGGTCGTGGGTAGCCTGACCGAACGTTGGTTCGTATCAGCCGAGCCGGTCTCCCGATGCACGGAGGCCGGACGGGGGACCCACCGCCGCACCACGGTCATCGAGGCCGGGCGCGGCATGGGGCGAATCGCCGGGTGATCCCGGCGTAGCGGCGCGCACGGCGTCGCGAGCCCGTCAGCTCACCCCGTAGGCGCACCGCTACCCCACAAGGAGGTGCCTCATCCTGAGGCAGAAGTCTCCGCGTGCTCGTGCCCTGGTCGGGCTCGGCGCGCTCAGCACAGCCATGCTCGCGGCCGGGCACACCGCCGCGAGCGCCCAGGCTCCGGCCCCCGCGCCGGCACAGCAGCAGATCCCCGCGGCATCCGCCGCAGCGGCCCCGAAGTCGCAGGTGCGGCTGACGGTCACCCGCAAGCAGCTCAACGTCCGCGCCGGGCGGCGTGCGCGCGTCGCCGGCCGCCTGTCCCAGGCCGGCGGCGGACGCACCGTCACGCTCGAGCGCCAGGGCGGGAACGGGTGGAAGACGATCGACCGCGCGAAGACGACCAAGTCCGGGCGCTTCACGGTCTCGTACCGCGCCAAGAGCGTCGACACCGCCCGCGTGCGGGTCCGCTTCGGCGGCGACAAGCTCCTGCGCCCCGCGCGCCGCACCCTCGGGCGCCTCAACGTCTACCGCCCGGCGCTCGCGTCCTGGTACGGCCCCGGCCTGTACGGGAACTCGCTGAGCTGCGGCGGCACGCTCACCCCGGGCACCGTCGGCGTCGCGCACAAGACGCTCCCGTGCGGCACGAAGCTCGTGCTGCGCAAGGGCAGCCGCATCGTGCGCGCGTCCGTGATCGACCGCGGGCCGTACGTCGGCGCGCGCGAGTTCGACCTCACCGCGGCGACGAAGGCCCGACTGGGCTTCGGGTCGACGGGGACGGTCCTGGTCGCGCACTAGCGCGACGCCTGACGACGCGCCGGCGGGCCCACCCGCCGGCCGTCGCGACCAGCAGGAGGGCGAGCAGCACCGCGGCGATCGCCAGCGGTGCGCTCGTCCCCAGCGTCGCCCCGCCCAGGTAGCCGGCGCCGCCCGCGACGACGCTCCACAGCGTCACGGCCAGCAGGTCGGCGGGGAGGAACCGGCGCCACGGCATCCCGAGCGCGCCGCACGCGAACGTCGTCGCGGTCCGCCCGTTCGGGACGAACCGGCCGACGACCACGACCGTCCGGCCGCGCCGCTCGATCAGCACCGCCGCGTCCGCGAGCTTCGTGCGCGCCCGCGCGGAACGGAACAGCCGCCCGCTCGCCCGGCGTCCGAGCGTCCGGCCGAGCCAGTACGCGAGGTTGTCGCCGAGCAGGCCCCCGATCGCCGTCGCGATCAGCACCCCGGCCAGCGAGGCCTCCCCGCGCGCGGCGAGCACCGACCCGCCGATCAGCACCGTCTCGCCGGGGACGATGGGGAACAGCCCCTCCGCGGCGACGATCAGCGCCCCGAGCACGTAGCTCCAGACGGAGTCGAGCTCGAGGCCGGTCGCGTCCATCCGGCGCAGGGTCGCTGCCCGCGCGCGCGATGATGTGAACGGTTCGCGCGATCCGTCCGCGCGCGAACTAGTGTTCGTGTCCCGCGATGGCCCGGATCGCCCACATCGACGTCGACGCCTTCTACGCGAGCGTGGAGCTGCTGCGCCGGCCGGAGCTGCGCGGCAAGCCCGTGATCGTGTCCGGCGACGGGCCGCGGGCGGTGGTGACGACCGCGTCGTACGAGGCGCGTCAGTACGGCGTGGGGAGCGCGATGCCGACGTCGCGCGCGCTGCGCCTGTGCCCGCACGCGGTGCTCATCCCGCCCGACTTCAAGGCGTACCGCGAGAAGTCCCAGCAGGTGATGGACATCGTGCGCGCGCAGGTCGAGCGCGTGGAGATCGTGGGCCTCGACGAGGCGTACCTGGATCTCGACGGGCTGCTCGCGCCGCGCGCGGCGATGCGGCGGATGGTGGAGGAGATCAAGGCCGCGACCGGGCTGACCGTGTCGGTCGGGATCGGGCCGAACAAGCTCGTCGCGAAGGTGTCGTCGGACGCCGAGAAGCCCGCGGGGTTCGTGGTGCTCTCGCGTGAGCAGGCGTGCGAGCGGTTCGCGGACGCGCCGCCCAAGCTCGTGCCGGGCATCGGGCCCAAGACGGTCGCGCGGCTGGAGAAGCTCGGCATCACGACGCTGGGGCAGCTCGCGGCGACGGACGAGAGCGTGCTGAGCGAGCACTTCGGCGGCAACCACGGCCCCGACCTCATCCGCCGGGCGCAGTTCTACGGCTCCGAGACGATCACGACGCACCGGCTCGCGGTGAGCGAGTCGTGCGAGCGCACCTTCGACCACGACATCGCCGACGCCGCCGAGATCGAGGAGCGGCTGGGCAAGCTCGCCGAGGAGCTGTGCCGCCGCCTCGGCCGGCAGGAGCGCCGCGGTCGCACGATCGCGATCAAGGTCCGCCTCGACGACTGGACGACGGTCACCCGCGCGCGCACGATCGCCGCGCCGACGAACGAGGTCGGCATCGTCGGCAACGTCGCGCTCGAGCTGCTGCGCGAGTACGCCCCCGCCCGCCCGGTCCGCCTCCTCGGCGTGCGGGTCGCGTCGCTCGACCACGGCGAGCAGCGCCCGGAGGAGGCGGCGGGCCAGCTCGCGCTGCCGGTGTGAGCAACACGAAGCCGATACGTTGCACGGCCTATGCCGAGCGTGAGCGTCAACGGACACGACCTGCACTACGAGCAGCGCGGGGAGGGCGAGCCGCTCCTCCTGATCATGGGGATGAGCGGGACGCACCTGACGTGGGGGGAGCGGTTCCTGGAGCTGCTCGCGCGCGACTTCACCGTGACCGTGTACGACCACCGCGGCGTCGGGAGGTCGAGCGCGACCGGGGCCGGGTACTCGATCGCCGACCTGGCCGACGACGCCGCCGGCCTACTGCAGGCGCTCGAGCTCGAGTCCACGCACGTGCTCGGCATCTCGATGGGCGGGATGGTCGCGCAGGAGCTCGCGCTGCGGCACCCCGAGCGCGTCCGCACGCTGACGATCGGGTGCAGCTACAGCGGCGGCGAGGGGAGCGCGCTCGCGCCCCAGTCGACGCTCGAGCGCATCCAGGCCGGCTGGGCGAGCGGCGACCGCGAGCAGGCGATGCGCGCGATGTGGGCGGTCAACGTGTCGGAGACCTCCGCCGCCGACGACGACGCGTACGCGACGTTCCGCGAGCCGGCGGTCCAGCTGCCGGTCCCGATCGCCGTGATCATGGGCCAGATGCAGGCCATCGGCGGCCACGACACGCTCGCGCGCCTCGCCGAGATCACCGCGCCGACGCTCGTCCTCCACGGCACCGACGACGCGATGCTGCCCGTGCAGAACGGCCGCCTCATCGCCGGTGCGATCCCGAGCGCGCGGCTCGAGATCTTCGAGGGCGTCGGCCACCTGTTCTGGCTCGAGCGCCCCGACGAGAGCGCGCGGCTCGTCCGCGACCACGCCCGCGCGGGCGCGGCCGCGACCTAGATCAGTAGAGCGCCGCGGCCAGGCGGCGGCGCGCGTCGCGCGCCAGCGGGTGCTCGACTCCGAGCTCGTCGAGGATCGCCACGACCGCCTGGCGGATGTCGTCCTTCGCGCCGTCGGAATCGGGCAGCGCGGCGATCAGCGCGTCGACCGCCTTCTCGTGGTCCCCCGCGTCGAGCGCCGACCAGGCGGCGGAGAGGTCGGGCTCGCCGCGGTCCTCGAGCCGGATGCGGGCCGCGAGGCCCTCGGCCTGGAAGCCGGCGACGTTGGAGACCAGGCGCTGCGCCTCCTCGCGCTCCCCACGGCCCAGCAGCAGCCGCGCGAGCGGCACGGCGGCAGCGGCGCGGGACGGCTCGAGCTCGACCGCGCGGCGCAGCGACGCCTCGTCGCCCGCGGCGACCAGCCGGTCGACCTCGCTCGGCACGATGCTGTCGAAGAACGCCTCGACGTTGGCGGGCGGCTGCGCGCCGACGAACTCGGCGACGACCTTGCCGTCCTTGAACGCCTTCACGGCGGGGATGCTCTGGATGCGGTACTCGGCCGCGGTGCGCTGGTTGGCGTCCGTGTCGAGCTTCGCGAGCACGACGTCGCCCTCGCGCGCGTTGGCGCTGCGCTCGATCAGCGGCCCGAGCTGCTTGCACGGCCCGCACCAGTCGGCCCAGAAGTCGACGACGACCGGCAGCTGCTTGGAACGCTCGATGACCTCGGCCTGGAAGGTCGCGTCCGTGACGTCGATGACCGTCATGGACCGCAGGTTACGACGCGCCCGCAGGCGTCCTACGCGACGCGTTCCAGCGACGTCGCAGCGGTCAGCGGCTCGATCCGCGTGACCACCCCGTCGCGCACCGTGAACGCCCAGGCGGCCGGGGAGTCCGACAGCGCGCCGCGCTCGAACACGCGCCGGCGGCCGGTGACGTGCACGCGGTCGCCGTCGACCACGATCCGGTGCGCCTCGGCCTCCACGCGGATGCCCGCCGCGAGCTGGCGCTGGAGGTGGAGCTGGACCGCGTCGGCGCCCAGCAGGCCCGGTTCGCCCTCCCGCCCGACGAGCACCACGCCCGGGTCGAGCAGGGACATGATGCGCACGAGATCGCTCGCGCTCCGCGCCTCGAAGAGGAGGCGGATGGTCTCGTCGGGACGGAGCGAGGTCACGTCCAGCACCCTCGCAGTCGCCGGGGACGAGGTCAATGCGCGGGAGGTACGGACTACGCTCCGAGCGATGTCCCGGCTCGCGATCGACGACGCGGGCGACGGCACGCCCGTCGTCCTGCTGCACGGCCTGACGGCGACCCGCAGGTACGTGGTGATGGGCTCGCGCGCCCTCGAGCGCTCCGGCCACCGCGTCATCGCGTACGACGCGCGCGGGCACGGGGAGTCCGAGCCGGCGCCGACGCCCGACGCGTACGAGTACGCCGACCTCGCCGACGACCTGATCGCGGTGCTCGACGCGAAGGGCATCGACCGCGCGGTGCTCGCCGGCGCGTCGATGGGCGCCCACACGGCGCTGAAGGTCGCGCTCGACCACCCCGACCGCGTCGCGGGCCTGGTCGTCATCACGCCCGCGTACGTGCCGGAGGAGCTGACGCACGCCAAGCGCCTCGCCCGCTGGGACCGCCTGTCCGAGGGTCTGCGCACCGGCGGCGTCGAGGGCTTCGTGGAGGCGTACGGCGACGACGGCGCGCCCCCGCAGTGGCGCGACACGATCGTGAAGGTCGTCCGGCAGCGCCTCTCCGCCCACGCGCACCCCGAGGCGGTCGCGGACGCCCTCCGCGTCGTCCCGCGCAGCGCGCCGTTCGCCGCCCTGGAGGACCTGCGCGAGGTCGCCGCCCCGACGGTCGTCGTCGCCGATCGCGACGAGGCCGACCCCGGCCACCCGCTCGCCGTCGGTCAGGAGTACGCGCGCCTCATCCCCGGCGCCACGCTCGTGGTGGAGGAGGAGGGCAAGTCGCCGCTCGCCTGGCAGGGCGGTCAGCTGTCGCGCGTGATCGCCGAGCTGGCGGACCGGACGACGGTCTGAGCCGTCCCTTAGGCTGCCGCGCATGGTCGCGACCGCCGGGTACTCGGGGACGCCGCTGGCGAGGAAGCTGGGGCTGAAGGAGGGCACGCGCGTCGCCTGGCTCGGCGCGCCGGACGACTTCGACGCGCTCGTCGGCGAGCTGCCGCCGGGCGTCACGGTGCTCCGCGCGCTGCGACCGCCGCTCGACCTGCTCGTCCAGTTCCTGACCGAGCGCAGCACGCTCGAGGAACGCACGCCGAAGCTGCGCGCGGCGATCTTCCCCGCCGGCGCCGCGTGGATCGCGTGGCCCAAGAAGGCGTCGAAGGTCCCGACCGACGTGACGGAGGACGTGATCCGCGACGTGGTCCTCGACCGCGGCCTGGTCGACGTGAAGGTCTGCGCGATCGACGCGACCTGGTCGGGCCTCAAGCTCGTCGTCCCGAAGGCCCAGCGGCCGTGATCTTCCAGAGCGGCGACGAGCCGGGGCGCTACGTCCCGACCGGGCACGCGCGCGGCCCGTGGGACCCGAACGCCCTCCACGGCGGCGCGCCCGCCGGGCTGCTGGCGCGCGAGGCCGAGCGGCTCGCGCCCGGCATGCGGCTCGCCCGCCTGACGCTCGAGTTCCTCGGGCCGATCCCGCTGGCGCCGCTGGCGGTCGAGGGCGCGGTGGTCAAGCCGGGGCGTCGGTTCCAGCTGCTCGAGCTGGAGATCCACGCCGGCGGGCGCGCGGCGGCCAAGGCGCGCGCGATGATGCTTCGCCGCGGCGACGTCCCGGACGTCCCGGAGGGCGATCCGCCCGCGCCGCTGACGAGCGAGCCGCAGAGCGTCGAGCGGCTCCAGATGCCGGGCGGCGAGTCGTTCGGCGGCACCGGGATGGACATCCGCTTCACCGGCGGGCACCTGTACGAGAACGGGCCGGCGTCTGGGTGGTTCCGCCTCGCCGAGCCGCTCGTCGACGCCGAGGCCCCGAGTCCCGCCCAGCGCGCCTGCGCGGCCGCCGACTTCGGCAACGGCGCGAGCCGCGTCGTCGACTGGGACGAGTGGCTCTTCGTCAACACCGACCTCACGGTCCACCTGCATCGCGACCCGGAAGGCGAGTGGGTCGGTCTCGACGCGCGCACCGTGCTCCAGCCCGACGGCAGCGGACTGGCCGTCTCGACGCTCCACGACCGGCGCGGCGCGATCGGCACCGCCCTGCAGACGCTCTACGTGGATCGGCGCAACGCGTAGGCTCGGACCGCGATGGCCACCGTCACCGACCACATCGACGACCACCTCGCGGGCTGGATCGCGGAGCAGCCGATGTTCTTCGTCGGCTCCGCGCCGCTCAGCGCCGACGGCCACGTCAACGTCTCCCCGAAGGGCCCGCGCGGAACGCTGCGCGTGCTCGGCCCGAACGAGGTCGCCTACCTCGACTACTACGGGAGCGGCACCGAGACGGTCGCCCACCTGCGCGAGAACGGCCGCATCGTCGTGATGCTGTGCGCCTTCACCGGGCCCCCGCGCATCATCCGCCTGCACGGGACGGGCAGCGCGGTCTTCGCCGCCGACCCGGCGTTCGCGGAGCTGGAGGCACGGTGCGCGTTCCCCGGCAGCCTCACCGGCGTCGAGGAGGCCAAGCGCGCGATCGTCCGCGTCGACGTCGCGCGGGTCGCCAAGTCGTGCGGCTACGGCGTGCCGCTGATGGAGCAGACCGGCGAGCGTGAGCACTTCGACCTCGCCAAGCGCAAGCGGCTGCGGACGATGGGCTCGGAGGCGGTCACGGCGTTCGAGCTGGAGCGCAGCGCGCGCTCCATCGACGGCCTGCCCGCCGTGCCGTGAACCTCCTCGGGACCGTGCTGGCCTTCGCGGCGACCGCGACCCCGGCGAGCGCGCCCGCGCCGAGCTTCACGCCCGTGCGGTGTCCCGAGGGCGTGGCCGACTGCGAGGCCGTGACCGGCCGGATCGTCTTCGTCGAGCGCGTCGACCCCGACGGCGACGGCGACCTGCACGTCGTCGTCACCGGCGGCGGCATCAGCCTCCCGGGCCTGACCGCGATCGACGTGCGCCCGGGCCTGCGGCCCAAGCGCGACCCCCGGATCGGCGACCGCGCCAGCGCCGCCGGCCCCGTCCAGACCGGCTCCTACGGCCAGCAGCAGATCCACGCACTGCGCTTCCGCGTGCAGCGCCGCTGAATGAAACCGGCCCGCGACCGGGAACATCGAAGCAATGCGCCGCCTCGGAAGACGGATCTTCCAGTTCTGGTGGGGGCAGGGGATCGCCGACGACGTCCCCGCGCTCGCCTACTACCTGCTGCTCTCGCTCGGGCCGTTCGCGCTCGGCGTGGCAGCGATCCAGGCGCTCCTGCTGGAGGACCTCGTCTCGGCGCTGCAGCTCGCCGCGCAGGTCAACCGGTTCCTCCCCGACGCGGTCCACAGCGACGTGCAGGAGCTCATCATCGGCACGCGCGACAACTCGCCGCTGCTGCTGGCGCTCGCGGTCGGCTCGATGCTGTGGACCAGCAGCGGCGCGATCGGGGTGATCGAGCGGTGCGAGTCGCGCCTGCTCGACTGCCCGCGCCACGACGTCTTCACCGGCCGCCTGCGGAACATCGGCCTGGGGGCGCTGGTCGCCGCGGCGTTCGTGGTCGGCACGGGCAGCGCGCCGGTCATCGGGGAGGTCGCGACGTGGATGAACTGGCAGGGCTCGCTGCCGGACGAGCTGACGCTGCTGTTCAACGCCCTCGGCTCGGTGGTCCTGTTCGCCGTCGTCTACCGCTACGCGCCGCGGTCGGTGCTCGCGTGGCGCCACGCGTTCGTCGGCGCGATCCCCGCCGGCGCGGCGATCCAGGCGATCCCGTGGCTCGTCGGCCTGTACTTCGGGGCGGCGGCGGGCATCGCGGCGGTGCGCGTGTTCCTGCTCCTCGCGGTGCTGCTCGGCGGCCTGTACGTCATGGCGACCGTGATGCTCGCGGGCGCGGGGCTGGCGACGCGCGCCGAGGTGCGCCAGCGGCGGCGCGCCGACGCGACGCGGTTCGCGCGCGGGGTCGGCGGGACCGGGGTCGAGCTCAGTCCCGAACCCGCGCCACAGCGATAGCGACGTCGTCGCGCGGCGTGCCCTGCTGGGAGGCGATCGCCGCGTGCTCGAGCCGCGCCGCGATCGCGCTGGCGCCCATCCCCGCGCACTCGCGCACCAAGGCCGCGAGCCGCTCGTCGCCGAGGAGCCCGGTCGGCGTGCGCGCCTCGGTGATGCCGTCGGTGTAGAGGACGAGCGCGTCGCCGGGCGCGAGCGTGACCGGCGTGTCGCGCACGTTCGGGTCGGCCACGTAGCCGAGCACCGTGCCGGGCTGGCCGACCGCCTCGACCTCGCCACCGGCGCGCAGCACGAGCGGGAGCGGATGGCCACCGCACGCGACGACCGCCTCGACGCGGTCCTCGCGGGGCAGGAGGCGGGCGAGCGCCACCGTGCAGTACTTGCCGCGACGGCTGCGCTGGCTGAGCAGCGCGGCGTTGAGCGTGCCGAGGATGCGGCTCGGCGCGCCCTCGTACATCGCGGCCGTCCGCAGCGTGTGGCGGGTCAACCCGGTGAGCGAGGCGGCGCCCGCGCCCTTGCCGGTCACGTCCCCGATCGCCAGCACGATGCCGCCGCCGGCGGCCGGGAAGGCATCATAGAAGTCGCCGCCGATCTCGTTGCCGTCGCCGGCCGGGCGGTAGGCGGCGGCCAGGTCGATCCCCTCGACGCGCGGGAGCCGCTCGGGCAGCAGCGACTCCTGCAGCACGCGGGCGACGGCGCTCTGCTGCTCGAACAGCCGCGCGTTGTCGACGGCCAGGGCGGCGCGGCGGGCGAGGTCGGTGGCGAGCGCGAGCTCCTCGGCGCCGAACCCGCGGTCCTCGTCGAGCATCGCCAGCGCGAGCACGCCGAGCGTCCGGCCGCGGGTCGTCAGGGGCACGAGCATCGCGCGGCGCGGCATCCGGTCGGCGAGCGCCTGCTTCCAGCCGCCGAACACCGCCGCCGACTCGCCGTCGAGCATCTCGGGCCTCGCGGTGCTCATCACGCGCGCGACCGGGTCGTCGTCCTCCTCGACCACGTAGGCGCGGGGGAGCGCGCGGACGAGCTGCTCGACCTCCGCGTCGCCGGCGGCGCATGCGACGCGCCGGACCTCGCCTGCTTCGAGCACGTCGACGAGGCACAGGTCCGCCAGCTCGGGGACGATCACCTGGGCGAGCGACTCGAGCGTCGCGGCCAGATCCAGGCTCGCGTCGAGCAGCGGCGAGGCCTCCGCCAGGAAGGCGCTGCGCCGCCGCGCGGGCCCGCCGTCGCGGACGCCGCGCCGCTCGCGGGCCGACGCCTCCTCGGCCACCTGCGCGGCGTCGCGGCGGGCGTGGTGGACGGCGGTCGTCAGCCGGGCGGCGACGGCGGCGGCGTCGGTCGGCGGCGGGAGCCAGACGTCGGTGGCGCCGGCGGCCAGCGCCGCGGCGGGGTCGAGCGGCTCGTCGGCGTCGGCCACCATCACGATCACGCGGTCCGCGCCGCCCGCCGCATCGCGCAGCGCCCGGCAGGCGTCGAGCGCGCCCTCCTCGGTGACGAGCACGAAGACCGCGCCGTGGTCGTCGGCATGGTCGAGCGCGGCGGCGGCCGTCCTGGTGCGCACGACCTCGTGGCCCAGCGCGCCGAGCGCCTCGGCGAGCGAGCGGGTCCACGGGGCGGCGGCGTCGGCGATCACGGCGCGCACCGTCGGCCTCCTACTCGTCGACCGCCACGTTCAGCCGGTCGGCCACCTGCGTCAGCGTGAGCACGCGCGCGGCCTCGCCGGACCCGGGCACCACGATGACCTGCCGGCCCGCCTCGCTCGCGCGGACGTCCGCGTCGAGGAGGATCTGCAGGCCGGTGGAGTCGAAGAAGTCGACCTCGCTGAGGTCGAGGGTGAGCGTCGGCGGCGCGTCCGTCTCGGCGCGGAGGACCTCCTGCTCCAGGCGGCCGCCGGTCGTCATGTCGACGTCGCCGCGGACGATGATGCGGACGCCGTGCTCCTCGTCGTGTCGCTCGACCTGGATCGCCATGACAGCTCTGTGCACGAGACCGGACCCATCGGGCGCGTGCGTCAGGGAGAATACGGGAACGTCCTGGACCTACCGCCGATGCAGTTCACGATCAAACTGCCGCACGAGGCGAGCTCCATCCCGCTCGCACGCCGGGAGCTGGAGCGGCTCGCCGGGCACGTCGACGACTTGACGCTCCGCAACACCCGCCTGCTCGTGTCGGAGCTGGTGACCAACGCGGTGCGTCACGTGCCGGCCGGCGAGCACGACACGATCCGCCTCAGCGTGGAGGAGACGGACGGGCACGTGCGGGTCGAGGTGTGCGACCAGGGCCCGGGCTTCGAGCCGGCACCACGCGGCGAGCGGCAGGACGAGGCGTCCGGCTGGGGCCTGCACATCCTCGCCCGGCTCGCGGAGCGGTGGGGCGTGGAGAACGACGACGGCGCGACCGTGTGGTTCGAGCTGTCGTCTACAGCGAGGCCCGTCTGACCTGGCGGCCGCCGTCGTTGGCGGCGCAGACGAGGAACTCGGGCGCGGGGCCGAGGACCATCTGGCGCTGCCACACGGCGGCGCGCGTGTCGTCGCCCGGGCGGGCGGTCAGCCACGTGACGGTCGGGTCGTCCTCGCCCCGACGCAGCAGCCGGTAGACGCCGCCGGCGCCCGTGCCGGAGAGGCGGGCGGCGGCGTCGTGGGGGCCGCGGCGGGCGCCGCTCATCGCCCGCTCGTTCAGCGCGCCGAGCTGGGCCCAGTCGGCGACGGGGTACCAGTCCTCGTACGCGGGGCCGTCGTGGTGGGGCGCGCGGTCGAGCCGGTAGGTGCGGCTGCCGGGGAGCGCGAGCGCCTGGTGGAAGGCGCGCATCGCGTGCTCGTACGCGCCGATGTCCGTGCCCGGGGCGGGCGTGTGCCAGAAGACGTAGGCGAGGGTCACGCCAGGTACACGCACGAGCGGTGCGTATCGTGACCGGCGTGGACCTGGTCGAGGAGGTCGTGCCGCTGCGCGACAGGGAGCTGGCGGTGCTGCGGCCACGTGACGCGGAGGCCCTGATCGACGAGGAGGCGTTCGCGCGCGACGAGCGCATGCCCTACTGGGCCGAGCTGTGGCCGGCTGGCGTGGCGCTCGCGCGCGCGGTGAGCGCCTCGGCGCTGGGCGGCCGGCGGGTGCTGGAGCTCGGGTGCGGCGGGCTCGCCCTGCCGTCGATCGCGGCGGCGCTGGCGGGCGCGCGGGTGACGGCGACCGACTGGGCGCCCGAGGCGCTCGAGCTGGCGGTGGAGAACGCGGAGCGCAACGGCGCGAGGATCGCGGTGGAGGCGGTCGCGTGGGAGACGCCGGACGTGCTGCTCGAGCGCGAGTGGGACCTCGTGCTCGCCGCGGACGTCCTGTACGAGCGCCGCAACCTCGACGTCCTGCTCGACCTCCTGCCGCGGCTGGGCCCGCGCACCTGGCTCGCCGACCCCGGCCGCACGTTCACCGAGGGCTTCCTGGCCCGCGCGCAGGAGCGCTTCGCGGTCGACACCAAGCGCGACCCGATGCGCCCCGCCGTCGCGGTGCACCGCCTCACGCGCCGCTGACCCGAGGGCGCGCCGCCGCGCTTGCAGCCTCTGACGAGATTGTGGAACAATTCCACACGTGCCACGCGTCCTCGTCCTCTCCGCCGCCGTCCTGTTCGGCACGACCGGCAGCGCGCAGGCGCTCGCCGACCTCGACGGCTCGCCGCTCGCCGTGGGGTCCGCGCGGCTCCTCGTGGGGGCCGCGCTCCTGCTGCTGGCCGCGCGGCTGGTCGGCTCCGCCGGCGCGGGGCGATGGTCGCCGCGCGCGCTCGCGGTCGTGGCGCTCGGGGTGGCGGGCTACCAGCTCGCGTTCTTCGCTGCGGTCGCCGACACCGGCGTCGCGGTGGGGACGGTCGTCGCGCTCGGCTCCGCGCCCGCGCTCGCGGGGCTGCTCGGGCGGGTGGCCGACGGGACGCCGCTCGACCGGCGCTGGGCCGCGTGCACCGCGCTCGCCACCGCCGGCGTCCTGCTGCTCGTGCTGAGCGGCGGCGACGCGGAGGTCTCGCCGCTCGGCGTGCTGCTCGCGCTCGGCGCGGGCGCGTCGTACGCGGCGTACACCGTCGCGTCGAAGCGCCTGCTCGCCGACGGCCACGCGCCGGAGGAGGTGATGGCGCGCGGGTTCGGCCTGGCCGCCGTCCTGCTGCTCCCCGTCCTCGCGGTCACCGCGCCCGACATCGCGAACGCCGACGGCGTCGCGCTCGCGCTCTACCTGGGCGCGATCCCGACCGCGCTGGCCTACGTGCTCTTCGCCCGCGGCCTGTCCAAGCTCGGCGCGGGGGAGACCGCGACGCTGACGCTCGCCGAGCCGCTCACCGCCGCGCTCCTCGGCGTCCTGATCCTCGACGAGCGCCCCGGCGGCGTCGCCGTGCTCGGCGCGGCGCTCGTGCTCGCCGGCCTGATCGCCCTCGCCGCGCCCCGCCGCCGCGCCGCCGACGCGCCCCCGCTCACCGCCGCCGAGGCCGCCCGCGCATGACCGCGATCGCCCCGCTGCCGCGCCGCTCCGCCGTCGACGAGCTCGCGGCCGCGCTCCGCGCGCGCATCCTCGACGGCGACTTGGGCGGCGGCGAGCGCCTGCGCGAGCAGGAGCTGACGACGGCCTACGACGTCGCCCGCCACACCGTCCGCGCCGCGCTGCGCGCGCTGGCGGCGGAGGGCCTCGTGGTCGTCGAGCCGCACCGCGGCGCGCACGTCGCGCGGCTCGGCGCGCCCGAGGTCGAGGGGCTGTACGAGCTGAGGACGGCGCTGGAGGTCGAGGCCGTCCGCCTCGCGCTCGCGCGCCACGACGGGACGCTCCCGCCCGCGACCCGCGAGGCCGCCGCGCGGCTCACCCGCGTCTGCTCGCGCAAGGCGCCGCGCTGGGGCGACGTCGTGACGGCCCACGACGCGGTCCACAGCGCGCTCGTCGCCGCCTCCGGCTCGGCCCGCATCGCCGCCGCCCACGCGGCGCTCGCGGGCGAGACGCGCCTCTTCATGGTCCAGCTCAAGCCCTCGTGGACGCTCGCGCGGATGGCCGAGGACCACGAGCGCCTGCTCGACCGGCTCGAAGCCGACGGCCCCGACGCGCTGCGGCCGCACCTGCGCGAGTCGGCCGACGCGGTCATCGCGCTGCTGACCTGACCCGCGAGTGGCACGCCGCCGTTCCGCGTGCAACACTTCCCGCCGCTGTTGCGCCGGCACCACCCCGCCGGCGCTCGTGGAGGAGAGGAGAACGGTGTCCATGAAGGGTCGACGCGCGCTGCTCGCGGCAGCCGCCGCTGCCGCCGCGCTGTCCGGTGGGGCGGTCGCGCAGGCCGCGCCGGCGGAGAAGACGGTCACGCTGCCCGGGTTCGACGCGGCGGGGCCGGCGAAGTACGACAAGGTCAAGGTCGTCAAGACCGGGCCCGACAGCGCGAAGAACGTGTTCGTGCTCGTCCCCGGCACGTCCGCCGGCGCCGGCTACCTGCTCCCGCTCGCGCGCACGCTCGCGGAGCAGCTGCCCGGCTGGCAGATCTGGTCGGTCGAGCGGCGCGAGAACCTGCTCGAGGACCACACGGTGCTCGACCGCTACAAGCGCGGCCAGGCCACCGCGCAGCAGTTCTTCGACTACTACCTCGGCTGGCTCGGCAGCCCCACGCCGCCGGCGCAGCACTTCACCCCGCCGGCCGACGACAGCGTCGCGTTCGCCCGCGAGTGGGGCATGAACGTCGCGATCGAGGACCTCAAGCGGGTCATCGCGAACGCCCGCAAGGGCGGCCGGAAGGTCGTGCTCGGCGGCCACTCGCTCGGCGGCAACATCGTGGCCGCGTACGCGACGTGGGACTTCAAGGGCCGCGCGGGCGCCAAGGACCTCGACGGGCTGGTGCTGATCGACGGCGGCAGCGGCCCGGGCACGAAGGAGCGCCCGACCTACACGCCGGCGATGGCGAAGGAGGCACTCGCCACGATCGGCAAGGAGAGCCCGTTCCTCGACCTCACCGGCCTCAAGCTCCCGTGGAGCGCCGGCGTGTTCAACGCGCTCGGCTCGACGCTGGCGCTCAAGGCGCCGGACGAGCCCGCGATGCTCGGCAGCTGGCCGCTCCTCCCGGGCAACCTCAAGCCGCCGGTGCCGGCGACGAACCGCGGCGGCTACGGCTACGCGCTCGACACCGAGACCGGCCCGGACAGCCTCGCGCTCGTCCAGATGCACCTCGGCAGGCTCGCCGCCGCCGGAGAGCCGCGCGGGTGGGAGGACGGCGGCCTGGTGACGCTCGAGCGGGCCGCCACCGCGTTCTCCGGCCCGGTCGGGATCGACGGCACCGCGTGGTACCACCCGCGCCGCCTGACGCTCGACGGCAGCGTCACCAACGGCGGCGTCGCGAACCCCGGCCAGAAGACGCTCGGCGTCAAGTCGACCCGCGCGAAGGACCTCGACGTGCCGATCTACGCGATCGAGACGTCGCTCGGCGCCGGCCGCGTGCTCAAGGGCGCGAAGCTCCTCTCCAAGAACGGCAAGGGGCGGGCCAAGCAGGTGACGCTCGTCGACCGCCACGCGACCGAGGCGCACCTGGACCCGATCGTCGCGGACCCGGACAAGAGCACGTTCATCCGCACGATCAAGCCGTTCCTGCGCAAGGCGACGAAGTAGGCGCGCCGCGGCCGCGGGCTTAGGATCCGCGGCCATGGCGCTCCCTGAACCGTCACCGTCCACCGCCGCCCTGATCACCGGCGCCTCGTCGGGGATCGGGGCGGCGCTCGCGCGCCGCCTCGCCGCCCGCGGCCACGGCGTCCTGCTCGTCGCGCGCGGCGCGGAGAAGCTCGAGGCGCTGGCCGAGGAGCTGCGGAGCGCGCACGGCGTCGCGGCCCACGCGCTCCCGTGCGACCTGGCCGACGCCGCCGCCCGCGACGACCTCGCGGCGCGCGTCGAGGCGCTCGGCCTGGACGTGTCGGTGCTCGTCAACAACGCCGGGTTCGGGACGTACGGGGCGTTCGCCGACAGCGACCGCGCGCGCGAGCTGGAGGAGGTCCGGCTCAACGTCGAGGCCGTCGTCGACCTCACCTCGCGCTACCTGCGCGGGATGGTCGCGCGGGGCAGCGGCGCGGTCCTCATCACGGCGTCGACCGCCGCGTTCCAGCCGATGCCCGGCTGCGCGACGTACGCGGCGACGAAGGGGTTCGACCTCATGTTCGCCGAGGCGCTGCACCGCGAGAACCGCGCGACCGGCGTGACGGTGACCGCGCTCTGCTCCGGCCCGGTGCGGACGGGCTTCCAGGAGGCGTCCGGCTCCGAGGAGCACGCCAAGTCGCTGCCCGGCCCGCTGTGGCGGTCGGCCGACCAGGTCGCCGACGCGGCCATCCGCGGGCTGGAGCGGGGCAAGCGCGTCGTCGTGCCGGGGGCGCCGAACCGGGTGCTCGCCGCCGCCGGCCGCCACGCGCCGCGGCCGGCGGTGCTCGCGGTGACCGACGTCGGTTAGCCGGCGCGCTTGACGAAGAGGAGCAGGATCCCGACGAGGTCGCCGTTGTGCGTGTCGGGGACGGACGAGACGAGCGCGTAGCCCTCCTCCTCCCGGCGGCGCAGCGCGGCGTCGACCTCCGGCGCGTTGGTCTGGAGGGTGCCGGCGGCGTTGCGGACGCGGACGTAGTCGGTGGCGTGCATGGCGGTGGAGTGTGACGGGCGGCGTCCATACTCCTGCGCCATGGCCAACGTCTTCGAGCCCCACTTCGACCGCGACCGCGACGAGCCGCCGTACCGCTGGCGGCGTGCGCAGATCGGCAAGCAGGCGGGAATGGAGCAGCTCGGCGCGTCGCTGTACGAGGTGCCGCCCGGCGCGACGACGTTCCCGCTCCACGTCCACTACAACAACGAAGAGGCGATCGTGGTGCTGAGCGGTCGGCCCACCGTGACGGCGATGGACGGCAGCGAGCGCGTGCTCGCGCCGGGCGACGTCGTCGCCTGCCCGGTGGGGCGCCGCGGCGGGCACCGGCTCGACAACCGCAGCGACGAGCCGGTGCGCGTGCTGATCTTCTCGACGATGAACGCGCCGGAGATCAACGAGCTGCCCGAGACCGGCCAGTTCTGGGTGCGGTCGTACGTCCCGGGCACCGCCCCGAGCGGCGCGGACGACGAGCTGGACGTCTTCCTGCGGCCCGACCCCGGCGCATGACCTTCCTCGGCTTCGAGACGCGCACCTTCCCCGAGGGGACGCACACGGTCGCCGACGCGGCGGCCGCGGTGGGCGTCGCGCCGGGGCAGATCGTCAAGTCGCTGGTCGTCCGGCGGGTGCCGTCGGGCACCGGCGTCCTGTGCGCGGTGTCGGGTCCGAACCGGCTGTCGCTGGCCGCGGTCGGCGCGCTGGTGGGGGAGCCGGTCGAGATGGCGAAGGCGAAGTGGGTCCGCGAGGTGACCGGGTTCCCCATCGGCGGCGTGGCTCCGGCCGGGCACGCGACCCCGCTGGAGACGCTGATCGACGAGGACCTGCTCGCGTTCGACGAGGTGTGGGCCGCGGCGGGGTCGCCGTACGAGGTGTTCCCGCTGTCGCCGGCGCAGCTGGTGGAGCTGACCGGCGGGCGCGTCGTGGCGCTGCGGGAGCCGTAGCGCGTCCTACCGTTGGGCGGCGTGACCCCGCTGCGTTCCGGGCTCGCCGCGGGCGTCGGTGCGTACGTCCTGTGGGGGCTCCTCCCGCTCTACTGGCCGCTCCTCGAGCCGGCCGCGCCTGTCGAGATCCTCGCGCACCGCGTGGCCTGGTCGCTCGTCCTGCTCGTCGTCGTCATGGCGGTCGCCGGTGGCTTCCGCTGGGTCCGCGGGCTGTCGCGCCGGTCGGTCGGCCTGCTCGCGGTCGCCGCGGTGCTGATCGCGGTCAACTGGGGGACGTACATCTACGGCGTCAACGCCGAGCACGTGGTCGAGACGTCGCTGGGCTACTTCATCAACCCGCTCGTGACCGTCGCCCTGGCGGTCGCGGTGCTGGGGGAGCGGCTCTCGCGCGCGCAGGTCGTCGCGGTGGCGATCGCGTTCGTGGCGGTGGTCGTGCTGACCGTCGACTACGGCCGGCCGCCGTGGATCGCGTTCACGCTCGCCATCACGTTCGCGCTGTACGGGCTGGTCAAGAAGCGCGCGGGCGTCGGCGGGCTGCAGAGCGTCGCGGTCGAGTCGGCGGTGCTCGTCGTGCCGGCCGTCGCGTACCTCGTGTGGCTGGAGGCGGCCGGGCGGGGGACCGTGGGCAGCGAGGGGGCTGGCCACGCGGCGCTGCTGTCGCTGAGCGGCGTGGCGACCGCGGTCCCCCTGATCCTCTTCGGCGCGGCGGCGGTGCGCATCCCGCTCTCGACGGTCGGGCTGCTGCAGTACCTCGCGCCGACGATGGCGTTCCTCATCGGCGTGCTCGTGTACGGCGAGCCGATGCCCGCGTCGCGGCTGGCCGGGTTCGCGCTGGTGTGGCTGGCGCTCGTCGTCTTCACGGTCGACGCCGTGCGGACGGTGCGGCGGGCGCGCGCCGAGGCGGTCGCGGTGCCGGCGCCGGCGTGAGCGCGGGGCCGCGCGTCGTAGTCTGCGCTGCCGATGCCTGACGTCCTCCGCCCCATCTTCGACCAGGTCGTGATCAAGGAGCTCGAGCCGGACCGCATGCGCAAGTCCGGGCTGCTCGTCCCGCAGGGGACGCACGACCTGCCGCCCAACGAGGGCATCGTGCTCGCGATCGGCGACGGCCCGCCGGACCTGCCGGACTTCAAGATGCCCGTGCGGGTGGGGGACCACGTGGTCTTCCCGCGCTCGGCCGGGGTGTGGGTGGAGATCGAGGACGAGCGCCTGCTCGTCTGCCGCGTCCGCGAGATCCTGGGCGTGATCGAGGCCGGGCCCGCGCCGACCGACTCGTAGCTTGCTCGTCCTCCTGCCGCCGTCCGAGGGGAAGACGGCCCCGACGGCCGGCGACCCGGTGTCGCTCTCGTCGCTCGCGTTCGCCGACGCCCTCGCCAAGTCGCGCGAGCGCGTGCTGCGGACGCTCGTGAGGACCTCCTCCGGCCGCCCCGCGACCGCGCTGGCCGCGCTCGGGCTCTCGCCCGGGCAGGTGTCGCATCTCGCGGAGAACGCCGCGCTGCTGGACGCGCCCGCCGGGCCGGCGCACGGCGTGTACACGGGCGTCCTGTACGAGCACCTGCAGCTGCCGTCGCTGCCGGCCGCGGCGCGGGAGCGGGTGCTCATCGCGTCCGCGCTGTGGGGCGTCGTGCGGCCGGACGACGAGATCCCGGCCTACAAGCTCTCGATGGGTGCCAAGCTCCCGCGCTTCGCGACCGGCCTGGCGGCGTTCTGGAAGCCCGCGCTGACGAAGGCGCTGCCCGACGACGGCCTCGTGCTCGACCTCCGCAGCGGCAGCTACGCCGCCGCCTGGAACCCGCGTGCCGCGACGGTCGTCTCCGTGCGCGGCTTCACCGAGCGGCCCGACGGGTCGCGCGCGGTCGTCTCCCACATGGTCAAGGCGACCCGCGGCGACGTCGCGCGCCTCGCCCTCGCCGCTCCCACGCCGCCCGCCTCGCCGGAGGACGTCGCGGAGCTCGTCCGCGCCGCCGGCCACACCGTCGAGCTGAGCCCGTCCAAGACGGGCGTCTTCCTCGACGTCATCGCGCCCGCGTAGCCCCGCCCGGCGATCGCCTCCCGGCCGAGATCGGTTCCGCGGACGCCTTGACAAAGAAAGTTGTCAATGGTTCGATGGGGGTGTGCTCGACGTCGAGGTGATCGAAGATCCCGGGGCCGCCGTGGTGGCGCTCGACCCCATCCGTGCGCGGCTGCTCGCGGAGCTGGGGGAGCCGGCGTCGGCCGCCGCGCTCGCGCAGCGGGTCGGGTTGACGCGGCAGAAGGTCAACTACCACCTGCGCGCGCTGGAGGCGCACGGGCTCGTCGGGGTCGCGGAGGAGCGGCAGTGGGGCGGGCTGACCGAGCGGTTGCTGCAGGCGACCGCCGCGTCGTACGTCGTGTCGCCCTCGGCGCTCGGGGCCGCACAGGCCGACCCCGCGCGCGCCGCCGACAAGCTCTCCGCGCGCTACCTGATCGCGGTCGCCGCACGGGCGGTGCGCGAGGTGGGGGAGCTGGCGCGCCGGGCCGACCGCGACTCGGGGCGCGTCGCCACGCTCGCGATCGACACCGAGATCCGCTTCGCGTCCGCGCAGGCGCGTGCCGACTTCGCGGAGGAACTCACCGCGGCGGTCACGCGACTCGCGCAGAAGTACCACGCGCCCGAGGGCCGCGACCACCGGCTCGTCGTCGCCGCGCATCCGATCCCACAACCGGAGCAGGAGGACCAGGCATGACCGATGGACGCCGCATCGAGACCGAGGTGGAGGTCGCCGGCACCCCCGAGGAGGTGTGGGAGACGATCGCGACCGGGCCGGGCGTCACCGCCTGGTTCGTCCCGACCGAGATCGAGCCGCGCGTCGGCGGCGCCTACCGGCAGGATCACGGCGCGGGCTTCGAGGAGACGGGCACGATCACCGCCTACGACCCGCCGCACCGCCTCCGCTACGAGGAGCCGTTCCACCCCGACGGGGACACGGCGCGCCAGCGGCTGCTCGCCACCGAGTACCTCGTCGAGGCGCGCAGCGGCGGAACGTGCGTCGTGCGCGTCGTCTCCAGCGGCCTCGGCGACGGGGACGAGTGGGACGCCGCGGTGGAGAGCTTCACGACCGGGTGGCGCCGCGCGCTCGACGACCTGCGGCTCTACCGCGAGCGCTTCCCCGGCCAGCGCGCCGCGACGATCCTCGCCGGCGGGGAGACGCCGCCCGGCACCAGCGCCGAGCGCGCGTGGGAGCAGCTCGCCGCCGCGATCGGGCTCCCCGCGCGGCCCGCGGTCGGCGAGCGCGTCCGCTCCCGCGACGGCGCGCCCGCGCTGGCGGGTGAGGTCGCGGGCGGCGACGCGGGGGCGCTGACGCTCGTGCTCGACGCGCCCGCCCCGGGCATCGCCTACCTCGGCACCGGCGGCCCGGGCGCGCAGGTCTACACGTTCGCCCGCTTCCGCCTCTACGGCGACGGCGCGGCGGACGTCGCGGCGCGCGAGCAGCCGGCGTGGACGGAGCTGCTCGCCGGAGCGCGCCCCTGACTCACCGGACGGTCACGCGGCGCGTCGCGGCGGTGCGCGTGGCCGCGCCGCTCGTGTCGACCGCGCGGGCGCTGACGACGTAGCGGCCGCGGGCCGGCAGCGTCACCGACCAGCGCGTCGTGCCGCGCGCGGTCAGCTCGACCGGCTTGCGGCACGAGCGCACGGCGGTGAGCGTGCCGCGCGCCGTCAGGAAGCGGCAGCGCGCGCTCACACGGCGGGCGACGGTGACGCGGACGAGCGCGACGCGGCACCCGCCGCGGCCGGCCCGCGCGGTGCCGCGGACCGTGCGACCGGTGGTGCGGGTGACCGTCGCGCGCGGCGGCGTGCACGCGGCCGCGCCGGCGAGGGTGGAGGCGGCGGTGGACCTCGTCGCGGCCGTCGAGCGTGCGGACGGCGCGGCCGGCGCGGCCGGTGTGCTGGATCCGGCGGGTGCCGCGCCCGGCGCCGCCGGGAACGTCCCGCGCGCCCCGTCGTCGCCCGCGACCGGCAGGTCCGGCGGCAGGTCGCTCACCTCGAAGACGTCCACGCCGCGGACCGCGTCGACGGTGTAGACGAGGTTCGTCTTGCGCCCCGGCACGACCACGCCCGCCGCGTCGCGCTCGGGCGCCCAGTACGCGTCCCACACCTCGGTCACGCCGCCGGTGAAGTACCCGAACTGCTTGAGGTCCCGCGCGTCGCGCACGTCCACGAGCCGCAGCCCCTGCTGGTAGTAGCCCTGCGCGACCACGCCGCTCTGGTGGTAGTCGAACCAGTGCGCCGAGCAGAACGCCCCGACCGGGGAGGACAGCCCGCCGCCCGACTCGGCCGGCGGGTTGATCGTGTCGAGCGGCGTCATCGTGCCGCGGTCCGGCGCCGCGTCCGGGTTGCCCGCGCGGTACGCCGCGCCGTCGAGCGACGGCAGCGCCCACGTCTGCAGCGTCCCCGCACGCGAGCACACGACCTCGTCGCCCTCGTTCGCGTAGTCCTCCTCCGTCACCAGCACGACGTTGCCGTTGGCGACGCTGTAGTCGCTCGACGACCCGAACGCCCGCGCGTTCGGCCGCTGCGAGTTGTGGTGGATGAAGTCGTTGTACGGCGACGCGGTGCCGTGCTCGTCGGTGCCGTTCAGCAGCTGCGGGTGGAGCGGATCGGCGATATCGAACGCCGCGGTGCCGCCCGAGCCGGTGTGCCACGCCACGCCCGCGCCGTCGACGTTCCAGTGGTGGCCGGCCTGCCCGATCGGACCCTCGCCCGCCGCCGGCGAGCGCACCGTCGCGACCTGGCGCGGCGCCGTGATGTCGGACAGGTCGAAGATCGAGAACTCCCCGTCCTCGTCGCCCGCGCTGTACGCGACGGTGCACGCCGCGTTGACGCACGCGACGGTGTGCGTCGAGGTCGTTGCGGCGTCCGGCCCGGTCGACGGCGTGCGCCCGGCGATCCGCGGCCGCGCCGGGTCGGTGACGTCGACGATGATGAGCTCGCGCCCGCCGATGCGGCCGATCGCGTACCCGTCCGGGCCGACGCTGGCCTGCCCGAGGTCGTTGCCGACCAGGAGGAACCGCTGGACGGTCCCGTCCGCCAGCGTCCGCTCACCGAGCGTCATCGCCTCGTTCTCGAAGATGGCGTTCGCGAGCTTGCCGACGGGCCGTGGCGCGCGCGGGTCGGACACGTCGAGCACGCTCACCGAGTCCAGCCCGGAGACGTAGAAGTACGGCGCCGAGCGGGAGAAGACGCCCGAGATCGCGGCCGTGCCCGGAACGCTCGCGATCAGGTCGACGTTCGTGCTGCCCAGCACGGGCGTGGCACGCGCCGGGGTCGTCCGCGGCCCGCCGAGCAGCGCGGCGAACAGGAAGCCGGAGAGCGCGGTGAGCGCGACGAGGACGGCGATGGCACGTGCGGAAAGGCCCATGCCGCCCACAACGCCCGCGAAGCGCGGAGCTTGCGGGCCGTCCCGCGACGTGGCGGGTTCGCGTGGGGTTGCCGTCGGCCGGGCCGCCTAGGATCGGCCCCGATGTCTCCCACGAAGCCGCCGTACCGCCGCCGCCGACCCGCCGCCGCCAAGGTCCCCGAGAAGCCCGTCGAGGCCCGCCCGGGCGAGGCGCTGGTCTGGACCGACGGCGCGTGCAGCGGCAACCCGGGCCCCGGCGGCTGGGCGGCGATCGTGGTCCCGCCGGACGACGCGGGCGCGCCGGTCGAGCTGAGCGGCGGCGAGGCCCACACGACGAACAACCGGATGGAGTACACGGCGGCGCTCGAAGGGCTCCGCTCGCTCCCCGCCGGCAGCGCCGTGTGCATCGTCACCGACTCGCGGCTGATGCTCGACTCGATGACGAAGTGGATCCACGGCTGGAAGAAGAAGGGCTGGAAGACGGCCTCTGGGGATCCGGTCAAGAACCAGGACCTCGTCCAGGGCCTGGAGGCCGAGATCGCCCGCCACGCCGAGGTGCGCTGGCACTGGGTCAAGGGCCACGAGACGGGCGCCGAGCACGCGCACAAGGTGCTCAACGACCGCGCCGACCAGCTCGCGGTCGCGGCCGCGAAGGTCGCCGCGGGGCGCGCGGCGGCCTGACTAGGCGGCGCGGGCTCGCGCCCGCGCGAGCGCGCCGGCGATCAGCGCGACGACGACGTGCGGCTCGCGCGTGAGCTGCTCCCACCCGATCCGCAGGACGTCGAACCCGGCGGCGCGCAGCTTCGCCTCGTTCCGCCGGTCCCGCGCGAGCCGGTGCGCGTGGGTCGCCGCGCCGTCGACCTCGACCACGAGCCGCTCGCGGGCCCACACCGCGTCGACGCGCACGCCGGCGACGCTCACGTTCGTCTTCGGCGTCGGCAGCCGCGCCTGCCTGAGCAGCGCGCGCAGGACCTGCTCGGCCTTCGACGCGGTGTAGCCGTCCGCCCCGCTGCGACTCGCCGCCCGCAGCCGCTCCACCCCGGCGCGCCCCGGCACCATCTCCAGCGCTCCTGGCGGGATCAGCCGCAGCGCGTGCGCCTCGTTGACGGCGCGGGTCAGCTCGTCGAGCGTCGCGACCGCCGCCAGGTCGTGCAGCGTCCGGCGCGGGTTCGTGATCGGCAGGCCCTCGCGGATCCACACCTCGTCGCGGCGGAGGGTGGTGGAGCGGTGGACGACGATCCCCACCCGCTCGACCCGCCGCGTGTGCGGGATGGTGATCTCGGGCAGCGCCGGCGGCGGCAGCAGCCGCAGGACCGCAGCGGCGGACCGGTGGGTGGCGACCGCCCCCGCGCCGCACGCGAGCAGCGCGGCCGTCTCGCTGGCGAACGGGACACCCGCCACGTGCCCGACGGCATATGCGCCGCGGTGCACCGGGTGGAGCCGGGCGGTGTGGACGCGGTGACGGATCGCGTCGGGGCTGAGCCCAGCGGCGACGAGCTGGGCGTGGGCGACGACGCCGCGCTGGCGCGCGGCGACCTCCGCCACCTCCACGTCAGGCCCGGTGACCCTCCCATCGTCGCTTGCGCGACGGCGCTGGGAGGGTTGTTCGGCTCTGGTGCCGGTAACGCTCCCACCGTCGCGCTTCGGCTGACGTTGGGAGGATCGGCGGGGCTCGCGAGGGGACATGGGGACCACGGAACCTGCCCACCCGTGCTCCGGCAACCCCGCTCCGCACTTCCGGCACGATCCCTCCGCGCCTCCGCCGCACGCCGCCGCACTTCCGACGCAGGGACCCGCCCGCTGGAGCGCCGGCGCGGCCGGCGAGCACGGCGGCGTAAGCCCGCGCGGCGCAACTCGCTGTCCGTCGGAGGGGAGCGCGGCCGCGACGGAGCGCGCAGCCGCGCGTACCGTCGGGCGCATGGGCATCCTCGACAAGGCCGTGAAGGCGGCCGCCACCGCGAAGGTGCAGTTCGACGACCTCCGCGAGGCGCGCGCCGCGACGCAGACCAAGCCGGTGGAGGCCGGGACGCTGAGCGACCACGACGAGGACGTCGTCCGGCGCGCGCGGCAGCACGGCGCGCCCGACCCGTACCTGCTGCTCACCCAGCACGAGGCGATGGACGTCGCCGGGCTGCCGCTCGGCGGGCCGCACCTGATCTACGGCGACGACACGATCGGCGTGAAGTTCGAGGCGCAGGGTCCCAGGCACCAGCTGCACCGCGCCGAGGTGAGCGCGTTCCACGGCATCGACGACGAGTTCGACGCCGGCGTGCACTGGTTCGGCTACCTGCGCGACGCGGTGGCCGACGACGCGGTGCCGGTGGAGGGCCTCGGGCAGGCCGCGCTCCAGCGCAGCGACGACCTGTTCGTCCTCGCCGATCCGCTCCTGCTCATGGTCGCCGTCACCACACCGGACCGCGCGGGCGACCCCGAGCGCGCACGAGCGGTCGCGCGCCACGTCGTGGGCCGGCTGCTCGGCTGACGGTCGAGCTGGGCGCGGCGGCGCTCAAGTCCGGCGCCCCGATGCTCCGACAACCATCGGGTGACGGGGCGCGTGGAGCTGCGGGAGACGTCCGGGATGACCTCCCGGCTGGTCCTCGCGTACGCCGAGCGCGCCGGCGGGCGGCCCGCGGTGGACGAGGTGCTGCGCCGCTCGGGCTGCGCCGATCGCGAGGAGGAGCTGCTCGACGAGCGCAGCTGGATCTCGTTCGCGACGAAGATCCGCCTGTTCGAGGCGCTGGCCGAGACGCTCGACGACCCGGCCGTGATGCGGCATGCGGGCGCCGCGGTCCTCGACCTCAGCGTCGGCGACGGGCTGAAGGTCGCGCTGCGCGCGCTCGGCTCGCCGCGCCTGGTCTACCAGCACATCGTCCGCGCGAACGGCAAGTTCTCCGCGATCCACAACCTCGAGCTGCTGCGGCTCGAGCGCGACCGCGCGACGGTCGCGTTCTCCGAGCGTGACACCACCTACGGCATCCATCCGCACGACTGCGACTACACGCTCGGCCTCCTGTCGGTCGTGCCGGCGCTGTTCGGGATGGGGCACGCGCACGTCAGCCACGCGCTGTGCGCGGCGCACGGCGCCGATCGCTGCGTCTACGAGCTGACCTGGCAGCACACGCGGCTGTCGACGCGCACGACGGTCGCCGCCACCGCGGGCGCCGCCGCCGCGCTGGCCACCACCGCGCTCGCCGCGCCCGCGCTCGTCCCGGCCGCCGCCGCGGCCGCCGCGCTGGGAGGCGCGAGCCTGGCCGCCGCGACCGTCCGGGCGCGCCGCGCCCGCTGGCGCCAGATGGAGGACGAGCTGCAGGACCGCGAGCTCGTCTCCACCCGCCTGGCCGCCTCGCTGCAGGACCTCGTCGCCGAGCTCGACCTCCACGAGCTGCTGGGCAAGATCGTCGAGCACGCCCACGCCGCGGTCGGCTCGAAGGCGTTCCTGCTCCTCGTCGCCGAGTCCGACGGCGCCCCGCGCGCCCAGGCGTCGACCGGCGTCCCCGCGCTGCCGACCGCGATCATCGAGCGGTGGGTCGAGCAGCGCCACGCGGGCGCCACGGAGCCGGTGCTCGTGGAGGACGTGAGCCTCGACCCGCTGCTCGCGCCGCTGGCGCACGACGCGGAGATGCCGATCGGCTCGGTCTGCCTGACGCCGCTGACCTACCGTGGCCACCCGGTCGGGCACCTGCTCGCGCTCGCGCCGCAGCCGCGCACGTTCCTCCCGCGCGACGTCGACCTCGTCTCCGCCTACGCCGTCCAGGCCGCGATCGCGCTGGCCAACGCGCGGATGTTCGCCACCCAGCGGGCGCTGGCGACGCGCGATCCGCTCACGCAGCTGCTCAACCACCGCGAGTTCCACGAGTCGATCGACCGCGAGCTGGACCGCGCGCGGCGGTACGGCGGGGAGGCGGCGGTCGCGCTGTTCGACCTCGACGGCTTCAAGCTCGTCAACGACGGCGCCGGCCACGCCGAGGGCGACCGCGTCCTGCGGGCCGTCGCCGCCGCGCTGGCGAGCACGTGCCGCGGCTCGGATCTCGCGTTCCGCATCGGCGGCGACGAGTTCGCGCTGCTGCTCCCCGAGACCGGCCGCGCCGAGGCGCGCGTCGTCGCCAACCGCGTGCGCGACGCGATCGCCGGCGTGGACGCGCGGGTCGGCGCGTCGTTCGGGATGGCGGCGTGGCCGGAGGACGGCGGCTCGAAGGACGTGCTGCTGGCCGCCGCCGACGCCGCGCTGTACGCGATGAAGGGCGGGAGCGAACGGCGCCGGCGCGTCCCCGGCCGCGCGGCGGCCACGGCCGTGACCCCGGCCGCGCCGGCCGCGAGCAGCGGCGCGCTGATGCGCGAGCGCCTCGCCGTCGCCAGCCGGCTCTCCTCCCGCCTGGCGCCGGTGCTGACGCCGGAGCGGATCGTCGAGGCGGCGGTCGCCGAGCTCCACCACGCCTTCGACTACGGCGTCGCCTACGTCCAGCGCGTCGACCACGACGCGGCCGAGCTGCGGACGCTCGTCGTCGGCGGCACGCTCACCGAGACGCGCGACATCCCGCGCTGGACGCAGCCGATCGGGGTCGGCGTCGCCGGCCGCGTCGCCCGCACCGGCCGCGTCGCGCTCGTCCACGACACCGCGCTCGACCCCGACCACCGCGGGCCGCAGTACGTGCGGCCGAGCTCCGACCTCGTCCTGCGCTCCCAGCTGACCGTGCCGCTGCACGTCGCCGGCCGCGTGTGGGGCGTGCTGTCGCTGCTCGACGAGGAGCCGAGCGCGTTCACGTCCGACGACGTGCTGCTGCTGGAGACGATCGGCGCGCAGGTCGCCGCCGCGCTGCACCGCTCCGAGCTGTTCGCCGAGCTGGACGGCGCCTTCGCCACGACGCTCGCCGTGCTGTGCGACGCGCTGGAGGCCAAGGACGCCGACACCGCCTCGCACGCGCACGACGTGGGGGAGCTGGCCTACGCCGTCGGCGTCCGGCTCGGCCTGGACGAGGACGAGCTGCGCGACGTCCGCTACGGCGCGCTGCTGCACGACGTCGGCAAGATCGCGGTGCCGACCGAGATCCTGCGCAAGGCCGGGCCGCTCACGCCCGCCGAGCGGACGGAGATCGAGCGCCACACGATCGTCGGCGCCGACATGCTCGCGCGCATCCCGTTCTTCGCCCGGACCGTGCCGCTCGTGCGCTCCTCGCACGAGCGGTGGGACGGCACCGGCTACCCGGACCGGCTGGCGGGGGAGGAGATCCCGCTCGGCGCGCGGATCGTCTGCGCCTGCGACGCGTTCGACGCGATGACGACCGACCGGCCCTACCGCGCGGCGCGCTCGGAGGCCGAGGCGGTGGAGGAGCTGCGCGCCTGCGCGGGCTCCCACTTCGACCCCGCGGTGGTCGAGGCGCTGGCCGCGCTGGTCGAGGCGCGCAACGTGGCACGCGCGCCCTCCGCCTGAACGTCCAAGCCGTCTTCATCGGGCCTTCATCGCGTCCGATGAAGTGAGCGTCATGCTCGAGATGCTCTTCGTGCTCCTCGCGTTCGCCGCCACGATCGTCCTCGTCCCGGCCGTCCTCATCGTGGGCGGCTGCGCCCTCGCGGGTCTGCTGGACGACGAGCGCCCCGAGCGCTACCTGGACGACCCGAGCGCGCGTCGCCGCGCCATCATCGGGCGCTAGCTCCGCGCTTTACCGAAGCTTTGCCCGGGCTTGCCGGGCACTTCGCCGGCGGGCGGGGACCATGGTCGCCATGAAGCGCATCACGGTCATCACCGCCATCGCGGCCCTGACGCTCACGCCGACCGCCCTCGCCGCGCCGGCCTCCGCCCAGACGACCCGCGAGTTCGAGGGCAGGGTCGTGTCGGTCGACACCGACGCGCGCAGCTTCCGCCTTCGCGACGAGGGCCGCACGGTCACGATCCACGTCAGCTCGCGCACGCGCTACGAGCGCCTGTCGGGCTTCGGCGCCGTCCGCGTCGGCCGCACCGACATCGAGGCGACCGTCCGCCGCTCCAACGGCCGCTGGGTCGCCCTGGAGGTCGAGCGCTCCGGCCGCGACGACCGCGGCGACGACGACCGCGGGCGTGACCACGACGAGGACTGACCCCTCGCTCCCAACCCGGCACACCTTCGACTCCGCATCGGAGTCGAAGGTGTGCTGCGGCGCGCTCGGATCTTGACGAACGACGGGTTGCGATATATCGTTGACGTATCAAGAGTCAACGATGGAGGAATCACATGCGTCACGGATACGCATTCGCACACGCCGGCCCCGCCCACGGGTGCGGCCGGAGCTGGAAGGCCGACGTCCTGCGCGCGATGCGCGGCGGCGAGGGCTGGGAGGGCGGCGAAGGTCGTGAGCGGCGTGGCGGCGAGGGCCGCGGCGGCCACCGCGGCTTCGGCCACCACGGCGGCCGGCCGGGCGGGCCCGGCTTCGGGCCAGGCTGGGGCGGACCGCCCTGGGGCCCGTGGGGCCGCGGCGGCCTCGGGCCGGGCGGCCCGGGCGGCCGTGGCGGGCGGCGCCGCAAGCGCGGTGACGTCCGCGCGGCGCTCCTGCTCCTGCTCGCCGAGGAGGCGCGCAACGGCTACGGCCTGATGCAGGAGATCGAGCGGCGCAGCGAGGGCCTCTGGCGGCCGAGCCCCGGCTCGGTCTACCCGGCGCTCCAGCAGCTCGAGGACGAGGGGCTCGTCCGCGCGGAGGAGCAGGAGGGCGGCAGCAAGCTGTTCCACCTGACCGACGCGGGGCGCGAGCACGTCGACGCCAACCGCGAGAAGCTCGGGGAGCCCTGGGCCGACCTCAGCGGCGGCGAGGACGACCCGCGGCGCGAGCTGCAGGGCCTGGTCGCGCAGGTCGGCATGGCCGTCATGCAGGTCGGCACCGCCGGCGACGAGGCGCAGGTCCAGCGCGCGAAGGAGCTCCTGACGGAGACCCGCCGCTCGCTCTACCGCATCCTCGCCGAGGACGAAGAGGGCGGCGCGGAGGCCTAGCCGCCGCCCCGCAGACCCGCGCGCGGCCGCCAGGCCGCGCGCGGCTGTCGTATGTGCAACGAGACTTTCACGCGTTCCTCAAGTCGCTGAGCGGCCCCGTCGAGGACTCCGTGCATGGACGGCACGTGGCTCTGTCCCGACCGCGAAGACCGTGAGCGGCTGCTCGACATGGAGCCGCGCCTGAAGGCAGTCCGCACCTGGACGATGGGCGGCCTCGGCGTCGCGCTGCTCGTCTCGGGGCCCTGGCTCGGGTTCTGGACGCTCATCCCGCTCGTCGTCGCGGCCGTCGCGTTCCTCGCGGTCGACCGCCAGCTCGCCCAGCGCGCGCAGCCGGAGCTGTGGATCGGCGGCGCGTGGATCTGCTCGCAGCTCGCGATCGCCGCGTCCGTCTGGCTCACCGGCGGTCCCGAGAGCCCGGCCGTCGCGTGGCTCGCCATCCCCGTCGTCACGCTCAGCGCCCGCTTCACCACGCGCGGCGTCGGCGTCGGCGTCGCCCTCACGGCGCTGCTGATGGTCGCCGTCACGCTCGGCGCGGACGCGCAGGCGGTCGTCGACGAGCCGCCCACGCTGCTCTTCCCGCTCGCCCTCCTGGCGGGCGTCGCGCTGCTCTCCACCGCGCTGATGCGGTCGGATCTCGAGCACCGCACCGAGTCGGTCCTCGACGGCCTCACCGGCATGCTCAACCGCCGCGCGCTCGCGGCGCGGATGGCCGAGCTGGACGAGCAGGCGCGGCTCACCCACGAGCCGGTCGGCGTCGTCGTCGGCGACATCGACCACTTCAAGCGCATCAACGACGAGCACGGCCACGCCCGCGGCGACGCGGTGCTCATCGACGTCGCGTACGCGCTGCGCAAGCAGCTGCGCGCCTTCGACCTCGCGTACCGCGTCGGCGGCGAGGAGTTCCTCGTCCTGCTCCCGGGCGCGACGCTGGAGGAGACCGCGGCGCTGGCCGAGCGGCTGCGCGAGGCGGTCGAGATCCGGCCCTACGCCGGCATCACCGTGACGATGTCGTTCGGCGTCGCCAACACGCAGGGGACGACGATCCTCGCCGACGCGATGCTCCGCGCGGACACCGCGCTGTACACCGCCAAGCGCGGCGGCCGCAACTGCGTGCGCTCGTCAGCGCTCGCCGCGGAGGATGGCGATGAGGCGGTCGAGCAGATCGCTGCGGTGCAGCCCGTCGTGCTGGAGCTCGTTGGTGATGAGCGAGCGCAGCCCGGCGATCGCTGAGCACGTCTCGCGCGACAGGTCCGCGTCGACGTACATGTCGTCGAGGTAGATCGCCGCGACCGCCGGCACCTCGTTGCGCCCGAGCTGCGCGGGGTCGTAGAGCGCGGGCCAGTCCTCGGCCTGCGCCAGCAGCTCCGCGACCTCCGCGAACGGCCGCAAGGACGGCTCCTCCTCGAACAGCCACGGGAAGATCATCTCGCCCAGGAAGAGCGGGGTGGAGGTGTGCGCGTCGAGCACGCGCTGCGCCGCCCAGCGCGTCGCGGCGCCCTGCGCGTAGATCGCCTCGTGCAGCAGCGCGTAGAGCGGGGAGCGGGTGAACGACAGCCGCTGCTCGACCTCCTCGAGGAACAGCGCGGACAGCTCGGCGCCGTCGAACGCGCCCTCGACCAGGTGGTGGAGCTGCTCGAACGCGGGCTGCATCCCGAGCCCGAGCCCGACGGTCCGCAGGCGCAGCGCGCTGAGCGTGCCGCCGCGGGGGAGCGTGACGCCGCCCGCCGCGTCGAGGTGCGCGAGGACCCGCTCCCACGCGTCCCGGTCGTCGGGGTAGCGCGCGAGGTAACCGGCGATGCGCGTGTCGAGCCGTGAGAACGTCGCGCGGTAGACGTCCTCTGCGGGGCGCGCGAGCGGCGGCAGCCCGCCGGTGATGAACGCCTCGCGCAGGCCCTCGGGCGCGAACGACAGGTACGTGAGGGTGCAGAAGCCGCCGAACGACTGGCCGAGCACCGACCAGGGCGCGCCGCCGGTGAACGTCGGGCGGATCGCCTCGGCGTCGCGGACGATCGCGTCGGCGCGGAAGTGGCGCAGGTACGCGGCCTGCTCGGCGGCCGACGGGCCGGCCGCCGCGGGGAGCGAGCGCGCCGTGACGGGGGAGGAGAGCCCGGTGCCGCGCTGGTCGAGCAGCACGACGTGGAAGTCCTCCAGCGCGCGGCCGAGCCACGAGTCGGCCGCCTCGGGCCGCCGGGCGGGCTGGCCGGGGCCGCCGTTGAGCATGAGCAGGAACGGCCGCTCCTCGTCGGCGTGCCGCGGGGCGCGGACCTCGCGGGCGAACAGCTCGATCGTGCGATCGTCGCCCGGCGCGAGCGGCACCCGGAAGCGGTGCTCGACGAGGCGCAGCCCGGGGACGTGGCGGACGGGCGAGGCACGGTGCGGGATGGCGGCGGGCACGCCGCAGGAGGCTACGCGCCCCGGCGCCGCGAACGTGTCGCGGCGCCGGGGGCGGGGTGCGCCGGCTAGGGCGCGAACGCGCGCCAGGCCGCCCGGTCGTCGATGCGCCGGGCGAGGCGGGCGAGGGAGAGGGCGGCGCGGCGGCGGACCCGCCTGGGTCCGGGCGGGCCGGGCGGCCGGTGCGGCGGCCAGCCCTCGATGTACGGCCGGTTGGGCCGATGCTCGTGGCGGATGGCCTCGAGGTGCAGCATGGAGTTCACGACGGTCGTCCTTTGAGGATCGGTTCTGCAATGCGGTTCGGGTCGTGAACCGCGCCGGGGGCGACGCCGGCGGCCGTGGAGCAGCGGGGTCGGTCGGGCGGTTCGGGCGCCCGTGACCCAGCGATGCGGCCTAGGTCAAGAGCGCGTCAGAGCACGCGTGGTCGCCATCGCCGGGCGGCGAGACGGAAGAACGGGCGTGCTGTGCATTCGGACGAGCTGCATGTGCGACCTCCCTCGGACTGAGGGCCCGACGAACTTACAGGTGCGGGCCGTCGGATACAAGCGGCGGATTCGAACCCGCCACCGGCGGGACGTCCTCGGGCGGCATCGGGCGCGCGTAGAGGAAGCCCTGCACGGCGTCGCAGCCGATCGCGGCGACCGCCTCCGCCTGCGCCACCGTCTCGACGCCCTCGGCGACGACGATCAGCCCGAGGCTGTGGGCGAGCTGCGTGATCCCGCGCGTCAGCTCCAGCGCCGCGGTGCCCCCGTCCGGGGTCCCCAGCGGGGCGACGAACTCACGCGCGATCTTCAGGAAGTCGAGCGGCAGGCGCCGCAGGTACGCCAGCGAGGAGTAGCCGGTGCCGAAGTCGTCGACCGCCACCCGGACGCCGAGCGCCCGGACGCACGCGAGCTTGGACGCCGCGAGGTCGAGGTCGTCCATCATCGCGCTCTCCGTCAGCTCCAGCACGAGCCGCGACGGTGCCAGGCCGCTCTCGGCCAGCGCCGCCTCGACGTCGTCGCAGAAGCCCGGGTCCGCGAGGTGCGCGGCGGCGACGTTGACGCCGACGCCGAACACGACGTCGTCCGGGAGGCCGGCCGTCCACACGGCGGTGTCGGCGCAGGCCGCGCGCAGCATCTGCCGGCCGATCGGGACGATGAGCCCGGTGCGCACCGCCGCGTCGAGGAACGCGCCCGGGGCGAGCAGTCCGCGGGTCGGGTGCTCCCACCGCACGAGCGCCTCGACCCCGACCGGCGCGCCGCCGGGGCGGACGACCGGCTGGTAATGGGGGACCAGCTCGCCGCGCTCGACCGCCGCGCGCAGGTCGTCCTCGAGCCGCAGCTGCGCGAGCGCCTCCGCGTGCATCTCGGGGCGGAAGAGCACGGCCGTCCCGCGCGCGCACGCCTTGCTGCGGCTGAGCGCGAGGTCGGCGCCGTGGAGCGCCTCGGCCGGGCCGGCGCCCGTGCCGTGCGGGGTCACCCACACGCCCGCGCTCGCGCCGATGCGCAGGGTGCGCCCGTCGAGCACGAGCGGCTCGGCCAGCGCGGCGAGCAGCGCGTCGGCGCGCGCGAGCGCCTCCGGCTCGCCCTCGCCCACCCGCAGGAGCACCGCGAACTCGTCGCCACCGAGCCGCGCGAGCAGCTCGCCGTCCCGCGCCGCCGCGCGCAGCCGGTGCGTGGCGGCGCCGAGCAGCCGGTCGCCGGTCGCGTGGACGAGCGAGTCGTTGACCTGCTTGAAGTCGTCGAGGTCGACGAGGACGAGCGCGACCGGGCTCAGCGCCGCGGCCGCATCGCCCAGCGCCGCGGCCAGCCGCTGCTCGAGCCGCGCGCGGTTGGGCAGGCCGGTCAGCCGGTCGTGGTAGGCGAGGTGCTCGACGCTGGCGGCCGCGCGCTCCTCCTGCAGCGCGTCGTAGCGGAGCATCGACTGCGCGAACGCGTGCATGACGCCGCCGGCGACCGCGAGCGAGGGGAGGAGCTGCACGGCGTCGCTCACGCTCGCGTCGCCCGGTCCGACGAGCACCGCGCCGAGGTGCGCCGCGCCGTAGCCGAGGACGCCGATCGCGGTCCGCAGGGTGCCGGTGAAGAGGGAGCGGAAGAGGACGCCGACGAGGACGAGGGCGATCGTCTCGTGTGCGCCCGCCAGCGCCCCGGCGAGGAACACGAGCGCGAACTCGGCGGGGTCGCCCCACCAGGGCATCCGCTGGCGACGGCAGCACTGCTGCCACCACACCCACAGGGCGAGCAGCACGAAGACCGGCGCCACCGAGGGCGCGCCGGCGAGCACGACGACCGCGCACGGGAGCGCGAGGACGAGGAACAGCCTGCGGGTGCGCTTGATCGGGCGCGGGCCGAGCAGCCCGGCCGCGCGGCGGGTCGTGTTCGGTACCACGCACGACAGGTCCACCTGCCTTGCGTCGGCGGGTGTTACGGAAAGCTTGAACCGCCTCGGCGCTGTTGGCACGGGGCCGCGCCGAGGCGGATCAGCGACGTTCCGCTACTTGCGCAGGGTGAGGTTGCGCGCGCCGGTGAGGCCGGCGCCGGACACCGTCGCGCGGACCTTCACCCGCGCGCCCCGCCGCACCGCCCGCAGGCCGGCGCGGGTGAGCTTCACCCGCACCACGCCCGACCGGCCGGAGGCCAGCGCGAGCCGGCCGCTGCCGAGCCGAGCGGCGCCCCGCTTCAGCGTCACCGTGCCCTTGCACACGCCCGGCAGGCCCGCGGGGCACGCGACGGGGAGCCGGACGATGCCGCGCACGACGCGCACGGTCGACGCACCGCGCAGCTTCACCGCGGCGCGCCGCTTGGCGGCCCGGCGCGGCGCGACCGCGAGGCGGCTGGGTGCGCTCCCCGCCACGATCGCGGCGGGGGCGGGGGAGCCGTCGCCCAGCGTGGTCGGAGCGGCCCCGCACCCGAGCGCGAGCGCGATCTGCTGGCCGCGGTCGATCGTCAGCGAGCGCCGCTCGAGCACGGTGCCGTCGGGCTCCTCGCAGGTCAGCTCGTAGGCCTCCTTGCCGCCCGGCTCGGTCGTCGTCCTCGTGACGACCCGGGTCGCCTTCACCGTGTACTGGCCGGTGAGCGCCGCGTAGTAGTGGACCTTCACGGTGTACGTGCCGGCGCCCGCGTTCTCGATCAGCACCGTCTCCTCGGCGCCGGGCAGGTTGCCCGACTCGCCGACCTTGACGCCGTCCTTGTGGACCTCGATGTCGTAGTCCTCGGGCAGCGTCGAGGTGAGCGTGATGCGCAGCGCGTCACCGCCGCCGTACGCGATGTCGTGCGACGCCGTGCCGTTCGGGACGTTCGGGGCGCCGCCGACCGACGCGACCTCCTCGGCGTCGGTCGTCTCGGTGGTGACCTTCCCGCGGCCCACGAACGGCCGCGTCGACGGGCCGACGTGCCAGGCGAACGAGCCGCTCGCCGGGATCGTCGTCGTGGTGTCCTGCGTGTCGGTCAGCGTGATCGCGGGCTGCGTGCCGGTGAGGCAGACGCCGCCCTCCAGCGCCGCGAGGTTGACGACCGGCTCGATGCCGCGCGCGCAGTACTCGCTCGTCGTGGTCGGGAAGGACTTCTTCAGCCGCAGCACCTTGCCGGCCGGCGCGGTGCCGGTGACGACGGCGTGGTCGCGCGGCTCGGCCGCGGCCTCGGCGGCGATCAGCAGCGCTTCCTGCAGGCCGCCCGCGCCCTTGGCGTGGTCGTTCTGCCCGGTCCACTCGGCGACGACCGCGCGCTCGTACGGCTCGTGGAACTGGCCGTCAGGCGGGCCCATCTCGATCGTGTAGCCGAACCCGCCGGTGGCCGCGTACGTGTCGTCCTCGGTCGTGCCCGCGGTGTCGTACAGCTCCCACGAGTACTGCGACGTGTAGCCGGCCGCGCGGCCCATCGCGTCGCCGACCTCCTTCATCCGCGCCTCGTCGGGCGCCAGGCCGGACCCGCTCAGGCCGGGCGGGCGCAGCACGAGCGCCGCGACGGTGTGGACGGAGACGAGCGTCGTGACGTGGTGCGTGCGGGCGTAGTTCCACACCGCCTGCGTCTCCGGCTCCGAGCGCGGGCCGGGGCCGTGGTAGCTCTGCGAGGTGACGTCGGCGCTCGAGCCCGGGCCGCCCCAGAGGTTGCCGTAGTTGCGGTTGTTGTCGACGCCCCACGTCAGCTCGCACGGGGTCGTCGGCGGGACGATCTCGCCGTCGCAGTTCTTGCGGCGGTAGGCGAAGATGCCGCCGGGCGGGGCGATCGCGTTGACGACCGTCGCGGGCGAGTCGGACCCCGGGAACGTGTCGATCGGGTCGAACGCGCCGCGGCTCGTGATGTAGCCGTCGACGTTGACGACGGGCAGGATCACCACGCGCTCGCGCTCCAGCAGGGCGCGGACGCGCGGGCTGTCGCTCTTCACCAGCAGGTGCGCCAGCTCCATCGGCGCCTCGGCCGACGGCCACTCGCGCGCGTGGTGGTTGCCCATCAGGAAGAAGACCGGGCGGCCGTCCGCGGCGCCGACGTCCTGCGCGATCTCGATGCCGGAGATCTCGCGGCCCTGGTGCGTCGTGCCGAACACGACCTTCCGGACGCGGTCTGGGTGCTGGGCGGCGAGCTCCTTCATCTCGGCCTGGATCTCGTCGTACGTGCGGTACGTCGTGCGGCCGGACGGGAGCGGCGAGCCGCCCTCGCCCACGCGCTGGGCGTACCGCGCGTCGGCGGCGCGGGCGCTCGCGAACGACCGCGTCAGGTCGGCGACGCGGGTCGTCGTCTTCAGCTTCGTGGCGGCGAGCTGCGCGGCCTGCGCGGCGCCCGCGACGACGACGTCGGCCCAGCCGCGGCCCATGTTGTGGGTGACGTCGAAGCCCATCCGCTCGAGCCCGTGGAGCTGGTCGGCGGTGCCCTCGACGCGCACGAGCGACGGGGCGCCCTGCGGCAGCGCGGGCCGCTGGACGTCGGCGAGCGTGAAGCGGACCTTCGCGCCCTCCGCCGCCCCGGCGCGGCGGCAGCCCTGGGCGACGACCTGCTGGCCGGCGGTGACCCACGTCTGCGCGGTCTCGGCGCCGCCGAAGCCCTGCGACGCGGCGAGCCCCTGGCCGCTGCGGGCGTCGCGCAGCACGAGGTCCCAGTCGCCCTTGCCGCTCAGCCGCGCGGTGAGGAACCCGGACATCGGCGCGCGGTACGTCGCGCCGTCGAGCCCGCGCCCGGCGGCCGTCTCGGTGCACGTCTTGGCGGTCGTGCGCGCGGCGTCGAGCGCCTTGGTGACGGCCGGCAGCAGCGTCGGCGCCTTCGGCGTGTCGGCCTGCGCACCGGCCGCGGGGACGAGCGCGAGCGCCATCCCGGCGGCGAGGGAGGGGAGTCGTCGGTCCATGATGCGGACCGGAACGACGCCGCTCGTCACAACTTGCGCGAACTCCGTGCGGCGGGAGGGAGGTGGCGCGCCGAGGTGCGGCGGGCGGGCGGTGGCGCGCTACGCCGCGGCGGCGAGGGCCGGCGCCGGCTCGGCAGACCGATCGGGCCCGACCGCGCTGCGCGTCGCGAGGATCGACGGCGCCGGGAGGCGGAACGTGATCACGCCGTCGCCCGCGGCGACCGCGCGCCCGCCGAGCTCGTCACGGAAGAGGCGCAGCGCCGCGCGGTTGTCGCCCTGGACGATCGCCTGGACCGCGTCGCAGGGGCGGTGGAAGCCGTACTCCAGCAGCGCTGCGCGGACGACGCGCGCGCCCAGGCCCCGCCCGCGGCAGTCGTCGGCGACCACGACCGCGACCTCCGCCTGCCGCTCGCCGTCGTGGACGACGCGCGCGACCGCGGCCAGCTCGCCATCGGGCCGCTCGGCGACGACCGCGACGTGGCGGCGGCCGTCGACGTCGGTCAGGTACGACAGCTCGCGCGTGGTCAGGTCGCCCTTGGCGCCGTGGAAGCGGCGGTACCGGGTCTCCGCGGACAGGCGGCCGTGGAACCGCGCGAGGCGGTCACGGTCGGCTTCGGTGATGTGGCGGAGCACGGTCACGTCCCAAGAGTCGGACGATGGTGTCCCGTTCTCCGTGTCGTGCATCACCTTCCGTGTGGGCGTCCTGTCAAGTGGGCACGCCGGAACCCATGAGCTTCGACGCAGACCATCCCGGCACCGCGTCGCCCGGCGCGGAGGAGACCGAGCGGCTCAACGCCGTCCCGGAGCCCGAGCGCCAGGAGGAGGGCAAGGCGCGCGAGGGCGGCGCGCCCGCCCCGGAGCCCGACCAGGGCTCCGATCCGCCGCCGGACACCGAGGTGCCGGGCGAGCGGTACGCCTAGCGGGCCGCGCCTCTACCGCGCGCCGGCGGGCTTCAGCGGGATCTTCGCCACGGCCGCGTAGCCGGCGAAGAACGACGCGACGTCCGTGCCGTCGGCCGGCGCCGCGCCGGCCGCGCAGTTCACCGACGCGAGCAGGTCGTTCCCGAGCCAGTCGGTCCCGCTCGTCGTGGTCCTGACGCCGCGCACCGTGCCCGCGTTGCAGGTCGGCGTGTTGAGGTTGAACACCGTCCCGCGCGTCAGCTTGCCGCGGTGCGCGTCGAACCACGCGATCGTCTGCTTCACGCCCGACGCGAAGTCGACGGGCGGCCCGAAGCCCTGCGAGGTCGCAAGCGCCGGCAGGCCGAGCTGGGCCGCCGCGCGCGCCGCGCCGACGGACAGCGGTGCGGTTGGACACGGCGGGCCAGGATGTCCAGGTCGTGTCATCGCGGTGTGACCAACTGGTGAGCGCGTTCGCGCCGGAGTGGGCACACTGAGGACATGAGCCGCACCCAGTTCGTCATACGCTACGTCCTGCCGGTCGTCGTGGTGGTCGGCGGCGTGATCGTGTTCGTCATCGATCCGTCGCTCACCGGCGCGGAGGGCGCGGCCGGGATCATCGGCGCCGGGCTGGCGATCTACCTCTTCAACTGGCTCTTCCGGATCGGGCTGGCGGGCGAGAAGGACCGCGACGACGAGGAGCGCGCCCGCGAGTACTTCGACCGTCACGGCCACTGGCCCGACGAGGCGCCGCGGCCGCGGTGAGCGTCGACTTCGAGCGCTCGGCCCGCAGGACGGGCCGGTCGTCGTGCTGGCCCACTCGATCGGGACCTCGCGGCTCGGATGGAAGGACGTCGCCCGGCGCCCGCGTGGAGGTCGTCGCCGACGCCGGCCGCCTCGCGCCCTACGAGCGCCCGGACGAGGTGGCCGCGCTGCTGCGCGACCACCTGCTGCGCTGAGGTGTCGACCTGCGGCCGACGGGCTGCTGACGTTCGACGGTCGCGGGCCCGGCACCCGCGCCGTAGCGTCGCGGCATGCGCCTCACCCGCCTCGGCGGCGCGGCTCTTTCCGCGCTCGCCTGCCTGACGCTGCTCGCTCCCACGACGGCCGGCGCCCAGCGCGCCGGCACGCCACGCGAGATCCCGGTCGACGTGACGTTCGGCTTCGAGTACACGACGACGTGGAACGCCCCCGCGTTCATGCGGCTGAAGGACAGCTACCACGAGTTCTGGACCGAAGGGAAGGGCAGCGAGACGTACAAGCTGAAGGAGCGTCGCCCCTGGCGGATGGCGTTCCGCTGGGACCGCGTCAACGGCTGGGGGATCTACGACGTCCCGACCAAGCAGCGCAGCCGGGGCGGCTTCCCGCTGTCCGGGCCGCACACGCGCAGCCGCGAGTGGCGCAGCTGGGCGACCGGTCCGGACGGGTTCGACGAGCGCCACGAGGGCGACTGCGGCACACGGCTGCCGTCGCTGGAGGTCCACGTCATGAAGGGGACCAACGGCTTCTACCCGTCGATGGGCCGGGACTTCTCCGTCTCGGACGGCACGGGCGAGGGGTTCCAGGACTGCGAGGTCGTCTACCCGAAGGGCGGCCCCGGGTCGGCGTGGAACCTGCGCGGGAAGGAGATCGCCGACCGGACGATCGCGTCGCGCCGGTCGTTCTCGATCCAGGACGCGCAGACGTGGAAGTGGTCGGCACCCGCAGGCGAGCGGCCGATGACGAGCGAGTCCACGCTGCGCTGGAAGCTCACGTTCACCCGCGCGAAGAAGGGCGCCGAGCGGCCGCGCGCGCCGAAGCGGGGGCGCGGCCGCTCGCGCCGCGGCTAGGGCGTGCCGTACTGGTCGACGGCGTAGTCGAGGAGCCGGGCGGCCTCGAGCTTCTCGGCCGGCGCGCGGAGGGTGATCTGCACGACGCCGGGGTGGCGGCCGATCTCGATGCCGCCCGCGATCGTCGCGCGGTTCATCACCTCGGGCACCGTCATCCCGAGCAGCGCCGCCGCCCGGGCGAGGCCGTTGTCGGTCGCGGCGTTGAGGTCGGCGCCGGTGCCGATGAACGCGATGGGAAGCGACTCCTCCAGCGCGTCGAGCCCGTGCTTGCGGCCGAGCGCCAGCGCCCGCCGGCGCTCCTCGGCGGTCAGCGGCTTGGCGAGGTGGGGGAGGTCGTCGACGACCGGAAAGAGGATCGGGCCGTCGTTCCCCAGGCCCTTCAGGACCTCGACCTGCAGCGTCACCGTGCCCGCGACGTCCGCGGTGTGGCCCGCGATCTCGCCGTCGCCCTGGAAGGCGTGCATGTCGCCGAGGTAGACGCCCGCGCCCGGGATCTTCACCGGGCAGACGAGGATCGCGCCCGCGCGGACGCGGTTGACGTCCAGGTGGCCGTCGGTCTTGTGCCGATCGAGCTCCTCCTGCGTCAGCGCGTAGCGGTGCGGCGCGCCGACGAGAAACGCCCCGAAGTCGCCCGCGTTGTGGGAGTCGGGGATCGTCGTGGACGGCGACGTGCCGCACTGGCCGAGGAACGGCCGCAGCCGGGTCGCGAGCGCGACGAGGTCGTGCGGTGCGAACCCGAGGATCGGGTGCTGCTTGGACGCGTCCGGCAGCGCCGCGTACCGGGCCGCGTCGCGCGCGAAGCCCTCGGCAGCCGCCTGCGGGACGGTCACGCCGACCGAGCGCAGGTCGTCGTAGGCGATCGTGTAGCCGTTGGTGAACGTGAACGGGGTGGCGTCCGCGCCGCAGTTCACGCACCGGATCGACTCCGGCCCGATGCCCTCGACGCGCGTCTCCGGCCACTCGGTCCCGCACGACGCGCACACCGGCGCGCAGTACGGATCGCCGTTGAAGCGGCCGTCCATCGGCTGGTCGTTGCCCGACGAGGAGGCCAGCGACGTGATCTCGACGTCCTTGATGCGCAGCGCGACGGCGTCGCCGACCTCGGCGCCGTCCACGAGCACCGGCGTGCAGACCTCGTGCCCGCCGCGGATCGACGGCGTGATCATCGGCCCCCAGCACCCGGGCGTCGAGTTCCACACGATGTGCCCGCCGTCGGCGACCGTCCCCGCCGTCGGCGCGTCCGGGCCGAGCAGCCCGTCCGTGTAGGTGTCGACGAACACGGTCCGCCGGACGTCGGTGGCGACGGCCGGAGCCTCGTCGATGGCCATGGGTGAACCTCCTGGTGCGCTGGTGGGTTGGAGACCCTGCGCCGCATCGTACGCGCCGTCACAGCGAACGGCACTCGCGCTACTAGGAGGTGACACCCCGCCGATCCCTTGCCGCTCGATGGTCCCGACATCTCCAGGCTGTACCGCCTGCACGCCGAAGCGCTCGTGAGGTTCCTCGCGCGCCGCACCTACGACCCCGAGGCCGCGATCGACCTCGTCGCGGAGACCTTCGCCGCCGCCTTCGAAGGGCGCGCACGGTTCCGGGGGGACAGCGACGAGGAGGCGGTGGCCTGGCTCTACGGGATCGCCCGCAACCAGCTGGGCGGCTGGTACCGGCGCGGTGAGGTGGAGCGACGCGCCGTGCGCCGGCTCGGGGTGGACGTGCGGCCGCTGACCGACGCCGAGCAGGAGCGGATCGAGGATCTCGCCGAGCTGGCGGACCTGCGGGCACGGGTGGCGGAGCTGCTCGACGAACTGCCCGCCGAGGGACGGGTGGCGGTGCGGCTGCGGATCGTGGAGGAACGCTCGTACGGCGAAGCGGCCGTGGCGCTCGGGGTGACCGAGCAGGTCGTGCGGGCGCGGGTCTCACGTGCGCTCCGGGCGCTGGCCGCCCGGCTGGAGGAGGTGCGCTCCGGTGGCTGACCGGCTGCCCATCCTGGACGAGCTGGGCGAGGCGCTCGACGACGCGTTCGCGCGCGCCGAGACGCGTGCGACACGGAAGCGGCTCGCTCGCGCGCCGGCCCCGCTGCGGGCGCTGCCGCGGCGGTCGCTCGCACTCGCGTCGCTGGCCCTCGTGCTGCTCGGAGCCACGGCGGCCGGCGGCACGGTCGTCGTCCTGCGTGGCGCGGTCGTTCCCGCGCCCGATCCCTCGGTGGCAGGGCCGGCGCAGACGCCCGCGCCGGGCACCTCGCGCCTCGCAGACGCCCGCGCGGCGGACCCGGCGGGCGAGCCGAGGTGGGCGCTCCGGGTCGCACGCAGCCGCACTGGGCTGGTTTGCGGGACGGTCGGCGAGGTCCGCGGCGACCGGTTCGGGCTGACCGGGCTCGACGGCCGGTTCCGGCTGCTGCCCGAGCGGCTGGTCGACGCCTGCAGCGCGCCGCGTGCGCGCGCGGCGACCCTGCTCGGGGTGCGCGTCCTCGACGCGCGCGCCGAGCGCGACGTGCGCACCGTCCTGTACGGGCTGTCCGAGGATCTGGAGGCGGTCGACGTCTCCGCCCGCGGCCGGAGGGAGCGTGTGCCGGTCGCCGCCGACGGCAGCTTCGTCGCGGCGTACGCCGGCTACCCCGAGGACGTCGTCCTGGTCGCCACGCTGCGGTTCCACGACGGGCGGACCGAGGAGCATCGGCTCGGGACGAGCGCCGACGTCGTCCCCGATCCGGACGGCGGCCGCGCCTGGCGGGTGGAGGCGCTCATGTTCGGCGCCGGGCCCGGCGCTCCTCGGGACCCCCGGACGTGCATCTCGTTCCGTCCCGCGCGCGCGGTCGTCGGGACTCCGGTGATCAGCCCGGCAGCGTGCGGCATCCTACGCGGGACCCGAGTGCGCCGAGGCCTGTTCTTCGCGGTGCGGCGGATCACGCCCGGGACGGGTGGCATCCCGCTCCAGCTCGACGGCGACGGCAACTGGGGCGACCATCCGAGCCGGACGGCGGTGTGGGGCGCCGCGGGGACCGACGTGCGGCGGATCGAGGTGGTCGGGCCGGGCGGGGACGCGAGGCCCGCCCAGCGCGCGCCCGGCGGCGCCTTCCTCGTGGTGCTCCCCGGCAGCGTCGACCCGGCCGGCCTGCGCGTGCGGGCCACGTCCACCAGCGGCCGAACGGCCACGTACCGCGGCAGCACGAACCTCGTCCCAGGGAGAACGCGATGATCGGCCGGCTGCTCACCCGCACGTCGGTGCTCGCCGCGCTCGCCCTCGGGCTGGCGGTCGGGACCGTCCTCGCGGTCGCCGTCGGGCGCGGGGAGGGGGAGCGGCGCGTCGGGCCGCCGCAGCCGGCGCTCGCCGCCCAGGACGACCCCGGCGCGCCGCGCCCCGCGCCGGCGGGCGACCCGCGTCGCCCCCGCATCGCGGCGGCGCGCCCGCCCGTCCGCGGGTGGGGGATGCTCGAGCTGCAACCGGTCGGCCCGGTCCGGGTCGAGCTGCGCGTAGCCGACTCGCGCGGCGGCCCGGACTGGGCGGTGCGGACGTTCGTCGCCAAGCGCGTCGTGCCGGCCGAGGCGCGCCGGCGCGGGGTGGATCCGGTGGTCGGCCGGCCGCGGTGCGCGCAGCTCGGCCGCATCGTCGGTGGTCGGTTCGGCTGGATCGACGCGACGAACACGTTCCGCCCCGTCCGGATCGCCTACCGCGAGGCGCCACTGTGGTGCGGCACACGGCGTCCCGCCCTCGGCGGCCGCAGCCCGCACCTCGACGTCCGCACGCGCATCACCGACCCCCGCGCGGGCGCCGCGAGGGAGCTTCAGACCGTCGCGTGGGGCCTGTCGGGCCCGGGCACGCGGCCGGTCGTGCGCGTGCGGGGAGCCGTCGTCCCGGTCCCGCGCACGCCGTCCGGGGTCTTCGTGGCGGTCAGCCGGCCGGACCTGCGGGCTGCGGACGTCGAGGTCGTCGCGGGCGGCAGGCGCGCGTCGGCGGGAGCCGGCGGCGCGCGAGCCGGGCGCGTGTCCGTCGTCGACGCGCGGACGCCCGACCCCCACGGCGGCCTCCCGTACGGCATCGCGGTCGCCCGTGATCCCCAGGCCCCTCACGACCCTGCCGAGCTCTGCGTCACCGGCCCGGGCCGCGTCGTCGGGGACCGCGTCGGCCAGGTCGACTACACGCTCGGGACGGTCGAGACGGCGACGATCAGCCGCCTCTCGTGCGTGGGGCGTGGGCCGCGGCTGACGCGGAAGAACCCGTTCACCTACGGCACGCAGTCGGGCTCGGTCAGTGACGAGCCGGGCAGCGACCCGCTCGCCGGCCGCGTCGCGCGGCGCACGCTGCGCGGGCTGACGATCATCCACGGGCGCGCGCTGCCGGAGGTCACGCGGATCACGATCGCGACCCCTCGCGACCTTCGCACGCTCATTCCGTCGCGGCGGTACGGGACGTTCCTCGCCGCCTACGACGGCACGTTCCCGACCGGGGAGGCGCTCGTGACCGCGACCCTGCGTGACGGCACGACCCGCACGCAGCGCATCCCGCTCGGCTTCTGACCTTCGGCCGACGCGGTGCTCACCTTCGACGGTCGCGGGCGGCGGCGCCCCGCGCGTAGCGTCGCGCCATGCCTCGCTCCCGCCTCGTCCTGGCGGCGCTCCTCGGCGCCTGCGCGCTCGCCGCGACCGCCGCGCCCGCCGCCTCCGCCGCGCCGAAGGCGCCGGTGCCCAAGGAGGTCGCGGTCGACGCCACGTTCACCTTCGACTACACGACGACGTGGAAGGAGGAAGCCGCGCCGGGCGGCAGCAACTGCGCCCGCGAGCAGTGGTCCGAGGGCGAGGGCTCGGAGACGTACGAGCTCAAGTCGCGCAGGCCCGTGCGGATGATCTTCCGCCTCCTTGGCGACGCCGGCTCGATCTCCGCGCCGCTCGTCGACGGCAAGCTCGCCCGCTACCTCGTCAGCCTGTCGGGCCCGCACACGCGGCGGCGCACCGGGCGCGTCTGGCACACGCCGACGGGGCCGTGCGAGTTCACGCCGTACGAGGAGCGCTTCAAGGGCGACTGCGGCACGCGCCTGCCCGCGTTCGAGGTGCTGTTCGCGTGGGACGGCGACGAGCTCGACGCGCGCATGGGCGGCGACCAGACGGTGCCCCGGCACGACCGCGACCAGCAGGTCTTCCGGCGCTGCGACATGCTCTATCCGCAGGGCTCGCCGGGCGTCTCGTGGTGGCTGCGGACGCAGAAGCTGCTGCCGGCGACGGTGCTCGGGAAGCCGTCCTTCTCGGTCGGCGATTCGCAGACCTGGTCGCACACCGCGCCCGCCGGCGCGCGGCCCTACACCGGCACGTCGACGCTCACGTGGAAGGCGACGTTCACGCGCGTCGGGAAGGTGAAGACGACCGGCGAGACGCTCCCGCAGGCGACGAAGAAGCGCGCGAAGAAGCGCCAGCGGGGCGGCAAGCGCAAGCCGCGCCGGCGGGGCTAGAGCTCGAGCTGCGGCTTGAGGCGCGCCATCGTCCACGTGCGCTGGCGGCGGACGACGAGCGTCGTCAGCGCGAGCAGGACGAGCAGCAGGCCGCCGAGGACTGCGACGTCGACCGCCAGGTGGCTGCCCTGGCCGCCGCTGATCGTGATGCGGAACGCGTCGATCAGGTACGTCATCGGCAGCACCGGGTGGAGCCACTGGAGCGGGGCGGGCGCGGTCTCGATCGGGTAGATGCCGCCGGCCGCGGCGAGCTGGAGGACGAGCAGCAGGAGCGCGATCGCGTCGCCGACCGCCCCGAACGCGAGCCGCAGCAGGTGCAGCAGCGCGGTGAACGCGCCGACCGCGAGGAACGCGAGGCCGAGCGTCCCAGGCACCGACTCGGGGTCGAGGCCGAGGCCGACGTCCACGACGAGGTAGAGCACGGTCGCGCCGACGAGCCCGAGCCCGAACGCGGGCAGCCACGCGCCGAGCGCGACGACGTGCGCGGGCAGCCGGCTGGCGAGCGCGGTGCCGGAGACCGGGCGGAGCATCAGGTAGGCGACGAGGCCGAACACCCACAGCGCGATCGAGAGGAAGAACGGGGCGAGGCCGCGGCCGTACTCGACCGCCGGGTGCGCGTTCGTCGTGTCGAGCGCGACCGGGTTGGCGAGCACCTCGGCCTGGCGCGAGCGCTCGTCGGCGTCGGTCGACGGGATCTGCTTGACGGCGCCTGAGAGCTTGCTCGCCAGCTCGTCCGCGCCGTCGGCCAGTTGCTTCGTCCCGTCGGACAGCTCGAGCGCGCCCGCGCGGGCCTGGCCGGTGCCGTCGTGGAGCTCCGCGGCGCCGTCGGCGACCTGTGCCGCACCGTCGGCCAGCTCGTCGACCTTGGCGACGCCCTCGCGGACCCGCGCCGCGCCGCGCTCCGCCACGTCCTCGAGCTCGTCCACCTTCGCGTCGAGCGCGCGGTAGGCCGCCGTGCCGGCGACGTCGGGGGAGGCGGTGCGGAGCGCGTCGAGCTGCTCGCGCGCGTCCGCGGCCACGTCGGTGAGCGTGTCGTCCACCACGTCGCCGGCCGCGTCGACCACGCCCTGCAGCTCCCGCACGCCGTCGCGGACCTGCGCGCTCCCGCCCTCCAGCCGCCGCGCGCCGTCGTTGAGCTGCTTGGCCCCGGTGGCGAGCTGCCGGGCGCCGTCGTGCGCGTCGGACGCGCCGTCCGCGAGCCGCCGGGCGCCGCGTGCCGCGTCGGCGAACCCCTTGCGCGCGTCGGCCAGCCCGCCCAGCGCGGCGTTGGCGTAGGCGCTGTACGCGGCGGCGTTGATCTCGCGCTGGATCTCCGCCTCGGCGGTGCTCGCGATGACGCCGATGATGTAGCCGTTCGCGTCGTCGAGCCGGATGTCGAGGCGCGCGCGCTCGGGGTCGCCGGTGCGCGGGCTCGCGAGCTTGGCGGAGAAGTCGGGTGGGACGCGCATCGTGAACGCGTAGCGGCCGTCCCGCAGGCCGTCGGCGGCGTCGGCCGCGTCCGTGAAGCGCCAGTCGAACTGCGGCCGCGCCTTCAGCTGCTGGACGAACTGCTCCCCGGCCGCGACCCGCTCGCCGTCGACGGTCACCGGCCGGTCCTCGTTCACCACCGCGACGGGGAGGTCGTGCAGGCGCCCGTACGGATCCCAGTTCGACCACAGGTAGAGCGAGCCGTAGAGCGTCGGCACGATCACGAGGAACGCGAGCCCGAGCAGCGGCATCCGGCCGCGGAACCGGCGCAGCTCGTACGCGGCGAGGCGCAGCGACCTCACCGCGTCAGCTCCACGACGTCCGCGGCCACGGCGCGGGCGGGGGCCGGGTCGGTCGTGCTGGCGACGACGGTCGTGCCGCCCGCCGCGACGCGCGCGAGCGCGGCCCAGACCTGCTCCTCGCCGGCCCGGTCCAGCCCGCGGCCGGCGTCGTCGAGCACCAGCGCGGCCGGGCCCTCCAGCGTCGCCAGCGCGAGCTCCAGCAGCGTCCGGTCGCGCGGGTGCAGGTGGCCGATCCGCGTGTCCGGCGGCGGCGCCACGCCGGCCAGCTCCAGCGCCGCGGCGGCCTCGTCGGGCGCGATCGCGCTCCCGCGCAGCACGCCCCGCAGCGCGAGCGCCTCGTCCACGCGCCAGCGCTCCTCCAGCTCCACCGCACCGCCGATCCGCGCGACGCCCACGAGCCGCCGCACCGCCGCGGCCTCGTCCGGCAGCGCGTGCCCGCCGACCGCCACGCGCCCCGCCGCGGGCCGCATCCGCCCGGCCAGCGCGAGCAGCACCGACGAGCGCCCCGAGCCGCCCGGTCCGGCGACCGCGACGAGGTCCCCGGGCGCGGCGTCGACCGACACCCCGCGGACGATCGCGCCCTCGGGCCCGTGCAGCGCGAGATCGGCGGCGACGATCGCGGCTCCCTGCACGCCGACGACACTACGTCACCCTTCAACCCGCCATGCATCCCGTTCTCGACCTCCTCGCGCAGCGCGCCGCCGACCCCGCCAGTCAGCCCGGCGCCCGCACCGACGACGCCCGTCTCGCCCTCGTCCTGGAGGGCGGCGGCATGCGCGGCGTCGTCTCGTGCGCGATGGCGGCGGCGGTCGAGCGGCTCGGCCTGACGCGCTGCTTCGACCTCGTCGTCGGGACGTCGGCCGGCGCGCTCAACGGCGCGGCGCTCCTCGCGGGCTCGGCCGACACGTGCCTGCGCGCGTACAGCGGCGCGTTCGCCGGCCGGATGTTCATCAACCCGTGGCGGCTGATCGCGGGCCGCGCCGCGGTCGATGTCAACCGCACGCTCGAGTTCCACGAGGAAGGCGGGCTCGACGCTGAGCGCCACGCGCGCACGCTCGCCAGCCCGATCGAGCTGCACTGCGTCGCGGTCGACGTCGAGACGGCCGCCGTCGCCGACCTGCACGGCTTCACGACGCTGGACGAGCAGCGTGGGGCGCTGCTGGCGTCCAGCCGCCTGCCGTGGATCGGCGGCCCGCCCGTGCGGCTGGCCGACGGCCGCCGCTACCTCGACGGCGGTCTCGCCGACCCGATCCCCGTCGACACCGCCGAGCGGGCCGGCGCGACGCACGTCCTCGCGCTCCAGACCCGCCCCGAGGGCGTCCCGCGCACCAGCCCCGGCAGCGCGGTCGACCGGCTGATCGAGCGCCGCCTGCGCGCGCTCAACCCCGACCTCATCGGCCTCTACCGTCAGCGGACGCCGCAGTACGAGGTCATCACCGAGGCGCTCGAGGCGCGGACGGCGCGGCTCGACGGCGGGGCGCCCTACGCGTACGGCATCCGCCCGCCCGCGGGCACGCCGGTCGTCGGCCAGCTCGAGCGCAAGCCCGCGCCGCTTGCCGCCGCGGGTCAGGCGGCGCTGACCCACGCCGAGGCGCTGCTCAGACCGCTCGCAGCAGCGCGGTGACCGCGGCCGCGATCACGACCCCGCCGATCACCGAGACGCCGCGCCACAGCGCCACGCCGGCCACCGCGACACCCGCGGTGTCGGCGCCGACCGCCAGCTCGTCGCCGTCGGCCAGCGCGCTCACGCAGACGAGCGCGGCCAGCAGCGCCGGCGCCATGTAGCGCACGACGCTCGCGAACCAGGACGGCAGCGCCCGGCCGCCCAGCGCGATCGGCCCCGCCCCCTTGATCACGGCGGTGACGAGCGCCAGGACCGCGATGAGCGCCCAGGTCTCGCCGCCGCTCACGCCGCCGCCCCCGGGGCGTCGCGCAGCCCGACGAGCGCGCCGAGCGAGGCGACGAGCACCGGCACCCCGGCGGGGGTGAACGGCACGAGGACGAGCGCGAGCGCCGCCCCGATCGCCGCCGCCTGCCGGCCGCGCTCCTTGCGCAGCTCGGCGATCAGCAGCGCCAGGAAGAACGTGGGGTAGACCGCGTCGAGCCCGAGCGCGTCGGTGTCCCCGAGCACGTCGCCGCCGAGCGCGCCCGCGGTCGTCCCCGCGAGCCACGTCACGTACGGCACGGCGGTCGAGCCGAACAGGAAGCCGCGGTCGAACGTGCCGTCGCCGCGCGCCGCCAGCGCCCACGACGAGTCGACCACCGTCTGCCCCTGCGCCGCCCGCCACAGCGGCCCGCCCGGCAGGGACGGCGCGAGCGCGATCCCCATCGGCAGGAAGCGCGAGTTCATCATCGCGCCCGCGGCGACCGCCGGCCCGAGCCCGCCGCCCGCCGCGACGATCGCCACCGCCGCGAACTGCGCCGAGCCCGCGAAGACGATCGCCGACATCACGATCGCGGCGAGCGCCGGCATCCCGGCCTCCCGCGCGAGCACGCCGAACGAGAGCGACAGGAGGAACCCGGCCGCCGCGTAGGGGACGCCGGCGCGCAGGCCGGTGCGGAACGAGGCGGGGGAGGCGGGCACGGCCCGCCAGAGTAGGACGCGCTACCCGGCGCGCCGGACGCGGTGCAGGGGGACCTCGCCGACGCCGCGCAGCTTGCGCTCGCGCGCGAACGACCACGCCCAGTCGCCCTCGGCGCGGTCGCGCACCGCCTGCGTCACGAGGACGCTCCCGGGGCGCGCGATCGCCGTCACCCGCGACGCCTGGTTGACCGGCGAGCCGTACCAGTCGCCCGCGCGCTCCAGCGCCGCGCCGAAGCCGACGCCGACGCGCAGGCGCAGCTCGCGGCGCTCGGCCTCCTCGGTCAGCCGCAGCGCCAGGTCGAGCAGCGGATCGACCGACGGCGCGACGAGCATCACCGCGTCGCCGAGCGTCTTGACGAACGTGACCGGCGGCTTGACGAGCCCCGCCGCGAGGTCCTCCAGCCGCCGCACGACCTCGCCGACCTCCTCGGCCGGGACCTGCTCGCCGAGCCTCGTGAAGCCCACGAGGTCGGCGAAGGCGACCGCGATGTCGCGCGCCCCCGGCGTCCGGCCCGCCGCGATGTCGGCGGCGCTGATGACGTCCGAGCGCACCATCTCGGCCAGGTGCGCGTGGTAGGCGTACGACCAGGTCGGCGTCAGCAGCGGGAGCAGGTCGCGGACGAACCCCTCGGCCGCCCGGACGATCTCCTCCTCGGACGCCCCGCCGCCGGTCTCGACGAGCAGCTCGGCGAAGATCTCCCGCGACGCCGCAGCGACCTGCAGCGCGGCGCGGCCGATCACGCGGTTGAGCTCGAGCAGCCGCTCGACCGGGATGCCGCTGTCCAGCGCCCGCTTGAGGCCCGCCGCGACCTCGACGTCGTGGTCGTCCCAGCGGCGCTCGTCGTCCTCCACGCGCGGGAGGCCGAACGACGCCCGCGCCGCGCGCAGGACCTCGACGTCGACGCCCGCGCGCGCGGCCAGCTCGGGGTAGGTGTACTGCGGCGCGGGCGCGAGGACGCGGTCGAGCAGCCCGCCCAGGTCCCCGCGCTCGACGCTCACGTCGCCGGCAGCCGCTTGCGCAGGACGACGTCCCCGACGATCGAGCCGAGCGGCCCGCCGGTCACGACGATGATCGCCGGGTACCACCAGCCCCACCAGCCCTTGCCGATGCCCTGCAGGCTCATGCCGACGAGGATCAGGAACCCGATGCCGTGGATCGGGCCGATGACGCTCACGGCGGAGTCGTCGTCGGCGACGAACGCGAAGTACATGAGCACGACGAGCAGCAGGGCGTCGGCGATGCCGACGAAGAGCAGGCGGTTCAGCGCGGTGCGGTAGTCCGCGGTGGGCGCAGCGGTGGTGGACACGGCGGGAAGGGTCCCAGATCGGAGGCATCCGGTCTGTGACGCAGAATCACGAGCCGGATGATCGTCCTAGGCATCGACCCCGGCACCGCCAACACGGGCTACGGCGTCGTCGCGCGCCGCAACGGCAGGCTCGTGGCGCTCGACGGCGGCTGCGTCGAGACCCCCGTCGGCCAGCCGCTCGAACGCCGGCTCGCCACCATCTTCACGCGCATGGAGGAGCTGATCGAGGAGCACGCGCCCGACGCGATGGCCCTCGAGGAGCTGTACTTCGGCGCCAACACGAAGTCAGCGCTCGCCGTCGGCCAGGCCCGCGGCGTCGTGATGCTGTCCGCCGGCCGGCGGGGCATCCCGTGCAGCGGCTACACGCCGCAGCAGGTCAAGGGCGCCGTCTGCGGCACCGGGCGGGCGGCGAAGGACCAGGTCCAGCGCATGGTCCAGTCGCTCCTCTCGCTCCCCGAGCCGCCGCGGCCCGACCACGCCGCCGACGCGCTCGCGGTCGCCATCTGCCACGTCAACCGGGCGCCGCTCGCCGCGGCGATGGCCTCGTGATCGCGCTCGTCCGCGGCGAGGTCGCCGTGCGCCGCCCCGGGTTCGTCGTCGTCGACGTCGGCGGGGTCGGCTACCGCCTGGCGGTCTCCAACGAGACGCTCGCCAAGACGCCGGCGGTCGGCAAGGAGGTCACCCTCCACAGCCACCTGATCGTGCGCGACGACGCGCTCCAGCTCTACGGCTTCGCCACGGAGGAGGAGCGCGAGCTGTTCCTGCTCCTGCTCGGCGTCCAGTCGGTCGGCCCGAAGATGGCGCTGGGCGTCCTCTCCGGCGGGCCGGTGCGGGAGCTGACCGCCGCGCTGGCGGCCGGCGACACCGCGCGCTTCCAGGCCGTCCCCGGCATCGGCAAGCGCACCGCCGAGCGCATCGTGGTCGAGCTGAAGACGAAGGTCGAGGCGCCCGACGTCGCGATCGGCGGCGGGAGCGCGGGCGGCGGCCCGCGGGGCGAGGCGCGCGACGGCCTGGTCGACCTCGGCTACCCGCTCGCCGAGGCCGAGTCGCTGCTCGCGGCGGCCGAGGGCGACACGGTCGAGGAGCTCATCGCCAGCGCGCTTAAGCTGGCCCGGCGATGACCTCAGGGCGCATCCAGACCCCGGAGCACCTGGCCGTCGAGGACGACCTCGAGCGCTCGCTGCGCCCGCAGGGCCTCTCCGAGTACGTCGGCCAGGACGCGGTGAAGGCCCAGATGCGCGTGTCGCTGGAGGCCGCCAAGCAGCGCGGCGAGGCGCTCGACCACGTGCTGCTCGCCGGCCCGCCCGGCCTCGGCAAGACGTCGCTGGCGCAGATCCTCGCGACCGAGCTCGACGTCCCGTTCGTCATGACCGCGGGGCCGGCACTGGAGCGCAAGGGCGACATCGCGTCGTTCCTCACCGCGCTGGAGCCGCGGACGGTCTTCTTCGTCGACGAGCTGCACCGCCTCTCGCGCGCGCTGGAGGAGACGTTCTATCCCGCGATGGAGGACCGCAAGCTGCCAATCACGGTCGGCCAGGGCGCGGGCGCGCGGGTGGTGACGCTCGACCTGCCGCCGTTCACGCTCGTCGGCGCGACGACGCGCGCGGGGCTGCTCTCGACGCCGCTGCGCGACCGGTTCGGCATCCAGCACCGGCTCGAGCCGTACGCGCTGGACGACCTGTCCGCGATCGTCACCCGCTCGGCGGGCATCCTCGGCGTGCAGCTCGATCCCGCGGGCGCGCGGGCGATCGCGTCGCGCTCGCGCGGGACCCCGCGCGTGGCCAACCGGCTGCTCAAGCGCGTGCGCGACTACGCGGAGGTGCGGATGGGCGGCGTCGTCACCGCCGAGGCCGCCGACCGCGCGCTCTCGCTCATGGAGGTCGACGAGATGGGCCTCGACCGGCTCGACCGCGAGATCCTCGATGCGATCTGCGTGAAGTTCGACGGCGGCCCGGTGGGCCTGTCGACGCTCGCGGTCGCGGTGGGGGAGGAGCAGGACACGATCGAGGACGTCTACGAGCCGTACCTGCTCCAGCAGGGCCTGCTCAAGCGCACGCCGCGCGGCCGGGTCGCCACCGCCGCCGCCTTCCGCCACCTCGGGATCGAGCCGACCACGCTCCTTTAGGGTTCGCTCACCTCGTCCGTCCCACACTGGTTCCGTGGCTCATCTGTTCATCTGCCCCAACTGCGGTCGCCGCTCGACGGAGACCGAGCGCAACGCCGGCTTCCGCCGGCAGGCCAAGGGGTGCTCGAACTGCGGCTTCGGCTTCCTCTTCGAGCTGCTCGACGACTACTACCCGGCGCCCAACGCTGCGTTCTTCGTCACCGACCAGGCCGGGCGCGTCATCGCGTGCGGCAGGGGCTCGTTCGAGCTGACCGGGCTCGCCGACGAGCAGGTCATCGGCCGCCCCGCCGGGGACGTCCTCGGGCTGCGGTTCGGCGACGGGCAGGACTACGTCGCGACGGTCCTGGAATGGGGCGTCCGGCAGCTCGACAAGCCGGTCGAGGTCAACGCCGAGGGCGACCTGCCCGCGAAGGCCAAGGCCGACATCTTCCCCGCGTACGACGACGACGGGGGCATGCTCCTCGTCCTCACGCCGCAGTCGTAGGCGTCACTCTCGAACGTAACTTCGGTTCCGCGGTAGACCGTCTACTCTCCGGACACACGTGACCGACCGTCGCCGCAACCTCTTCATCCTGCTCGTGGTCGCGGGGCTCCTCGCAGCCTCGCTGTTCGTCATCTTCACGAAGCCGACCAAGCTCGGCCTCGACCTCCAGGGCGGGGTCGAGCTCGTGTACGAGGCGCGCCCCACGCAGCAGCAGCCGGTGGTCGACCAGGAAGCGCTCGATCGTGCGATCGACGTCATGCGCGACCGGGTCGATGCCCTCGGCGTCTCCGAGCCGGAGATCCAGCGCTCCGGCAGCGATCAGATCCTCGTCGGCCTGCCCGACGTCGAGAACGCCGACGAAGCGCAGGAGCGCGTCGGCCGGGTGGCCCAGCTCTTCTTCTACGACTGGGAGCCGAACGTCATCGGCCCGAACGGGAAGCCCGCGCCGCGGGACCCGCAGGTCACCGGTGGCCAGTCCGCGGGGCAGGTCGGGTCGCTCTCGCTGTACGACGCGGTCCAGCGCGCGGCCAAGCGGCCGGCCGTCAACGACGGCAACAACTCGCACGACGGCCTGTTCTACGCGGTCGACGAGAAGGACAAGGAGGTCGTCGCCGGCCCCGAGGAGCGCCGCGAGGACCTCGAGGAGGACATCGCCCAGCTCCCGGCCGACGAGCGCGACGCCAAGATCGTCGAGGTCAAGCCGGGCACGGTCATCGTCCGCGCCGAGCAGCGCGACGGCCTGGACGAGGACCAGAAGAGCGACCGCTGGTTCGTGCTCGCCGACAACGTCGCGCTCCGCGGCACCGAGCTGAAGAACCCGGAGCAGAACTACGACAACGGCCCCGGCGGCACCGGGCAGCCGATCGTCACGTTCGACTTCACCGACAAGGGCCGCGAGACGTGGAAGAACGTCACGCGCGAGATCGCGCGGCGCGGCGCCTCGCAGTCGTTCGGCACGAACGCGCTGGCCAACGCCCAGCACTTCGCGATCGTCCTCGACAACGAGATCATCTCGGCGCCGTACATCGACTTCGTCCAGAACCCGAACGGCATCGACGCCTCGAACGGCTCGTCGATCGAGGGCGGGTTCACGATCGACACCGCGCAGGCGCTGGCCGAGGACATCAAGACCGGCGCGCTGCCGGTCAAGCTCGAGCTGATCTCGCAGTCGCAGGTCTCCGCGACGCTCGGCAAGCAGTCGCTCAACCAGGGTCTGATCGCGGGCGCGGCGGGCCTCGGCATCGTCGCGATCTTCCTGCTGATCTTCTACCGGATCCTGGGCCTGATCGCGGTCACCGCGCTGGCGGTCTTCTCGATCTACTTCTTCGCGCTGATCAAGCTGATCCCGATCACGCTGACGCTCCCGGGCATCGCGGGTCTGATCCTGACGATCGGCGTCGCGGCAGACGCGAACATCGTCATCTTCGAACGCGTCAAAGAGGAGATCCGCGCCGGCAGATCGGTCACGGCCGGCCTGGCCGCGGGCTACAAGAAGGGCGTCGGCGCGATCATCGACGCGAACGTGGTCACGATCATGGTCGCGTTCATCCTCTTCGTCCTCGCGACCGCGGGCGTCAAGGGCTTCGCCTTCACGCTGGGCGTCGGCACCATCGTGTCGCTGTTCACAGCGGTCCTCTTCACGCAGGCGATCGTCGGCACGCTCGGCCACTCGAAGCTGCTGGCGCGGCCGTCCGCGCTGGGCGCCGAGAAGCCCCGCAAGCCGATCACGTTCGACTTCATGGGCTACTCGAAGTGGTTCTTCTCCGCTTCGGGCCTGATCCTGCTCATCTGCGCGCTGGCGATCGGCTCCAAGGGCCTGGATCTCGGCATCGACTTCGAGTCGGGCACGCGCATCAAGACCGCCCTGTCGCAGCCGGCCAACGAGGAGCAGGTGCGCGACGTGCTCGCCACCGTCGGCCAGGGCGAGGCGGAGATCCAGCGGGTCGAGGAGCCCGAGCTGGGGCGCAACGTCTTCCAGGTCTCCACCGAGAACCTGCGGCCGGCCGAGGTCACGCGCGTGACGTCGGCGCTCGACGATCGGTTCGGGCTGCAGGGCCAGCCGAACACGCAGTCGATCGGGCCGACCTTCGGTGAGACGATCGCGAAGAACGCGATCATCGCGATCATCGCGTCGCTGATCGTCGTCGCGGTCTACCTGTCGCTGCGGTTCGAGTGGAAGTACGCCGTGCCGGTGCTCATCGCGCTGTCGCACGACCTCCTCATCACCGCAGGCATCTACGCGCTGATCGGCCAGGAGGTGACGGCAGGAACGGTCGCTGCCCTCCTGACCATCCTCGGCTTCTCCCTGTACGACACGATCATCGTGTTCGACCGCATCCGGGAGAACGTGCCGCGCATGCCGTCGGCGACGTTCTCGCAGGTGGTCAACCGCTCGATGTCCGAGGTGATCGTCCGCTCGCTGGCGACGAGCTTCACCGCCGCGCTGCCGGTGCTGATGCTCTTCCTCTTCGGCGGCGAGACGCTGCAGGACTTCGCGATCGCGCTGCTCATCGGCACGCTGTCGGGCACCTACTCGTCGGTCTTCATCGCGTCCCAGGTGCTCACCGCCTGGAAGGAGCGCGAGCCGCTCTACCGCCGCCGGCGCCTGCGCGTCGCCGCGGAGAACGGCGGCGTCGTCCCGGCCTACGCGGTCGCGAGCGCCGGCAGGCCCGTCGACGTCGAGCCGACCCGCCGGCGCCGCCGCGGGAGCCTGACCGCGCCGGACGATCCCGCGCAGGGCGTGTCGAAGGAGGAGTTCGACGAGATGGTCCGCGACCTGCACGCCGACACGCCGCGCGCGCAGACCGCGGTCGAGGAGCCCGAGCCCGCCCCGGCGCCCGACACGTCCGCGGACGCGTCGCCGGACGAGCTTTACCTCAAGGACGACAAGCGGCGCGCGCCGGGCGCGAAGAAGCCGCGCAACAAGCGTCACGGGAGGAACCGCTAGCCATGGCGCTCTTCGGCTGGATCATGATGGGCATCGCCATCTGGCACTTCACGGTGTTCCTCCCGGATCGCTTCTGGGCCGGCATCGTGGGCGCCTTCGTGGGCGCGGTCATCGGTGCGGTGCTGTTCGCGCTCGCGGTGTCGGGGTTCTCGCTCCCGTCGCAGGACGACACGAACGTCCTCACGGTCCTCTACGCCGTGCCGGGCACGCTCCTCGGCCTCGGCGCCGTGTGGCTGATCGGCGTGCGGCAGGAGCAGAAGGCCGCCGCCGCACCCGCGTAGCGGCGACCGCCACGTCCGCCGTCTGACCTTCGCGCGCGCCGGCTCCCCGGCGCGCGCGGTCGTTCTGCGCGGTGGTTGCGGGATCTCTCCGCACGCCCGTCGCAGTCCGTCCGCACTCCCGCCTAGTTTGAGGCGCCGATGTCCGCCGGCGCCCTGACCCTCTTCGACCTGCCCGAGCCCGAGGCGGTCGCGGAGGCCCCGGCCCCGGCTCCGCCCCGTCGCCGCCCATCCGAGCCCGACCCCGCACCCGCGCCGCTGGAGATCCCCGTCGCGCCCGAGCCGCTCGCGCTCGTGCCGGCGGACGACGCGCCGGTGGAGGACGAGGCGCGCGACGAACCCGCCGCGGAGGGTCCGGCGGCCCTTCCCGCGACGCCCGCGCGCCGGCCCGAGGCCCGCGTCGACATCGCCCCCGTCGCGATGCGGGACGTGCTGCGGCTCGAGCGCGAGCTGCAGGTCAGCCATCCGGTCGCGCAGATCCTCGCGCGGCGCGGGTTCGCCGACCCGGACGCGGCGCGCCGGTGGCTCGCGGCCGACGTCGCGCACCCGCTCGACGCGTTCGCCGGGCTGGCCGATGGCGCCGCGGCGATCCTGCGGCACGTCAACGCGGGCAGCCGCATCACGATCCACGGCGACTACGACGTCGACGGCGTGTGCTCCACCGCGATCCTCGTGCGCGCGCTGCGGCGGCTCGGCGCGGACGTCGACTTCCACCTTCCGTCGCGGCTCGAGGACGGCTACGGCCTCGCCGCGCACACCGTCGACAGGCTCGCCGAGCGCGGCACCAGGCTGCTGGTCACCGCCGACTGCGCGATCACGGCGGTCGACGAGGTCGCCCGCGCTCGCGCGCTCGGGATGGACGTCGTGGTCACCGACCACCACAGCCCGCGCGCGGACGGCGCGCTGCCCGACGCCACCGCGATCGTCCACCCGGGCGACGGCCTCGGCGGCTACCCGTGCCCGCACCTGTGCGCCGCCGGCGTCGCGTACCTGCTCGTCCGCGCGATGGACGCCGAGCGGGGCCACGACGAGGCGGCCGCCGACGAGGACCTCGACCTCGTCGCGCTCGCCACGATCGCCGACGTCGTCCCGCTCACCGACGAGAACCGCCGCCTCGTCCGCCAGGGCCTCCGGGCGTTCGCCTCCACGCGCAAGCCCGGCCTGCGCGCGCTCCTGCGGGTCGCCCGCTGCGATCCGAGCCGCGTCGACGCCCAGACCCTCGCCTTCAACATCGCGCCCCGCATCAACGCCGCCGGCCGCCTGTACCGCGCCGACGCCGGCCTGGAGCTGATCCTCACCGAGGACGCCGACCGCGCGAAGGAGGTCGCCGAGGAGCTCGACCGCGTCAACGGCGAGCGCCGCCACACGCAGGAGCGCATCCTGTGGGAGGCCGAGGCGCAGGTCGCCGAGCAGGGCGAGCGCGCCGCGTACGTCCTCGCGGGCGACGACTGGCACCCCGGGGTCGTCGGCATCGTCGCCAGCAAGATCGCCGAGCGCTACTGCCGCCCCGCCGTCCTCATCGCGTTCGACCCCGCGACGAACACCGGCACCGGCAGCGGCCGGAGCGTCGCCGGCTTCGACCTGCTCGGCGCGCTCGACGCGAGCGCGCAGCACCTCACCCGTCACGGCGGCCACCGCGCCGCGGCCGGCCTGGAGATCGAGCGCGCGAGCCTCGACGCCTTCCGCGCCGCCTTCGAGGAGCACGCGGCGCAGCACCTCACCGAGGACATGAAGCACCCGGTCGAGCGGGTCGACGCCGTCGTCGCCGGAGACGAGCTCGGCGTCGAGCTGGCCGAGGAGCTCCAGCAGCTCGCCCCGTTCGGCCACCGGAACCCGAGCGTCAAGCTCCTCGTCCCCGCCGCCCACCTCACCGACCCGATCCCGATGGGCGAGGCCGAGCAGCACGTCCGCTTCACCGTCGAGGCCGGCGGCATCCGCGCCCGCGCGGTCGCGTTCAGCTGCGCCGGCAAGCTCCCCTGCGAGACCGACACGCCGGTCGACGCCACCTTCACGCTCGAGCTCAACGAGTTCCGCGGCGTCGTCGAGCCACGGCTGGTCCTGCGCTCCGCCGCCCCCGCCGCGCCGGCGCCCATCACGGTCGTCGGCGAGGAGCCGTTCCTCGACGCGGCGCTGCGGGAGCTCGACGCGCCGCTGCCCGCGACCGGCCCGGAGCGCGAGCCCGAGGGCCGCGACCGCCGCGACGGTGGTCTGGCCGGCACGATCGGCGCCCTCGTCCACGCGGGCGAGCGGGTCCTCGTCGTCGCCGCCCACGCGCACGTCCGCGCCCGCAACCTCGCGGGCATCCTGGGCGGCTTCGCGCTCACGTCCCACGCCGCGCTCCACCGCGACCCTGCGCTGGCGCACGGCTACGACCACCTCGTCCTCCTCGACCCGCCGCCGCCCGGGTGGCGCGCACCGGAGGGCGCCGGCGCCGATGGACCCTTCGTCCACCTGGCGTGGGGGAGGCCGGAGGTAGACTTCTCCGTGTCGATCCATGAGCGAGAGCGCGACCTTCGCGCCCCGCTCACCGCGATCTACCGGACCCTCAGGGCGAAGGGGAGCGCGGCGGGCGAGGAGCTCGAGGCAGCGCTCCGTGAGGACGACCCGCAACGCACCGCCGCCACCGCGGGCCGGGCGCTCCGGGTGCTCACGGAGCTCGGCCTGGTGCACCTCGATCGGGAGCGGCGGTCCGTGACCGTCCCGGCGGCCGAGCGCACCGAGCTCGAACGTTCTGAGGCGTACCGGGCATACTCGGCAAGAGGCGAGATCGCATGGCCAGCACCGAACAGCAGCTCGACGACACCACAGGCGCCCCCGGCACCGCCGGCGACGGCGACCGCAACGGCGGCCTGACCACCAAGCGCACGCCGGTCGACCAGCTCGAGCACCCCGAGCAGCACGCCGCGCGCATCACGCGCGACGACCTGACGCCGCTCGAGCAGCGGCTGCTCGGCGACCTGTTCGCGATCGTCGAGGAGCACGCAGCCGACTCCGTCGTCGAGATCCAGCGCGAGCCCGTCGAGCGCGCGTTCGTCTTCGCCTGCGAGCACCACGCCGACCAGCGCCGCAAGTCGGGCGAGGAGTTCATCGTCCACCCGACGTCGGTGGCCAAGATCTGCGCCGGCCTGCGGCTGGACACCGAGACCCTGGTCGCCGCGCTCCTGCACGACACCGTCGAGGACACCACCGCGACGCTCGACGAGGTCCGCGCCGAGTTCGGCGAGGAAGTCGCGTCGCTGGTCGACGGCGTCACCAAGCTCACCGGCATCACGTTCCAGTCGCGCGACGAGGCGCAGGCCGAGAACTACCGCAAGATGGTCGTGGCGATGGCCTCGGACATCCGGGTCATCCTCATCAAGCTCGCCGACCGCCTGCACAACATGCGGACGATCGGCGCGATGCCGAAGCAGAAGCAGATCGAGAAGGCGAAGGAGACCCTCGAGATCTTCGCCCCGATCGCGCACCGCCTCGGCATCCACGCGATCAAGTGGGAGCTGGAGGACCTCGCGTTCGCAGCCCTGCACCCGCGCAAGTACCAGGAGATCAAGGGCCTGGTCAACCAGCAGCGCGACGAGCGCGAGCGGTACGTCAACAAGGCCGGCGAGTACCTGCGGCGGGAGCTGGAGGCGCTGGGGATCGCCGCCGAGATCTCCGGGCGCGCGAAGCACTTCTACTCCATCTACTCGAAGATGACGAAGAAGGGCCGCGAGTTCAACGAGATCTACGACCTCACGGCCATGCGGGTCATCGTCGGCTCGGTGAAGGACTGCTACGGCGCGGTCGGCGTCATCCACTCGCTGTGGAAGCCGCTGCCCGGGCGCTTCAAGGACTTCATCGCGATGCCGAAGTTCAACATGTACCAGTCGCTGCACACGACGGTGATCGGGCCCGAGGGGCTGCCCCTCGAGATCCAGATCCGCACGCGTGAGATGCACGACATGGCCGAGTACGGCGTCGCCGCGCACTGGATCTACAAGGCGGGGCAGGGCGGCGGCGCGCCCAAGCCGCAGCCGCCGACGCAGGACTCCGAGCAGAAGCTCAAGTGGCTGCGCCAGATGATGGACTACCAGCAGGATCTCGACGATCCCAAGGAGTTCATGGAGACGCTGAAGGTCGACCTCTTCGACGAGGAGGTCTTCGTCTTCACGCCCAAGGGCGAGGTCAAGTCGCTGGCTGCCGGCGCGACCCCGCTCGACTTCGCCTACGAGGTCCACACGGAGATCGGTCACCGCTGCGTCGGCGCGAGGGTCAACGGCAAGATCGTCCCGCTGCACTACGAGCTCAAGTCCGGCGACATCGTCGAGGTCCTCACCTCCAAGAAGGAGCGCGGCCCGTCGCGCGACTGGCTCGCCGTGGTGAAGACCACGCGCGCCCGCAACAAGATCAAGGCCTGGTTCAAGGCCGAGTCGCGCGAGGACACCGAGCACACCGGCCGCGTCCTGCTGCAGGAGCACCTCTCCAAGCGCGGGCTGCCGGCGCAGAAGATCTCGGGCTCGCCGCTGCTGGCGGACGTGATCCGCGAGATGGGCTTCAAGAAGGCCGACGACTTCTACATCGCGCTGGGCGGCGCGAAGATCTCGCCGAAGGTCGTCGTCAACAAGGTCCTCCAGCGCCTCAAGCAGGGCGAGGCGGCCGAGGGCGAGGGGACGACGGTCGAGGACCTGGTCTCGACGCGGCGCGAGCGGCGCCAGCCGACGCGCTCCTCCAACCAGTACGGCATCCGCGTGGAGGGCGTCGACGACGTCATGCTCCGGATGGCCAAGTGCTGCCACCCGGTCCCGGGCGACCCGATCGAGGGCTACATCTCGCTCGGCCGCGGCATCACGATCCACCGCGAGGACTGCCCGAACGTCGCGGTCCTGCGCAAGGACCCCGAGCGGTTCGTGCGCGTCTCCTGGGAGGGCGAGCACGAGACCGCCTTCAAGGTCGAGATCGAGGTCGACGCGTACGACCGCACGCGGCTGCTCGAGGAGCTGTCGCGGACGTTCGCCGAGTCCGGGATGAACATCATCGAGGCGCGCTGCGTCGTCTCCCCGCCGATGGTCAAGAACCGGTTCATCGTCGAGGTCGGCGACACGTCGGTGCTCAAGGGCTGCATCACGCGCCTGCGCAACATCGACTCGGTCTTCGACGCGTACCGCGTCACGCCGACCGCGTGAGCGGCCGCACGTAGCGCCGGCGCGCGCGTCTGCCACGCTGGGGGCACCGCGTGCTCGCCTCCCTGCTCGACCTCGACCGCACCCTCGCCGACGGCGCGCGCGAGCTGCGGTGGGAGCCGCTGGTCGCGGTCTTCACCGCGCTGTCGTGGTGGTGGGTGAAGGTGATCCCGTTCGCGCTCGCGGCCGCGCTGGTGCGCGACCTGCGGGCTGTGGCGGCGGTCGTCGTTGCGTACACGGTCGCCAACCTGCTCACGAGCGAGGCCAAGGACGCGGTGGCGCGGGTGCGACCCGAGGCCGCCGAGGCCGCGGTGGAGCTGCCGACCTCGCCGTCGTTCCCGTCGGGCCACGCGGCGGGCGCGTTCGCGAGCGCGGTCGCGCTGAGCCTGCTCGTCCCGCGGCTCCGCGTCCCCGCGCTCGTGCTCGCCGCGCTGATCGCGCTCTCCCGCGTCTACCTCGGCGTCCACTACCCGCTCGACGTCCTCGCCGGCGCGCTGCTCGGCGCCGTGGTGGCCGCCGCGTGCGTGTGGGTCGTCAGGCGACGACCGTCAGCGCGCCCGGCGCCACGCTGAACTCGACCTCGGTCGCGTCGCCGACCCAGTCGCCGTCGCACTGCAGCGCCACCGGCCGCCCGTCGGCGGACCGCGCGCGCAGGGTGGTGACGCCGCGCAGGTCGTCGACCTGGCGGTAGTCGACGACCTTGTGCTTGGCCGAGAAGAGGCGCCAGACGACCGGCGGGAGGTCGATCGGCGTCGCGCGCCGCAGGTTCACCGCGCTGAGCGTCGCGCTGTCGAGCGCCACGTCCTCGGCGACGTGCAGCGGATGGGTGCCGAAGTACGTGAACGGGTCGCCGTTCTGCACGAGCAGGTTGATGCCGCGCACGTGGCCGCCGGTGGGGACGTCGGTCTCGACCAGCGGCGGGTGGACGACGTAGTGGCGCAGGAACGTCCGGACCGCCGACCACGCGAAGTACGCGGGGCCGAACTGGTGCTTGCGGCCGGGGCGCAGGTCGACGGCCTTGACGACCGACGCGTCGAGCCCGAAGCCCGCGGTGAACGTGAAGTAGCGGCCGTTCATCACGCCGAGGTCGACCTTGCGCGGGTGCCAGTCGTCGGCGATGCGGAGCAGGTGTTCGGTCGCGTCGACGATCTCGCCGGGGATGCCGAGCATCTTCGCGAAGACGTTGGTCGCGCCGCCGGGGAGGTGGGTGAGCGGCACGTCGGTGCCGGCCAGCCCGTTCGCGGCCTCGTTGAGCGTCCCGTCGCCGCCGAACGCGACGACCACGTCGTAGCCCTCCTGCGCGGCCTCGCGGACCAGCTCCGTCGCGTGCCCCTGACGCTGGGTGTCGAAGGCCGTGACGTCGTAGCGGCTCTCCAGCGCGTGGACGACCAGGTTGCGCAAACGATCCGAGACCGTCGTCGCGTACGGGTTGACGATGACCAGCATCTTCCGGCGCTCGGTCGCGTCGGCCAGGGCGAACTCCTCGCTCAAGCGCTTGAGCGGATCCAGGGAGGGGGCGGGCACGCTGCCTTGCTACACCGCGCGCCGGACGGAGTTACCCGCCGTATCCTCCTCGCGCGATGGACGAGACCGCCGCGCGGATGCGCGAGTTCTGGGACGACCGCGCCCGCGAGGACGCCTTCCACTTCGTGGACCCGCGCGAGCAGTACGGCCACGCAGACGAGGCGCGGTTCTGGCGCCGCGGCGAGCAGGAGGTCGACGCGCTCCTGCGCATCCTCGACCTCACGCTGGCGCCGGACGCGCGCGTGCTCGAGCTGGGCTGCGGCGTCGGGCGCCTGACCCGCGTGCTGGCTGCGCGCGTCGCGCACGTCACGGCGGTCGACGTGTCGCCGGAGATGCTCACACGCGCCCAGGAGCACCACGACGCGCTGGACAACGTCGAGTGGGTGCTCGGCGACGGCGAGACGCTCGACGGGGTGGAGGACGCCTCCTGCGACGCCGTGATCTCACACGCGGTGCTCCAGCACATCCCCGACCCGCAGGTGCAGCTCGGCTACGTCCGCGAGTTCGCCCGCGTCCTGCGGCCGGGCGGCTGGGCGGCGTTCGGCGTCTCCACCGACCCCGGCGCACACGCCGCCAAGCCTCCCGCCTCGCCCGCGGCCGGCTCCAGCCGCCGCGGCTTCCTGAAGGCCATCGTCGGCCAGGCACCGTCGGGCAAGGACGAGCCCGAGTGGCTCGGCAGCTGGATCCCGCTCGACGCCCTCGGCGCCACGGCGATGAACGCCGGCCTCCTCATCGAGCGCATCGAGGGCTCCGGGACCAAGTCCTCCCTGGTGCGCGCGATCCGGGAGTAGCTACAGGAAGCCGCGCTTGCGGAACCAGTAGGCCATGGCGCCGATCGCGCCGACCATCGCGACGAGCACGATCCAGAACGCCTCGTGCGTGCCCTCGCCGGGGTACTTGACGTTCATCCCGAAGACGGACGCCAGGAGCGTGAGCGGGAGGAGCATCACGCTGAACGCGGTGAGGACGCGCAGGACGTCGTTGGTGCGGTGCGAGAGCACGGACTCGTTGGTCGACTCCAGGCCCTCGACGACCTCCTTGAAGTTCTCGAGCATGTCCCAGATGCGCTCCGACGCGTCGTTGATGTCGTCGAAGTAGATCTCGAGGTCCTCGGGGACGTAGCGCTTGTGGCGCTCGAGGTCCTTCAGCGCCGCGCGCTGCGGCCGCACGATCTTGCGGAAGTTGATGATCTCCTGCTTGACGTCGGAGATGTCGCGCACGATCTCCGCCGAGCGGCCCTCGAAGATGTCGTCCTCGATGCGCTCGAGCTTGTTGCCCATCTTCGCGAGCATCGGGAACGCGGAGTCCACGCCGTCGTCGACGATCTTGTAGAGCAGGTAGCCGGCGCCCTTGCCGAGCAGGTTGTCGCGGAAGCTCTCGCTGCTGCGCGCGCGCTCGAACAGGTAGTCGAGCGACTGCAGCGGCTGGTTGGGGAGCGTGATGACGAAGTCCGGCCCGACGAACACGTCGAGCTCGGCCGCGTTCAGCCGCCCGATCGTCTTGTCGTACCGGGGGAAGTGGAGGACGACGAACAGGTAGTCGTCGTACTCGTCGACCTTCGGCCGCTGGTTGCGCGAGAAGACGTCCTCGTAGTCGAGGGCGTGGAAGTCGTAGTGCTCCTCCAGCCACGCGCGATCGACCCCGCGGGGCTTCTCGATGTTGATCCAGCGCAGGCCGGCAGCTTCGAGCTGCTCGACGTTGGGGGTCTCAGGCTCGGGAGCCGGGGCGACGCCGTCCACGCGTGCCCTGGCCCCGCGGCGCAGTGGCCGGGGAAGTGAGGGCATCGGGACTTCGCGGGTCGTCGGTCGGCATCGCGGTGTCCCATTCTACCCGGAGGTCCAGGGAGAACGTGTCCGTGGTGTTGCGGGCGCCAGGAGCCGGACGGATGTCCGCGGATCGCTCAAGTTCAGGTTCTGTGGTGTCGAGGACGGTCCTGAGGGGCAGTGTGTACTCTGTCCGTCACGACATAGCTGGACGCATCCAGAGGGGTGGAGGGACTGGCCCGTTGAAACCCCCGCAACCATCGTCGTCGCGCAGTGCGACGGGGAACGGTGCGAATTCCTGAAGATGCGAGGCCTCTCCCAGGGATCCTCGCAAGTGCCCACCAATCGCGAGGAACCGTTTCAATGGCCGCCAGCCACCTGCAGTGCAAGGAGTGCAAGACCGAGTACCCGCTCGACGCGCGGTACGTCTGCGAGCGGTGCTTCGGCCCGCTCGAGGTCGCGTACTCCCACCCGACCGACCGCGATCCGGCCGAGTGGCGCCGCCGCATCCAGGCCGGGCCGCAGAACATCTGGCGCTACAGCGACTTCCTGCCGCTGACCGCCCAGCCGGGTCCGTCGGCGCGCAACTCCTCCCGCGCGGGCCTGCCCGCCGGCTGCACGCCGCTCATCCGCGCCGACCGCCTCGCCGAGCGCCTCGGCCTGCGCGAGGTGTGGATCAAGAACGACGCCGCGAACCCCACGCACTCGTTCAAGGACCGCGTCGTCTCCGTCGCCGTCGCTCGTGCACGCGAGCTCGGGTTCGAGACGATCGCCTGTGCCTCCACCGGCAACCTGGCCAACTCGGTCGCCGCCCACGGCGCCGCGCTCGGCCTCGAGTCCTACGTCTTCATCCCGGCCGACCTCGAGGAGCAGAAGATCCTCGCGACCGGCGTCTACGGGACCAACCTCGTCGCCGTCCGGGGCAACTACGACGACGTCAACCGCCTCTGCACCGAGCTGTCGGGCGAGCACGAGTGGGCGTTCGTCAACGTCAACATGCGCCCGTACTACGCCGAGGGCTCCAAGACGATCGCCTACGAGATCGCCGAGCAGCTCGGGTGGGAGCAGCCGGACCGCATCGTCGCGCCGATCGCGTCGGGCTCGCTCTTCACGAAGATCGCGCGCGGCTTCGAGGAGTGGCGCGAGGTCGGGCTCGTCGCCGGCGAGGCGCCGAAGATGAACGGCGCCCAGGCCGACGGCTGCTCGCCGGTCGCCACCGCCTACCGCGAGGGCACCGACATCGTGCGCCCGGTCAAGCCGGACACGATCGCCAAGTCGCTCGCCATCGGCAACCCGGCGGACGGCCCGTACGCCGTCGAGCTGGCGCGCAAGACGGGCGGCGGCGTCGACTCGGTCTCCGACGACGAGATCAAGGCCGGCATCCGCCTGCTCGCCGAGACGACCGGCATCTTCACCGAGACCGCCGGCGGCGTCACCACCGCGACGCTCGCCAAGCTGGCCGAGCGCGGCGACATCGGCAAGGACGAGCGCGTCGTCGCGGTCATCACCGGCGAGGGCCTCAAGACCCTCGACGCGGTCCGCGACACGTTCGAGACGCACACGATCGACGCGAACCTCAAGTCGTTCGAGGCCGCCGTCTCGGTGAGCGCGTAGCCATGGCCGTCACGGTGAAGATCCCGCCGCAGCTCGCGTCCTCGACGGGCGGCGAGCGCGCCCCGAAGGGCGAGGGCTCGACGGTCGGCGAGGTGCTCGACGCGGTGTACGCGCAGCACGGCGAGCTCAAGGAGCGCGTCGCGGGTGAGGACGGCGAGCTGCGCCGCTTCGTCAACGTCTTCCTCGACGGCGAGGACATCCGGTTCCTCGACGGCCTGAAGACCGCCGTCCCCGACGGCGCCGAGCTGACCATCCTGCCCGCCGTGGCCGGCGGCTGCTAGACGGAGCGCCGCGCGGGGAGCGTCGTCGCCGTGGCGCTGAAGGTCTTCCACGGCGACGACTCGGACACGTTCCGCTTCCTCGTCTCGGAGCTGCTGCCCGACGACGACATCGCCGTCGTCGGGGGTGGCGCCACGCCGGAGGAGGTGCTGGAGGGTGTGGCGCGCGAGCAGCCGGACGTCGTGCTGCTCGACCAGCTCGGCACGCCGGAGCTGATCGACGGCGTGCGCGAGCGCGTACCGGGCGTGCGGGTCGTGATCCTCTCCGGCCACCACCCGGGGCACGGCGACCCGGAGTTCCTCGCGCGCGCGGACGCCTACCTCGTCAAGAGCGCCGACGTCGAGGCCATGCGCACCGCCGTGCGAGGCTTCGCGGGTGGCTGACAAGCTCGACGAGTACCGGCGCAAGCGTTCCGGCGCGCCGACGACGGAGCCGATGCCGGACGGCGCGCCGGGCGCGGCCTCCGAGCAGCAGCGGTTCGTCGTCCAGGAGCACCACGCGACCCGCCTGCACTGGGACCTGCGCTTCGAGCGCGACGGCGTGCTGGTGAGCTTCGCGGTCCCGAACGGGCTGCCGGTCGCGCCCGGGGTCAACAGGATGGCGGTGCACACCGAGGACCACCCGCTCGAGTACCTGGACTTCCACGGCGAGATCCCGGAGGGCCAGTACGGCGCGGGCTCGATGACGATCTGGGACCAGGGCACGTACGAGGTCCTCAAGTGGGAGCCGAAGAAGATCGAGGTCGCCCTGCACGGGGAGAAGGGGCTCGCCGAGGGGCGCTATGCGCTCTTCCCCTTGGTCAAGTCCGGCGAGGAGCCCGGCAAGGACTGGATGATCCACCGGATGGACCCGCCCGCCGACCCCGAGCGGGAGCCGATGCCGGAGCGGATCGTCCCGCAGCTCGCGGTGTCGGGGAAACTGCCGCGTGGGGACGACAGCGGGTGGGCGTACGAGATCAAGTGGGACGGCGTGCGCGCGATCGCCTACTCGGAGCCGGGGACGATCCGGTTCGAGTCGCGCAACCTGCGCGACATCACGGTCTCGTATCCCGAGCTGCACCGGCTCAACCGCGCGCTGTCGCACCACCACGCGGTGCTCGACGGCGAGATCGTCGCGTTCGGGCCCGACGGCAAGCCGTCGTTCGGGCTGCTCCAGCGGCGGATGCACGTCTCGTCGGAGAGCGCGGCGCGGCGGCTGGTGTCGTCGGTGCCGGTCGTGTACGTGATCTTCGACCTGCTGTGGCTCGACGGTCACTCGCTGATGGAGCTGCCGTACAGCGAGCGGCGGGAGCGGTTGGTGGCGCTCGGCTTGAAGGGCGAGCGCTGGCAGACCCCCGACCACGTGGTGGGGAACGGCGCGGGCGTGCTGGCGGCGAGCGCCGCGCAGGGGCTCGAGGGCGTGATGGCCAAGCGGCTCTCGTCGACCTACGAGCCGGGCCGCCGCTGCCGGGACTGGATCAAGGTCAAGAACAAGCAGCGCGAGGACGTGACGATCGTCGGCTGGCTGCCCGGGGAGGGCCGTCGGCGCGAGCGGATCGGCGCGCTGCTCGTGGCGAAGGACGGCCGGTACGCGGGGCGCGTGGGGACAGGGTTCGATGAGGCCGAGCTCGACCGGCTGGCCGGGCTGCTCGCGCCGATCGAGCGGGAGACGCCGGCGGTCGCGGACGTCGACGCCGTGCCCAAGAACCGCGTGTGGACCGAGCCCCGCTACGTCGCCGAGGTCGAGTTCGGGGAGTGGACGGCCGACGGCATCCTGCGCCACCCGTCGTACAAGGGCCTCAAGGAGGCCGGGCGGGACGAGGCGCTGGCGCCGCTCGAGAACCTCATGACGGTCGAGGGGCGCGAGCTCAAGCTCTCCAACCTCGACAAGGTCCTGTACCCGAAGGCCGGCTTCACGAAGGGCGACGTCATCGACTACTACCGGCGCATCGCGCCCGTCGTGCTGCCGCACCTGGAGGGACGGCCGCTGACGCTCAAGCGCTACCCGAACGGCGTCGACGGCCAGTTCTTCTACGAGAAGAACTGCCCCGCGCACGCACCCGACTGGGTGAGGAAGGCGAAGGTGCAGATGTCGAGCAAGAGCATCGAGTTCTGCATCTGCGAGGACCTGCCGACGCTGATGTGGTTGGGGAACCTCGCGGACCTCGAGCTGCACACGTCGCTGTCGCGCGTGCCCGAGGTGGAGCGCCCGACCGTGCTCGCGTTCGACCTCGACCCGGGGGAGCCCGCGACGATCGTCGAGTGCTGCCAGGTCGCGCTGTGGATCGAGGGCATGTTCTCGCGCCTGGGCCTGCAGGCGTTCGCGAAGACGAGCGGCTCCAAGGGCCTGCAGGTCTACGTTCCGCTCAACAACCCGGACGCGACGTACGACGGCCCGCGCGGGACGAAGACGTTCGCCAAGACGGTGGCCGAGCTGCTCGAGCAGTCCTCGCCCGAGCTGGTGGTGTCGCGGATGACGAAGGCCATCCGGAAGGGCAAGGTGCTGGTCGACTGGTCCCAGAACGACGACGCAAAGACCACCGTCAACGTCTACTCGCTCCGCGCGCGCGACCGCCCGACGGTCTCGACCCCGGTGTCGTGGGACGAGGTCCGCGCCTGCCACGAGTCGGGCGACCCCTCGACGCTCGTCTTCGACTCCGGCCAGGTCCTCGAGCGGGTCGAGCGCGACGGCGACCTGTTCGCGCCGGTTCTCTCGCTGGTGCAGGAGATCCCGAAGCTCTGACCGCGCTGCTCCGCGAGAGAGCGCTACCTTGCCGCGCACATGGGTCCACTCCTCCCCGACCCCGGATCCCGCGCGGACCGGTGGCGGCGGCGCCTGAAGGGCGTCGCGATCGAGGTGGTCGCGTTCGTCGCGGTCACCCTGCTCCTGCCGGTGCTGGTCGTCGCGGCGGCGTGCGTCGACGTGGCGCTCAAGCTCTTCACGCGCAAGCGGCACGCGATGGGGGTGCGGCTCGTGCTGATGGGGTGGTGGTTCCTGCTCGGGGAGCTGCGCGGGATCGCGACGCTGGCGTTGATCAACGCCGCGTCGCTGGGCCGCGACACGCGCACCCGCCGGCGGCGCGTGTACCACCTCCGTCAGCGGTGGACCGGCGGGCACCTCGCGGGCGTGAACCGGATCTTCGACCTGAAGTACGACATCCAGGGCCTCGACGAGGTCGCGCCCGGGCCGGTGCTCGTCTTCATGCGGCACGCGTCGATCATCGACAACGCGCTCCCCGACGCGCTGCTCGGCAGGCCGCACGACCTCGGGTTCCGGTTCGTCATCAAGCGGGAGCTGGAGGTGCTGCCGACGATCGACGTCGGCGGGCGCTGGGTCCCCACCGTCTTCGCGAACCGCGGCAGCGGCGACACCGCGAAGGAGCTCGAGGCGGTGCGCAAGCTCGCGCTCGACCTGCAGCCGGACGAGGGCATCGCCGTCTATCCCGAGGGCACGCGCCACACGCCGAAGAAGGCCGCCCGCGCGCAGGAGGTCATCGCCGAGCGCCAGCCGCACCTCGCGCCGCTCGCGCAGCGCCTCGTGCACCTGCTCCCGCCGCGGCTCGGCGGGCCGCTCGCGCTGCTCGACGCCACCGACTGCGACGTCGTCTTCTGCGCCCACACCGGCTTCGACGGCTTCACATCCGTCAAGCACATCTGGGCCGGTGGCCTGGTGGGGGAGACGATCCGCCTCAGGCTCTGGCGCGTCCCGCGTGCGGAGATCCCGCAGGGCGACGAGGAGCGGACGCGCTGGCTGTACGAGCAGTGGCAGCGCGTCGACGACTGGGTCGACGCGCAGCTCGGCGGCTCAGGTGGCAGCGACCGGGGGCGTTCCCGCGGGAACGCCGCGCGCCTCCCGGATGGCGGCCATGATCTCCTCGGGAGTCGCGCTGAGGTGCTCGAGGTCGATCATGAGACGGCGGTCGTCACGGGCGTCGACGACGGCGACGTCCCCACGCAGGACCGCCCGCAGTAGCGCGCCGCGCGGCTGATCGAACGCGGTCTTTGGGACGAGCTCGAGCAGCGGGGTCGTCCCGAGCGGACGGCGGCGGTCGACCGTGCGGAGCGAGGCGATCTCGTCCCACCGGACCGACACGTCGCGGCGGTGCTCGACGAGGCCGTCGGGGCCGATCGAGAGCACGGGGTGTTTCCGGGAGGCCCGTACCATGGCGCCCGCCGCCAACCACCCCATCACCAGGAAGACCAACCAGCCGACCGCCACGCCGGCAGCCAGCGCGGCCAGCAGACCGAGGAGAGCGAGCACGATCTCTCCGCAGATCTGCGGCAGATACGCGCGTGAGTTGACACGAACGGTGCGTTGCATCTGCGCTCAACCGTAGGCGAGGATCGGCCGATCACCTAGACCATGCGCTCGTTCCCCCGCCTCATCGTCCTGGCGCTCCTCGCCCTCGCGGTCGCCGCTGCACCCGCCGCCGCCGCGAAGAAGAAGCCGAAGCTCAAGCCGCTCAAGCCCGTCGCCGGCGCCCTGCAGGCGAAGATCGGCATCGCGGACCAGAAGCCGGACATGTTCACCGACGCGCGCTTCACCAAGCTGCAGCTCAAGTACGCGCGGCGCTCGGTGGCGTGGGACACGATGCACTACGACTGGCAGGTCGAGGACGTCGACCAGTGGCTCCAGGCCGCCCGCGCCGCTGGCGTCACGCCGGTCCTCACCTTCGCGCGCTCGCGCATCGAGTCGCGCCGGCACATGAAGCCGACGGCGGCGCAGATCAAGCGTGAGTTCAAGGCGTTCCGCACCAAGTGGCCGTGGGTCACGCAGTACGTAGCGTCGAACGAGTCCAACCACTACGGCGAGCCGACCGGCCGCTCGCCCCGCCTCGCGGCGCAGTGGTACAAGGCGATGCGCCAGGTCTGCCCGACGCAGTGCAAGATCGCGGGCGCGACGCTGCTCGACTACCCGAACCTGGTCAAGTGGACGACCGAGTTCCTCAAGCACGCCAAGGAGCAGCCCAAGTACTGGGCGCTGCACAACTACATCAGCGCGAACCGCTTCGACCAGACGCGCACCGTGCAGCTGCTGCAGGTCACGACGGGCGAGGTGTGGCTGACGGAGGTCGGCGGCGCCGTCAAGCGCCCGAAGGCCCAGGCGCAGTTCGCCGCGGGCACCAAGCACGCCGCCCAGGTGACGCGCTACATCCTCGACGACCTCGCGCGCATCAGCGGCCGCATCTCGCGGATCTACCTCTACCACTGGAACGCGGCCCCGGGCGCGACGACGTGGGACTCCGGCCTGATCGGCGCCGACGGCAAGGCCCGCCCGGCGTACACCGTGTTCGCGAACTGGATGAAGGGCAGCCGCACCGGCGGCGGCATCGAGAAGCTCTCGACGACGTCGAAGAAGACCAAGGCGCCGAAGAAGTCGAAGGGCCGCTAGCGCGGCGGAGTAGCGTCGGGTGCATGCCCGACGCTCTCGTCATCGTCGACTTCCAGAACGACTTCACCCCGGGCGGCGCGCTGGCCGTGCCGCACGGGGACGAGATCGCCGGCCGGATCGGCGAGCTGCTCGACTCCGGCCGGTTCGATCTCGTCGTGGCGACCCGCGACTGGCATCCGGTCGACCACGGGTCCTTCGCCGAGCACGGTGGACCGTGGCCGCCGCACTGCGTCGCGGGCACGCCGGGCGCCGAGCTGCATGAGGGGCTCGACCGCGCGCGGGTCGACGTGGTGGTCGACAAGGGGCAGGACCCAACGACCGAGGGGTACAGCGGGTTCGACGGGACGACGCTGGAGGAGACGCTCAAGGCGAAGGGCATCACCGGCGTGACGATCGTCGGGCTCGCCACCGACTACTGCGTGCGCGCGACCGCGCTGCACGCGCTCGAGCGCGGGTTCGCCGTCGAGGTCGACCGCGCCGGCGTGCGCGGCATCGACGCGCAGCCCGGCGACGTCGAGCGGGCGCTGGCGGAGATCGAGGAGCACGGCGGCACGGTGACCGCCGGATGACCGCCCCGCGGCCGCTGCGTGTCGGGCTCTCGCTGGTGCCGACGGCGGCCGACCTGCACCAGACCGTCGCCCTCGCCCAGCGCGCCGACGCGCTCGGCCTGGACGTGATCGGCATCCAGGACCACCCGTACCAGCGGCGGTTCGTCGACACGTTCGCGCTCCTCGGCCACATCCTCGCGACGACGACGCGCATCGTCGCGTTCCCCGACGTCGCGAACCTCCCGCTCCGCCCGCCCGCGGTCCTCGGCAAGCACGCCGCGACGCTCGACCTGCTCAGCGGCGGGCGCTTCGAGCTGGGGCTCGGCGCCGGCGGCTTCCCCGACGCCGTCCACGCGATGGGCGGCCCGCGCCGCACCCCGCGCGAGGGCGTCGACGCGCTCACGGAGGCGATCGACGTCCTCCGGCACGTCTGGTCCGGGGAGCGCTCGATCCGCTACGCCGGCGAGCACTACCAGCTCGACGGCTTCCAGTCCGGCTCGGTGCCGCCCCACCCGATCGGCATCTGGCTCGGCGCCTACAAGCCGCGCATGCTCGGCCTGACCGGCGCGAAGGCCGACGGCTGGGTCCCGTCGTTGCGCGAAGGCCTCTCCCCGCACGACCTGGGCGAGCTCGACAAGCGGGTGAGCGAGGCGGCGGCGGCCGCGGGGAGGGAGCCGGAAGCGGTGCGGCGCATCTGGAACGTCATGCGCGGCGTCGGGCCGGGCGAGGAGGCGCAGCTCGCCGACACGTTCGCCACCTGGGCGTCGGAGCACGGACCGGACACGTTCGTCGTCTGGCCGAGTGGGGAGGACGTGGAGGCGCAGGTCGAGCGCCTCGCCGCCGTCCGCGAGACACTGCAGAAGGGAACGACCCCGTGACCAAGCTCGAAGGCCTTCACCACGTCACCTGCATCACCGGCGACGCGCGCCGCAACGTCGACTTCTACACGCGGGTCATGGGCCAGCGGCTCGTGAAGAAGACGGTCAACCAGGACGACCCGAGCGTCTACCACCTCTTCTACGGCGACGACGTCGGCGCGCCCGGCCACGACCTCACGTTCTTCGAGTACCCCGGCGCCGCGCCCGGGCAGGCGGGCGACGGGATGGTCCACACCGTCGCGTTCCGCGTCGCCTCGCCGCAGGCGCTCGACTTCTGGGAGGAGCGGCTGCGCGGCGAGGGCGTGACGACGACCCGCGCGACCGACGCCGGCGACGTCCCCACGCTCACCTTCACCGACCCGGAGGGCCTCGGGCTGGAGCTGCGCGCCGAGGACGTCCCTGACCTCCCGCTCGTGCCGGCCGCGCCCGACATCCCGGCTGACGTCGCGCTCCAGGGTTTCGCCGGCGTCCGCGCGTACGCGTCGCGGCCCGAGGCCAGCGCCGCGCTGCTCCAGCGCGTGCTCGGCTTCGGCGAGCGCAGCGACGGCGCCGGTGGCGCGAGCGCGGCCGCGCTGGAGTCGCGCGGCGACCAGCGCGGCGGGTGGATCGCGTACGAGCCGCCGCCCGCCGGCGTCGAGGCGCAGCCCGGCGCGGGCACCGTCCACCACGTCGCGTGGGCGATCCCGCTCGGCGACGAGGGCGAGTGGAACGAGCGGGTGCGCGGCGCCGGCGCGCAGACGAGCGGCGTCGTCGACCGGTTCTACTTCCGCAGCGTCTACTTCCACGAGCCGTCCGGCGTGCTGTTCGAGCTCGCCACGATGGGCCCGGGCTTCGCGGTCGACGAGGATCCCGAGCATCTCGGGGAGACGGTCGCGCTCCCGCCGTTCCTCGAGCCGCTGCGCGCGCGGATCGAGGAGGCGCTGACGCCGCTGGAGGGTGTCGGCCGCACGGCGTGAACCCGGTGTGAAGCTACCGGCGCGGCGGCGCGCGGGACGCGGGACCATCCGCGGGAGCCGGGGTTCTCGGACAGCCGTTTGGTTTCGATCCTGTGAAGGCAGGTTCGGCCGGCGCCTGTCCGTGGGAGGGACCCCAGCGCCCGACCATGGCACGCACCGTTCGACTCACCCGCCGCGAGCTCGCGCTCGCCGCCACGATCGCCGGCGCGCACGCTCTCGTGCCGCCCGCCTTCGCGCGCATCATCGAGCCCCGGGGCGAGGAGGGCCCCGGGCGCTTCCTCGACGGGGTCGCCTCCGGCGAGCCGTCGCACGACGCCGTGACCTTCTGGTCGCGGCTCTCCACCGACCGGCCGGTCAGCGGCGCCACGCTCGTCGTCGCGGAGGACGAGGGCCTGACGCGCACCGTCGCCACCGCGGTCGTCCCGACGAGCCGCAGCGTCGATGGCACGCTCAAGACGCGGATCGACGGCCTCCAGCCCGGCCGCCACTACTGGTACGTGTGGCAGAGCGCCGACGACACGTCGCCGGTCGGCCGCACGAAGACCGCGCCGCACCCGACGTCGGGCGACCCGGTCAACGTCGGCTTCAGCAGCTGCCAGAACTTCCCGGTCGGGTTCTTCAACGCGCACGCCGACGCCGCGCGCAGCGACCTCGACCTCTACGCGTTCCTCGGCGACTACACGTACGAGTACGACTCCTCGCAGGACGCCGACATCCCGGGCCGCGGCGACGTCGCGTCGGTCGACCTGCGCACGTACCGCAGCAAGCTGCGCTTCTACCGGCAGGATCCGGACCTGCGCGAGCTGCACCGCCTCCACCCGGTCGTCCACATCTGGGACGACCACGAGGTCGCCGACAACTACTCCGACAACGACCCGCGCCCGTCGCAGCTGCAGCGCAGCGCCGGCTACCGCGCGTCGTTCGAGTGGCTGCCGCGGATGGCGATGCCGCAGGAGCGGTTCCGCATCTACAAGCCGATCCGGCTGGGGAGGACCGCCGAGCTGTTCCTGCTCGACCAGCGCCAGTACCGCACCGGCGACGGCGACGGGCAGCCGCGGTCGATCCTCGGCCGGGCGCAGATGGAGTGGTTCAAGCGGTCGCTGGCGCAGACCGACGCGCAGTGGAAGCTCGTCGGCAACCAGGCGATGTACACGCCGCTGTCGATCCTCAACGCGGGCGAGCTCATCCCGCTCAACACCGACCAGTGGGACGGCTACCCGGCCGAGCGCACGGAGGTCGACGACCTCATCCGCACGGCGGGCATCCAGAACGTCGCGTTCCTCACCGGCGACATCCACCTGTTCATCGCCGCCGACCGCCGGCCGCTGGGCGCGCTGAGCTCGATCGCCACCGAGTACGTCGGCGGCTCCGTGACCTCGACCGGCGTGCCGGAGGCGCTGGCGCCGCTCGCCGGGCCGGTGATCATCGCCAACAACCTGCACATGAAGTACTTCAACGGGCACCAGCACGGCTGGTCGCGCGCGCGGCTGACGAGCGAGGAGATGCGCGTCGAGTACCGCGCGTCGGACATCGCCAAGCAGGGCGATGCGTGCACGACGATCGCGAGGTTCTGCCAGCAGGCGGGGGCGAACACCGTCGAGCGCGTGACCGGGGAGGAGCCGGACGACACGCCGGTCGGCCACCGCATCGCCGCCGCGCCCGGCTCGAAGCTGGCGGCGCGGAGGGCGGCGTACCGGAAGGTGTCGTTGCGCGACCTCGATCGGAGGGCGCGGTGATGCGCGGCATCCGCGTGACGGTGGCGGCGCTGACGCTGCTGGCGGCGGCGCCCGCGGCGCAGGCCGCGCCGCCCAACGACACGCCGCAGGGCGCGCTCGCGTTCCAGGCGGTGACGGCGGAGAACGGCACGCCGGGCGAGCGGGAGGCGACCGCCCTCGTGGCAGACGCGACGCCCGACGCCGGCGTGCCGCGATGCCTCGGCGGCGGGAGCTTCGAGCGGACCGTGTGGTTCCGCGTCGAGTCCGGCGCGACGCCGCGCCGCATCAAGGTCGAGGCGAGCGGGCAGACGACCGCGGCGCCGGACCTCGCGGCGTTCGTCCAGCCGCCGGGCGCGACCGACACCGCGCCCGCGACCGCCGAGCCGCAGGCGTGCGACGGGCCGGGCGCGCTGGCGATCGACGGCTCGTCGGTCGTCGAGCTCCACGTCCCGGCCGGCCACCAGGTGCTGATCCAGGCCGGCCGCAGCGCGGCGCAGGCGCCGGATGCCGTGCTCCTCGACCTCGAGACGGTGGCGCTCGCCGCGCGTGAGGCGCCTGCGGGCGACGTCCGCGACCGCGCGCCGGCCGTGGCGCTGGGCGACACCGCGGAGGTGGAGCTGGCGGGCGCGACGCTCACCGCCGAGGATCCCGCCCAGCCGGCGTGCCCGGCGGCCGGGACGGTGTGGCGGCGTGTCGACGTGCCGGGCGGCGGCCCCGTGCGGGCGGTCGCCGAGGGGCCGGGCGTCGGCACGCTCACGCTCTTCGCCGGCGGCGACGCGATCGACTGCGCCAACCGCGGTCGCGGCGGGCGCGCCGCGGTGCGGGGGACCGTCCGCGCCGGCGACCCGGTGTGGCTGCGCGTCGGCGCGGACGCCGCCGACGCGGCCCCGGCACGCGTGCGCGTCGAGCGTGTGCCCGCGGACGCGAACCCGGGCGGCGCCGGCGGGAGTGGGGGCGGGGCGAGCAGCGCCTGCGCCGACCGGACGCGCCCGACCCTCCGCGTCGTCGGCGGCACCGCCGGCCTGCGGGGCGCGACGCGCGCGAAGGGCCGCACGCTCCGCGGCACCGCGGCCGACCGCGGCTGCGGCGGCACGGTCCGCCGCGTGGAGGTCGCGCTCCAGCGCCGCAGCGGCACCAAGTGCCAGCCTGTCGGCAGCAGCGGCAGGCCCGCCAAACGCCGCTCGTGCGCGCGCCTGACGTGGCTCCGCGCGAGCGGCACCACGCGCTGGAGCCTCACCACGAAGCGGGCGTTGACGCCTGGCCGCTATGTCCTGCGCGTCCGCGCGCGCGACGCCGCCGGCAACACCTCGACGACCACCCGCACGACCTTCCGGGTCGCGCGCAAGAGCTAGACCGCGATGACGTTGGAGCGATCAAGGACGATGGACACGCACATCTCGCTGACCCGCCGCCGCCTCCTGCAGACCGGCCTCGCCGCGGCCACGGCCGTCTCGTTCGGCCCGGCCTTCTGGCGCAAGGCGCTCGCCGCCACGACGACCGCCACGCCGGGCCCCGGCCCGTACGGCCCGCTGCTCCCCGCCGACAAGAACGGGATCATGCTGCCCGAGGGGTTCACCTCGCGCGTCATCGCGCGGGCGGGCTCGTTCGTGGACGGCACCGGCTACCTGTTCCCCGCGTTCCCCGACGGTCAGGCGACCTACCCGACGCCCGACGGCGGGTGGATTCTCGTGACGAACTCCGAGCTGCCGCTCGTGGGTGGTGTCTCGGCGATCCGGTTCGACCGGGCCGGCGAGATCGTCGACGCGTACCGCATCCTCGGCGGGACGAACGTCAACTGCGCCGGCGGCCCGACCCCGTGGGGCACGTGGCTGTCGTGCGAGGAGGTCGACAAGGGCGCGGTCTTCGAGTGCGACCCGACCGGGGAGCGCGACGCCGTCAAGCACCCGGCGATGGGGATCTTCAAGCACGAGGCCGCCTGCGTGGACCCGATCGGCCAGCACGTCTACCTGTCCGAGGACATCGGGGGCGGCGGGCTCTACCGGTACGTGCCCGACGACTACCCGGATCTGTCGAGTGGCGTACTGGAGATCGCCTGCGACGGCGGGGGCGGGAGCGTCGTGTGGAAGCCGGTCCCGGATCCCGAGCTCACCGGTTCGACGCCGACGCGCGAGCAGGTGCCGGACAGCCTGAGGTTCGGGCGCGGCGAGGGCATCTGGTACGACGCGGGGATCGTCTACCTCGCCACCACGAGCGACGAGACGATCCACGCCTACGACACGCGCAGCGCGACGATTGGGATCCTCTACAAGGCCGACGACGCGGGAACCGACACGCCGCTGCGCGGCGTCGACAACGTCCACGTCAGCCGCAGCGGCGACCTGTTCGTCGCCGAGGACTCGTACGACAACGACCCGGACGCGATGGACATCTGCCTCATCACGCCCGACCGCGTCGTCTCGCGCTTCCTCAAGCTCACCGGCGACGGGCACTTCCTGCCGGGCGAGCTGGCGTCCGAGACGGTCGGCATCACGTTCGACCCGTCCGGCACCCGGATGTACCTCGGCTCCCAGCGCTACAACGGCAGCGGCATCGTCTACGAGGTGCGAGGCCCGTTCCGGCAGGAGCGTCCCGCCGGCGCGCTGCCCGGCGGCGGCGTGCCCGGCGCGGCCGCCCCGGCGGCACCGTCCGCGGCGGTGTCGGGCCTGGCCAGCGCCCGCGCCGGGGCGCCCGGCGTCCCGATCGGCGTCGAGGTCGCGCGCCGCATCTCGCTCGACGCCCTGACGCGCAAGGGCATGGCCGTCGGCCTCACGCTCGACGAGCCCGCGACCGTCCGGGTGAAGCTCACCGCGCGGTTCAAGCTGCCCGGCAAGCCGCGCCGGACGGTGACGCTGGCGACGGCGACGCGTGAGGTCCCGCGCGGCCACTCGACGCTGCGTGTCAAGGCGCTGGCGTCGCTGGCCAAGCTCCTGCGTGCCCGCCGCCAGCCGCTCGCGGCGCAGCTGGCGATCACGATCGCCACGCCCGGCGCGCCCGAGCGCACGGTCGCACGCGACGTCAGCCTCAGGCCGAAGGCGCAGGCGGCGGCGAAGCGGCGGCCTGCCGCACGGCGCCGGGGGTGAGCTCCTCCAGCCCGCCGACGACCGCCGCGGCCAACGCGAGCGCGTCGTCGGCGGGCGGGAAGTGCGGGTTCGGGTAGGCGATCGTCCGCATCCCCGCCGCCACCGCGGCCTTCACGCCGTTCTCGGAGTCCTCGACCGCCACGCACGCCGCCGGGTCCACGCCGAGCTGGCGCGCCGCCTCCAGGTAGACGTCGGGCGCGGGCTTGCCGCGCGCGACCTCCTCGGACGAGACCGTGACCGCGAACCGCTCGGCGACGCCCATCGCCGCCAGCACCTCGTCGATGACGATGCGGTTGGAGGAGGAGGCGAGCGCGATCGGCCACACGTCGGCGATGCGGGCGACGGCCGCGGCCGCACCGGGGAGGAGCGGGAGGTCGTCGCGGTAGCGCGCGAGCACCCGCGCGACGACGTCCTCGTTGATCTGCTCGGCGGTGAGCGGGACGCGCAGCGCGTCGCGCACGTAGACCGGCCACTCGCGCGAGGACATGCCCATCATCGCGCGCGTCGCCTCCGGCAGCCACGGCAGGCCGTGCTCGGCGACCAGCCCCTGACGCGCGTCGTCCCACGCCTGCTCGGAGTCGAGCAGCACGCCGTCCAGGTCGAAGACCACCGCGGCGGGGGAGTCCCCGTCGGACCTCACGCCCACGTCAGCCACCTCACGTGCCCTTGACCTCGCCGAGCGCGGCGTCGAGCGCCTCCTCGGCCCGCTCCAGCTCAGCATGAGCGCCGGACAGCGTCTCCTCGGCGCTCGCCAGCTCGGCCTCGGCGTCCTCGAGCTCCGCCCGCGCCCGCTCGACCGTCGCGCGCGCCTCGTCCCGCGCCGCCACCGCGGTCGCGATCCGCCCGCGCGCCGCGTCGCGCGCCCGCTCGGCCCGCACCAGCGCCTGCTGCGCCGCCTGCTTGCGCGCCCGCTGCTCGCGCGCCGTGCGCCGTCGCTCGACCTCGTCCTCGCTGTCGGCGCGGTCGCGCTCGACGAGCCGCTCGCGCTCGCGCTGCGCCGCCGCCTCCGCCTGCGGCCGCTCGCTCACCGCCGCGCCCAGCCCGGTCAGCGCCAGCGGCCGCGCCAGCCGCCCGGCCGCGACGTCCGCGCGCACCGACGGGTCGACCGCCGCCGCGTGCAGCGTCTCGACCAGCACCTGCACGTTCTGCTCGCCGAGGAACTTGCCCGAGCCGGTCACGAGCCCGCGCGCCGCCTCGGCCAGCGGGGACAGCGCGCGCCGCTCGGCCGCCACCGCCTCGCGCAGCACCGCGCCCGAGCCCTCGCCCGCGACGACCTGGTGCTGGGCCTCGAGCACCGCGTCGCCGGCGGCCCACAGCGCCGCCGCCTCGTCGGCCCGCGAGCGCACGACCTGGTTGACCGCCCACGCCACGATCGACGGCTTGGCCAGCGCGGCGACGCGCGTGGCGTCCTCGCGCCGCTTGTCGGCGCGCAGCTGCTTGGCGAGCAGATCACGCTCGGCGACGAAGCGCTCCAGGGGGAGCGCGTACAGCTCGTCCACCAGCACGTCGAGGTCCTCGGGCATCGTCCGCAACAGCATCGCGCAACCGCGTGTCGCGCGTACGCCACACTGGGCGTGATGGTCAGGCGGAGCAGGTGGCTCGATCTCCTCGCGATGACCCGGATGCTCGGGGCGGTCGTCGCGGTGCTCCTGCTCACGGCGCACGAGGTGTCGGCGTACGACGGCTGGCTCGTCGTCGCCACCGTCGCGTGGACGACGATCTCGCTCACCGCCTACGCCGCCGAGCGGTGGCAGATGTCGCCCATCGCGTGGGCGGTCGACAGCGCGGTCGTGCTGCTCCTCGTCTACCTCTCGACCGACTGGCGCAGCCCGTTCTACATCTACGCCGTCACCGCGGTGATCATGCCCGCGACCGGGCTGCGCTTCCGTCAGGCGGTCGGGTGGTCGATCGGCTTCGTCGTCGCGTACCTGGCGGTCGCGATCGCCACGCAGCGGTTCGGCAACCCGTTCGACCGCGCGACCCGGCTCGAGGTCGCCGCGACGCACCTGCTCATCCCGATCATCGTCGCGATCTCGCTGGCCTACGCGGCCGAGCTGCTGCGCCAGCTGCGCGAGGAGCGACGGCGCGCGGAGCAGATGGCGGTGCAGGCCGAGCGCCAGCGCATCGCGTGGGAGCTGCACGACTCCGCCAAGCAGCGCGTCCACGCAGCGCACCTCGTGCTCAGCGCGCTGGACGGCCGCGGCGGCGAGATCGTCGAGCACGCGCTCAAGGAGCTGCGCGCCGCGACCGCCGACATGGACACGAGCGTCGCCGAGCTGCGCGCGCCGCTCGACGGGCGGCCGGTCGACCTGCTGCTGCGCGAGCGCGCGCGGGAGCTCAACGTCGCCTCGCCGGCCGAGATCGTCGTGCGCGGCGGCCTGCCCGACCTGCCGCCGCTCGTCGCCAACCACGCCTACCGGATCGCTGCCGAGGCGCTCACCAACGCGGTCCGCCACGCGGGCGCGGAGCACATCGACGTCGACCTGCACGCCGACCGCGAGCTGGCCTCGATCGTCATCCGCGACGACGGCAGCGGGCTGCCGGCGGTGCAGCGCCCCGGCTCGCACGGGATGACCTCCATGCACAACCGCGCGGCGACGATCGGCGCGACGCTCGACCTCCAGCCCGGCCCGGAGGGGCGCGGCACGGTGGTCACCCTCGACCTTCCCCTGACCCCCACCAGCGAGGCTGCCTGATGATCCGCATCCTGCTCGTCGACGACCACCCCGCGCTGCGCGCCGGCCTCACCGCGGTGCTCCGCGCCGAGCCGGGCCTCGTGCCGCTGGGCGCCGCCTCCTCGGAGGAGGAGCTGTGGCCCGCGCTGCACCGGACCAAGCCCGATGTGGTGGTGCTCGACTACCACGTGCCGCCGGCCGACGGGCTGCAGCTGTGCCGCCGCATCAAGCGCACGATCCCGGCGCCGAAGGTGCTGCTCTACAGCGCGTACGCGGACGCCAAGCTCGTGATCCCGAGCATCCTCGCGGGCGCCGACGGTGTGGTGAACAAGAGCGCGCCGGCGGGGGAGCTGTACGACGCCATCCGCACCGTCGCGCGCGGGGAGCAGGTGCGGCCGCCGGTCACGCGCGAGCTGCTGGAGGACGCGAACGGGCGCCTCGATCCCGAGGACCTGCCGGTGCTCGGCATGGCGCTCGACGGGACGCCGGAGGGGGAGATCGCGCGGACGCTGGGCGTGCCGGCGGACGAGATGACGCACCGGCTGGAGCGGATGATCTCGCGCCTGAAGGTCGAGGTCCCGGTCCCGCGCGCGGTCTGACATCAAGCCGGGGCGCGCTCGTGCCGATCTCTGGCTGGTGATGCGCCGCCGTCTCGCTCCCGTCCTCGCCCTCGCCGTGCTCAGCTGCGCCGCCGCGCCCGCCGCGGCGCAGACCCCGGTGCCCACACCGCCCCCGGTGCCCGCACCCGCGCCCGTGCCCGCGCTCGGCGACCTCACGTACGCCGAGCCGGCCGCGAACGTCGCCGTCAAGCGCGGCGGGCTGCCGTGGTTCGCGGTCACCGCGCCCGGCGCCGTCTCGGTGCGGTTCCTCATCGGCGTGGAGGGCGAGGCGGACGAGGACGGCCTGCTCCGCGCGCCGATCGCCGGGGATGAGGTGCTCGCGGCGGAGGCCGACGGGGCGTTCGGCTGGCGGCTCGCGGCCGACGCGCTCCCCGCGATCCGCCCCGGCGTCTACTGGTGGCAGGCGGTCGCGGTCGGCGCGGACGGCACGCGCAAGCCCGGCCCGCTGCGGCCGTACCGCGTGACGCTCCCGGCCGCCGGCCTCGTGAAGGGCAGGATCCCGGCGAAGTACGGCAAGCAAGGCCGCGGCGGGTTCGCGCTGACCACGCGCGGCAAGCCGTCGGAGGTCTCGAAGTCGCGGTTCTGGTCGGTCGCCGCGGTGAGCGCGCGCCGGTGGGGCCTGCGCGCCGAGGGCTGGACGACGCGCCGGACGGTGACCGGCGACGGGTACTCGGTGATGGGCTTCGGACGGCTGCCGATGAGCGTGATGGGGCTGACGCGCGCGCGGATCCGCACCGACACGGGCGCGATCGTCGAGGCCGACGTCATCCTCAACGACCGCCTCAAGTGGGAGGACGGCCCGGACTACCCGTGGTTCGACGAGGCGGACCTCGAGTCGGTCGTGCTCCACGAGCTCGGCCACTTCGCTGGGAACACCGGGCACGTCGGCGGCTGCACGTCGTCGCCGCTCAACGAGTACGGCTCGCTGGGCGAGTGGTGGCGCGCGCCTGGCGACCGGTTCCGCCTGGACTGCACGCGGGTGACCCAGCCCGCCGCCACGGGTAGCGCCAGCGGATGGCGCCTCTCGTCACCGCCGCGCGCCCGTCGCGCGCTCCCTCCGGCCATCGAGCTGGTCTCGACCCGGACCTTCCTGCGGGCCCCGCGCTCGGCGCGCTGACGCAGGGCACCTGGCTCCACCGCGATCCCGGCGGGATGGTGGAGCGCCTTCAGGCCCGGTACGGCGACGTCTTCACGCTGCGGCTGCCGGTCGAGGGCGTGGTCGTCGCGGTGTGCGCGCCGGAGGCCGTCACGCAGCTGCTCGAGGCGGGCGGTGCGGCCGCGCACGCGGGGGAGGGGCGCCAGCGGCTGCTCGGGATGGTGGCCAAGCGATCGGTGCTCGGGTCGGACGAGGAGATGCACCGCGAGGCGCGCGGACGGGTGGCGTCGGTGTTCACCCGGGAGTCGATCTACGCGCGCGTGGACGAGGTGTCCGCGATCGCGGCGCAGCACGTCGCCGCGTGGCCGCGCGGGCGGCCGTTCCGGCTGCTGCCCGCGGTGCGGGCGCTGGTCGACGAGGTCTTCGCGCGGTGCGTCGTGGGCGTCCGCGACGCCGAGCGGGCGCGGGAGCTGGGGGCGCTGGTGCAGCGGATGCTGTGGACGCCGGGCAACCCGCCGCTCTCGCCGCCGGGGCCGGACGACGGGCTCCTCGGCGCGGCGGGCAAGGCCGTGTTCGCGCGGCGCGCCGCGCCGGTACGGGAGCTGCTGGGAGAGGAGCTGCGCCGCCGCCGCCGGATCGACCTGCCGGGCCCGCCCGATCTGCTCGGGATCTTCGCGGCGTCGGGCCTGGGCGACGACGAGGCGCTCGACGAGCTCCTCCCGCTGCTCATGGCCGGGCAGGAGCCGCCGGCCGCCGGCCTCACGTGGGTGCTGGACCGGCTGGCGCGTACGCCCGACGCGGCCGCCGTGGTCGCCGACGACCCGACGGGGGAGGAGGCGGACGCGATCCGCCGCGAGGCGCTGCGGCTCACGCCCGCGGTCGCGGCGATCATGCGGCGCGTGATGGCGCCGACGCGCGTGGCGGGCGTCGACCTGCCGGGCGGGACGATGACGATGCTCCCGATCGCGTTCCACCACCGCGACCCGCGCGTGTGGGGCGACGACGCGGCGGAGTTCCGCCCGGGCCGGCCCGAGCGGGCGCAGCTGTTCCCGTTCGGCGGTGGCGAGCGCCGCTGCCTGGGCGAGCACCTCGCGCACCTGGAGATGGACGTCGTGCTCCCGACCGTCCTGCGCACGCTGCGCCTGCGCCCGCTGTGGCCGCGCGCCGAGCGCCCGGTGATCCGCGGAACCGTCCTCGTTCCGCACCGCTCGACACCGGTGGTGGCTTCCCCGCGCTGATCGGGTACGGCAGTCACGTACCGAACCCCGACCAGAGGGAGGAGCAGATGGCCACCTCGACCGAGACCGGACAGGTCACCGGGACGAAGGACAAGGACTACAACCTGCTCTGGTTCACGGAGCAGTGCCTCAGCAACACCCTGCGCATGGAGCAGTACGCGCAGGACGCCGACCGCGACGGCGACAAGGAGCTCGCCGAGTTCTTCCGCCGCGCGCAGGGCGAGAGCAAGAAGGGCGCCGAGCAGGGCAAGGACCTGCTGCGCAAGCGCTTCACGCGCAGCTGACCGACGCCGCGGATCCGGGCCTCGCGCACCGCGGGGCCCGGCAGCTACCCGAGCGCGCTCAGCTCGAGCGCCAGCGCGACGACCCCGAGCACCGCGTACGTCGCGAGCAGCCCGCGCCGCCCCTCATAGAACCCGTGCATCACGCCGAGCACGGCGCACAGGATCCCGAGCGCGGGGACGAACAGCACGAAGAACACCGTGACGGCGAGCAGGATCGCGTCGATCGCGCTCAGCCCGACGTCGATGCGCGGCACCGCGAGCCGCGGCCCCCGCCGCGCCGGCGCTGCCTCCGCGGCCAACCGCCGTTGCCGCGCGTACGCCTCCAGATCGGCCCCGCACACCGCACACCCCGCGGCGTACGCGCTCACGCGCGTCCCGCATTCAGGACAGGTCTGCGCAACGGCCATGCCGCCAACGGTACCGTCGCCTGGCGCCCGCGCGCGGCACCGCTAAGCTGTTCCGGCTCGCGCGAGTAGCTCAGTGGATAGAGCGCCGCCCTCCGGAGGCGGAAGTCGGGGGTTCGAATCCCTCCTCGCGCGTCACATCGAGGCCCCGCTCCGGCGGGGCCTCGCTCGTTCGGGCGAACACGTGTTCTGTCCGCGGGGATGCGTAGGGTCGCCTGCGTGCCCACACGTGGAGAGGTGACCGAGGCCGCGGTGCTGAAGGACTTGACGGCGCTCGGGCTGCTCGTGTCGGTGCCGTTCGCGGGCGACGCGCCGTACGACCTCCTCGTCGACCTGCGGGACGGACGGTTCGTCCGCGTGCAGTGCAAGTCCGGGCGGCTGAAGGAGGGGTGCGTGATCTTCAACAGCGCGAGCACCGATCACGGCCGCGGACATCTCGACTACCGCGGTCGGGCGGACGTGCTGGCGGTGTACTGCCCGCCGATCGATCGCGTCTTCGTCGTCCCGGTCGAGCAGGCGGCGACGCGCGCGACGCGGCTGCGGCTCGAGCCCTGCCGCAACAACCAGCAGGCCGGGGTGCGGCTGGCGGCCGACCACACCGCGGCGCGGTGGCTTGCGCGCGCCCGCGGCGACTCGGGGACAATCGCGGCATGAGCGCGTCGATCCCCCCGACCACCCGCCCCGGCGCGGTGCACTTGTCCGTCGCGAACTGCGCGGTGTCGGTGCCGTACTACGAGCGGGCGCTGGGGCTCAGCGTGCACGCGCGGGAGGGCGGGGTCGTGCGGATGGGGGCCGGTGGGGAGGACCTGCTCGTGCTCACCGAGGAGCCCGGTGCGCAGCCGGCGGACGGGTACAGCGGGCTGTTCCACTTCGCGCTGCTCGTGCCGACCCGCGACGACCTCGCGCGGTGGCTCGCGCACGTCGCGCGCGAGCGGGTGCCGCTCACCGGCGCGTCGGACCACGCGGTCTCCGAGGCGCTCTACCTGCGCGACCCCGACCACCACGGCATCGAGGTCTACGCCGACCGGCCGCGGGCGGAGTGGGAGGGGCGCGTCGCCGAGACGATGACCACGGAGCCGCTCGACACCGACGACCTCCTGCTCTCGCTCGGCGAGGACCCGCTGCACGCGGACTTCGACGGGCTCGCACGCGGCACCACCATCGGCCACGTCCACCTGCGCGTCGCGGACATCCCGCGCACCACCGCCTTCTACCGCGATGCGCTTGGGTTCGACGTCACCGCCGAGCTGGCCGGCAGCGCCACGTTCCTCTCCGCCGGCGGCTACCACCACCACGTCGGCGCCAACACGTGGGAGAGCGCCGGCGCGCCCGCCGCCCCGCCCGGCACGGCCCGCCTGCTCCAGGCCACGCTCCGCCTGCCCACCGCGCAGGACCGCGACGCGGCCGCACGCAGGGTGGAGGAGCAGACCGGCCAGGCGACCGAGCCGGGCGACGACGGCGCCGTCCTCGTGCGCGACCCGTCGGGCAACGCGATCGCGCTCGCGGTCGGGTGACGGGCGGCGCGCGAACTACCATCGCCAGGCCGTGGATCTCTCCGTCGTCTTCGTCGGCACCGCCGGCTCCGTCCCCACGGCCCGCCGCGGCCTGCCCGCCACGCTCGTCCGCCGCGGCAGCGACCGCATCCTCGTCGACTGCGGCGAGGGCACCCAGCGGCAGCTGATCCGCAGCGTCGGGCTGGCCGAGCTCGACGAGATCTACATCACCCACCTGCACGTCGATCACTGGCTCGGCCTGCCGGGGATGATCAAGTCGTTCGAGCTGCGCGACCGCGACCGGCCGCTGACGATCTACGGGCCGAAGGGCATCAGGGCCGCGATCGAGGGCCTGCGGTTCATCCTCGGCCGCGTGAAGTTCGGCCTCACGGTGACCGAGCTGGAGCCGTGGGAGGACGTCCGCAAGGACGGCTACACGATCTCCGCCGTCCCGGTCCGCCACCGCATCCCGGCGTTCGGCTACGCGCTGGTCGAGGACGAGCGCCCGGGCCGCTTCGACGCGGAGCTCGCGCAGCAGCGCGGCGTCCCGTTCGGGCCAGACTTCGGCCGCCTGCAGCGCGGCGAGACGGTCAACGGCGTCACGCCCGAGGAGGTCATCGGGCCGCCGCGCCCCGGCCGCAAGATCGTCCTCTCCGGCGACACCGCCCCGACCGAGACGCTCCAGGTCGCCGCACACCACGCCGACCTGCTCGTGCACGAGGCGACGTTCACCGAGGAGGAGCGCGAGCGCGCCCGCGAGACCGCCCACTCCACCGCCCGGCAGGCCGCCCAGCTGGCGGACGAGGCGGACGTCAAGCTCCTCGCGCTCACCCACCTCTCCACCCGCTACGGCGGCCGCGAGATCCAGGACGAGGCGCGCGGGGTGTTCCCGAGCGCGGTCGTCCCGCGCGACTTCGACGTCGTCGAGCTGCCGTTCGCGGAGAAGGGCGAGCCGACCCTCCACCGCCTCGACGGCGAGCTCGTCCCGCGCTAGCGGGTCGTCGTCCGGTCGACGGTCTGCGTCGTCCCGTCGACGAACGTGAACGCGACCCTCAGCGCCGCAGCCGGCACGTCGGGCGGGTAGATCGCGAGGAACCCGCGGCCGGTGGTCGTCAGCTCCAGTCGCTGCCGCCGGCCGTCAGGGAGCAGCACGTCGACCGCCGCGACGCGCTCACCGGCCACGCCGACCACGACGGTGCGGCGCGTGATCCCGGTCTCGCCGCGCACGCTGCGTTGGCCCGCGAAGTCGATGAGCCTGACTGCGAACGGCGCGGCGCGCAGGTCGCCGCAGACGAGATCGTGCGTCGCGCCGAGCGGTGGGCTCCAGGAGCCGTCGTGGGGGAAGAAGTACGCGCACGTCTTCCCGGCGAGCGGGCCGCGGTCGCGCGGCCCGTAGGCCGTCAGCTCCCATCGCTGCTGGCTCACCGGGTCGAGGGACTCGAGCCGGCCGGCCGCGCCGAAGTCGAACCGCTCGACCGTGCCGTCGCGGAGCGTCACCTTCACCGGCAGCTCCGCGGGGGAGAGCGTCCCGGCGAGCACGCCCAGGATCCCGCGTCCCCGCCGGGTCAGCCGCAGCTCCTGCGCGTGGATGCCGACGATCTCCACGCGCGCGACGCGCCTGCCTGCGAGCCCGTGGACGATGGTGCGATCCCCGACGTTGGCGAACGAGACGTAGGGGGCGGGCCGGCGCGCGTCCGGGACGTAGCACGAGCGCCGCACCGCCGTCGGCGCCGGCCGGCCGCGCTGCCAGATGCGCGAGCAGACCAGCCCACGCGACGTCTTGCCGACCCGGATCGACCACGGCCGCCCGCCTTCCGGGTCGCGCACGGTCAGCGACCCGCCACGGAGCGGGGCGAGCCGCGGCTGCGGGGTGCCGCGGTCGCCGCCGGCCGCGCTCCTCGCGTCCGCCCCACCGACCGCTTCCGCGGGCGAGCAGAAGACCAGCAGGGCGAACGCGAGCAACGCGACCGGGACGTGGGACCGAGCCATGGCCTGGGAACTGGACGATGCCGGAAAGGTGACGCGGTTGCTCCGCATGTGGTCCTCTTCCTTACCCGCGCGGCAGCGTCGACACGTGCGTCGAGCGGTCGACCGTCTGCGTCGTCCCGTCCGCGAACGTGAAGACGACCCGCAGTGCCGACGCCGGCAGCTCGGGCGGGAAGATCGCGAGGAACCCGCGCCCGGTGGTCGTCAGCTCCAGCCGCTGCGTGCCGGTCGGCGTGACGACCACGACCGACGTGACGCGCTCGCTCGCGACGCCGACGACGACCGTGCGGCGCGTCCTGACGGGCGAGCCGGGCGGCCCGATCCGCCCCGCGTAGTCGAGCAGCTTCACCGCGAACGGCGCGGTCCGCAGGTCGCCGCACGCGATGTCGCCGATGAGGTTGTGCTCGCCGGTGACGGAGTCGTCGGTGGGGAGGAACTGCGCGCACGTCTGCCCGGCGCGCGGCCCCGCGGAGCGGGGCCCGTCCGCCGTGAGCCCCCAGCGCTCGCCGCTGACCGGGTCGAGCGCCTCGAGCCGGCCGCCCGCGCCCCAGTCGACCACCTCCGACGTCCCGTCGCGCAGCGTCACCTTCACCGGCACCTGCTGAATGGGCACGTGCCCGGCCAGCACGGCGAGGAACCCACGCCCGCGGCGCGTGACCGCGACCTTGCGCGAGTGGATGCCCAGCAGCTCGACCCGGAGCACCTCCGGGCGCAGCAGCCCGTAGACCGCCGTGTGCTCGGTCGTGGACGAGCCGCTGACGGTGTACGGCCGGCGCTCGGTCAGGCGGACGCAATGGCGTTGGCCGGCCGCGCGCCGCTGCGCGACGAGCGCGCACACCTTCCCACCCGCCGACCGCGCCACCCGCAGCGTCCACGGCCGCCCGCCCTCGGGGTCGGGCACGGTCACCGACCCGCCGCGCACCATCGTGAGCTTGGGCTGCGGCATCGGCTCGCGCCCGCCCGCCGCCGCGCTCCTCGCGTCCGCCCCACCGACCGCTTCCGCGGGCGAGCAGAAGACCAGCAGGGCGAACGCGAGCAGCGCGAGGGTGGCACGGACACGAGCCATCTGCCCCTTAACCGGGCGATCTGGGAAAGGTGGCGCACTTTGCGCGGACGTGCGCTCCGGTGGTCTGCTGCGGCTCACGCCGCCGGACCCGCTGCTAGGTTCCGGAACCGACCCTTCGACCTTTAACCCGGTCCCGCGAGGCCAGGAAGGACGAGACACGAAGATGGACCCTGAGAAGGTCGTCCTGGACCGGGACGACATCCGCCGCACGCTCGTACGCATCGCGCACGAGATCGTCGAGAAGAACGCCGACCCCGGCGGCGTCGCGATCGTCGGCATCCACCGGCGCGGCGCGCTCCTCGCGCAGCGGCTCCACCGCCTCGTCGAGGACCTCCTCGACACCCAGGTCCCGCTCGGCGACCTCGACATCTCCTTCTACCGCGACGACGTCAACACGCGGCTCGACCAGCCCGAGGTCCACGCCAGCCACGTCGACTTCGAGGTGGAGGAGCGCACCGTCGTCATCGTCGACGACGTCCTCTACACGGGCCGCACCGTCCGCGCCGCTATCGAGTCGCTGTTCTCCTACGGTCGCCCCGGCCGGGTGCAGCTCGCCGTGCTGGCCGACCGCGGCCACCGCGAGCTGCCGATCCGCCCCGACTACGTGGGCAAGAACCTCCCGACCTCCAGGGCCGAGCGCGTCAACGTCCGCCTGGACGAGCTCGACGGCGTCGACGAGGTCACCATCACGACCAAGCAGGAGGCGATCGCGTGAGGCACCTGCTCTCCGTCGAGCACGACCTCGACCGCGCGCGCATCGAGCGCATCGTCGACCTCGCGCGCTCGTTCGAGGAGGTCGCGCACCGGCCGATCAAGAAGGTCCCGGCGCTCCGCGGCCGCACGGTCCTCAACCTCTTCTACGAGTCCTCCACCCGCACGCGCAGCAGCTTCGAGCTGGCGGCCAAGCGCCTCAGCGCCGACGTCGTCAACTTCAGCGCGAGCGGGAGCGCGGTCGAGAAGGGCGAGTCGCTCAAGGACACCGTCCTGACGCTCAACGCCCACAAGCCTGACGCGATCGTCGTCCGCACGCCCTGGGCCGGCAGCAGCGAGCTCGTCGCCCGCTGGTCCGGCGCCGCGGTCGTCAACGCCGGCGACGGCAAGCACGAGCACCCGACCCAGGCGCTGCTCGACGTCTACACGCTCATCAAGAAGCTCGGCTCCCTGGAGGGGCTGAACATCTGGATCGTCGGCGACGTCCTCCACAGCCGGGTCGCGCGCTCCAACATCCTCGCCTTCCAGCTCATGGGCGCGAAGGTGACGGTGGCCGGCCCGCCGACGCTCATCCCGCGCCACATCGACACGCTCGGCTGCGACGTGCGCTACGACCTCGACGGCCTGAAGGAGGCCGACGTCGTCTACGCGCTGCGGATGCAGAACGAGCGGATCGAGCAGCCGTACCTGCCGTCGCTGCGCGAGTACGCGCACGAGTTCCAGGTCAACGGCCGCCGCCTCGGCCCGCGCCAGGTGCTGATGCACCCCGGTCCGGTCAACCGCGGCGTCGAGCTGTCCGGCGAGGTCGTCGACTCGCCGCAGGCGGTCATCGCCACCCAGGTCGAGAGCGGCATCGTCGTCCGCATGGCCGTCCTCTACGAGATCCTCGAAGGCGCCGCCGGCCCGCGCGGCGCCGCGCAGCGCGAAAGGCAGCTGGCGTGAACGCACCGCTCATCCACCGCGAAGGCCCGCAGGCCGACATCCTCATCACGCGCGCGCACGTGCTCGACCCGCGCACGGGGCTCGACGCGCCGCACGACGTCCTGATCCGCGACGGCCACATCGCCGAGATCGGGGAGCCGGGCGGGCTCACCGCGCCGGGCCCGGACACGGAGACGGTCGACGGCGAGGGCAAGCACCTGCTGCCGGCGTTCGTCGACCCGCACGTCCACCTGCGCACGCCCGGCCAGGAGCACAAGGAGGACCTCGACACCGGCACCCGCGCCGCGGCCGCCGGCGGCTACTGCGCCGTCGTCGCGATGCCGAACACGACGCCGGTCGTCGACTCCGGCCCCATCCTGCGGGCGCTGCGCGACGCCGCCGCACGCGAGGCCCGCATCCCCGTCGGCTTCATGCCGTGCATCACGCAGGGGATGGAGGGCAACCAGCTCACCGAGATGGCGGAGCTGCGCGAGCTGGGCGCGCTCGGCTTCACCGACGACGGCAAGCCCGTCCGCTCCGCCCAGGTGCTGCGGCTCGCGCTCCAGTACCAGAAGATGGTCGGCGGCGTGCTCGCGCTCCACGAGGAGGACCCGGCCCTGTCCGGCTCCGGCGCGATGCACGAGGGCACGGTCAGCGCGATGCTCGGCATCGCCGGCATCCCGAGCATCTCGGAGTCCACGATGGTCGCGCGCGACGCGCTGATCGCCGAGTACGAGGGCGGCCACATCCACATCCAGCACGTCAGCGCCAAGGAGACGGTGCAGGCGATCGCCGACGCGAAGGCGCGCGGCGTCCGCATCACCGGCGAGGCCAGCCCGCACCACCTGACGCTCACCCACGACGGCGTCCGCAGCCTCGACACGCGCCTGAAGATGAACCCGCCGCTGCGCGCCGAGGAGGACCGCCAGGCGGTCATCGCCGGCCTGCGCGACGGCACGCTCGACTGCATCGCAACGGACCACGCTCCGCACGCGCGGGACGAGAAGGAGGTCCCGTTCGAGCAGGCGCCGATGGGCACGACCGGGCTGGAGACCGCGTTCGCGTCCGTCTACACCGACCTCGTCCTCGAAGGCGTGCTCGCGCTCCCCCTGGTGGTGGAGCGGATGAGCAGCGGCGCCGCGATCCTCGGCCTCGACACGCCGAAGGTCGAGAAGGGCCGCCGCGCCGACCTCACGCTGATCGACCTCGCCGCCGACTGGACGGTCGGGGAGGACGGCTACGAGAGCCGCAGCGAGAACTGCTGCTTCGCCGGCCGCACGTTCAAGGGCCGGGTGCTTCTGACCATCGCGGCGGGCTCCGTCGCCTACCGGCAGCGTTCGTTCGCTGTAGTGAGTGCATGACCGCTAGCGCTTACGTCCTGTTGGAGGACGGCACGAAGTTCGAAGGTGAGGCCGTCGGGGCCGACGCGCACGCCGTCGGCGAGGTCGTCTTCACGACCGGCATGGCGGGCTACCAGGAGTCGGTCACCGACCCGAGCTTCGCCGGCCAGCTGATCACGTTCGCCTACCCGCACATCGGCAACTACGGCGTGTCCGACGCCGCGATGGAGTCGAGCGGCATCCACGCGCGCGCGGTCATCATGCGCGAGGGCGTCAACCACACCGAGACGCCCGGCTCGACCGGCGGCTGGCTCGACTGGCTGACCTCCAACGGCATCCCGGCGATCACCGGCGTCGACACGCGCGCGCTCGTCCGCCACATCCGCAGCGCGGGCTCGATGCGCGGCGCCGTGTTCCCCGCCCGCGTGAGCGAGCGCGAGGCGCGGGAGCTGATCGACGCCGAGCCGAGCATGGTCGGCGCCGACTTCGCCAAGACGGTCACGCCGTCGAGCGTGATCCGCGTCGGCGAGGGCGACGGGCCGCTGATCGCGGCGATCGACACCGGCATCAAGTCGTCGATCGTCAACCACCTCGTCGCGCGCGGCGCGGTCGTCGACCTGCACCCGTGCACGGTCAGCAGCGCCGACGTCCTCGCCACGAACCCCGACGCGGTGTTCATGGCGAACGGCCCGGGCGACCCGGCCGCGCTCGACTACGTCGTCCAGACGCTGCGCGAGCTCGTCGGCAAGAAGCCGGTGTGGGGCATCTGCCTCGGCCACCAGCTGCTCAGCCGCGCGGTCGGGCTGGAGACGTTCAAGCTCCCGTTCGGCCACCGCGGCGTCAACCACCCGGTCAAGGACGTCGAGACCGGGCGGATCGAGATCACGTCGCAGAACCACGGCTTCGCGGTCTACGGCCCCGGCCGCGCGGAGACGATCTCGGTCGACGAGCCGGTCCGGTTCGACACCGACTTCGGCGCCGCGCAGCTCTCGCGCGTGAACCTCTACGACCGCACGGTCGAGGGCCTCAAGCTCCTCGACGTGCCGGCGGGCACCATCCAGTACCACCCCGAGGCCGGCCCCGGCCCGCACGACGCCCACCACCTGTTCGACGACTTCCTGAAGGACCTCCAGGTTGCCTAGGCGCGACGACCTCCACCGCATCCTCATCCTCGGCTCCGGCCCCATCGTCATCGGCCAGGCCGCCGAGTTCGACTACTCCGGCGTGCAGGCCTGCAAGGTCCTCAAGGAGGAGGGCTACGAGGTCGTGCTGGTCAACTCCAACCCGGCGACGATCATGACCGACCCGGAGTTCGCGGACGCGACGTACGTCGAGCCGCTGCTGCCCGGCCCGGTCGCGCAGATCATCGAGAAGGAGCGCCCGGACGCGCTGCTGCCGACGCTCGGCGGGCAGACGGCGCTCAACCTCGCGCGCACGCTGCACGAGGACGGCACGCTCGAGAAGTTCGGCGTCGAGCTGATCGGCGCGAACTACGACGCGATCGGCCGCGCGGAGGACCGCGACCTGTTCGCGCAGACGATGGCCAAGGCGGGGCTGGAGATGCCGCGCAGCGGGATCGCGCACACGGTCGACGAGGCGCTCGGCCTGCTCGACCACGTCGGCCTGCCCGCGATCATCCGCCCGGCGTTCACGCTCGGCGGGCGCGGCGGCGGCGTCGCGTACACCGAGGAGGAGTACCGCAAGGTCGTCGCGCGCGGCCTGGACGCCTCCCCGATCACGCAGGTGCTCGTCGACCAGTCGGTGATCGGCTGGGGCGAGTTCGAGCTCGAGGTCATGCGCGACCGCAACGACAACTGCGTCATCGTCGCCTCGATCGAGAACATCGACCCGATGGGCGTCCACACCGGCGACTCGGTCACGGTCGCGCCGCAGCAGACGCTCACCGACCGGCTCTACCAGAAGCTCCGCGACCAGGCCTTCCAGGTCATCCGTGCCGTCGGCGTGGAGACGGGCGGCTCGAACGTGCAGTTCGCGGTCAACCCGGAGACCGAGGAGATCCTCGTCATCGAGATGAACCCGCGCGTGTCGCGGTCGTCGGCGCTCGCGTCGAAGGCCACCGGGTTCCCGATCGCGAAGATCGCCGCGCGGCTGGCCGTCGGCTACGCCCTGGAGGAGATCGACAACGACATCACGCAGGCGACGCCGGCGGCGTTCGAGCCGACGATCGACTACGTGGTCGTCAAGTGGCCGCGGTTCGCGTTCGAGAAGTTCGCGGGCGCCGACGCGCAGCTCACCACGCACATGAAGAGCGTGGGGGAGGCGATGGCGATCGGCCGCACCTTCCAGCAGGCGTTCGGCAAGGCGATGCGCTCCCGTGAGCTGGACCGCGCGCCCGACCTCTCCGACGACACGGACGCGTTGCTCGAGCGGCTCGCGACGCCGTCGGCCGACCGGTACGACGTGCTGTTCGAGGTCTTCCGGCGCGGCGTCGACACGAAGACGGTGCGGGAGATCACGAAGATCGACCCGTGGTTCCTCAACGAGCTGCGGGCGCTGGCGACGGAGCCCGACGCGGCCTTCGCCGGGGAGCGGTCGTTCAAGGCCGTCGACACCTGCGCGGCCGAGTTCGAGGCCAGCACCCCGTACTTCTACTCCGGCTGGGAGCGGACGAAGGACGACGAGGTCCAGCGCGGCTCCAACAGGTCGGTGATGATCCTCGGCTCCGGCCCGAACCGCATCGGCCAGGGCATCGAGTTCGACTACTGCTGCGTCCACGCCGCGATGACCGTCCGCGCGAGCGGCCGCGACGCGGTGATGGTCAACTGCAACCCCGAGACGGTCTCGACCGACTACGACACGTCCGATCGGCTGTACTTCGAGCCGCTCACGCTCGAGGACGTCCTCGGGGTGGTGGAGGTCGAGCAGCCCGAGGGCGTCATCGTCCAGTTCGGCGGCCAGACACCGCTCAAGCTCGCCAAGGGCCTCGAGCAGGCGGGCGTGAAGATCCTCGGCACCAGCGTCGACGCCATCGACCTCGCGGAGGAGCGCGGCCGGTTCAGCGCGCTGCTCGACGAGCTCGGCCTGCAGGCGCCGCCGTACGCGACCGCGCACTCGGTCGACGAGGCGCTGAACGCGGCCGAAGGCGTCGGGTTCCCGCTCCTCGTCCGCCCGTCGTACGTCCTCGGCGGGCGCGCGATGGAGATCGTCTACTCGCGCGACGGCCTGGCCGACTACCTGCGCCGCGAGGCGCCGCAGTCGGGCGCCGCGATCTTCCTCGACCGCTTCCTCGAGAACGCGGTGGAGGTCGACGTCGACGCGCTGTGCGACGGCGAGGACGTGTGGATCGGCGGCATGCTCCAGCACGTCGAGGAGGCCGGCATCCACTCGGGCGACTCGGCCCAGGTGCTGCCGCCGCACTCGCTCGGCCCGGACATGCTGGCCGAGCTGGAGCGCCAGACGCGGGGCATCGCGCTGAAGCTCGGCGTCGTCGGCCTCATCAACGTCCAGTACGCGATCTACGACGGCCGCGTCTACGTCATCGAGGCGAACCCGCGCGCGTCGCGGACCGTGCCGTTCATCTCCAAGGCGGTCGGCGTGCCGCTGGCGAAGATGGCCTGCCGGCTGATGCTCGGCGAGAAGCTCGCCGACCTCGACCTGCCCGAGGATCCGATGGCCGGCGCGCACGTGAGCGTGAAGGAGGCCGTGCTGCCGTTCGACCGCTTCAAGGAGGCGGACGCGGTGCTCGGGCCGGAGATGCGCTCGACCGGAGAGGTGATGGGCGTCGCGCGCGACTTCCCGACCGCGTTCGCCAAGGCGCAGGCCGCGGCCGGCAGCGCGCTGCCGATCGGCGGGACCGTGTTCCTCACCGTGACCGACACCGACAAGACCGCCGCGCAGGGCATCGCCGCGATGCTCTACGACGCGGGCTTCCGGATCGTCGCCACGAAGGGGACCGCCCAGGCCATCCGCGGCATCGGCGTCGCCTGCGAGACGCTCAACAAGGTCGCCGAGGGCTCGCCGCACGTCGTCGAGGCGATCGAGAACGGCGAGATCGACCTCGTCATCAACACCCCGACCGGCTCGGGCGCCCGCAGCGACGGCGCGGAGATCCGCCGCGCCGCGGTCGCCGCCGGCGTCCCCTGCATCACGACCATGTCCTCCGGCATGGCCGCCGCCCGCGCGATCCTCGCGGCCCAGCGCGGCGGTCCGGCGGAGGTCCTCTCGCTGCAGGAGATCCACGCGACGACGACCCCCGCGTGAGCCCGTCCTCGCGCGCGTCCGGAGGCTTCCTCTGGACGCGCGTTCTGAGGCCGCTCATGTTCCGCCTGCCGGCCGAGACGGCGCACCACGTCGGATCGGTCGGCCTCCGCTTCGCGCTCGGCTGGCGGCCTCTGCGCGCGCTCTGCGCACGCGCGTGTGTCCCGTCCGACCCCGCGCTGCGCGTGTCCGTCTTCGGTCGCGACCTGCCGTCGCCGGTCGGGCTCGCCGCGGGGTTCGACAAGGACGCGCAGGCCTACCGCCAGCTGGCCGCGCTCGGGTTCGGGTTCGTCGAGGTCGGCACGGTCACGCCGCGCGCGCAGCCCGGCAACCCCAAGCCGCGCCTCTTCCGCCTCCCGCGCGACCGCGCGCTCGTCAACCGGATGGGCTTCAACGGCCGGGGGACGGACGTCGCCGCGGCCGGCCTGCAGCACCGCCGCGGCGAGGTCGTCGGCGCGAACGTCGGCAAGAACAAGGACACGCCAGAGGAGCGGGCGGTCGAGGACTACGTGGCGGCGACGCGGGTGCTCGCGCCGCTGGCCGACTACGTCGCGGTCAACGTGTCGTCGCCCAACACGCCGGGCCTGCGGGACCTGCAGGCGGTGGAGCGGCTGGAGCCGATCCTCGTCGCCGTGCAAGAGGCGGCAGGCGGCAAGCCGGTGCTGCTCAAGATCGCGCCGGACCTCTCGGACGAGGACGTCGACGCCGTCGCCGAGCTGGCGTTGAAGCTGTCACTGGCCGGGATCATCGCGACGAACACGACCATAGCCCGGACCGGCCTCGACTCGCCTCGACCCGAGGTCGAGGCCATCGGCGCGGGCGGCCTCTCCGGCGCGCCGCTGGCCGCTCGTTCGCTGACCGTGCTCCGCCGTCTACGCGCCAAGGTGGGCGACCGCCTCGTCCTGGTCGCCGCCGGCGGCGTCTTCACGGCCGACGACGCGTGGGACCGCGTAGCGGCTGGGGCGACGCTCGTCCAGCTCTACACGAGCTTCGTCTACGGCGGCCCGTGCACCGCGTCACAGCTCGCCGCCGGCCTCGCCGCGCGAGCTCGTGCGGAAGGGTTCGAACGGGTCGTCGACGCGGTCGGGACGTCGGTGTAGCACCTGCAAAAAGTGCTGCAAATGGGGGATCGTCCGTCAACCAGCCTGCATCGATCTGAAGCTCGACTTCAGGTCGAGGGATCTTTCGGTGCGGCGGCTTGCCTGCGACCCGAAGCCGGGTATAGTCGCCGCCCATGCCGCCGGCAACGAACTCGCCTTCCAAGCACTCGGCGGCCCCCGAACGATCACTGGTACAGCGCATGGACGCGCTGCAGCGAGCGAACGAGATTCGCACGAAGCGCGCGCAGCTCAAGCGCGATCTCAAGGCGGGCCGCACATCGATCCACGACCTCCTGCTCGATCCCCCCGAGTACCTCGAGACGGCCAAGGTGTTCGACATGCTGCTGGCCGTGCCGAAGTACGGTCGGGTGAAGGTGAACAAGATCCTGGTCCAGTGCCGGATCTCGCCGAGCAAGACCATCGGCGGGCTCTCCGAGCGGCAGCGCACGGAGCTCGTCTCCATGCTGCGCCGCTAGGCCGCGCCGCAGCGTCGCGCGCTTGGCCGCGAAGGTCTTCGTCATCACCGGGCCGTCAGGCGTCGGCAAGGGCACGCTGATCCGCGCGCTGCGCGAGCGCGTGCCCGAGCTGGACCTGTCGGTCTCGGCGACGACACGCCGTCCCCGCCCGGGGGAGACCCAGGGCGAGCACTACCACTTCCTCTCCGACGAGGAGTTCGCCCGCCACGTCGAGGCGGGCGACTTCGTCGAGTGGGCCGAGTACTCCGGTCGCCGGTACGGCACGCTGCGCTCCGAGCTGGAGAGCCGCGTGACGTCCGGTCGCCCGGTCGTGCTCGAGATCGAGCTGCAGGGCGCGCGCCAGGTGCGCGCGACGATGCCCGACGCCGTCCAGATCTTCATCGAGCCGCCGTCCGAGGACGCCCTCCGCGCGCGCCTGGTCGGGCGCGGGACCGACGACCCCGAGCAGGTCGAGCGGCGCCTCGCGGTCGCGCGCGACGAGCTGGCCGCGAAGGCGGAGTTCCCGCATACGGTGCGAAACGACCGGCTCGAGGACGCGGTGGACGAGCTGGAACGCGTCGTCCGCACCGCTCTACACTGAGACGCATGATCTCCCCGCGCCTCGACAAGCTCCTCGAGCACGTCGACTCCAACTACGCGTCCGTGCTCGTCGCTGCCAAGCGCGCGCGTCAGATCAACTCGTACTACCACAACCTCGGCGAGGGGACGTTCGACGAGTTCCCGCCGCCGATGGTCGAGTCCGGCTCCAAGAACTACCTCACGATCGCGCTCGAGGAAGTCGCCGCCGGCAAGATCAAGTACCAGTACCGCTAGGCGGGAGCCTTCCCGATGTCGCGCATCCTGCTCGGCGTCAGCGGGGGGATCGCGGCCTACAAGGCGGTCGAGCTCGTGCGCCTGGCCATCAAGGCCGGGCACGCGGTGCGTGTCGTGCAGACCCCGGCGAGCGAGCGGTTCGTCGGGCGCGCGACGTTCGAGGGCATCACCGGCGCCCCGGTCCTCACGTCCGAGTTCGACGCCGACCCGGCGCGCGGGGCCTTCCCGGGCGACCCGCCGCCGGCGCACGACCCGATCGGCCACCTCGCGCTGGTCGCCAGCGCAGACGTCTACGTCATCGCGCCCGCCACGGCGAACACGATCGCCAAGCTCGCGGGCGGGTACGCCGACGCGATGGTGACCACCGCCGCGCTCGCCGCCACCTGCCCCGTGGTCGTCGCGCCCGCGATGAACCACCACATGTGGCACCACGCTGCGACGCAGGCCAACGTCGCCACCCTCCGCGCGCGCGGGGTGACGGTGCTCGAGCCCGACAGCGGCTCGCTCGCCTCCAAGGGGGAGCACGGCGACGGCCGGCTGCCCGAGCCCGCGGCGATCCTCGCCGCGGTCGACGCCGTCCTCGCCCGGAATCCGTCCCCACCCACCCCGCAGCCGCTCGACGGCCTGCAGGTGCTCGTCACCGCCGGCGGCACGCGCGAGCCGATCGATGCCGTCCGCTACATCGGCAACCGCTCGTCGGGCCGGATGGGCCTGGCGCTCGCGGAGGTCGCGGCCGACCTCGGCGCGGACGTCACGGTGGTCGCCGCCAACGTCGAGCTGCCGCGCGACCCGCGCGTGAGCTACGTCGACGTGCAGACCGCGCAGGAGCTGCGGGACGCCACGGTCGCCGCGTTCGGGCGCACCGACGTCCTCCTGATGGCAGCGGCGGTGGTGGACTTCAGGCCGTCTTTAGCTGCGGATCACAAGATCAAGAAGACCGCAGGCCAGGACACCATGCGCGTGGAGCTCGAGCTCACGCCGGACATCCTCAGCGAGCTCGCCTCGGCGCGGCGCGCGGGGCAGACCGTCGTGGGGTTCGCGGCCGAGCACGGCGAGGGGGCCCTGGCGTACGGTCGGGACAAGCTCAAGCGCAAGGGGTTGGACGCGATCGTGGTGAACGACATCTCGCGAACGGACATCGGGTTCGACGCGACCGACAACGAGGTCACGATCGTGACCGCCGCGCACGAGACGCCGGTGCCCCGCGCGCCCAAGCGGGACGTCGCACGGGCGATCCTCGACGAGGTCGTCGCGCTGCGCGGCCAGGCCCTGGACCCGGCGGCGCGATGAGCCTCGACGCCGCTCCGGATCGGGTCGGCGAGGAGGAGCTCGCCGCAGCCACCGCGGTCGCCAAGCGGATCGCGGCCAACGTCCGCGGCGGGGTCGAGGTCAAGCCCGAGCTGCTCGACTTCGCGCTCGTCGCGCTGGTCGCCGAGGGCCACGTGCTGATCGAGGACCTGCCGGGCGTCGGCAAGACGACGCTCGCCCGCGCGCTCGCACGCTCGATCGACCTGCAGTTCGCGCGCATCCAGTGCACCGCCGACCTGCTCCCGGCCGACGTGGTCGGGACGAACATCTACAACCAGCGCGAGGACCGGTTCGAGTTCCGTCCCGGGCCGATCTTCGCGAACATCGTCATCGTCGACGAGGTCAACCGCGCGTCGCCCAAGACGCAGTCGGGCCTGCTCGAGTGCATGCAGGAGCGGCGCGTGACGGTCGACGTCCACACGCACGAGCTGGCGCGCCCGTTCCTCGTGCTCGCGACGCAGAACCCGGTCGAGTACGAGGGCACGTACCCGCTGCCCGAGGCGCAGGTCGACCGCTTCATGATGCGGCTGTCGATGGGCTACCCGAGCGCCGCCGCCGAGGCGTCGATGCTCGCCGCGCACGAGATGGGCGACCGCGTCGCGCAGATCGAGCCCGTCGCGTCCGCCGCGGACGTGCTGAGCGCGCAGAAGGCCGCCGACCGCGTGCTGGCGTCCGAGGCGCTGCGGCGCTACGTCGTCGCGCTCCTGCAGCGCACGCGCGAGGACCCGCGGCTGGAGCTGGGCGCGTCGCCGCGCTCGGGGCTCATGCTGCTGCGCGCCGCGAAGGCGCGCGCGCTGCTGCAGGGCCGCGACCACGCGCTGCCCGACGACGTGCAGGCCCTCGCGCAGCCCGTGCTCGCGCACCGGCTCGTGCTCGCGCCCGAGGCGGTGGACGCGACAGCCGCCGACGTCGTCGCCGACGCGCTCGCGCACACGCCCGCGCTCTGACCACCCGGGACCGCCCGCAGGCCGCTCCGATGCCCGCCGAGCCCGCCACCACCGTCCGCCACACCGGCGGTCGTCCCGCGGCCGGGACCGCGGCGCTCGGTGTCCTGCTCGTGCTGGTCGGGGGCATGTTCGATGCCGAGCCGCTCTACGTCCCGGGCGTCGCGTTCGTCGCGCTCGCGGTCGGCGCCGTCGTGTGGGTGCGGCTCGCGGCGCGCGGCATCGTCGTCACGCGCGTGCTCGGCGCGCGGCGGGTCGTCGAGGACGAGCCGCTCGACGCGATCCTCTCCGCGCGTACCGGCACGATCGGGGTGCCCGGCGGCGCGCTGCTCGACCCGCTGCTGGCCGCGCGCGAGCGACCCGCCGACGAGCACGCCGTCGCCGACGAGCTCGAGGCCGGGCTCGCGCTGCCCTTCTGGCGGACGGGCCGGCGCGTGCGGGTCAAGGCGCGGTTCGCCCGCCGCGGCCGCCGCGAGCTGGAGCCGCCGTCGGTGATCGTCCGCGACCCGCTCGGTCTCGCCTCGGTGCTCGTCCGCGGCGCGGGGACGGACGAGGTGCTCGTGCTCCCGCGCGTGGAGCAGGTCCGCTCGCTGCGCGGCCCGCACGACGACGGGCGCGCGCGGCGGCGGGGGCGCCCGGCGATGGCGGCGGAGGTCGAGCTGGACGGCGTGCGCGAGCACCGGCCCGGCACGCCCGCCTCGCGGATCTACTGGCCGGCGCTGGCGCGCGGCGCGGGGATGATGGAGCGGCGGCTGCGCGCGGAGTCCGACACGACGCCGCTGATCGTGCTCGACACCCGCGGGGCGTCCGACACCGAGCTCCGCGACGAGCTGGACGCCGCCGTGCGCGCGGTGGCGTCGCTGAGCGTCTCGCTCGCGCGCGCGGGCGGGGTCGCGGTGCTCCTGCCCGGCGACCGCCGGCCGACGCCGCTCGACGAGTCGCTCGGCGGCTGGACGCACCTGCACGCGCGGCTGGCGCTGGTGCAGGGCGGCGGCCGCCCGGGGCTCGCGAACATCGCCTCGCGGATGGGCGCGGTCCTGTACGTCGCCGCGCGTCCACCGGCGCGCACGCCGCGCGGGCTCGAGCACGCGCCCGCCGCGGGACGCATCCTCGTCGTGCCGGGCACGCTGCCCAACCGCCGCCCCGCGTTCTCCGTCGCGGGCTGCCACGGCTACGAGCTGGAGGCCAACCGGATGGCGCGGGGGAGGGGAGCGGCCGCGTGAGCACCGTCGCGCCTCCGCCGCCGTCGGCGCCGCCCCCGCCGCCGGCGCCCTCGGCCGGCGCCCCGCGTCCGCCCGCGCCGGCCGGCGGCGGCCTCGCGCTCCCGCGTCGCCCGATGGCCGTGCGGCTCGTCGCGTGCCTCGCGCTGGCGATGTTCGGCGCGCAGATGTGGGGCGACACCGTGCGGCCCGAGGCGGACGGCCGCGTGGTGGGTGCCGCGGCGGTCGGCGCGCTGCTCGGCCTGCTCGCCCTGCTGTCGTCCGAGCTGCGCCGGCCGGTCCGCGCGCTCGTGCTCGCCGCGCTGACGGTCGCGGGCGCGGTCGCCGCGCTGCTGCTGGCCGGCGTGCCCGCCGCGCTCTTCGACCCCGACGACTGGGACTCGCTCGCCAGCGGCCTGGCCGACGGCATCAGCGCGCTGCCCGGGCTGAGCGTCCCGTACCGCGGGGTCGACGAGTGGAACCGCATCGCGGTGCTGCTCGGCGGCACGGCGCTGGCGGTCGCGGGCCCGCTCCTGGCGTGCTGGCCGCGCCGGCCCGAGCGCGGCCGCGGGACGGCGCCGGCGCGGTTCAGCGGCCCGGGCGTCGCGGCGGTGCTGCTGACCGTCCTCTACGCGGTGCCGGCCGTCCAGCTGCGGCCCGAGCACCCGTTCGTCGACGGGACGATCTTCGCGCTGCTGCTGGCGGCGGTGCTGCTGGGGGAGCGGCTCGCCCCGCGCGACGCGCCCGTGGCCGTGCCCGCGCTGCTCGTGGCGGCGCTGGTCGGGCTCGCGCTCGCCCCGCGCCTGGACGCGACGGACCCGTGGGTCGACTACGAGGGCATCGCGCAGTCGCTCGGCGAGCGGGGCACGACGAACTTCTCGTGGGACCACAGCTACGGCCCGCTCGACTGGGCGCGCGACGGGCGCGAGGTGCTGCGCATCCGCTCCGACACCTCCTCGTACTGGAAGGCGACGACGCTCGCGGACTTCGACGGCGTGCGGTGGCGGGAGATCCGGCCGCGCGGCCTCGACAGCGACCCGGCCGCCGACACGCCCGACCCGGAGTGGGTGCGGACGATCCGCGTCTCGGTGCGCAACCTGCGCACGCCGCAGTTCATCGCGGCGGGCACGACGCTGCGGATCGACCGCTCGCCGCGCACGGTCGTGGAGGGCGCGCCCGGCTCGTACGTGACGGCCGACCGCGAGCTGCGCCGCGGCCACGCGTACCTCGCGCGCGTGTACGACCCGCGGCCGCGCGCCGCGCAGCTCGCCGCCGCCGGCTCCTCCTATCCGTCCGAGCTGTGGCCGTACCTCTCGGTGCAGGTCCCGCGGTCGATCGGCGGCCCCGACAACGTCGATCCGTCGACCGGTCAGCCGACGCCGGGCGGGCAGACGCCGTTCGTCGTGTTCCCCGCCTGGGGCGACGGGCGTGAGCCGCTCGGGTTCCAGGGCCGCGGGTACGGGCAGCGGGTCGGCGGCGACTGGATCGACGGCAGCCGGCTCGCGCGGACCTACCGGCTCGCGCAGCGGCTGGGGCGCGAGGCGACGACGCCGTACGACTACGTGCGGCGGGTCCAGGCGTACCTCAACGAGGGCTTCACGTACACCGAGACGCCGCCGGCCGCGCGGCTCCCGCTCGACGCGTTCCTGTTCCGCGACAAGGCCGGCTACTGCCAGCAGTTCTCCGGCGCCATGGCGCTGCTGCTGCGGATGGGCGGCGTGCCGGCGCGCGTCGCGAGCGGGTTCAGCCCCGGGACGTTCGACGGCACGCGCCGCGAATACGTCGTGCGCGACCTCGACGCGCACTCGTGGGTCGAGGCGTACTTCCCGGGCTTCGGCTGGATGACGTTCGACCCGACCCCGGCGATCGCCCCGGCGCGCGCGCAGGCGTCCGGCATCGAGGAGGAGGCGGCGGCCGAGGAGGAAGAGGCCGAGGAGGAGGCCGAGGCGGCGGCGAGCGAGCGCGGCAACGACCCGGCCGCGCCGGGCGCCGAGGCGGCCGCCGCGGAGGACGGCGGCGCCCCGGTCGGGCTGCTCGTCGCGGCGGGCCTGCTGGTGCTGGCCGCCGTCGGGTCGGCGGGCTTCGCGGTGATCGTCCACCGCCGCCACGCGCGGATGACGGTGGAGGACCGCGTCCGCGAGCTCGACCGCGCGCTGCGCCGCAGCGGCCGCGTCCACCGCGACGCGCTCACGCTCCAGCAGCTCGAGCACCGCCTCCGCGGCGCTCCCGAGGCCGAGGCCTACGTCCGCATGCTCCGCCTCGGCCGCTACGGCTTCGCGTCCGACCTCCCGACCCCGCGCCAGCGCGCCGCCGTCCGCCGCCAGCTCGGGGCCGGGCTCGGCTGGAAGGGCAGGCTCCGCGCGCTCTGGGCGCTCCCGCCCTGGTGAGCTGACCCGCCGCCGGCCCGTCGCCGCCGCCCGATCTCTCGCGCCGCCCCGCCTCCTCGTCGCGCCGCTTCGCACCCTCGCGGCGCCGTCCCGAGTGGTCCCTCTTCACTGACCACGCGACCGGCGGCCCATCGGGTACGGCCACGTTCCAGGCCGGGTGCAGGCGCAACGCTTTCTCCGCACTCTTTGGGGAGTTCTTCCGCAATTCGCGTGAGAGTTGTTACACGTTTGGAGCTACTCATGAGTATCATGCCGGCTCATGGCGCCCCGCCCGAAGCCTGATGCGCACCGCGCGATGTCGCATCCCATCCGCGCCCTGATCCTCGCCTCGATGGGGGATCGGGTGGTCAGCCCGACGCAGCTCGCCAGCGAGCTCCAGCGACCGCTCGGTACGGTCGCCTACCACGTCCGTGTCCTCCTCGACGCCGGCTTCATCGAAGAGGTCGGGACGAGCCAGAGGCGCGGTGCGATCCAGCACCACTACCGCGTGCGCGGCGACGGCGGCAACACGTCGCTGCGCGTCGAGCTGACGCAGTCCGAGATCGACGCGCTCACCGAGGGCATCCGTGCGCTCGTGGACGAGGCGGCCGAGAGCGCCGCGCGGCGCACGCCGATCGACGAGCCGCCGGAGGAGATCATCGTGGCGGTCCTGCGGACCGCGGGCGTGTCGGTGGAGTAGCTCCGCGAAGTCGGCACGATCCGCGCGTGTCACGGCACACCTCCACGCCTAGCGTGCGCCCTCGTGACCCGCCGCGACTGGCTCCTGCTCCTCCTCGCGCACGACGCGTCCCCGCGTGGTCTCGAACCCGTGCGCGTGCAGAAGGCGCTGTTCCTCCTCGCGCGTGAAGGGGACATCCCGCGCGAGGAGCAGTACCGCTTCGTCCCGTACAACTACGGCCCGATGAGCGTCGGCGTGTACCGCGACGTCGCGGCGCTCGTCGCCGCCGGCCTCGTCGAGCCCGTCACGGTGTCGGGCTACACCTGGCAGCCGGTCCGTGCCACGGCAGCCGGCCGCGCGCAGGCCGCCGCGATCGAACGGGCGGCCTCCGCGGTCGACCGGCTCGCGATCGCCCGCCTGCACGCGATCCACCACCTCGTCACCCGGCTCGGCTTCGCGGAGCTGCTGGAGACCGTCTACCGGCGCTACCCGGAGTTCGCGGCGCGCTCGGTCTTCCGGGGGAGGCGGCGATGACGCTCGTGCTCGCCGTCCGGTGCCGTGGGGGCGTGGTGCTCGCGTCCGACGGCCAGGCCACCAGCGACGCGGCGGGCCAGCCGACGCGCCAACCGGTGCGCAAGCTCTTCACGCTCGGCGACCGCATCTCGTGGGGCTCGGCCGGCAGTCTCGGCCTGCAGCAGGCGGTGCACGAGGCGCTCGACGGGCACTCGGCGGCGATCCTCGCGGCCGCCGACCCACGCAGCGCGCTCACCGACGCGGTCATCCCGATCCAGCAGCGCGCGCTGAGCCAGTGGGTCCCGCACTCCGGCGCCCAGCCGCCCGAGCTGTCGTGCATCTTCTGCTGGTGGTCGCCGGCGGGGCCGCGCATCTTCTCGATCCCGCGCACGGGGAGCGACCACCAGCTGCACGAGCGCCACGCGGCGGTCGGGACGGGCGACATCTTCGCGGACTTCGCGATGGCGTCGGTCGCGCACCTCGGCACGCCGGACCTCTCCGTCGAGCAGGCCAAGATGGTCGCGCTCAAGGCGGTGTCCGACGCGATCGACGTCGCCGCCGTCTACCTCGGCCCGCCGATCCAGATGCACGTCGTCACCCGCGGCGGCGCCAGGGCGGTTCCGCGCGCGGAGATCGAGGGCGGTCTCGCCGACTCGGTCGACGCCTGGAAGGCCCGCCAGCGCGAGACCCTCGGGCCCCTCGGCCCGCCACCCCCGACCCGCGCGTCCCGTCGCGCCGCCTGACCCGCGCGTCGCCCGCGCCTGCGGGGTCGCGGCGGTCGCGGGGGTTCAGGCCGCGCGGAGGCGGGCCTGGTCGCGGTACTTGCGGTAGTCCGCGCGCTCGGGCCGGAGGTTGGAGGCGAGCGCGAGCGGGTGCCGCGCCTCCTTGTGGCGGCCGAGCAGCATCAGCGAGCGGCCGAGGCAGAAGAGCGCGAAGTCGTTGGTCGGCGCGCGGTCGACGACGGCCTCGAACTCCTCGGCCGCCTGCTCGTACCGGCGCGCGTGGAACAGGGCACGGCCGAGCGCCTCGCGGACCGAGGTCTTGTCCGGCTCGAGGTCGCGGGCCCGCTCGAGCGGCACCGTCGCCGCGTGGTAGTCCCCGTCCTGCAGGAGGCGGCTGCCACGCGTGTAGAGGTCGTAGGCGCTCTCCATGCCTTTCAGTCTAGGCACGGACCGGACGGGGTCGCGCGGATCGGCACGAGCCGCCCGCGCGCGGCGCGCGCGTCAGGTGTCGGCGGGGTCCTCGGCGCGCTGCACGAGCTCCGACGCGGGCACGTCGAGCGCCTGCGCGAGGCGGAGGATGTTCGCGTAGCTGAGGTTGCGCTCGCCGCGCTCGATGCCGCCGATGTACGTCCGGTGCAGGCCGCTGTGCGCCGCGAGGGCCTCCTGCGAGAGGCCACGCTCCACCCTGACCGCGCGGACGGCGCGGCCGAACGCGGCATGGGCTTCCGAGCGCTGCGGCATGAGCGCCGCAGCCTGACTCAGCAGATACCCATAGGTCTACAGACGATGAGTAGCGTCGGAGCGCCTGCGGGCCGCCAGGGCGGGGCCGATGGTGGGAGGGGTGGGTGGTGTGGAGGGTGGAGCCGGCGGCAGGGGAAGCTGGGGTCAGGCCGCGGCCTTCGCGCGCTCCCGCGCGACGTTGCTCGCATCGACGAGCGCGCCCAGCAGGCGGTCGAGCCACGCGGGCGAGACGAGCTCCTCCGGCAGCTCGCCGTGCACCCACACGACGCCCGCGCCGGTGTGCGCGTAGCGAACCAACACGAGGCCGCGGTTGCGGTACAGCAGCTCGTGATCGGAGACCTGATCGGCGGGCAGCACCTCGGCCTGCGCGCGCAGCATCCCCTTGCGCCACGCCATGCCGATGTGCAGGGGCCAACCGGCCGACTCGACCGTCAGGCCCCACTCGCCGACCGCCACCTGACGCCAGTCCGCGTCGAGGCCTTGCAGGTACCGTTCCACCGTCTCGACAGGGGTCATTCCGCTGCTAGCATGGCAAACACAGCTTCTGTCCCGGCGGGCAACCGCCGGAATGCGATGGGGAGCGGGCGCGAGCCCGCTTCTGTCGTTTCAGGGGAAGGAACATGATCGAGATGAGCACCACACTGCAGCAGGACATCGAGGCCCGGCTCGCCACGGCGGAGCCGGATGTCGAGGTGCTCTCGGCCGACGTCGTCGGCGGCGACAAGGTCCGCCTCTTCATCGACCACCCGGAGGGCGTGTCGCTCGACCTGTGCGAGCGCGTCACCCACCACCTCGCCGAGATCCGCGAGCACTACGCGCTCGAGGTCTCGTCCCCCGGCCCGAAGCGTCCCCTGACCAAGCCGCAGCACTTCCGCCGGTTCCTCGGCCGGAAGGCGCGGGTGCGCACGCGTGAGGAGCACGACGGCCACCGGACGTTCACCGGTGAGCTCGTCGGTGCGTCGGACGACGCGGTGACGATCGCCGCCGACACCGGCGTCATCGCCATCCCGTACGCCGACATCACGCGATCGAACCTCGTGGAGGAGTAGGAATGTCACGCGAGATCCTGGAGGCCATGGGCGCGCTCGCGCGCGAGAAGGGCATCTCCCCGGACAAGCTCCGCACCGCGCTCGAGGACGCCCTGCTCTCGGCGTACAAGAAGCAGCCGGGCGCCGCGAAGTACGCGCGGGTCTCCCTCGACCCCGACACGGCGGACTACCGCGTGATCGAGCTCAACGTGCCCGAGGAGCTCGAGGAGCAGCTGCTCATCGAGACCATCGAGCAGGAGACGACCGTCGACCCCGAGACGGGGGAGAAGGTCGAGCCCGCCGAGCCCGAGATCGACCCGGCCAAGTTCGCCGAGTACCGCGACCAGATCGGCGAGTACGACGTCACCCCGGACGACTTCGGCCGCATCGCCGCGCAGACCGCCAAGCAGGTCATCCTGCAGCGCATCCGCGAGGCGGAGCGGGACATGATGTACGAGGAGTACCGCGACCGCGTGGGCGAGCTGATCACCGGCATCGTCCAGCAGTCCGACAACCGCTACACGCTCGTGCAGCTGCGCGAGCGCGTCGAGGCGCTCCTCCCGCGGTCCGAGCAGGTCGACGGCGAGCGCTACGACCATGGCCAGCGGATCAAGGCGGTCATCAAGGAGGTCTCGCCCTCCACGAAGGGGCCGAGCATCATCGTCTCCCGCCGCGATCCCGAGCTGATCAAGTCGCTCTTCGAGCTCGAGGTGCCGGAGATCGCCGACGGCCTGGTCGAGATCGAGAACGTCGCGCGCGAGCCCGGCTACCGCTCCAAGATCGCCGTCGTCTCGCACCAGCAGGGCGTCGACCCGGTCGGCGCGTGCGTCGGCCCCCGCGGCTCGCGCGTGCGCATGGTCGTCTCCGAGCTGCGCGGCGAGAAGATCGACATCATCCCCTACAACGACGAGCCCGCCCGGTTCGTCGCCAAGGCCCTGTCTCCCGCGCGCGTGCGCGAGGTGCTCGTCGACGACGACGGCCGCCAGGCGACGGTGATCGTGCCCGACGACCAGCTCAGCCTGGCCATCGGCCGCGAGGGTCAGAACGCGCGCCTCGCCGCGCGGCTGACCGGCTGGCGCATCGACATCAAGTCCGAGACCGAGTTCGCGACGACCGGCTCGGACGAGGAGTACGACGAGGAGCAGGAGCTCGACGGGCGCTGCCACGCCGTGCTCACGAAGGGCCGCCGGTGCCCGAACGCGGCGCTGCCCGGCTCCCGGTACTGCGGCCTCGACGCCCACCAGGCGCTGGCCCAGATCGACTCCGACAACGTCGCGGACCTGGCGGGTGTCGCGCCCCAGGCCGACGGCGCCGAGGCGGCGGGGGAGGCCTGACGGCCCCGCACCGGCGCTGCATCGGCTGCGGCCTGGTCACCGACCAGGCCGCACTGCGTCGGTACGTGAACGAAGGCGGGCACGCCGTGCCCGATCCAGAGCGCCGCAAGTCAGGTCGCGGCGCCTACGTCTGCAGCGACGCGTGCGTGGAGCGCGCGACGAAGAGGCGCGCCTGGGGAAGGGCGTTCCGAGCCGCTGTAGCCCCACCATCTGACGGATAGACTGAGACATTCATGGCCAAGAAGCGCGTACACGAGCTCGCCAAGGAGCGCGACATGTCCCCCCGGGACATGCTCGCCAAGCTGCAGGCAGCCGGCCTCCCGGTGAAGGCCGTCGCGTCCGCGGTCGACGAGCAGCAGGCGCTCGACGCGCTCGCGGGCAAGAAGATCACCCCCCAGAAGTCCAACGGCGGTGGCCCCAAGGTCACCCAGCGCCCCGACGCGGTGCGCCCGTTCGGCTCCGGCGAGACCAAGGGTCGCGTCGTCCGCCCGAGCCAGGAGAAGCGGCTGGAGGAGGAGCGCAAGCGCGCCCGCCAGCAGCGCCAGGAGGGCGGCCAGGGCGGCCAGGGCCAGCGCGGTCCCGGCGGTCCGGGCGGTCGCGGTCCCGGCGGTCCGGGCGGTCGCGGTCCCGGCGGCCCGGGCGGTCGCGGTCCCGGCGGTCCGGGTGGCCGCGGTCCCGGCGGTCCGGGTGGCCAGCGCGGTCAGGGCGGCCCCGCGGGCGCCGGTGGCGGTCGCGGTCCGGGCGGTCCCGGCGGCGGCTCCGGCCAGACGCGTGACTCCCGCATGGGCGAGCGCTCCGGCGCCGGCCCCGGTGGGCGCCGTCGCGTCGTCATCGACTCGCAGGCCGCGCGCCGCGGTCCCGGCGGCCCGGGTGGCCCCGGCGGCCCCGGGCGTCCCGGTCCGTTCCCGCAGCGCGGCCCGCGCCGCGGCGGTGGCGGCGGTCGCCGGCGCCGGCGCGACTTCGAGGCCGAGACGCTTCCCGCGATCGACCGCAGCGCCCAGCAGCGCACCGATCTCGTCCGCATCAACTCCGGCTCGACCGTCAAGGACGTCGCGGAGTACCTCGGCGTGCCCGTGCCGGAGATCATCAAGAAGCTGATGGGTCTCGGCGAGATGGCGACGCTCACCCAGACGCTGACCGACGACGCGATCCAGCTGCTGGCCGACGAGTTCGACAAGAAGATCGAGATCGTCACGGCGTCCGACGAGGACGACCAGGAGCCGGTCTACGAGGACAGCGACGAGGATCTGGTCACGCGCGCCCCGGTCGTCACGATCATGGGCCACGTCGACCACGGCAAGACGTCGCTGCTCGACGCCATCCGCGAGGCGGAGGTCGCCGCGGGCGAGGCGGGCGGCATCACCCAGCACATCGGCGCGTACCAGGTGCACGTCAAGGGCGAGGACGGCGAGGACAAGCCGATCACGTTCCTCGACACCCCCGGCCACCAGGCGTTCACCGCCATGCGTGCCCGCGGCGCCCGCGTCACCGACATCGCGATCATCGTGGTCGCCGCCGACGACGGCGTGCGCCCGCAGACGCGTGAGGCGGTCGACCACGCCAAGGCCGCCGACGTCCCGATGCTCATCGCGGTCAACAAGATCGACCGCGAGGGCGCGGACCCGACGCGCGTGCGCACGGAGATGACGCAGCTCGGCCTCCAGCCGGTCGAGTGGGGCGGCGACACCGAGTTCGTCGACGTCTCCGCGAAGAACCGCACGGGCCTCGACGACCTCCTCGAGACGATCAACGTCATGGCCGAGGTCGAGGACCTCAAGGCCAACCCGGACGCCGACGCGTCCGGCGTGGTCATCGAGTCCAAGCTCGACCCGGGCCGCGGCCCCGTCGTCACGCTGCTCGTGCAGCGCGGCACGCTGGAGGTCGGCGACGCGGTCGTCTCCGGTCAGAACTGGGGCAAGGTCCGCGCGATCCAGGACTACACCGGCAAGCGCATCGACGAGGTCTACCCCGGCGAGCCGGCCGAGGTGCTCGGCTTCGACGGCGTGCCCGACGCGGGTGAGCCGTTCCGGGTCGTCGAGAACGAGCGCACCGCCCGCACGCAGGCCGCCGAGCGCGCCACGCGCCTGAAGGCGGAGGGCCTCGCCCGCCGCTCCGGCCGCAAGGTGTCCCTGGAGGACATCTTCAAGAAGGCCAAGCAGGGCGAGACCGCCGAGCTCAACCTGGTGCTCAAGGCGGACGTCGCGGGCTCGGCCGAGGCGCTCGAGGACGAGATCGCCAAGCTGCCGCAGGAGGAGGTCGCCGTCAACGTCCTCCACAACGCGGTCGGCGGCATCAACGAGTCCGACGTCATGCTCGCCGCGGCGTCCGAGGCGATCATCATCGGCTTCAACGTCCGCCCGGTCGGCGACGCGCGGGCCGTGGCCGATCGCGAGGGCGTGGAGATCCGGACCTACTCGGTGATCTACAAGGCGCTCGACGAGCTGCGCGCCGCGATGCAGGGGCTGCTCGCGCCGGAGGAGGTCGAGGAGACGATGGGCGAGATCGAGGTGCGCCAGACGTTCCGCGCGTCCAAGATCGGCACCATCGCCGGCTCGTACGTCCGCGAGGGCAAGGTCACGCGCGGGGCGAAGGTCCGCATCGTGCGCGACGGCACCGTCGTGTACGACGGCAAGATCGCCTCGCTGCGGCGCATCAACGAGGACGTCCGCGAGGTCCTGCAGGGCTTCGAGTGCGGCATCGTGCTCGAGAACTTCCAGGACGTCAAGGAGGGCGACATCCTGGAGGCCTACGAGACGAAGCTCGTCCAGCGCGAGCTCGCCTAGGCAGGTCCCGGCCACGACCAGTCACGCCCACCGGTGCCAGGCTTCGCGGGGCTCTTGCTGATCCACCTGCACTTCCCCGAAGCCGGGTCGCTCAAGGGCAAGCGCAAGGAGCTCAAGTCGGTGAAGGAGCAGCTCCGCGGGCGGCTGGGCGTGGCCGTGTCCGAGGTCGATCACCACGACCTCTGGCAACGCTCCACGCTCGCCGCCGCGGTCACCGGCGGGTCTGTCACGGCGGTCCAGGACGCCGCCGATCGGGTAGAGCGGTTCCTCGAGAGCCGCGTTCCCGATGGCTGCCGCGTGGAGCGCGCGGTGGTGTCCTTCGAGGAGGTACTGTGAGCGGCGACCGCATGCGGCGTGTCGACGAGGCCATCCGCGAGGTGCTGAGCGACGCGCTGAACGGGTCCGATCTCAAGGACCCACGCATCGGCTTCGTGACCGTGACCGATGTGAAGACCTCAGCCGACTTGCGCCACGCGCGGGTGTACGTCACCGTCCTGGGTGACGAGCGTCAGCGTGAGCAGTCGCTGGCGGGGCTCCAGTCGGCACACGGGCTCCTCCAGCGGCGGGTCGGGTCCCAGTTGCGCATGAAGCGCACGCCGACGCTCGCCTTCCAGTACGACGACACGACGGACCGTGCCATGCGGATGGAGCAGCTGCTTGATGACCACTGACACGTTCGCGACGACGCGCGAGCAGGCGCTCTCCGCGTTGCGCGCGGCCGACAAGCTGCTCCTCGTCACGCACGAGAACCCGGACGGGGACGCGCTCGGGTCGCTGGTGGCGATGCAGGGGGTGCTGCAGCAGCTCGGCAAGGACTCGGTGATGTTCATCGCGCCCGACGAGTTCCCGCTCCCGTACGAGTACCGCTTCTTCGACTTCACCGGCATGGTCACGACGCCGCCCGTCGACGTCGCCGACCGGCTCGTCGTGTTCCTGGACTGCGGGAACATCGACCGCAACCCGGCGGTGCTCGACCACGGCGCGCCGCTGCGCATCGTCAACATCGACCACCACCACGACAACACCCGGTTCGGGGAGATCGACCACGTGGTCGACGCCGCCTCGTGCACCGCGGAGATCGTGTGGGACCTGATGCGCGGCCTCGGGGTCGAGGCGACGTCGGAGATCGCGGACGCGCTGTACGTCGGGCTCGTCACGGACACCGGCAAGTTCATGTACGAGAACACCGGCACGCGCGCGCACGTCATGGCGGCGGAGCTGATCGCGGCCGGCGTCGACGTGCACGGGATCTACCGGCGGCTCTACGAGGGCGTCCCGTTCGCCAAGCTCCAGCTCACCGCGCGCGCCCTGTCGAAGGTCGACCGCTACGACTCCGAGGGGCTGACGCTGTCGCGCATCCGCGTCGCCGACTACGCGGAGACCGGGGCGGAGGAGAGCTACTCCGAGGGCATCGTCGACCACCTGCGCGCGGTCGCGGGGACGAAGGTCGCGGCGCTCGTCAAGGAGCTGACCGACCCCGCGAAGGCCGGCAAGGCGAAGGTCTCGCTGCGCGCCGCGGACGAGACGGTCGACGTCAGCGCGATCGCCCGCGCGGGCGGCGGCGGCGGCCACCGGATGGCCGCGGGCTTCACCACGTCGCTGACCGAGGACGAGCTGGTGGCGTTCCTGCGTGCGGAAGTCGCGCGCCAGCTCTAGGTGGCGGTAGCGTCGGGCGCCGTGGACGGCGTCCTGCTGATCGACAAGCCCGCCGGGGTCACCTCGCACGACGTGGTCAACCGCGTGCGGCGCGAGCTCGGCGACCGCGTGCCCGCGACCCGCAAGCTCGGGCCGCGTGTCGGGCACGCCGGGACGCTCGACCCGTTCGCGACCGGGGTGCTGCTCGTGCTGCTCGGCCGGGCGACGCGCGCGCAGCGGTTCTTCATGGGGCTGGGCAAGGCGTACGAGACCGTCGCGCGGTTCGGCGCCGTCTCCACCACCGGCGACCGCGACGGCGAGATCACCGAGACCGGCACGCCGATCCCCGACCCGCTGCATCTGCCCACCGGCACCGTCGTGCAGCGGCCGCCGGCGTACAGCGCGATCAAGATCGGTGGCAAGCGCGCGTACGACCTCGCGCGCAAGGGCGTCGACGTGGAGATCCCCGAGCGCGAGGTGCACGTGGAGCGCTTCGACGAGCTGTGGCGCGAGCCGCCGCGGGTCGCGTTCCGCATCGCGTGCTCGTCGGGCACGTACGTGCGGTCGCTGATCGCCGACCTGGGCGACGCGTACTGCGAGGAGCTGCGCCGCACGGCGATCGGGCCGTTCCGGGTGGCGGACGCGGGGGAGGGGATCGACGACGCGATCCCGCTCGGGGACGCGCTGGAGCGGGTCCTGCCGGTGCTCGAGGTCGACGCCGACACCGGCCGCCGCGTGGGGTGGGGGCAGACGTTCGCGGCGGACCGCGAGGGCACCGTCCTCGTGCGCGATCCGGACGGTCCGGTGGCCATCGCGGAGCCACGTGAAGACGGCTGGCTCAAGCCGATCGTAGGCTTCCGGTCCGCATGAAGGTCACCCACCTCCCCGATGTCGAGCCGCGCGAGCGGCGCGTGGCCGTCGGCACGTTCGACGGCGTCCACCTCGGGCACCGCGAGGTCATCCGCGGCGCCGACACCGTGCTGACCTTCGACCCGCACCCCCAGTCGGTGGTGGCGCCGGGCGGCGGACCGCGGCTGCTCACGACGTTCGAGCGCAAGAAGCAGCTCATCGCCGGCCTCGGCGTGGAGGAGCTCGTCGTGATCCCGTTCGACGGCGCGTTCGCGTCCCAGGCGCCGGAGGAGTTCGTCGACCACGTGCTGGTCGAGAAGCTCCGGGCGACGCACGTCAGCGTGGGCGAGAACTTCCGCTTCGGCCACAAGGCGCGCGGCGACGTGGCGATGCTGCAGGCCGACGGCCGGTTCGCCACGCGCGTGCAGACGCTGCAGGAGTTCCACGGCGAGGTCGTCTCCTCGAGCCACATCCGCGGCCTGATCGCGGCCGGCGACGTCGGCGAGGGCGGCAAGCTGCTCGGCGAGCCGTTCCAGGTGTGGGGCGAGGTCGTCCACGGCGACAAGCGCGGGCGCACGCTCGGCTTCCCGACCGCCAACCTCGTGCCCGACCAGCGGTACGTCACGCCGGGCCACGGCGTCTACGCGTGCCGTGCGGGGATCGTCGGGGTGGGTGGGGATCGGATCGAGGCGTGGTTCGCCGCGGCGGTCAACGTCGGGGTCCGGCCGCAGTTCGTCACCGGCCGCGGCGAGCTGATCGAGGCGTACCTGCTCGACTTCGAGGGCGACATCTACGGCCAGCAGCTGCGGATCGAGTTCCTCGAGCGGCTGCGGGGCGAGAAGCGGTTCGACTCCGTGGACGCGCTGGTGGAGCAGATGGGCGCCGACGTCGATCGCGCGCGCGACATCGCGGCGATGTAGTTCGCGCCATGTCGTTCTCGCAACTCGCTGCTACCCTCGTCGGCTGCACATGACGCTGACCCAGGACCGCAAGAACGAGATCATCGCCCGGTGGGGCACGGATGAGAAGGACACGGGCAACACCCGCGTCCAGATCGCGCTGCTGACCGCGCGCATCAACGAGCTGACGGATCATCTCCGCACCCACCGCAAGGACCACCACTCGCGTCGTGGCCTGCTGATGCTCGTCGGCAAGCGGCGCCGGCTTCTGAACTACCTCCAGAAGCACGAGCTCGACGCCTACCGCGAGCTCATCAAGGAGCTCGGCCTCCGCCGCTAACGGCGTTGGCCGACTCGAGCGAGATCATCAAGCCCGGGACGCCGGCACCGGCGTTCCGGCTCGTCGACGAGCTCGGCGAGGAGTTCACGAACGCGAACATCGCGGGGCAGACGACGATCTTCGTCTTCTACCCCAACGCGTTCAGCCCCGTCTGCACCGACCAGTTCCAGGTGTACGAGGAGGTCCTGGACGAGATCCAGGCCGACGGGGCCAAGCTGTACGGCGTCTCCTGCGACTCCATGTGGTCGCAGAAGGCGTTCAAGGAGAAGCTGGGGATCACGATCCCGCAGCTGTCGGACTTCGAGCCCAAGGGCGCGACCTCGAAGGCGTTCGGCGCGTACTTCGAGAAGGGCGGCTTCTCCGACCGGGCGATCGTCATCATCGGCCCGGACGGCGTCGTGACGTGGAGCTACGTCGCCGAGAACCCCGGCGTGCTCCCTGGCGCGAACCTGATCTTCGACGGACTGGCTGCCGGTCGCTCGTAGAATCAGTGAGGTGAGCGGCACGACCGAGCACCTCCTGCGCGAGCACGGCCTCCGGGTGACCGGGCCGCGCGTCGCCGTGCTCGACACCGTCCACGAGCTGGGCGGCCACCAGGACGCGACCGCGATCGCGGCGGCCGTCCGGGTCCGGCTCGGCAGCGTCTCCACGCAGGCCGTCTACGACGTGCTCGACGCGCTCACCAAGGCCGGCCTGCTGCGGCGCATCGAGCCTGCGGGCAGCCCCGCGCGCTACGAGGTGCACGTCCACGACAACCACCACCACCTCGTCTGCCGCACCTGCGGGACGATGTGGGACGTCGACTGCGCGCACGGCTCGGCGCCGTGCATGGAGCCGCCCTCGTCGCCCGCCGGCTTCGTCCTCGACGAGGCCGAGGTCATCTACTGGGGCCAGTGCGCGGCCTGCCGCGCTCAGGCGCCCGCGCCAGCAGCCGCGGCAGCTCCCGCCGCCTGAAGTCGAAGATCGAGTCCAGGTCGCGGCGCACGAACGCGCGGTGCGCCAGCTCCCCGAGCGGCCCGAAGCCGATCGCGTAGCGGACCGTGTCGGTCATGCGCGTGCCGTCCGCGTGCGGCGCGAACGCGTGCGTGTGGTGCCACAGCGCGAACGGCCCGCGGACCTGCACGTCGACGAACCGGTGCGGCGGCTCCCACGCCTGGATCGACGTGTGCCACGTCACCGGGACGCGGTGGAACCCGAGCCGGTACTGGATGAACGTGCCGACGCGCATGTCGATCGGCTCGGGCGTGACGACCGAGAACCGCAGCAGCGGCGGGGTGATCGCCTCCAGGTTGCGGGCGTCGGCGAAGAACGGGAAGACCTCCTCCGGGGTGCCGGGGAGGACCTGCGTGCGCTCGAGGACGAAAGCCTTCACGATGGGAGTACGAACGATGGAGCTGACGAGCGCACCTGTCCCGCCGCTCGCCCCCGACGACCACGTCCGCGGTGACCCGGACGCGCCGGAGGTGGTCATGTACGCCGACTTCGCGTGCCCGCACTGCGCGGTCGCGCACCTGCGGCTGCGGGAGGCCGGCGCGCGGGTCGTGTTCCGCCACTTCGCGCTGAAGGCCAAGCACCCGCGCGCGCCGGTTCTCGCCGCGGCGGCGGAGGCGGCGGGGCTGCAGGGCGCGTTCTGGCCGTTCCACGACGCGCTGTACGCCGACCAGGGACACCAGGACGATCCGCACCTGTGGGCGCGCGCGACCGATCTCGGGCTCGACCTGGACCGCTTCGAGGAGGACCGCCGCTCCGAGGCCGTCCACGCCCGCGTCAAGCGCGACGTGCACGCCGCGCTGCGGGCCGGCGCGGCGACCACGCCGACGCTCTGGATCGCGGGACGGATGCACGGCGGAGCGCCGTCCGCCGCTATCCTGAACGACGTTCGGAAGTGAGAGAAGACGAAAGCTTGGACGCCCGATCCGAAGGGGCGTCCTCAGGAAGGACAACTTCATATGTCTGACGCCGTGAAGACCGTCTCGGTCGAGATCGCAGGTACTGAGATCTCCTTCGAGACCGGCAAGATGGCCAAGCAGGCCTCCGGCGCCGTCGTCGTGCGACAGGGCGACACCGTGGTGCTCAGCACCGCGACGATGGGCAACCTCCGCGACGCGGACTTCCTGCCCCTGACTGTCGACATCGAGGAGCGGATGTACGCCGCGGGCAAGATCCCCGGCTCGTTCTTCAAGCGCGAGGGCCGTTCCGGCACCGAGGCGACGCTCACGGCGCGTCTCATCGACCGCCCGCTGCGCCCGCTGTTCCCCAAGAACTGGCGCTACGAGACGCAGCTCGTCGGCATCCCGCTGTCGGTGGACCACGTCCACCCGTACGACATCCTCGCGATGAACGGCGCCTCCGCGGCGCTGATGATCTCGCCGGTCCCGCTGCCCACGCCCGTCGGCGCGGTGCGCATCGGCAAGATCGAGGGCAACTTCGTGGTGAACCCGTCCGAGGCCGACCTGGCCGAGGGCAAGAGCGACCTGGACCTGGTCGTCGCCGGCACCGAGGAGGCCATCCTCATGGTCGAGGCCGGGGCCAACCAGATCCCCGAGGCCGAGATCCTCGACGCGCTCGACATCGCGCACGGCGAGATCAAGAAGCTCTGCGCCGTCCAGCACGAGCTGCGCGAGCTCGCCGGCAAGCCGAAGGTCGAGATCGAGGCGCCGAAGGTCAACGAGGACCTCGTCAACCAGATCGTCGCCGAGTTCGGCCAGCGCATCGAGGAGGCCACGGCGGTCGAGGACAAGCTCGAGCGCCAGGACGCCACCAACGCGCTGGGCGCGGAGGTCGTCGACCGGTTCACCCCGGACGAGACCGCCGAGAACTACGCCGAGGCCAAGAAGGAGGCCGAGAAGGCCTTCGCCTACCTCGAGAAGAAGACCGTGCGCGAGCGCATCGCGGTCCGCAAGCTGCGTCCGGACGGCCGCAACACGACCGAGATCCGCAACATCACGATCGAGGCCGGCCTGCTGCCGCGCACGCACGGCTCCGCCCTCTTCACCCGCGGCCAGACGCAGGCGCTCTCCGTCGCCGCGCTCGGCACGCTGAAGGAGGAGATGCGGCTGGACACCCTCGGGCTCCAGACGCAGAAGTTCTACTTCCACCACTACAACTTCCCGCCCTTCTCGGTCGGCGAGGCCGGCTTCATGCGCGGCCCGAAGCGCCGTGACATCGGCCACGGCGCGCTCGCCGAGCGGGCGCTGGTCCCGGTCGTCCCGACCACCGAGGAGTTCCCGTACACGATCCGCGTCGTGTCCGACATCCTCGAGTCCAACGGCTCGTCCTCGATGGCCTCGGTCTGCGGATCGACCCTGTCGCTGATGGACGCCGGCGTGCCGATCAAGGCGCCGGTGGCCGGCATCGCGATGGGCCTGATCAAGGAGGGCGACGACTACGTCGTGCTCACCGACATCGCGGGCATCGAGGACCACCTCGGCGACATGGACTTCAAGGTCGCCGGCACCGAGGAGGGCATCACCGCCCTCCAGATGGACATCAAGATCACCGGCGTGACCTTCGAGATCATGCGTGACGCGCTCACGCAGGCGAAGGAGGCGCGGTCGTTCATCCTCGGCAAGATGGCCGAGGTCATCGCCGAGCCGCGCACCGAGATGTCGGCCTACGCGCCGCGCATCATCTCGCTGAAGATCGACCCGGACAAGATCGGCCTGCTGATCGGCAAGGGCGGCGAGACCATCCGCGGCCTGCAGGACGAGTTCGAGTCGCAGATCGACGTCAACGACGAGGGCCAGGTCAACGTCTACTCCGCCAGCGGCGAGCTGGGCGAGGCGCTGGCCGAGCGCATCCGCTCGATGACCAAGGAGGTCGCCGTCGGCGACTCCTACAAGGGCAAGGTCGTCAAGACGACCACGTTCGGCGCGTTCGTCGAGCTCGCCAAGGGCACCGACGGCCTGCTGCACATCTCCAACATCGCCCCCGGCCAGCGCGCCGAGACGGTCGAGGAGCACCTCAACAAGGGCGACGAGATCGAGGTCCGCGTCGTCGAGGTCGACCGCGAGCGCGGGCGCATCGGCCTGCGCCTCGCCGACGACCCGGCGATCGAGGGCAAGTCGGTCGAGGAGCTCGCCCAGGTCGGCGCCGGCGGCGGCGGTGGCGGCGGCGGCGACCGGGGCCCGCGGCGTGACCGCGGCGACCGTGGCCCGCGCCGGGACCGCGACGGCGGCGACCGCGGCGACCGCGGCGGCAACGGCCGCGGCTCGGGCCGCCCGCGCCGCAACCGCGACGGCGAGTAGCACCGAAGTGGACCAGCCCCGCATCACGGAGCTCGACTCCGGCGTTCGAGTCGTGACCGAGTCCATGGACTCGGTCCGCTCCGTGACGCTGGGCTTCTGGATCGGCACCGGCTCGTCCGCCGAGGACGAGCCGCACGCCGGTCTCTCGCACCTGATCGAGCACATGCTGTTCAGGGGCACCGAGAAGTACGCGTCGCTCCAGATCGATCAGACGTTCGACGCCATGGGCGCGGAGCTGAACGCGGGCACGGGCAAGGAGACCACCTCGGTCTACGCCCGCGTGCTCGACGTCCACCTCCCCGAGGCGCTCGACGTCATCGCGGACATGGTCTGGCGCCCGCGCTTCTCCGAGGACGACCTGCGCAACGAGCGCGAGATCGTGCTGGAGGAGATCGCGATGTACGAGGACGACCCGCAGGACAAGGTGTTCGACGTCCTGGGGGAGGCGGTCTTCGCCGGGCACCCGCTCGGCCGCGCGATCATCGGCCACGCCGATGTCGTCGCCGGCACGCCGGCGGAGGGCCTGCGCGCCTTCCACGCCGAGAAGTACGTCCCGCGCAACGTCGTCGTCGCGGCGGCCGGGTCGGTCGACCACGACGCGCTCGTCGCGATGGTCGAGAAGGCGCAGGTGGAGCGCGTCGGCGCCCCGCTGCCCGCGCTGATCACGCCGCCGGCCCCGACGCCCGCGCAGGTCCGGTTCCTCACCAAGGAGACCGAGCAGACGCACGTCTGCCTCGGCGGCCCGGGCATCCCGCGCGACGACGAGCGCCGCTTCGCGCTGCGCGTGCTCGACACGCTGCTCGGCGGCACGTCGTCCTCGCGGCTGTTCCAGGAGGTGCGCGAGCAGCGCGGCCTGGCCTACAGCGTCTACTCGTTCCAGTCGCTGTTCGCGCAGACCGGCCAGGTCGGCCTGTACCTCGGCACGCGCCCGGACAACGTCGCGGCCGCGCTGCGCGTCGTCGGCGACGAGCTCGATCGCGTCCGCACCGATCGCGTCCCGACGGACGAGCTGGAGCGCGCGAAGGAGAACGTCAAGGGCCGCATGGTGCTGTCGCTGGAGTCGACGGCGGCGCGGATGAACCGGCTGGGCGCCTCGGTGCTCGCCGGCCTGCCGCTGCTGTCGCTCGACGAGGTGATCGCCAAGATCGACGCCGTCACCGCCGACGACGTCATCGAGCTGGCGGCCGCGCTGTACGCGCCTGAGCGGCTGTCGGCCGCGGGCGTGGGCGGCGACGAGACGGCGTTCCGCGCCGCGCTGGAGCCCGTGACCCCGGCGCTCGCCGCATGATCCGCGTCGCGGTCGCCGGCGCCGCCGGCCGGATGGGGGAGACGACGTGCCGCGCGATCGAGGGCGCCGACGACCTGCAGCTGACCGGCAAGGCCGACCCCGCGCTCGGCACGACGGTCGCCGACGTGCTGGGCGACGCCGACGTGCTCGTCGACTTCACGCGGCCGGACACGGCGCTGGAGAACGTGCGGGCGGCGGTCGCCGCGGGCGTGCACGCGGTGGTCGGGACGAGCGGCTGGGCGGTGGAGGAGACGCGCGGGCTGACCGGCGCGAACGTCCTGTTCTGCCCGAACTTCGCGATCGGCGCGGTGCTGATGATGACGTTCGCCGCGCAGGCGTCGAAGGTCATGCAGCGCGCCGAGATCGTCGAGCTGCACCACGACAAGAAGCTCGACAAGCCGAGCGGGACGGCGGACCGCACGGCGGAGCTGATGGAGGGCGACGTGCCAATCCACTCGGTGCGGCTGCCGGGCCTCGTCGCGCACCAGGAGGTCATCCTGGGCGACGTCGGCCAGACGCTCACCATCCGCCACGATTCGATCGATCGCGAGTCGTTCATGCCGGGGGTCCTGCTGGCGGTGCGCAAGGTGGGTGAGCTCACCGAGACGCCGGTCGTCGGCCTGGAGCACGTCCTCTTCCCGTGAGCGTCCGACCCGCCCGCGAGAGCGACGCCGAGGCGCTCGCCCGCGTCCACGAGCGCTGTTGGACCTCCTCGTACGCGGGGATCGCCGACGCCACCTGGCTGACGCGCCGCCCGCTGGCCGAGCGCGTCGCGGACTGGGTCGGGCTGACCCGCGGCGACGTGGCCGAGCTGTGGGTCGCCGAGAACGGCGACGGCCGCGCGGTCGGGTTCGTCGCGGCGGGCCCGTCGCGTGACGCGGACGCGCCGGAGGGCACCGGCGAGATCATCGCGCTCTACGTCGACCCGGCCCGGCAGGGCGAGGGGCACGGCAGCGCGCTGCTCGCGCGCGCCGTGGAGGAGCTGCGCGAGGAGGGCTTCACGCGCGCGACGCTCTGGACGCTGGAGGGCAACGGGCCGGCGCGCCGGTTCTACGCCGCGCACGGCTGGAAGCCCGGCGGCGGCCGCAAGGAGCACCGCTCGCTCGGCGCGCACGAGATCCGGTACGCGCGCGACCTGTGAGCGGCGCACCCGTCCTCGTCGCGGTGACCGACCACGCCGCGGAGCGGTTCCGCCAGCGCGTGCGCGGGACGCTCGACGCGAAGGGCGAGATCGTCGCGCGCGTGGGGAAGGCGTGGGCCGCGGGCAGCACCCGGCCGGGCCAGCGCGGGACGGTCGACGTGCTCGACCTGCGCGACAAGGCGGTCATCTACGTCTGCCGCCACGACGTGCCGCGCGGCGAGCTGGTCGTCGTGACGCTGTGGGAGGAGGGCGAGGACGCCCGCGTGCCCCGGCGCTTCACCGACGCGCTGCGGCGCGACCAGGCCCGCTAGCTTCCCGCCCGTGCGCGCGCTCCCGACTGCCCTGACCGTCCTCGCCGTCGCCGGCACCCTCGCCGCGTGCGGCGGCCACGATCGCCTCTCCGCCGAGGACTACCGCGCGGAGGCGAAGGAGATCTGCGAGGCGGCCGACCGGGCGGGCGAGAAGGTCACCGAGCCGACGAAGGCCACGCCCAAGGCGATCAGCACGTACTTCCGCGCGCTCGTCGCGCCGAACGAGAAGGCGACCGAGCAGTTCAGCGAGCTGTCGCCGCCCGAGGACCTCCAGGCGGCGCACGACGAGGTGCTCGCGGTCAACCGCGAGGGCGCGAAGGTCGTCCGCGGCGTCATCACGGACATCGACCGCGGCGAGGACCCGGCGACCGTGCTGCAGGGCGCCACGACCGAGCTCGCCGAGCTGCGCGAACGTGCGCGAAAGGCAGCATCGAACCTCGGCGTGCCCGCCTGTGCCGACGAGTAGCCGCCCGTCGGAGTAGCCTCGCGTCCATGGGCTTCATGGACAAGGCGAAGAAGTACGCGGAGCAGGCGCAGTCGAAGCTGGACGAGGTCCAGAAGCAGTTCAACGAGCAGCAGTCCGCGCAGCGGCAGCAGCAGGGCGGCGCTCCTGCGGTCGAGTACGACCAGCACGGCCGGCCGATCCGCCAGGACACCGAGCCGCCGCACGGCGACCCGCTCGCGCAGCCGTCGCCCGCCAGCACGCCGGCGACCGCGGCCGAGCCGGTCGCGCCCACGCCTGACCCCGAGCGCCCGCACGGCGACCCGCTCGCCGACGCGTCGCCCAAGCCGTCCCAGCCGCCGAGCGGGGGCGCCGGACTGACGAGCGGCGACCCGCTCGCTGGATAGCCTGAGGCGGCAGTGCCAGAGCTCGGCTCCATCCTCACCGCGATCGTCACGCCCTTCGACGACGCCGGCAACGTCGACGAAGACGCCTTCGTCGCGCTCCACAACCACGTTCTGCAGAACGGATCGGACGGCATCGTCGCCTGCGGGTCGACGGGAGAGGCCGCCACGCTCGACGACGCCGAGCACCTGCGCGTCATCGAGCTCGCGTGTTCGAACCGCCCGGCGGGCACCACCGTCATCGCGGGCACCGGCTCCAACGACACGCGGCACGCGGTCAAGCTGACCGAGCGCGCGACGGAGCTGGGCGCCGACGCGATCCTGTCGGTGACGCCGTACTACAACAAGCCGAACCGGCGTGGCCTGATCGCGCACTACGAGGCGATCGCGCAGTCCACCGACAAGCCGATCCTCCTCTACAACATCCCCGGCCGCAGCGTCATCGACATCCCGAACGAGCTGCTCGCCGAGCTGGCGCAGATCGACGGCGTCGTCGGGGTCAAGCAGGCCAACGACGACAACCTCGCGCCGATCGAGGGGCTCGACCTCTACGCGGGCAACGACGACAGCTTCGCGCGGGCCCTCGACGTCGGGGCGAAGGGCGGCATCCTCGTCGCCAGCCACATCGTCGGCAACGAGATGCGCCGGATGGTCACCGAGCCCGACAAGCGCGCCGAGGTCGACGCCGGCTTGCGGGACCTGTACGCCGCGCTGTCGGTCACGACGAACCCGATCGGCATCAAGGCCGCGCTCAACCTCCTCGGCCATCACGTCGGCGGGCTGCGCCTGCCGCTGATCGAGGCCGACGAGCGCGAGCTGTCCGTCATCCGCGCCGCGCTCGAGAAGCACGGCCTGCTGGAGCCGGTCCACTCTTGAGCGGCACGCTGCGCGTCCTCCCCCTCGGCGGTCTGGGGGAGATCGGCAAGAACATGACCGTCTTCGAGTACGACGGCGCCATCGTCATCGTCGACTGCGGTCTGCGCTTCCCGACCGCCGAGATGCCGGGCGTCGACCTCGTGCTGCCGGACTTCTCCTACGTCCGCGAGCGCCGCGACGACGTCGAGGCGATCATCATCACCCACGCGCACGAGGACCACGTCGGCGCGCTGCCCTGGATCCTGCGCGACGTGTGGGGCGACGACCCCGCCGACGCGCCGCCGGTCTACGGCCGCCGCCTGACGATGGCCATGGCGCGTTCGCGGCTCGACGAGCACAAGCTCCGCGAGGTGGAGCTCGAGGACGTCGATCCTGGCGAGCTCGTCGACGCCGGCCCGTTCACGTTCGAGCTGCTGCACATGACGCACTCGATCCCCGACGCGTCGGGCGTGGCGCTCACGACCGAGCTGGGGACCGTGGTCGTCACGGGCGACTACAAGTTCGACCAGACGCCGGTCTCCTCCAAGGGGCCCGACTTCCAGCGGCTGGCCAAGCTCGGCGACGACGGCGTGCTGCTGCTGTGCGGTGACTCGACGAACGCCGACCGCGCGGGCTGGTCGATCAGCGAGGCCGCCGTCGGCCCGCAGCTCGAGAAGGTCATCGAGCAGGCGGACGGGCGCGTCGTCGTGACGTCGTTCGCGTCCAACGTCCACCGCGTCCAGCAGGTGATCCGGGCCGCGCACGCGCTCGACCGCCGGGTCGCGCTGGTGGGCCGCTCGATGCGCAAGTACGTGAACATCGCGCGCTCGCTCGGCCACATCGAGGTGCCGGACGGGATGCTCGTGCAGCCGCGCGAGATGGACAACTTCCCGGACGAGAAGCTCGTGATCATGTCGACCGGCTCCCAGGGCGAGCCGGGCAGCGCGCTGCGCCGCATGGCGCACAACGACCACCCGGCGGTCGAGCTGAAGAAGGGCGACACGGTCGTCTTCTCCGCGACGCCGATCCCGGGCAACGAGCGCGCGATCAACGAGACCATCGACCGCCTGTTCCGCATCGGCTGCAAGGTCGTGACGGCGCAGGACGCGCCGATCCACGCGTCCGGCCACGGGTACGCGGAGGAGATCAAGCTGATGGTCGGGCTGACGCGGCCCAAGTACCTGATGCCGTTCCACGGGGACCACAAGCGGCTGCGCCTGCACGGCGAGCTGGCGGTCGCGACCGGGATGGATCCCGACGCGATCTTCCGCGGCGAGAACGGCCTGCCGCTCGAGATCACCGCGAAGGGCGCGAAGTTCGGCAAGCCCGAGCAGTCCGGCGTGATCTTCGTCGACGGGCTGGAGATCGGCGACGTCAATGACGTCGCGCTGCGCGACCGCCGCATGCTGTCGGCCGACGGCATCTTCGTCGTCGTCGCGACGATCTCCGAGCAGACCGGCAAGCCGGTCGCGGACTCGGAGATCATCTTCCGCGGCGTGCCGTTCACCGACGAGGCCGAGGAGCTGCTCGACGACCTGCGCGACGCGGTCGACAGCTGCCTCGAGGAGGCGGCGAAGGAGTCGATCCGCGAGGTCGACCTGCTCGAGAAGAAGCTCCACGACGACCTCGGGCAGTTCGTCTACGGGCGCCTCAAGCGGCGTCCGATGGTGCTCCCCGTGGTGGTGGAGGTCTAGGCCAGCCGGAGGGCCTTGCGCCGGGTCTTCGCCGCGTACAGCGCGGCGTCGGCCCGCTCGCGCAGGTCGGTCGCGCTGCCGCCGATGGGCAGCTCGGCGACGCCGATGCTCGCCATCAGGTCCTCGGCCTCGAGCGCGGCCTCGATGCGCGCCGCGATCTCGCGGGCGCCGCGGATGTCGAGCCCGGGGCAGAGGACGACGAACTCGTCGCCGCCGACGCGGGCCAGCAGGTCGCCGGCCCGGACCGCGCCGCGGGTCGCCATCGCGACGTCGATGATCAGGCGGTCGCCGGCGAGGTGACCCTGCGCGTCGTTGACGAGCTTGAGGCCGTCGACGTCGATCGCGATGAGCGAGAGCGGGGCGCCCTGCTCGCGCGCGGCGTGCATCTCGGCGCCGATCGCCTCGGTGAACGCGCGCTGGTTCGCGACGCCGGTGAGCGGGTCGGTCTCGGCCAGCCGCTCCACCGGTCGGGTGACGAAGCGGCCGATGACGATCACCAGCAGCGCGGTCAGCACGAGCGCGCCGAGCGCGAGCCCGGCGATCGTCACGAAGGCGACCGTGTGCAGCTCCTCCAGCGCCCACGCGACCTGCGCGACCGTGGCGACCGCGCCGCCGCCCGCCGGCACGACCGTCACGAGCAGCGTGTCCGCGCCGTCGCGAACGTGCAGCCCCTGCCACCGGTGCCCGTCGGCGCCCCGGAAGTGCTGAACCGGCACGCCCGTCGCGACGGCTTGCCGCACGTCTGCCGCGAGCGCCGCCATCAGGTGCGTGTCGTCGCCGGTCGCGGACGTCATCGTCCCGTCCGGGTCGAACACCGCCGCGCCGGTGATCCCGTCCGGCACCGACTCGAGGTCCTTGTGGTTGGCCGGCGCGAGCAGCTGCGCGATCGCCGGCGCGGCCTGAACGGCGAACGCGCGCGCCTGCTCGTTCGCCGCACGCGTGAACGCGTCCTCGGCGTTGCAGACGTACCACCACCCGAGCAGCCCGAGCGTCGTCGCGCTGACCAGCAGGCTGAGAACCGCGACCCGCGCGCGGAGGGAGAGACGGCTCAAGAACGACACTCATGATCTGCATCGGGTGTCCCGCCCGACCCCGCACGGTGCCTGGACGGATCGCCGATCGAGCCTGGCGCGCTCGCCGCTCAGGAGGAGGTGCCCGAGTCCGCGCCGGCGGGGACCGCGGTGCGCTCGGACTCCGCGGCCGGGAGGGTCACCGTGAAGCGCGTTCCGGCGCCCTCGGAGGAGTCCAGCTCCACCCGCCCGCCGTGCGAGACGGCCACCGCGCGGACGATCGAGAGCCCCAGGCCGAAGGAGCCGCCGCGGTCGCCGGCGCCGCGGACGAAGCGCTCGAAGACCTTGTCGCGCAGGTCGGCGGGGATGCCGGGGCCGTCGTCCTCGACGATCACCCGCACGTCGTCGCCGTCGCGGAGGACCCGCGCGCGGATCTCTGTGCCCTCGGGCGTGTGCTTGATCGCGTTCTCCATCAGGTTGAGCACGAGCCGGTGGAGCTCGTCGCGGGCGCCGTCGACGATCGCGTGGGAGGAGTCGACGCTGAGGTGGTGGCCGGCGGTCACCGGCTCCAGCTCGGAGGCGGCTTCGACGAGGACCTTGCCGAGGTCGAGCGGCTCGTGCGGCGCGCGGCGGCTGGCGTCCGCGCGGGCGAGCAGCAGCAGGTCCTGCACGAGGCGCCGCATCCGCCGCGACGACCGCAGCGCCGAGGCGGCCGCGTCGCGCTGGTCCTCGTTGTCGAGCGTCTCGGTGAGGAAGTCGAGGTTCGCGAGCACGCTCGTGAGCGGCGTGCGCAGCTCGTGCGACGCGTCGGCGACGAACTCGCGCTGCCGCCGCAGCATCGCGTCCTGCTCCTCCCGTGACGCGGCAAGCGCCTGGAGCATCCCGTCGAGCGTCGTCGCCAGCTCGGTGATCTCGTCGTCGGCGGCCGGCGGGGTGATGCGGCGCGCGGGATCGCGCGTGCGCTCGATCTCCCGGGCAGTCCCGGTCAGGTCGATGATCGGCTTCATCGCGCGGCGGGCGATCATCAGGCCGGCGAGCAGCGCCAGGCCGGCGCCGCCGACGACGCCGCCGACGAGGAAGAGCCGCACACGACGGACGGTCGCCTGCACGTCGGCCAGCGGCCGCGCGTACTGCACGAAGATCGTGCCGAGCTGCAGCGACGACCGCGGCCGCGTCTCGATCCGCCAGCCCTTGTACTCGGCCGTCTCGCCGATGACCTTCCCGAGGTACGGCGCCTTCTGGCTCTGCGCGAGCAGCGTGCCGTTCGCGGCGATGATCCGCACCGCCGCGTCGTCGGAGGAGACGTACGTGTCGAGGTTCGTGCCTGCGGCGAACTTCACGCGCCCGTCGCTGTAGGGGATCAGCCGCGGGTTGAGCTGCGCGGTGAGCTCGTCTGCGGCGTCCTCGACGTCCTGCTCGAAGTCGTCGCGGATCTTCTGCGCGGTCAGCGCGCCGACCGCGACGGCGAAGCCGCAGAGGATGACGAGCGTGAGGAGCGCGGATCCGCCGGCCAGGCGCCAGCGGATCGGGACTCGGTCAAGCGCGGAGGACGTAGCCTGCGCCGCGGATCGTGTGGAGGAGCCGAGGCTCACCGCCGCTCTCCAGCTTCCTTCTCAGGTTCGACACGAACACCTCGATGGTGTTGGTCGTGGCGAACGGGTCGTAGCCCCACACCTCCTCGAGCAGCCGCTGGCGCGGCACGACGATCCGCTCGTTGCGCATCAGGTACTCGAGCAGCTCGAACTCGCGCTGCGTCAGCTCGACGTCGCGCTCGCCGCGCTTGACCTCGTGGGTGTCGGGGTTGAGCGACAGATCGCCCACCACGTACGAGCGCGAGCCGCGCGGCGGCCGGCGCCGCAGCAGGGCGCGCAGCCGGGCCAGCAGCTCCTGCCGCTCGAACGGCTTGACGAGGTAGTCGTCGGCGCCCGAGTCCAGCCCCTCGACGCGTGAGTCCAGCGCGTCGCGCGCCGTGAGCATGAGGATCGGCACGTCGCCGTCGGCCCGCAGCCGCTTGGCGACCTCGATCCCGTCGAGCTTGGGCAGGCCGAGGTCGAGGATGACCATGTCCGGCATGAACGCGACCGCCTCGTCCAGCGCCGCCTCGCCGTCGCCGGCGATGCGCACCTCGTACCCCTCCATCCGCAGCGACCGCTGGACGGCCAGGGCGATGTCCTCGTCGTCCTCGACGACCAAGACGCGGGGGTCACGGGTGTAGCCGCTCACGGACGGCAGCCTAGTGCGGATCCTTTGCGCAGGATCAAGGCGTCCCGTGTCGAAGGAGAGCGGGCCGCCCATGCCCACTGCTGCCAAGCCCCGCAAGAAGACCACGAGCTCGCGCGCGAAGGCCAAGCCCAAGCCCCGCTCGCGCGCCCGCCGTTCCAGCCGGAGCGGCCCGCAGATCGAGCAGCGCCACCTGGACCTGACGGGCCTCGCGTTCGTCGCCGTGGCGGTGTTCACCGGCTTCGTCCTCTACCGCGACCGCGACGGCGGCGAGGCGGGACGCTGGATCACCGACCAGCTGCAGTCGCTGCTGGGGGAGATGGCGTACGCCGTTCCGCCCGCGCTCGCGGCCGTCGGCGTCCTGCTCGTGCTGCGCCCGGTCCTGCCCGCGGTCCGCCCGTTCCGCAGCGGCGGCATCTGCCTCTTCCTGGCCGCGACGCTCTGGTTCGGCGCGGTCGACGGCGGCGCGGTCGGCGAGCTGGCGGAGGACACGGTCGGCACGTTCGTCGGCACGTTCGGCATGGACGTGCTCGCGATCTTCCTCTTCCTCGCCGCGGTCCTGCTCCTCACGGGCGCGTCGATCGCGAGCGTCGTCAAGGCGACCACGGACACGGTGAGCGACACCACGCGCGCGCTGCGCACCGTCGCTCCCGCCCGCGAGGCCGCGCCCCGCACGCGCGCGCCGAAGACGACCGCCCGCAAGCGCCCCGAGCGCATCGAGGTCCCCGAGCCCGACGGCGAGGAGCCGGTCGTCATCCCGACCAGCCCCGGCCTGTTCGAGCCGATCGACGGCCTCGATCTCGACGACGAGGTGCCCGAGGAGCGCTTCACGCGCGGGCGCGCGAAGAAGCCGGCCGCGAAGGACCCGGTCCCGCTCGACACCGAGGAGCGCGAGGTCGACGAGCCCGAGCCCGAGGACGCCGCCGACGCGATCTTCGCCGAGGCCGAGGCCGCCGCGCTGGAGCAGGCCGCCGCCGAGGCCGAGGCCGCAGAGGCGGTCGAGGAGGAAACCGAGGACGAGCTGGACGCCGAGGTCGAGGACGCCACGCGCCACGTCGATCCCGGTCCGAACGGCCTGACGCCGCAGGGCCGCTACCGCCAGTCGGTCCTCGACGACCCCGCGTTCCAATGGCGCATGCCGGTCCCGAAGAAGGTCCTCAGCCGCTCCAGCGCCGCCGACGCGCGCCCGGACACCGCCGGCCAGGCCGAGACCGCGCGCAACCTCGTCGACGCGCTGAGCCACTTCAACGTCGACGCGAAGGTCATCGGCACGGTCTCCGGCCCGCACATCACGCGCTACGAGATCAAGCTCGCGCCCGGCATCAAGATGTCGAAGGTCGCCCAGCTCAAGGACGACCTCGCGTACGCGCTGGCCGCGGTCGACATCCGCATCCTCGCGCCGATCCCCGGCAAGACCGCGGTCGGCATCGAGGTCCCGAACTCGAACCGCAAGATCGTCCAGCTCGGCGACGTGTTCACGCAGCGCCCGGCCGACTGGTCGCCGATCACCGTGTGGCTCGGCAAGGACGTCGCGGGCAAGGCGGTCGGCGCCGACCTGGCGAAGATGCCGCACCTGCTCGTCGCCGGCACGACCGGCGCGGGCAAGTCCGCGTGCATCAACGGGATGCTCTCCAGCGTCCTGCTCAACGCGTCGCCGCACGAGCTCAAGCTCGTCCTCGTCGACCCCAAGCAGGTCGAGCTCAACCACTACGAGGGCATCCCGCACCTGCTCACGCCGGTGATCACGAACCCGCGGGTGGCCGCGAACGCGCTCCAGAACCTGGTCAAGGAGATGGAGGAGCGCTACTCGATCATGGCGCTCGCCAAGACCCGCAACCTGCCGGAGCTCAACCGCTACCGCGCCGAGCGGGGCGACCAGCCGCTCCCGTACGTCCTCTGCATCATCGACGAGCTCGCCGACCTGATGATGGTCGCCCCGGCCGACGTCGAGGACTCGATCATCCGCATCGCCCAGAAGGCGCGCGCGGTCGGCATCCACCTCGTGCTCGCCACGCAGTCCCCGCGCGTGGACGTCATCACCGGCATGATCAAGGCGAACGTGCCGTCGCGCATCGCGTTCGCGGTCTCCTCGCAGACCGACTCGCGCGTGATCCTCGACCAGAACGGCGCCGAGTCGCTACTCGGCAAGGGCGACATGCTCTTCTCGCCGGTCGGCTCGTCCAAGCTCCAGCGCATCCAGGGCGCGTACATCGACGAGGCGCAGATCCTCGCCATCACCGAGCACTGGCGCAAGCAGGGCGAGCCGGAGCTGCGCGACGACCTGCTGGAGGAGGTCGAGGACGCCGACGACGGCGGGAAGGGCGCCGGCAAGGACGAGGACGACTTCGACCCGGACGAGGATCCCCTGCTGGAGGAGGCGATCCACCTCGTGGCGGAGATGGGCACGGCGTCGACGTCGATGCTCCAGCGCCGCCTGCGGCTGGGCTACACGCGCGCCGGGCGGCTGATCGACATGCTCGAGCGGCGCGGCGTCATCTCCGGCTACGAGGGCTCCAAGCCGCGTCAGGTGCTGGTCCCGCCGGGCGACGTGCAGCGCTTCATCGAGCAGCTGCGCGAGAAGCAGAGCGGAACCGACTAGCTTTCAGGCCTGCTCATGGCCGACATCGGGGCCACACTCCGCGAGGCGCGCATGCGCCAGCGCATCGACATCACCGACATGGAGGCGCGGACGAAGATCCGCGCCAAGTACCTCCGTGCGCTCGAGAACGAGGAGTGGGACCTCCTGCCGGGGCCGACGTACGTGCGCTCCTTCCTGCGGACGTACGCAGAGGCGCTCGGGCTCGACGCGAAGATGCTCGTGGAGGACTTCAAGCTCCGCCACGACCCGCTGGAGACCGGCGAGCTGCACCCGATCCGGCGCCCCAACCAGCGCGAGCGCGACCGCCAGCGGCGCCGGCAGGGCCGGCCGGGTGCGCCGCGGGCGGTGCTGATCGGGCTCGTCCTGGCCGGCATCGTCGTCGCGCTGTACTTCGTCGGCCGCGATCCGTCCGGCGACGACGACCCCGAGGGGCTCGCGAACCCGCCGGCGCAGACGTCCACCGAGGAGAGCGAGGGCTCCGGCGAGGGCGGCGGCTCGGGCGACGGCGAGGGCACGAAGTCGTCCTCGGACAAGGACAAGGCGTCCTCGGCGCCCAAGACGGTGCGGCTCCAGCTCGTCGCGACGGGCGAGGTGTACGCGTGCCTGGTCGACCGGCGCGGGCGCGTGCTGCTGCGCAACCAGCTGCTGTCCGCGGGCGACAAGACGGAGACGTTCCGCTCGCAGCGCTTCCGCCTCGTGCTGGGCAACAACCAGGTGTCGCTGCGGATCAACGGGCGCAGCCGGACGGTGCCGGCGTCCAGCGGGCCGATCGGCTACACGATCACGCCGAACGGGCGCACCGACCTGGCCGAGTCCCGGCGGCCGACCTGCGGCGCGTGAGCGCACGCGCGGGCATCGTCGTCACGGGGACGGAGGTCCTCACCGGCCGGGTCGCCGACGCCAACGGCCCGTGGCTGTCCGAGCGGCTGGCGGAGGTCGGGCTCGACCACGCGCACACCGTCGTCGTGGGGGACCGGCCGGAGGACCTTCTGGCGGCGCTGGAGTTCCTCGCGTCCGAGAAGGTCGACCTGATCGTCACCAGCGGCGGCCTCGGGCCGACCGAGGACGACCTGACGGCCGAGATCGTCGCCCAGTTCAGCGGGCGCGACTTCGAGCTGGACGAGGCGCTCGAAGGCCGCATCGCGAAGATCCTCGAGAAGCTGACGGCGCGCTGGCCGGACCTCGACCTGGAGGCCGTGCGCAAGGGCAACCGCAAGCAGGCGCTGGTGCCCGACCAGGCCGCGATCCTCGAGCCGGTCGGCACCGCGCCGGGCTTCGTGGTCACGCCCGCCGAGCGCGGCCGGCCGACGGTCGTCGTGCTGCCCGGGCCGCCGCGCGAGCTGCAACCGATGTGGAGCGCGGCCGTCGCGACGCCGGAGTTCCGCGCGGCGCTGGGGGACGCGACGGAGTACCGCTCGCAGGAGCTGCGGATGTTCGGCATCCCGGAGTCGGAGATCGCGGAGACGCTACGCGTGGCGCGCGGGCGCGGCATCGACATCGACGCGCTGGAGATCACGACGTGCCTGCGCCGCGGGGAGGTCGAGGTCGTCACGCGGTGGGAGCCGCCGCTGCAGCCGGTCTACGACGCGTTCGCCGCCGTGGTCCGCGAGCGGCACGCGGACACGCTCTTCAGCGACGACGGGACGACGGTCGACGAGCAGGTCGCCGGGCTGCTGCTCGAGCGCTCGCTGACCATCGCGACCGCCGAGTCCTGCACGGGCGGGCTGCTCGCGGGGCGGCTGACCGACCGGGCGGGCTCGTCCGCGTACGTGCTCGGCGGGCTCGTCGTGTACGCGAACGAGGCGAAGACCGCGCTCGCCGGCGTGCCGGCGGACCTGATCGAGGCGCACGGCGCGGTGTCGACCGAGGTCGCGGTCGCGCTGGCGCGGGGTGCCGCTTCGGCGCTGGGCGCAGACGTCGGCGTGGGCATCACGGGCATCGCGGGGCCGGGCGGCGGGACGCCGGAGAAGCCGGTCGGGACCGTGTGCTTCTCGGTCTGCCACGGCGACCGCTCGCTGACGCGCCGCGCGAACCTGCCGGGCTCGCGGTTCGACGTGCGCGACCGCTCGACGACGGTGGCGATGCACATGATCCGCCGCCTGCTGCTCGGCGAGAGCGACTGACGCGCGGGCGGGCTGGCCGGCGTGCGCCTGTTCGTCGCGCTCGACCTGCCGGAGGACGTCGTCGCCGCGCTCGAGGAGGTGGGGCAGGCGGCGGAGCGGCCGGGCCTGCGCGTGCTGCCGGCGTCCTCGTACCACGTCACGCTCGCGTTCCTCGGGGAGCGCGACGAGGCGGTCGTCCCGGCGCTCGCGGCGGCCGTGCACGACGCCGTCGCCTCCGGGCCCGGGCCCGTCGCCGGCCTCGCCCTCCGCGCGCCGGCGTGGCTCGGGCGGCGGTCGGTCCTCGCCGTCGATCTCGCCGATCCATCCGGCGCGGCGGCGGCGCTGCACGCGCGGCTGACGGCGGGGCTGGTCGCGGCGGCCGACTTCACGCCCGACGAGCGCCCGTTCCGCCCACACGTGACCATCGCCCGGGCCCGGCGCGGCGCCCGGGTCGCGGGCGCCCTGCCCGACGTGCCGCCGCGCCCGCCGTTCGCGGCCACCGCGGTGACGCTCTACGAATCGCGGCTGGGCCCGGGTGGGGCGAGGTACGCTCCGCTCGCGCGGGCCGACCTCCCGCGCGCCTGAGCCATGCGCCGCCTCGCCGCCGTCCTCACCGCTCTCGCCGGCGTCGCGCTGGGCGTCGTGCCGGCCGTCGCGCCCGGCACCGCGGTTGCGGCCGAGTCGGTCGTCGAGGTGCACGTCAGCGGGCCGCTCGCCGCGGAGACGCTCCAGCGACAGGGGTTCGACCTGATCGGCCGGACGGATACGACGGCGCGCATCCTGCTCCCCGACGACACCGCGCGCCGGCGCCTCACGGCCGCCGGGTACCGCGGCCGGACGCTCGTCGCCGACACCCGCGCGCGCACGCTGCGGACGCTCCGGGCGAACCGGCGCGCGAAGCGCTCCGCGCTCCCGAGCGGCCGCACGCAGTACCGCGTCCCCGCCGACTACGCGAGCGAGCTGCAGGCGCTTGCGACCGCGCATCCCGGCCTCGTGCGGCGGCTCGACCTCCCGCGCGCGTCGGTCCAGGGCCGGCCGATCCAGGGCGTCGAGATCGCCAGCGGCGCCGGTTCGCCCTCCGACGGGCGGCCGGTCTTCATGGTGATCGGCCTGCACCACGCGCGCGAGTGGCCGTCGGGGGAGGTCGCGATGGAGCTGGCGCGCGACCTGGCCGGCGGCTACGGCGGCGACGCGCGGATCACGCGGCTGCTCGACGCCGTGCGGGTCCTGATCTTCCCCGTCACGAACCCCGACGGGTTCCTCGAATCGCGCGGGACCGCGGTGGCCGGCACCGGCCCGAACCACAACCAGCGCAAGAACTGCGCAGGCGGCTGCGCGAGCGGCGTCGACCTCAACCGCAACTACGGCGCGTTCTGGGGCGGCAACGGCGCATCGACGCTGCCGCTGACCGAGACCTACCGCGGGCCGGGGCCGTGGTCGGAGCCCGAGAGCGCCGCGATCCACGAGCTCAGCCAGCGGCTGCACATCACGAACTTCACCTCGATCCACAACATCGCGGCGCTGGTGCTGCGGCCGCCGGGCTTCGAGGAGCTCGGCCTGGCGCCGGACGAGGCGCGGCTGAAGGCGCTCGGTGACGCGATGGCCGCCGCGGCGGGCCCGGACTACGCGTCGGAGTACGGCTACGAGCTGTACGAGGTCACCGGCGCGACCGAGGACTGGAACTACGTCGCGCAGAACGCGTTCGGGTACACGATCGAGCTCGGGCCGTCGAGCAGCTCGGACTTCCACGGCAGCTACGCGACGCACGTGATCGACCAGTACCTCGGCCCGGACGGCGAGCGCGACGACGGCGACGGCATCCGCGAGGCGCTCCTCCTGGCGGGGGAGCAGGCGGGCGACGTGCGCGACCACAGCGTGCTGGAGGGGAGCGCGCCGGCCGGCGCGACGCTGCGGCTGCACCGGGCGTTCAAGACCGCCACGAGCCGCGTCTGCCCGCTCGGCTACGCGGGCGGCAGCACCGACTGCCCGCTGCCCGGCGAGGCGATGCTGCTCGACGACGGGCTCGACACGTCGCTGGTCGTCCCGCCGTCGGGGCAGTTCACCTGGCACGTCACGCCGTCGACGCGGCCGTTCGAGCGCAAGGCGGGGCGGACCGAGGCGTGGACGCTGACGTGCACGGGCGCCGACGGGGCCGTGCTCGCGGAGAACCGCGTGGTCGTCGGGATCGGGGAGCGGCGGGCGCTGACGCCGTGCACGCCGGCCGCGGGCGGTGGGGACCTCGTGCCGCCGCCGACCGCGCCCGCGCCGCAGACCGTGCCCGACCCGCCGGCGTTCGCCGTTCGTTCCACCACCGCGCGCCGCCAGCGCCGCGCGACGGTCCTGTCCCGCGGGGTGCTCGTGTCGGCGACGTGCGCGCGAGCGTGCGAGCTGACCACGACCGTCCGCCGCTCGACCTCGCGCGGGACGGTGATCGGGCGCGCGATGCGGCGGCTCTCCGGCGGCAGGCGGGAGCTGTTCCGGGTGAAGCTGTCGGCGGCCGCGCGGCGCGCGGTGCGGCGCGGGACGCTGCGGCGCGTCGTCCTACGGCTCGAGGCGCGGGGCGGCGGGGTGCAGCGCGTCGAGACGCTCGGCGTCCAGCTCGTCGCCCGCTGACGCCAGCTCCCACGCGAGCTGCGAGGCGTCCATCGGGCCGGCGAACAGGAAGCCCTGGCCGATGTCGCAGCCCAGCCGGCGCAGCTCGTCGAGCTGCTCGGGCCGCTCGATGCCCTCCGCGACGGTCGCCAGCTCCAGCTCCCGCCCGAGGCCGAGCAGCGCGCGCGTGAGGCGGGCGTCGGCGCCGTCGGCGGAGGCGATCAGCTCGCGGTCGAGCTTGAGGATGTCGACCGGGAAGCTGCGGAGGTAGCTCCAGCGGCTGTAGCCCGTGCCGATGTCGTCGAGCGCCAGCCGGATCCCGAGCCGCTTGAGGCGGAAGAGGAGCGGCGCGGCGGCGGCGAGGTCGGCGGTCAGCTCGCTCTCGGTCAGCTCCAGCACGAGCGTCGCCGGGTCGATGCCGGACTCGCGCAGCGCGCCCGCGACGTCGTCGACGAGGCCAGGGTCCTCGAGCTGGCGGGGGGAGAGGTTGACCGCGACGGTGAGGTCCTGTGCAGTGCCGGGCAGGCGCTGGAGCGCGGCGGCCTCGCGGCACGCCTCCTGGATGACCCAGCGGCCGATGGGGACGATCAGGCCGGACTCCTCGGCGGCGGGGATGAAGTCGCCGGGCGCGACCACGCCGCGCTCGGGATGGTCCCAGCGCAGGAGCGCCTCGACCGCGACGACCCGGCCCGTCGTGAGGTCGTGCATCGGCTGGTAGGCGAGCCGGAAGTCGCCGCGACGGAGCGCCTCGCGCAGCTCCTCGACGAGCGTCATGCGGCTGAAGGCCTTCTCGTGCATGCCCTCCTCGAAGAGGCGGTGGCAGCCGCGGCCGGCGGCCTTCGCGGCGTACATCGCGACGTCGGCGTTGCGCAGGATGCGGCCGGCGGTCTCGTCGGCGCCCGCCATCGCGATGCCGATCGACGCGCCCACCGTCGCCTGCCGGCCGCCGAGCTTCACCGGCAGCGAGAGGGCGTCGGAGAGCCGCGTCGCGGTCGTCTCGGCCTGCGCGACGTCGGTGACGTGCTCGAGCAGCACGGCGAACTCGTCGCCGCCCAGGCGCGCGATCGTGTCGCCGGCGCGGAGGGCCTCGTGCAGGCGCGCGCTGACCGTGCGCAGCAGCTCGTCGCCCGCGTCGTGGCCCAGGCCGTCGTTGACGGCCTTGAAGTCGTCGAGGTCGAGGAAGAGGACCGCGACGCCGGTCCTGCTCCGGGTCGCGCGCGCGAGCGCGTGGCGCGTGCGGTCGTGGAAGAGCGCGCGGTTGGGGAGGCCGGTGAGCGCGTCGTGGAACGCCTGGTGGACGAGCTCGCTGCGGCTCGCGGTGAGCCGCTCCATCATCGCGTTGAAGGCGGCGGCGACCTGGCTCAGCTCGCCGTCGCCACGCACCGGGACCGGGGTGGAGAGGTCGTCGGCGCCGACCCTGCGGGCTGCCGCGATGAGGTCGTCGATGGTGGTCGCTGCGCGGTCGTCCGTGAGCATCTGCGTCGGACGTTCGGCGAAGTTGGCGCAGTTCCCTTGCGACCTGTCGCAGTTGCGCAACTTCGTGGGTCGTAAGTTGCCGTCCCGTGACGTCGGGCGAACGGGTGTTCGTGGCGGTTCCGTCCGACGGCCGTTTCATAGTTCCCGTCGTCCGCGTGAGAAGAGAGCGAGAAGAACCATGGCCGTGAGCGAACAGGAGAAGGCCGCCAAGGCGCGCGACGCCGCCCTGCAGGGCGCGCTGTCCCAGATCGAGCGTCAGTTCGGCAAGGGCACCGTCATGCGCATGGGCGACGAAGGTGCCCAGGTGAAGGTGCAGGCGATCCCGACGGGAGCGCTGTCGCTCGACCTCGCGCTGGGCATCGGCGGCGTGCCGCGCGGCCGCATCGTCGAGGTGTTCGGCCCGGAGTCGTCCGGTAAGACGACGCTGATGTACCACATCATCGCGGAGGCCCAGCGCCTCGGCGGCGTGTGCGCGTTCATCGACGCCGAGCACGCGATGGACCCGCTGTACGCGCGGGAGATCGGCGTCGACATCGACGAGCTGCTCGTGTCGCAGCCCGACTACGGCGAGCAGGCGCTCGAGATCGCCGACATGCTCGTCCGCTCGAGCGCCGTCGACATCGTCTGCGTCGACTCGGTCGCCGCGCTGACGCCGCGCGCCGAGCTCGAGGGCCAGATGGGCGACACGACCGTCGGCCTGCAGGCGCGGATGATGTCGCAGGCGATGCGCAAGCTCGCCGGCAACCTGAACCGCACCGGCACGCTCTGCCTCTTCACGAACCAGATCCGCGAGAAGGTCGGCGTGATGTTCGGCTCGCCGGAGACGCAGCCGGGCGGTCGCGCGCTGAAGTTCTACTCGTCGCAGCGCCTCGACATCCGCCGCATCGAGACCCTCAAGGAGGGCACCGAGGCGGTCGGCAACCGCGTGCGCGTGAAGGTCGTCAAGAACAAGGTCGCGCCGCCGTTCCGGCAGGCCGAGTTCGACATCGAGTTCGGCAAGGGCATCTCGACCGCCGGCTGCATCCTCGACCTGGGGATCGAGCACGGCATCGTCACGAAGTCCGGCTCGTTCTTCTCGTACGGCGACGAGCGGCTCGGCCAGGGGCGCAACAACGTCAAGAACTACCTCAACGAGCACCGTGAGGTCATGGCCGAGATCGAGGCCAAGATCTACGAGGCGCTGGGGATCGACCGCGACGCGGTCCAGGAGATCGGCGAGGACAAGGATCTCGCCGCCGTGCCGGAGATCGCGGGCTCCGCGGCTTGAGCGCCCTCCCGGCGTCGTTCGGTGGAGGAGCCGCCGATCACGTGACGGAAGTCGATGCCGATCCTGACGCCCGCCTCCGGCGGGCGCTGGACTTCGCGTACCGCTACCTGAGCCACCGCGACCGCTCGGTCGCGGAGGTGCGGCGCCACCTGGAGGCCAAGCGTTGCGAGCCGGCGTCGATCGACGCCGCGGTGGCCGAGCTGTCCGAGCTCGGCTACCTCGACGACGCCCGCTACGCCCAGCGCTTCGCGGAGGATCGGCGGACGCTCGACGGGTGGGGGGCCGAGCGCATCGCGCGCAAGCTCACGACGCTCGGCATCGACGCGGCCGACATCGACGCGGCCGTCTCGGAGCAGGACCACGCGGCAGAGCTCGACGCCGCCGTCGAGCTCCTGCGCCGCAAGCTCCGCGGCCTGGTCCCCGAGACCGACCGTGACCGTGAGCGCGCCCTCGGCTTCCTGGTCCGCAAGGGCTACGACCTCGACCTCGCCTACGACGCCATCCGCGCCCTCGGGCGCGGCTGACGCCGCTGCGTTGCTGCCCCGCCGCCCCGGCGGACACGATCGACGTCTTGGTCCCGCATGCCGGGACCAACGCGTCATTCGCCGGGCGGCCGACGCCGCCGGCATCCACCGTCGTCCTCGGGAGGTCAGCGCGCAGGCCCGCTCCTGCAACGGGGCGGCACCGCATTGCAGGGTGTCGCGCCGAGCACTAGCATCCGCCCATCGACGAACCGGGCCCGCGAGGGCGCGAAAGGGCAGCAAACCACCGCTTTTGAACCGCTTCGGCCACCACGACGCTCTGACCACGACCACCAGCAACCAGTCGTAGCCGCAAGCGCGGCGCCTCGCGCCGCACCACAGATGTCCCAGCCCCGGACGTGCATCGCACGCTCGGTCCGTCGCTCCAACTTCAGATGACAGGACTTGGAGCGCGCTCCGGCGCGCTCTCGGGGGAGAGACACACGATGGAACTGGTGATCGCGGCGGTGGTGGTGGCGGTGGGACTCGTCGCCGCTGCGGCCGTGTTCCGGCGGCCGGCCGTCGCCACCGCGGGGTTCGTCCCCGCCGCGGGCAACGGCAGCGCCGCGACGGACGAGGCTCGCGCCGCGCTCCGCGCCCGGGAGGGTGAGCTGGAGCAGCGCGCGAGCGAGCTGCGCCAGCGCGCGACCGAGCTGGAGGTCCGTGCCGCCGAGCTCGAGCAGCGCGCCGCCGAGATGGCGACGCGCTCCGAGGCGCTCGAGGAGGAGCGCCTCAGGCTCGAGCAGGCGCGCACAGAACACGAGCGCGCGCTCGAGCGGGTCTCCGGCATGACCGCCTCGGAGGCCAAGCAGCACCTGGCCAAGGAGGTCGAGGACCAGGCGCGCCACCAGGCCGTCAAGACGCTCCGCCAGGTCGAGGAGCAGACCAAGCGCGACGCCGAGCGCCGCGTCCGCAGCATCCTCGCCGTCGCGATGCAGCGGCTGGCGGCGAGCCACGCCGCCGAGACCACCGTCTCCGTCGTCCAGCTCCAGAGCGACGACATGAAGGGCCGCATCATCGGCCGTGAGGGGCGCAACATCCGCGCGCTGGAGAACCTCACCGGGATCGACTTCATCATCGACGACACGCCCAACGCGGTCGTCCTCAGCGGCTTCGACGGGGTCAGGAGAGAGCTCGCGCGGATGACGCTCGAGAAGCTCCTCCAAGACGGGCGCATCCACCCGGCGCGCATCGAGGAGGCCTACTACCAGGCCAAGTCCGAGCTCGACGCCCACATCGTCGAGGTTGGCGAGACCGCCGCGTTCGACGCGAACGTCCAGGGCCTCGACGCCGAGCTGATCAAGCTCCTCGGCCGCCTGAAGTTCCGCACGAGCTACGGGCAGAACGTCCTCGCGCACTCCGTCGAGTGCGCGCACCTGGCGGCGATCATGGCCGACGAGCTCGGCGCCTCCGCCAAGACCGCGCGCCGCGCCGCGCTGCTGCACGACATCGGCAAGGCGGTCTCCCACGAGGTCGAGGGCCCGCACGCGCTGGTCGGCGGCGAGCTGGTCCGCCGCCACGGCGAGGAGGAGTCGGTCGCGCACGCGATGGAGGCGCACCACAACGAGGTCGAGCCGCAGACCGTCGAAGCCGTGATCGTCCAGGCCGCCGACGCGCTGTCAGGCGCCCGCCCCGGCGCACGCGGCGAGTCGCTCGAGTCGTACGTCAAGCGCCTGCGGGAGCTGGAGCAGATCGCCCAGCGCCACCCCGGCGTCGACAAGGTCTACGCGATGCAGGCCGGGCGCGAGATCCGGATCATGGTCGCCCCGGGAACGATCGACGACGACGGCATGGCCCTGCTTTCTCATGAAATTGCCAGGGAAATCGAGAAGGAGCTGGAATACCCCGGCCAGATCAAGGTCACGGTGATCCGCGAGTCCCGCGCCGTCGAGTACGCACGCTGATCTCCGCTGCACCGAGCGGTAGTTTCACGCCGCGCTCGGGGTTGAATCCGGGCGGAACCGAACCTGTGGCAGGGGGAACCAGATGAAGAAGATCGTGCTGGCGGCGCTCGCCGTCCTCGTGGGGTCGACGGCGTCGGCCGCGCCCGCGCTCGCGGATCCGCCCGGGGTGTCGACCGGCGGCGCGGCGAAGGTCACGTCGAACACCGCGCAGGTCTCGGGCAAGGTCGATCCCAACGGCGTCGCCACGACCTACTACTTCGAGTACGGGACGTCCCGCTCGTACGGCTCGCGGACGGCCGACCAGCCGGCCGGCAAGGGCACCAGCGCGAGGACGTTCCGCGCCGACCTGAGCGGCCTGCCGGCGAACACGACGATCCACTACCGCCTCGTCGCCTCGAACGCGAGCGGCGTGCGCTCCGGCTCGGCCCGCTCGTTCAAGACCAAGCCGCAGCCGCTCGGCCTGCAGATCTCCGCGACGCCCAACCCGGTCGAGATCGGCCAGGCGACGACGATCAGCGGCACGCTCACCGGCACGGGGAACGGCGGCAAGGCCGTCGCGCTGCAGCAGCGCCCGTTCCCCTTCACCGCGCCGTGGGCGCAGGTCGGCAACGCGGTCGTCACCGACGCGAATGGCGTGTTCGGGTTCGCGCTGCTCACCGGCATCGGCGCGACGACCCAGTTCCGCGTCGTCACCGTCGACAAGCCGAACGTCGCGAGCGGCGTCCTGACGCTGCCGCTGGCGGTGCGCGTGAAGACGAACGTGAGCAAGACGAAGAACGTCAAGCGCGGCTCGCTCGTCCGGTTCTCCGGAACGATCCGGCCCGCGCGCGCCGGCGCGCAGTTCGCGGTGCAGAAGCGCACGAAGGACGGGCAGTGGGCGACGCTCGCGGGCTCGATCACCCGTGGCGGCGGCGCGACGTACTCGGGCTTCACGAAGCGCGTGCGCATCCGCAGCGGCGGCACGTACCGCGTGTTCGTGCTCATCAACGACGGCAACCTCGCGTCCGGCATCGGCCGTGAGGTGAAGATCACGACGGTGCGCTAGAACCTGGACCCATGGATCCGGACGACCAGCGGCTGTGGTGGTTCATCGTCCCGCTGCTGCTGGTCGCCCTCGGGTTCGGCGTCCTGCTCGCGGTCAACGGCGCGTGGATCGCGATCGGCGTGAGCGTGCTCGGCGCGGCGTACGCGCTGTGGGCGACCTGGCACGCGGGCAGGCCGCTGTGGCCCGGCGGCCCCCGCAAGCAGTCCTAGACTCCTTCGGCGATGAGCCGCCGCTACCACGTCACCACCTTCGGGTGCCAGATGAACGAGCACGACAGCGAGCGCATGAAGGGCATGCTCGAGTCGCTCGGGTACGCGGAGGCGGGCTCGGCGGAGGACGCCGAGCTGATCCTCTTCAACACCTGCTCGATCCGCGAGAAGGCCGACGAGCGCTTCATCGCGCACCTCAACAAGGCGGCGGCCCTGAAGCGCGCCGATCCGGAGCGCGTGATCGGCGTGGGCGGCTGCTGGGCGCAGTCGGTCAAGGAGGAGGTGTTCCGCCAGTTCCCGTTCGTCGACGTCGCGTTCGGGCCCGGGCAGGTGCACAAGCTCGCGGAGTTCCTCACGTCCGACTCGCTGACGGCGCAGGGCTTCTTCGAGTTCGAGGGCTTCACCGGCCACCTGCCGATGCGCCGCGCGCGCGACTTCCAGGCGTGGATGCAGATCAGCGTCGGCTGCAACTGCCGGTGCTCGTACTGCATCGTCCCGTCGACCCGCGGCGTCGAGGTCTCGCGGCCGTTCGACGAGCTGGTCGCCGAGGCCGAGCGGCTGGTGGCGGACGGCGTCCAGGAGGTCACGCTCCTGGGCCAGAACGTCAACTCCTACGGGCGTGATCTGCGTCCCGATCGCCGCACTTTCGCCGAGCTGCTGCGCGCGATCGACGCGACCGGCATCGGCCGCGTGCGCTACACGTCGCCGCACCCGAAGGACATGCGCGAGGACGTCATCACCGCGCACGCCGAGCTGCGGTCGCTGTGCGAGCACATCCACCTGCCGCTGCAGTCGGGCTCGACGCCGATCCTCAAGGCGATGCGCCGGACGTACTCCAAGGAGCGCTACCTGGATCGCGTCGCGCTGATCCGCGAGCACGTGCCGGACGTCGCGCTGACGACCGACATCATCGTCGGCTTCCCCGGCGAGACCGAGGAGGACTTCGAGCACACGCTCGACGTGGTCGAGCAGGTCGGGTACGACAGCGCGTTCACGTTCATCTACTCGCCGCGGCGGGGGACCGAGGCGGCCGAGCTCTCGGACCGGTTCGTCCCGCACGAGGTGTCCGTCGCGCGGATGGAGCGGCTCGTCGAGGCCGTGCAGAAGGGCGCCCGCGAGCGCGCGCAGCGGTTCGTGGGCCGGACGCTCGAGGTGCTCGTCGAGGGCACGTCGCGCAACGACCCGACCAAGCTCCGCGGGCGCTGCCGGCACGGCAAGGTCGTCAACTTCACGGGCTTCGCGTCGCCCGGCGACATCGCGCACGTCGAGATCACCTCGGCGACCTCGCAGACGCTGGCAGGCGAGGAGTCGCTGCTCGCCCGCGCCGGGGGATGATCCGCGCCGCGGCCGACGCCGACGCGGAGGCGATCGCGCGGATCCACCGCGAGGCCTTCGGGCGGGAGGCCGAGGCCGAGCTCGTGGCGGCGCTGGAGCCCGTGATCTCGCTGGTCGACGAGGAGCTCCGCGGCCACGTCCTGCTGTCGGAGGCGGTCGTCGGGGAGCACGCGGTGCTGGCGTTGGGGCCGCTCGGCGTGCTGCCGGAGGCGCAGCGACAGGGCATCGGCCGCGCGCTGACCCGCGAGGCGGTGCGCCGCGCGCGCGAGGAGACGGCGTACCCGCTGATCGTCGTGCTCGGCCACCCGGCGTTCTACGCGAAGCTCGGGTTCGAGCCGGCGCGGCGCCTCGGCGTGCGCGCGCCGTTCAAGCTCGAGCAGCCGGAGGCGTGGCGGGCGCTGCGGCTCCCGGGGTGGAGCGAGGACGTGCGCGGGACGATGCGCTACCCGGCGCCCTGGCTCGAGGTCTGAGCCGCGGGGCAGGCGACCGGCACGCTGGCCGATCGCCGTTTCCCGCATCAGCACGGCTGATCGTACCGGGACGAGGGTGTCCCGCTGGACGGGTGGACGATTGCGCGTCAGGTGTCCAGCGCGTACTCGAACCAGGCGCTGCGGTCGGCGCCGGTCTGCTCGTACAGCCGCTGCGCGCGGCGGTTGTCCAGCGCGGTCACCCAGCTGAGGCTCGGGATGCCGCGCTCCCGCGCGGCGGCGGCGCTCGCCTCGATCAGCGCGCGCCCGACGCCCTTGCCGCGCGCGGCATCGACGACGAACAGGTCGTTCATGATCGCGTGCTCGGTCGCGGCGACCGACTCGAACGTCCAGTAGACGTTCGCGAACCCGAGCAGCTGCGCGTCGTCGTGCGCGAGCAGCAGCAGGCCGCGGTCGCTCGGGGCGATGAAGCTGCCGCTGAGGAACGCGCGGTTGCGGTCGTCGTCCGGCGTGGCGACGCCGTAGAAGCGCTGGTAGCCGGCGAAGAGGGGGAGGACGGCATCGAGGTCGTCCTGCGTGGCGGGGCGGATGGCGAGGGGCATGGTCGGCGCGGATCGTAGGGCCGGGCGCGGTCGCGTCCGCGGGGTGTGCGAACATACGTTCGTGCGCTGGAGCAACCTCACCATCGCCGCCGACGAGCAGGCCCGCCTCCCCGGCTACCGCGACGAGGCGGTCGTCCGCCGCTTCGACGCGCCCGAGGCCCTCGAGACCCGCTTCTACGAGGTCCGCGCGAAGTCGGCCCTCAACCGCGTCCCGGAAGCGTCGCAGGTCCCGTTCCGGTGGACCATCAACCCGTACCGCGGCTGCTCGCACGCGTGCACGTACTGCCTCGCCGGCGAGACGCCGATCCTGCTCGCGGACGGGCGCACGAAGCCGATGGCGCAGCTGCGCGTGGGGGACCGGATCGTGGGGACGCAGGTCGACGAGGGCTCACGGCGCTACGTCGAGACGGAGGTCCTCGACGTGTGGTCGTCGATCAAGCCGGCGTACCGGACGACGCTCGCGGATGCGACGGAGCTGATCTCGAGCGGCGACCATCGGTTCCTCACCAACCGCGGGTGGAAGCACGTCGTCGGCGCGCAGCAGGGGCCGGATCGGCGGCCGCACCTGACGACGGCGAACCGGTTGCTGGGAACGGGCCGCTTCCCGGTTGCGCCCGAGCACGACACGGACTACCGGCTCGGGTACCTGTGCGGGGTCGCGCGCGGCGACGCGGAGCTGGCGTTCGCGGACGGCGAGGCGGTGGAGCGCACGCGGGCCTTCCTCGAGCAGGCGGGACTGGCGACCGACCGGCTCCGGTACGCCGGCGAGATCGGGCCTGGGGTGGCGCCGCGGCGCGCCGCGGTCGCGCGCGTGCGCGAGTTCGTCCGGCTGCCGATGTGGCCCAACGACCAGTGGCGCAAGGGGTTCCTCGCTGGCGTGTTCGACACGCGCGGGCGCGCGCGGACGCAGGCGCTCCAGGTGACGACGAACGACCGGCAGCTCGTGCGGCTCACGCTCGCCTGCCTGCGCCACTTCGGCTTCACGGTCGACGAGGAGGCCGCGCCTCACCGGCCCGGCGTCGCGTTCCTGCACCTGCGCGGCGGGCTCCGCGAGTCGATGCGGTTCCTGCACCTGTGCGACCCCGCGATCACCCGTAAGCGGCGCGTGCAGGGAGCGGAGGTCACCGCGGGCAAGCACACGCAGGTCATCTCCGTGGAGGCGCTCGGCGTCGCGATGCGGCTGTACGACATCACAACCGGCACGGGCGACTTCATCGCGGACGGGGTCGTGAGCCACAACTGCTTCGCCCGCCCGACGCACACCTACCTCGACTTCGACGCGGGGCGGGACTTCGAGAAGGAGATCGTCGTCAAGGTCAACGTGCCCGAGGTGCTGCGCGTCGAGCTGGCGCGCAAGTCGTGGAAGGGCGAGCACGTCGCGCTGGGCACGAACACCGACCCGTACCAGTGGGTCGAGGGGCGCTACAAGCTCATGCGGGGGATCTGGGAGGCGATGCGGGACTTCGCGAACCCGTGCTCGATCCTCACCAAGTCGCCGCTGCTGCTGCGCGACCTCGACCTGATGAAGGAGATCGCGGCGGTCACCACGATCAGCGCGAACCTGTCGATCCCGACGATGGAGGAGAAGGCGTGGCGGGCGACCGAGCCGCACACGCCGAACCCCAAGGCGCGGATGGAGGCGGTCGCCGAGCTGAACCGGCAGGGCATCCCGTGCGGCATCCTCGTCGCGCCGCTGATGCCGGGGATCAACGACTCGCCCAAGCAGGTCGAGCGCATCCTGGCGATGGCGGCCGAGGCGGGCGCGACGGGCGTAGGCGGCATCGCGCTGCACCTGCGGCCGGGGGTGAAGGAGGTCTTCATGGACTGGCTGCGCTCCTACCGGCCCGAGCTCGTGCCGCGGTACGAGGAGCTGTACGGCGGGCGCCGGTCGTACGCGCCGAAGGACGAGCGCGAGCGGCTCGCGCGCGTGCTGCGCCGCGGCAAGGACGCGGTCGAGCGCGAGACGGGCGTGCGGCCGGGGCGCCGGCACGCGACCTGGCCGGCGGACCTGCGCAACGCCGCGAAGGACACGGAGAGCGTCGGGCCGGTCGTGCGGCAGCGGCCGGCGGGTCAGCCGGTCCGGCGCGCGGTGACGCGCAAGCCCGGCCCGTCGGGGCGGCCGGGCGGGACGCCGGCGGTGAACCCCGAGCAGGGCGCCCTGTTCTGACCCGGTCGCTCGCCGCCGCCCGATGGGTGCGGGAGGCGGCGAGCGCCGTGCGACAGCTCAGCGACGCGCGAGCCTCGCCGTGGTCTGCACCCAGTCGGAGACGTTGCCGGCCCGGTCGGTGGTCCGGACCCGGATGGTCCACGTGCCGGGGCGGAGCTTGGGGAGCTGCGCCGTCCACGTCGTGCCGCGGACCGTCGCGCGGACGGTGGTGGCGAGCGCCGCAGCGCGCGACGGGCGCGTGACGAGCTTGCCGCCGGACACCGCGTACCAGCGCTTGCCGACCCGGCCGGCGACGTTGATCTCGACGCGCGCGATGCCGGAGGGGTCGAGCGCCGTTCCGCGCAGCGTGCGCCACGCGGCGACGGTCCGGCGGTAGGCGCGGCAGGCGGCCTTCGTCCGCCCCGCGCACGCGGGCTGGGTCAGCGCGGCCCGGGGAGCGCTCCGGTCGGCCGGCGGCGAGACCGGCGTGCCGGGGCCGGGCGCGGGCGGGGTGGGGGTGCCCGGGCCGGGCGGCGTCGGTCCACCGCCGCCACCGCCGCCACCGCCGTTGTCGCCGCCGTTGTCGCCGCCACCGCCGTTGTCGCCGCCGTTGTCGCCGCCGCCGTCGTCCCCGCCGCCGTTGTCGCCGCCGTCGCCGTCGTCCTTGCCGGGCGGGTCGAGCGGGCCGAGATCCGGCTCTGCCGGGTCGGCCGGCGCGACGCCCTCGGAGGCCGCGGTCGGCACGAGCGCCGGGACCGCGAACCCGAGCGCGCCGGTCGCGGCGTCGCCCCACGCGTGCACCTTGCCGTCGGTCGTCGTCGCGAGCGAGTGCGTCGGCCCGGCGGACACGCCGCTCGCCGGCGCGCTGCCCGGCAGCGGCACGTCGGTCGGCGCGTCGGCGGTGTAGACCGTGCCGTGCCCGAGCTGGTGCTGCTCGTTCGAGCCCCAGCCGAGGACCGCACCGCCGCTGGTCACGGCGAGCGAGTGCACCAGGCCAGAGGACAGGCGCGTCACCTGCCGGCCGTCCAGCGCCGTCAGCCGCAGCGGCGTCCGCTCGATGATGCGCGTTTCCCCCGTGATGGGGTCCGCGGGCGCCATGTACAGCTGCCTCATGTTGTTCCAGCCCCAGCCCCAGACGCTCTGCCCGGCGCCGGACACGAGCACGTGGTCGCCGCCGGCCGCGATGGTCGCGGCGACACCCAGCCCAGCGGGGAGCGGCACGTCGAACGGCGTGTCCGTGCTCGAGACGGGCGTCGGGCCGGCGCCGAGCTGCCCGCGCCCGTTCCGGCCCCAGGTGAGGACGCCGCCGGCCGCGGTCCGGGCGGCCGAGCTCGACACGCCGGCGGCGATCTGCACGACCGGCGGCAGTTCGAGCACCTTGCGCGGCCGCAGCGCGTTCTCGCCCGCCGGGCCTGCGCCGCTCTGACCGTCCTCGTTGTCGCCCCAGGCGTAGACGTCACCTGCGTCGGTCAGGGCGAGCGAGTGCGTGCCGCCCGCGGCGACCGCGGTCACCCTGCCGGGCACGGAGACCCAGACCGGCCGCAGGCGGTCGGTGGTCGTCCCGTCGCCGAGCTGGCCGTGTGCGTTGCTGCCCCACGCCCACACCTCGCCATCGCCGTCGACGGCGAGCACGTGGTGCTGCGCGGCCTTGGCCGGCGCAATGGTGTTCGGTTGGCCGGTCGCAAGCGCGACGATGCCGGTGAGCCCCACGACCGGGCGCGCGGCGGCCCGGGACGTCCGCGTGCCGTTGCCCAGCAGGCCCGCCGCGTTGCGGCCCCAAGCCATCACCGTGCCGTCGGCCATGCGCGCGAGCGACACGTCTGCGCCGGCGACCGCCTCGCTCGCGCCGTTGACGCCGGGGACCGTGCCGGCGAACGGCACGTAGCGGATCTTGCCGTTGCCGACCTGCCCGTACTCGATGCTGCCCCACCCGCGCAACGTCCCGCCGGCGTCGACCGCGAACGCGTGCGCGCCGCCGCCGGCGAGCTGAGCGGAGCCGGCGAGCCCGGGCACGTCGACGGGCCCGTGCTGCTCGTCGACGACCCCGTCCCCGAGCTGGCCAGCGTCGCTCCGCCCCCACGCGCGGACCGTGCCGCCGCCGGTCCGCGCGAGCACGAACTCGGCGCCGGCGGCGAGGTCGGCGGCGTTCTGGATGCTGCTCGTCGGGAGCAGCATCGGGCTCGGCACGGTCGTGTGCTTCCCGCCGTCCCCGAGCGCGGCGTTGCTGTCGTTGCCCCAGGCGTAGACGCGGCCGCCGGACGTCCGTGCGTACGAGGTCCAGCCGCCCGCGTCGGTCTCCGCGATCGTCTCGCCGCCGAGCCCGGCGAAGGTGAGCGGCACCGGCGTCTCGACCTGCCCGTGGGTGCCGTTGCCCACCTGACCGAGCCGGGAGTCGCCCATCCCATAGACGGTCCCGCCGTGCGTGCGCACGAGCGCGTGCGTCGCGCCGGCGGCGACCTCAGCCGCGCCGGTGACGACGCTCATCGGCGTCGGCAGGAGCTGGACGGAGGAGGCGCCGCTGAAGCCGCCGATCCCGAGCTGGCCCTCCATGTTCGAGCCCCAGCTGTAGACCGCCCCGGACTGCGCGATCGCATACGAGGACCCGTTCGCCTCGACGTCGCGGATCGCCGGCAGCGGGTCGCCCGGCGTCGGCGGCTCCCCCGGCTCCGGGGGGTCCCCGGGCGCGACGGTGTGGGTGACCTGCGTCGGCAGGTGCCGCCTGACCACGAAGACCTCGCCGATGCCGAGCTCCCCGTAGTAGTTCGACCCCCACGCGTAGACCCGGCCGTCCTGGGTGACCGCGAGCGAGTGCTCCGCGCCCGCCGCGACGTCCACGATCCGGGAGCCCGCGCCGGTGGGCAGGCCCTGGACCTCGACCGGCCGGGAGCGGTGGACGCTCGTGCCGTCGCCGAGTTGCCCGGCGCTGTTGCGGCCCCACGCGAGGACCCGTCCGTCGGCGGTGCGCGCGAGCGTGTGGTAGCGGCCGGCGTCGACCTGCACGACGTCGCTCGCGACGACGGCGGCTCCCGCCGGCGCGGCGCCGACGACGGCGAGCGTGGCGGCGACGAGCGCGGCCACGAGGGCTTCCCTGCGGTACATCTGGCCTCCGGGCGAGGGGACGGAGCGCGAAAGCGTACGCGAGCGTTCCGAATGACGGGCGGTCATGCGTCGGCCGCGGCGGGCGGGTTCTTCACAGCTCCCTGACGTTCCACGGCGTAGGTTGGAGGGCAGAGGGGCCCTGATGCCCCGCCACCACCACCAGGACATGGGGAAGATGTTCGAGACGCGCAGCCACGCATGGCGGGAGGTCGGGCTTGCCCGGCAGCTCAGCGTGCGCGCGGTGAAGCGGGCGCGGATCGAGGTCCTGATCCTGACGCTGCTGGCCGGCGCGACCCTGGCGCTGTACGTCTTCCGCGAGGAGCTGTTCGGCATCGACGTGCCCGTGCGGCTCATCGCGGCGGTCGCGCTGCTGCTGATCGGCTTCGGCATCGCGCGCGACCTCGGCCGCATCTTCGCACCCGCGCTGTTCCGGCGGATGGACCCTGGGACGGCCGGCACCGTCGGCTTCCTGATCCGGCTGTTCTTCGCGGTGGTCGCGCTGCTCGCGTCGCTGCGGGTCGCCGGCGTGACGAACCAGTCGCTCGTCCCGGCGGCCGCCGCGTCGGCGGTGATCATCGGCCTCGCGGCGCAGCAGACGCTCGGCAACGTCTTCGCCGGCATCGTGCTGCTCAGCGCGCGGCCGTTCGTCGTCGGCGACCGCGTGCGCCTGCAGGGCGGCGACCTCGCGGGCGAGCTGGAGGGCACCGTGTCGTCGCTCGGCCTGCTCCACACGGTCTTCACCAACGGCGACGACTCGATGCTCGTCCCCAACCGCAGCGTGCTCAACGTCGCGATCGTGCCGCTGCGCGAGCCGGCGGCGATCAACCTCCGCGCGCGCCTGCGCCCGGGCGTGACGCCGCTCGACATCCAGCAGCTGCTGCAGCGGGCGGTGGAGACGCCGATCCGCGGCGAGCCGCGCGTGCTGCTGGAGGAGATCGACGGCGACGAGGTGATCGTGCGCATCATCGCCGCGCCCGAGCTGAACGCGGACGGGCCGCGGCTCGCGTCCGAGGTGCTCGCGGCGATCGGCCCCGAGACGCGGCGGTTCGAGCGCGACGAGCAGCGCGAGCGCCACGTGTCGACGACCGTGCCGGACGCGCGGGTGGACTTCGAGGCCGGGCCCGGCGAGTGACGCGCTAGCGCTTGTCCGCCTGGCCGGCTGCGATGCGGTCGGCGATGCCCGCGCCGCCGAGGCGGCGCGTGACCACCTCGGCCACTCCCGGCGCGACGCTGGAGAACACCGCGCCCGCGCGCAGCGGCACCGGCGCGACGTCGATCTCCGCCGGGTGCTTCTCGAGCGCCCGCAGCACCGCCCGGGCGACGTCCTGCGGCGTCTTCGTCCCGACGCCCGCGGGCAGCTCGGCGCCCGACTCGGCGAACATCCCCGCGTCGCGGATGAAGCCCGGGTTGACGACCGTCACCCCGACGCCGGTGCCGTGCAGGTCGGCGCGCAGCGAGAGCGCGAAGCCGCGCAGGCCGTACTTCGTCGCGCTGTAGAGCGACGTTCCGGGCGCCGCGGACTTGCCCGACAGCGACGACATGAAGACGAACGCGCCCCGGCCGCGCGCGACCATCGCCGGCGTCAACGCGTGCGCGAGCATGATCGGGGCGCGGAGGTTGACGTCGAGCAGCCGGTCGATCTCCTCCGGCGTGAACGAGTCGAGGCGACCCGAGCCCGGCAGGCCCGCGTTCGCGACGACCGCGTCGACGTCCGCGACCTCCTGCGCGAGCCGCTCCACCGCGCGCGGGTCCGCGAGGTCGACCCCGATCACCTCGGCGCCGTAGGGCGCGGCGAGCGGCATGAGCACCTCGGTCCGGCGACCGGTGAGGACGAGCTTCGCGCCGCGGTCGCCGAGCGCGGCGGCGATCGCCTGGCCCAGCCCACCCGTGGCCCCTGTCACGAGGATCTTCGAACCCGAGATGTCCATGGGGCGGAAGCCTGGCAGGTGCGGCGGCGACGAGGCGGGGCGGGCTAGCGGGCGAAGACGGCGAGCGTGGCGGTGAACGTGTGGAGGAACGACCCGCCGCCGACGGGGCCGATCTCGCCGGCCGCGAACAGGCCGGCGGCGGGGACGTCGCCGAGCTCCTCGCCGATCGCCTCCGCGTCATGGTCGCCGCGGCCGAACATCCCGCGCCCACGGCCGTTGCACGTGAACACCAGCGCGCCCGCCGCGTCCTGCGCGCCGAGCGCCTCGCGGCGCAGCCCGAGCGCCTCGTGGAGGTCGCGTGTCGCGGTCTCGGCGTCGCGCGCGTGGAGCCGCACGACCTGGCCGGGGCGCACGGCGGTCGCGACCGCGATCGAGCCCTCGTCCGGGTCGGCGCCCGCGAGCCCGCGCACGAGGAAGTCGCCGTGGAGGTACTCGGGCTTGTCGCCGTCGATCACGACGCCGAGCAGCAGGCCGCGCGAGAGCAGCTCGCGGTCGTGCGGCTCCAGCGCGAGGATCACGTCGCGCAGCTTCGCGAGCGCCGGCTGGCCCGCGAGCTCGGCGATGACGTTGCCCTCGCCGGCGGTGATCGTCAGCTCCGGCCCGACCGGCGTCGCGCCCTGCGAGACGCACGGCAGCAGCTCGACGCCCTCCAGCCGCAGCCCGACCGCGCCCTCGAACAGCACCTCGTCGTCGCGGAAGAGCACCGGGCCGCCCGACGCGGACTCGCCGCTCGCGACCCCGCCGAGGACCGGCACGCCCGGCGCCCGCGCGGTCAGCTCCGCGAGCACGAGGTCGGTCGGGTAGCTGAACGGGTCGGGCAGCAGGATCGCCCCGGACGCTCCCGACAGCTCGGGCAGGCCGGTGACCGCGATCGCGTCGTCCTGCTCGATCGCCCGCGAGTGGAACGAGCGCGCCTCACCGCCGTCGAACGCTGCCGCCCACACGGAGATCGCGGTGCCCGACTCGATCTCCCGCCGGCCCTCCAGCACGCCCCCGGCGCCGCACCCGACGAGGGCCCGCGGCGACAGGCCCTCGTGGACGCCTTCGAGCGTCGCGTGCGGGTCGAGCAGGTGCTCGCCTGACGCGAACACGACCGCGACGTCGGCCGGCTCGCCGCCGAGCCCGGCGCGCGCCTGGACGGCCGCCTCGGCCGCCGCGGGAAGCGGCTCGCCCCCGACGACCATCGCGCTTCCGATCCGCACCGCCATGGATCCGACAGTAGCTTGGGTGGGGTGCCGCCGCCGACCGTGTTCGCGCTCTTCGGGCCGACCGGGGTCGGCAAGACGGACGTCGCCCTTGCCCTCGCCGATCGGCTGCGGGCGGACGGCGCGGCGCCCGTCGCCGTGTCGGCCGACGCGCTGCAGGTCTACGCCGGGCTGGAGGTCCTCACCGGCACCGCCAGCGCAGCCGAGCAGCGGCGGCTGGAGCACCGGCTCGTCAGCTTCCTGCCGGTCGACGCGACGTTCTCGGTCGGGGAGTACGCGAAGCTCGCCCACGCGGAGATCGACGGGCTGCTCGCGGACGGGCGGACGCCGATCGTCGTCGGCGGCACCGGCCTGTACCTGCGGGCCGCGCTCGCGGAGCTGGACCTGCGGCCGCCGCCGCCGGAGGGCCTGCGCGAGAAGTGGGAGCGCGCGCTCGAGGCGGAGGGCGTCGAGGCGCTGCACGCGGAGCTGGTGCGGCGGGCGCCGTGGGCGAAGGAGCACGTGGGCGTGCGGGATCGGTCGAGGGTGGTGCGGTGGCTGGAGCTGAGCGACCTCGGCGAGCTGGAGCCCCCGCGCGCCGAGGAGGAGAACCAGCTCTGGACGGCCGACACGCGCCACCCGACCAGGCTCGTCGGCCTGACGATGGAGCGCGACGCGCTGTACGCCCGCATCGGCCGGCGCGTCGACCAGATGGTCGCGCAGGGTGCGCGCGAGGAGGTGCTGCGCGCGAACGCCGCCGGCGCGAGCGAGACCGCGCGCAAGGCGCTCGGCTTCGACGACCTCCTCGCCGGCGACGTCGAGGGCATGAAGCGCCGCACGCGCAACTACGCACGGCGCCAGCTGACGTGGATGCGCAAGCTGCCCGGCGTGGAGCTGATCGACGTGACCACGACGCAGCCGGACGACGTTGCCGCGATGATCCTCGGCGCATGAAGTTCGAGAAGTGGCAGGCGCTCGGCAACGACTACCTGATCGTGACCGAGCCGCTCGACCCCGACGCGGTGCAGGCGATCTGCCACCGCCACCTCGGCGTGGGCGCCGACGGCGTCCTGCTGATCGAGCCGACCGACGAGCCCGGGTTCGTCGCGCGGCTGCGCATCTTCAACCCCGACGGCAGCGAGGCGGAGCTGAGCGGCAACGGCGCGCGCGAGGCGCTGATGTGGCTCCATCACAACGGCTGGGCGCCGGGCCGCGAGTTCTCGATCCGCACGGTGGCGGGGGAGATCCGCGCGCACGTGCTCGACGACCGCTCCTGCCGTGTCGACATGGGCCGCGCGCGGATCGTCGAGGAGGAGGGCGAGATCGGCGGCTTCCGCTACGTCGCGCTCGAGGTCGGCAACCCGCAGTGCTCGATCCGCGTCGCGGACTGGGCGACGCTGCAGGGCCTCGACCTGCCCGCGGTCGGCCGCCCGATCGAGACCGACCCGCGCTGGCCGAACCGCACGAACGTCAGCTTCTGGACGCCCCTTGCGCCCGACCGCATCCGCGCGCGCATCTTCGAGCGCGGCGTCGGCGAGACGATGTCGAGCGGCACCGGCGCGACCGGCGCCGCGATCGCGCACGTGCTGCGCGGCGGCGACTCGCCGGTGACGGTGGAGCTCGACGGCGGGGAGCTGGTCGTCGACGTCGCCGAGGACCTGCACGTCGACCTGACCGGGTGGGCGGTGAAGGTGTTCGACGGCGAGTGGCAACCGCACCCCAACCCCGGCGCAACTCCCCGGTAGCTGCGCGGTAAGCGGGCGGCGGGATCGTCCCCGCCATGCCCGCTGTCGCCACCGCCCTCACCATCGCGGCCGCTGCGGCCGCGTCAGCCCCGGCCCAGGACGCGCCCAGCGCGTGCGTGACCGGGAACGCCCCGTCCTACGCCTGCGAGGCCCAGATCAGGCACCTCGCCGGCGCATCGCCGCTCGCGGTCCCCGCCCAGACGGCGATCGTGCGCCAGCGCCGCGCCGCGATCGAGGTGCGCTGCATCGCCGCGCCTGGCAGCGGATGCCACGGCACGATCGAGCTGCGCGTGCTCGTTCCCGCGCCGGTGCTCGGCGTGGCCCGCGTGGACCTGGACGCGGGCGAGCGGACGGAGATCCGCCTCACGGTGCGCCAGCGCGCCCGGCGGATCGCGGCGGCAGCGGGCGCCGGCTCCGCGGACTTCCCCGCCGTCGCGCGCTTCCGGGCCGACGGGGCGGGCGCGCCGGTGACGGCGGGCGCGGTCGCGCTGCGCTGACGCAGGCGGCGCCGGATGCGCGCTAGGTTCGTGGCCCTATGAGCGGCTACGAGACCCGCGGCGCATCCGGCGCCGGCCTGAGCACCGTCGACGTCGACTCCGGGCGCGTCCTGGACGCGTGGTTCCCGGCTCCGGCGATCGACGCCGAGCCCGAGCGCGTGGACGGCCTGCCGGACACCGCGCGCATCGACGACCTGCGCGGCGTGCGGGTCGAGCCGGTCGTCGTGCGGATCGCCGACCTGTCCGAGCCGCCGGAGGACGCGCGCGACGCGTACCTGCGCCTCCACCTGCTCTCGCACCGCCTCGTCAAGCCGCACCAGGTCAACCTCGACGGCCTCTTCGGCACGCTGGCGAACGTCGCGTGGACGAGCCTCGGCCCGGTCGACCTCGCGAAGGTCGAGCACGTCCGCCTGCGCACGCGCGCGCTCGGCCGCCACTTCGAGGTCTACGGCGTCGACAAGTTCCCCCGCATGACCGACTACGTGGTGCCGTCCGGCGTGCGCATCGCGGACGCCGACCGCGTGCGGCTCGGCGCGCATCTGGCCGAGGGCACGACGGTCATGCACGAGGGCTTCGTGAACTTCAACGCCGGGACGCTCGGCGCGTCGATGGTCGAGGGCCGCATCAGCGCGGGCGTCGTCGTCGGCGACGGTTCGGACATCGGCGGTGGCGCGTCGATCATGGGCACGCTGAGCGGCGGCGGCAAGGAGGTCATCGCGATCGGCGAGCGCTGCCTGCTCGGCGCCAACGCGGGCATCGGCATCGCGCTCGGCGACGACTGCGTGGTCGAGGCCGGCCTCTACGTCACCGCGGGGACGCGCGTGACGACGCCGGACGGCGAGGTCGTCAAGGCCGGCACGCTCAGCGGCGCCAACGGGCTGCTCTTCCGCCGCGACAGCGAGACCGGCGCGGTGCACGCGCTGGCGCGCAGCAGCACGTGGGGCGGCCTGAACGCCGCCCTGCACGCCAACGACTAGGGCCGCGCGGGCGCGGCGGCGAGGATCTCCGCCGCCGCGGCGCACTCCTCGACGGTCGGGACCAGGGCCACGCGCACGTGGCCCTCTCCGCCCGCGCCGAGCCACGAGCCCGGCGCCACGACGATGCCGTGCTCGTCCAGCCAGCGCGTGGCGAGCGCCTGGTCGTCGCCGTCGGGGACGCGCAGCCAGAGGAAGAACGACGCGTCGCCACCCGCCGGCTCCAGCCCCGCCGCGAGCAGCGCGGGGAGGAGCGCGTCGCGCTTGCGGCGGTAGCGCTCGCGGATCTCGACCACGTGCGCGTCGTCCTCCCACGCGGCGACGCTGCCGCGCTGGACGAACCGCTGCGGCGCCGTGCCGACGTTGGGGCGGAAGCGCTTGAGCGCGGCGATCAGCTCGGGGTCGCCCGCGACGAAGCCGCTCCGGTAGCCGGGCATCGACGAGCGCTTGGAGAGCGTGTGGAACGCGAGCACGCCGCGCCGGTCGCCGACCTCGAGCGCGCTGGGCGGCGGGTCGCCGTCGAACCACAGCTCGATGTACGCCTCGTCGCTGGCAAGCACGACGTCGTGCGCGCGGCACCGCGCGGCGGCCTCCTCCAGCCACCTCAGAGGCGCGGTCGCCGCCGTCGGGTTGCCGGGGAAGTTGAGCCAGAGCAGGCCGAGCCGCTCCCACGGCAGCGCGTCGAGGTCGGGCAGCCAGCGGCGCTCGGCGGTCAGCGGCATCCGCACGACCTCTCGCCCCGCGAACAGCGCGCTGCGCTCCTGCACGGGGTAGCCCGGCGTCGGCACCGCGACCGCGCCGTCGAGCACCGACACGAGGCCGTAGATCGCCTCCTTGGACCCGAGCGTCGGCAGCACCTCGGTGTCCGGATCGACCGTCACGCCGAACCGCCGCGCCACCCAGCCCGCGGCGGCGGCGCGCAGCTCGGGCATCCCGGCGGCCAGGGGGTAGGCCGACACGGGCTCGTCCTCGATCGCGCGCGCGACCGCCGCGCGGAGGAAGGCCGGCGTCTCCTCACGCGGCTCCCCGACGCCGAAGTCGATCACGCGCCGCCCGGTGGCGACGAGCCGCGCCTTCTGCTCCGTCAGCCGCGCGAAGGGGTAGCCAGGCAGGCCCGTGAGGACCGGGTTCAGCCGCGGCACAGGGTCTCCAGCAGCTCGTACGAGCGGCGCAGCGCGGCGACCGACACCTGCTCCTCGCGCGTGTGCGCGAAGCGCGGCTCGCCCGGGCCGAGGTTGATGGCGTCGACGCCCGCCAGGCCGAGCTCCGCCACCGGCGTCCACGCCTGCTTGGGCTCCCACGGCAGGCCGGCGTCGAGCAGCCGCGTCACGTAGGGGTTGCTGCGCGGCGGCACCGCGCCCGACGGGGCGTTGGAGATGATGTGCAGCGCGACGCCCTCCAGCCCGCCGACGACCTCCTCCAGGCGCGCCTCCGCGTCCGCGGCGGACGTCCCCGGCGCGTACCGGTAGTTGACGTGCGCGGTGGCGCTGTCCGGGATCACGTTCTGCGCGATCCCGCCCGCGATCTGCGTCACCGACATCGCCTCGACGAACGTCAGGCCCTCGAACTCGCGCTCGGTCCACGGCTGCGCGGCGACGGCGGAGACGGCGGCGGTCAGGCGGTGGATCGCGTTCTCCGCGTGCCACGGCCGCGCGCTGTGCCCGGCCTTGCCCGTCGCGGTGAGCGTGGCGTTGATGTTGCCGACGCAGCCCGCGTGGATCGTGTTCGTCGTCGGCTCCATCACGACCGCCAGCGCGGCGTCCCGCAGCGACGGCTCGCGCGCGAGCAGCGGCGTCAGCGCCGACTCGTGGAACGGCAGCTCCTCGCGCCCGAAGAAGACGTACCGCGCCGGCACGCCGGCCAGCGCCAGCTCGACCATCACCGCCAGCGCGCCCTTCATGTCGGCCGCGCCGAGCCCGTGCACGACGCTCCCGTCCTGCTCCAGGCGACCGGGGCGGTTGTCCTGCGCGGGCACCGTGTCGAAGTGCCCGGCGAGCACGATCGGGGCGTCGTCGGGCCCCGCGATCACGCACGTGTCACCCGCGTCGCGCACGGGCACGTCACCATCCCGGAGAACCGCGAGCACGTGCTCGGCCAGGCGCCCCTCGTCGCGCGACTCGGAGGGGACGTCGATGAGCTCGAGGGTGCGCGCGGCGAGGCGCTCGGCAACCATGGAGGGGGAGGCTATGAGGTACTGCGGCATCGACGTCTCCGCCAAGCCGGGCAACCAGCAGCTCTGCACCCTGCACGAGCGGCCCGGGCCCGAGGGGCAGGAGCTGATCGCGACGTTCTACGAGCCGGGCACGGTGGAGCAGGTCGCGCGCACCGTGCGGGGCTTCGGCGGGGAGGCCGTCGTGGCCGTCGACGCGCCGTCCGGGCACCGGCTCGACCTGCTCGCGGAGGGCGAGCCGCTGCGGGACCGGTTCGGGCTGCAGCCCGGCCGCTACGAGCGCTCGCGCGTGTGCGACATGCTCCTCTTCCGCCGCCGCCTGCCGCTCTACCCGGTGCCCGCGGCCGGGGAGGCGCTGACGCAGTGGCAGGCGTGGATCGGCGTCGGGTTCGACCTGTTCGAGGCGCTGGAGCCCGCGCTGGGCCTGTTCCGCCCGGAGGCCGGCGACGCGCTCGAGGGCCCGATCGCCGCGGGCGACCTGCGCTTCGGCCGCGTCGCCGAGACGTACCCCGACGCGGTCTTCTGCGCGCTGCTCGGCCACCGCCCGCCGAACAAGCGCACGCCGTCGGGCCTGCAGCAGCGCATCGCGGCGCTCAAGCTCAAGGGCGTCGTCGACCCGGACGGCGGCCTGTGGCACCGCTCGCTCGACGAGCTGGACGCCTGCGCGGCGGCGTTCGCGGCGTACGGCCTCGCCGCCGGCCTGGGGTGCTGGGTGGGGGAGCCGCGCGAGGGCGTCATCGTGCTGCCGGTCGCGCGCCTGGAGGACCGCTACGACCCGCTCCCGCCGCCCGCGCGCACGCCCCTGGCGTAGCCCCAGTGAAGTTCCGCATGGAGCGGTCGATGTACCGGTGAGATGGACCTCGTCCGCCGATCGCCCGTTGCCACGTTCAGCGTGGTGAGCCTGGTCACGCTCGCCGCGCTCGCCTCGGTGCTCGGCTTCGTCCTGCAGGACCGCATCCGCGATCGCGCGCTCGACAACGCCGCCGCGAAGGCCGGCATCCTGGGCGAGATCGCCGTCCGGCGGTACATCCCCAAGTCCGAGCTGACGACCGGCCGCATCTCCTTCGGCACCGAGGCGCACCTGGACGAGAACCTCCAGGGCGGCCAGCTGGCCGAGCTGGGCGTCAAGGAGGTCGAGGTCTACAACGTCAAGCGCGAGCTGGCCTACTCGAGCACCGGCGAGATCGCGGGCAACCCCGAGCCGCCGACGTCCCACGTCGCCACCGCCCTGCGCGGCGAACGCGTCGCCACGGTCGCCAAGGGCACCGAGGACGACGGCCACGGCGAGGAGGTCATGTCGGTCTACTCGCCGCTGCGGTACGAGGCGGGCGAGGAGCCCGCCGGCGCCTTCGAGGTCTACCTGGACTACTCGGGCACCGCCGCCGCGGCGCGCTCGGACGTCCTGACCATGTGGTCGCTCGTCGCGGGCGGGTTCGTGATCGTGTGGCTCGCGCTCTTCCGCCTCGTCGGTTCGGTCTCCGGCGCGCTGCGCAAGCAGGTCGACGAGAACCGCCGCCAGGCCACGCACGACGCGCTGACCGAGCTCCCCAACCGCACGCTCCTCTTCGAGCGCGTCGCCGCCGCCGTCGAGGCGGGCCCGGCCGCGCTGCTCATCATCGACCTCGACGGGTTCCGCGAGATCAACGACACGCTCGGCCACGACCACGGCGACGAGCTGCTCGTGGACGTCGCCGCGCGCCTGTCCGCCGCGGCCGGCGAGGACGACCTCGTGGCGCGGCTCGGCGGCGACGAGTTCGCCGTGCTGCGCAGCGGCGAGGCGGGGGAGCAGACCGCCCGCACGCTCGCCGAGGCGCTGGCCGACACGCTCCGCACGCCGCTCCAGGCCGGCGGCACGGCCGTCGTCGTGGACGCGTCGATCGGCCTCGCGCTGGCGCCGACCCACGGCCGCGACGCGGCCACGATCGTCCGCCGGGCCGAGGTCGCGATGTACGTCGCCAAGCGCCGGCGCTCCTCGATCGAGGTCTACGACCCGGGCCGCGACCACCACAACCGCGACCGGCTGCAGCTCCTGGGCGAGCTGGGCGGCGCGATCCGCCGCGGCGAGCTCGTGCTCGCCTACCAGCCGAAGGTCTCGCTCGCGGGCGCGCGCGAGGTGCAGGGCGTCGAGGCGCTCGTGCGCTGGCGCCACCCCGAGCACGGGCTCATCCCGCCCGGCCAGTTCGTCCCCGCCGCCGAGCTGACGTCGCTCGTCCGGCCGCTCACGCTCCACGTCGTCGACGCCGCGCTGCGCACGCACCGCCAGTGGTCCGACACCGGGATCGAGCTGCCGGTCGCCGTCAACCTCGCCGGACCGTGCGTGATGGACGTCGGCATCCCGGCCGCGGTCGCCGACCTGCTCGCCGACCACGACGTGCCCGCCTCCGCGCTGACGCTGGAGATCAGCGAGGAGACGATGATGAGCGACCTCCCGGGCGCCCTGAAGGTGCTCGAGGACCTGCGCTCGCTCGGCGTACGGCTCTCGCTCGACGACTTCGGCACCGGCCAGACCTCGCTCGGCCAGCTGCGCCAGCTCCCGCTCGACGAGATGAAGGTCGACCGCTCGCTGGTGATCGGCGACCACCGGCTGCTCGCCTCGGTCGTCGACATCGCGCACCGGTTCGGGCTGGAGGCGGTCGGCGAGGGCGTCGAGACGCCCGAGATCGCCCGCACGCTGGCCGAGGCCGGCTGCGACCAGGCCCAGGGGTTCCTCTTCGCGAAGCCGATGTGGGCGGACGACGTGCCGCTCTGGATGGCCTCGCGCGAGGTCGCGGAAGCGGCCTGACCCCGGCGGCCCGGAGCGCTCCCTCCGGATGGCCTGCCAGGCTGTGGCGCTGCGATGCGCGCCTGGGTCGCCGCCAACGCCGTCGTCTTCGGCCTGCTGTGCCTGATCACCGTCGGGGGAGGCGCTCTGCGCGTCGAGCCGGCGGCGAACCCGTCGGACTACCAGTCGGTCGACGAGCGAGCGTACGCGCGCATCGCGCGCAACCTCGCGCGGCACGGGACCTACGACGCGCCGGAGATGGCCGATCCGGTCCGCTGGCCGCCCGCCGCGCCGTTCGTCTTCGCGGCCGCACACGAGATCCGGCCGGTGCTGACCGAGGGGGAGCGGTGGGACGTCCCGTCCGCGTACCCGGTCCAGTGGGTCTTCTCGACGGCGACGATCCCCGCCGTCTTCGTGCTCGCGCTGCTGCTCGCCGGGCCGGTCGCGGGGCTGCTGGCGGCGGGCGCGATCGCGTTCTACCCGCCGTTGATCGGCGTGACGGGCGACCTGCTGACCGAGCCGATGGGTGCGCTGGTGCTGACGTGCGCGCTGATCGCGGTCGTGCTGGCGCTGCGCCGGCCGTCGCGGGGGAGCGCGGCGTTCGCGGGCCTCGCGCTCGGGGTCACGGTGCTCACGCGCGTCGACCTCGTCGCCGTGCCGTTCCTGATCCTGCTGCTGTTCACCGCGGTGGTGTGGCGGGGGCTGGGCCGCGACGTCGGGCTGCGCGCGGGCGGCTGGATGCTCGGCGGGATCCTGCTGCTGACGCTGCCGTGGTCGATCTACGCGTCGTCGGTCGCGGGCAAGCCGGTGCCGATCTCCAGCGGCGGTGCGTCGAACCTCTTCGTCGGGACGTACACGCCGGGCGACGGGTCGATGTTCGGGCTCAAGCGGGAGCTGCGCGACGAGGTGGGCCGCCGGTACCCGGAGCTCGACGACGAGCCGTTCTGGCGGATCCCGCAGCAGAAGGTGATCGACACCGTGGCGGCGCGGCGGCCGGAGCTGGACCGCGAGGGCGCGCTGCGGGCGGCGGCGTTCGAGAACCTGCGCGAGCACGTGCTCGGGGACCCGGTCGGGTTCACCGCGATGTCCGGGCGCAAGGCCTGGCGGCTGTGGGGCGACTACACGGTCGGCACGTACCGCAACCACCGCGCGTGGATCACCGCCTACCACCTGCTGCTGGTGGCGGTCGGGTTCGCGGGGCTCGTCGGCGGGCTCGTGCTGCTGCGCGGGCCGCGGCGGGTCGAACTCGGCGCCATCGCGATCGTGGTCGGCTACACGACGCTGATCAACATCGCGCTCGTGAGCGAGGCGCGCCACAACCTGCCGGTGATGCCGGTGCTGGTCGCCGGCGGGGTCGCGGGGCTGTGGCTGCTGATCGCGCCGCGCGTGGCCGCGCGGCGCGCGGGGGCGTCAGCGGTAGCGGGGGATCGGGCGGTCGCCCGCGTCGGCGCGTAGCGCGCGGCGCATCCGCTGCACCGTGGCGGAGCTCGCGCTGCTGACGTCGCGCCGCTCGCGGGGGTCCTTCGTCCGGTCGTAGAGCTTGGGGTCCGTGAAGCGGTTGGAGTCGATGTAGCTCCACCGCTCGTCGCCCGCCCAGACGTAGTCGTTGTAGCCGGCGGTCTGCACCTTGCGCTCCTGCGGCTCCTCGCCGTGGAAGAGCGGCGCGAGGTCGTGGCCCTCGCTCGCCTCGGGCGCCGCGAACCCGAGCATCGCCAGCGCCGTCGGTGCGATGTCGTGGCACTGCGCGAGGTAGTCGGTCACGTCGCCGGCGCGGCGGCCCTCGGGGTGGCGGATGAGCAGCGGGACGTCGACCATCTCCGCGTAGACCTGGCTTGGGTTCTTGCCGACGTAGCCGCGCTCGGCCAGCGAGATGCCGTGGTCGGACCAGAAGACGACGACCGTCCGCTCCAGCAGCCGCAGGTCGTCCAGCCGCTCGAGCAGCGTGCCGAACCACTTGTCCGCCATCGTCAGCTCGGCGCGGTAGAGCGCGCGCATGCGCTGCTGCTGGCGGCGCGTGAGGTAGTCGGCGCCGCCGTAGAACGGCTGGATCGGCTCCAGCCCGCGGTAGCCGGGGTCGTCGTAGAGGTCGACGTACTTCTTCGGGGGGTCCCACGGCTCGTGCGGGTCGTACGACTCGACGAAGAGCGCGAACGGCTGCGTCGGCGCGGTCTTGGTGTGCGTCTCCAGCCAGTCGATCGCGCCGCGGAAGACCTGCGGCGCCCACCAGTCCTCCTCGCGCTCGCGGCCGGACGCGTTCCTGAGGTACGTCTCGACCACCTTCAGGTGCGCGCGGACGCGCTTGTCGTCGCTGCGGCGCAGCTCGCGCGTCACGTGGTCGGCCAGCTCGATCCGCTTCGTCCGCACGCCGCCGCGCAGGCGTTGGTGCTCCTGGCCCTCGATGCCGCGCCAGGTGCCGAACGTGTTCCGGAACCGCTTCCACGACGGCTTGAGCAGCCACGTGTTGTCGGTGACCATCGCGGTCGCGTAGCCGGCGGCACCCAGGACCTCCTGGATCGTCGTCTGGCCGGCCGGGATGCGCTGCCAGCCGTAGATGTGCGGCGAGTCGTCCTCCGGCTTCCAGGCGTCCATGGGGAACGTGCGGATGCCGGTGTAGAACGAGCGGCGCGTCGGGCCGGTGGGCAGCGACTCGGGGCGGACGTGGCGGAACCGCAGCGCGTCCTTCGCGAGCGCGTCGATCGACGGGGTGCGGGCGGCGCGGGCGGGGCGCGTGGCGTCCTGGGCGTAGCAGCCGACGTGGTCGGCGCGGACCGTGTCGAGGTTGACGACGACGAGGTTGAGCGGGACGCCCGGCTTGCGGATCGGCGGCCGCGCGGCCAGGTCGGCGCCGCGGCCGGAGCGGGCGATCGCCCCGCCGCTCCCCAGCAGCACGGCGCCGCCGAGGCCGGCCGCCGACGTGCGCAGGAAGCGACGGCGCGTGTGGCGTCCGTCGGGGGTCATGCAGCGGGCCACGGTACCGGGCGGCCCGGAGGGCTCCGGTGCGCGGCGGCGGTACCCTGCGCGGTCCGTGCTCGCCCGACGCCTCCGCGCCGCCGCGCTCGTCCTCGCCCTCTCGCTCCTGGCCCTCGCCGCCCCCGCGGTGGCCGGTGCTACGACCTTCTCGAACCCGGTGCTGCCGGGCGACTACCCCGATCCGTCGGTCGTGCGGGTCGGCGGCGACTACTGGGCGACCGCGACGAGCGACCGCTGGGCGCCCGTCTTCCCGGTCCTCCACTCGCGGGACCTCGTGACGTGGCGGCAGGTCGGGTCGGTGCTGCCGGACGCGCCGGAGTGGGCGCACGGCGGGCGGTTCTGGGCGCCGGAGATCACGTACGCGGAGGGGCGGCTCGTGGTGCTCTACGCGGGGCTCGAGCGGCCGGGGCGGTTCTGCATCGGCGCGGCGACCGCCGCGCGCGGGGAAGGACCGTGGCGCGACCGGGGCGTGCTGACGTGCCGGACCGGCGGCGCGATCGACCCGGTGACCGTCAAGCGCGAGGACGGCACGCACTGGCTCGTGTGGAAGGCCAAGGGCCACGGCGGCGGGCTGTGGGCGCAGCAGGTCGACCTGGGCGGCCTGCGGGTGCTCGGCAACGCGCTGCCGTTGCTCGCGCCCGAGCGCGCGTACGAGCGCGGGGTGACCGAGGGGCCGTCGCTGATCAAGCGCGGGCCGTGGTGGTACCTGGTCTACAGCGGCGGGAACTGTTGCAAGCCGCCCTGCACGTACGTGACCGCGGTGGCCCGGTCGGCGAACCTGCTCGGGCCGTACGAGAAGGCGCGGCGGCCGATCCTGCAGAGCTCGCCGACGCTGCGCTGCCCCGGTCACGGGACGCTGGTCGACACGCCGGACGGGCGCCTGTTCTACCTGCACCACGCGTATGCGGCGGGCGACCTGCTCAACCGGCGCCGGCAGGGCGTCCTGACGCGCGCGTGGGTCGACGCCGACGGGTGGCTGGCGATGGGCAACGCGGGCGCCGCGGACGTCGGCGGCGACGCGCCGCTGGGGGCGGGGCAGGCGCCGCGGGCGGTGACGTTCGCCGACGACTTCGCCGGGCCGGGGCTCGTGCCGGGCTGGCAGTGGGTGATCCGCCGCGAGCCGCCAACCTTCGCGGTCGGCCACGGCCAGCTCGCGCTCGCCTGCGACACGCACGCGCTCCTCACGCGGCAGGTCGCATCGGACCTGTTCGAGGTGTCGGTGACCGTGCTGCCGCCGCGCAAGGGGGAGACCGACGGGGCGCCCGCGCTGGTGGTGCGGGAGCGCGACGGCGTCCAGCGCGGCATCGAGGTGCGCGACGGCCGCGCGCTCGCGGTCTGGCGCCGGGGGACGGGCGCCGTCCGGCTCGGGCCGTCCGTGAAGGTGCCGCGCCGCAAGCCGCTCCGCCTCGTGGTGACGACCGGCGCGGACGGCACGCTCACCGCCGCGGTCGTGCGCCGCGGCGTCCGCGTCCCGCTCGTCACCGGCCGCGCGGGCCGCGGCGTGGCGCCGACCCGCATCGGCCTCTCCTGCCGCCCGACCCAGGGCGAAGGGGCCGGCACCGCCCGCTTCGAGCGCCTCCGGGTGACGGCGGCGGCGGGCCTCCCGCTGGGCGTCCCCGCCCGCTGAGGCGCGGCGCGCCGCGCAGTATTAGGCAGGGACACGTATGTGTTCGTGATGAGCGCCGATGCGCCAAGTCTTGTGCGATATGCACGAACTTGCTTTGACAGGTGTCGCTCACCGAACAAGGGTGGACCCTCTGATCGGCGTCGTCGATCAAGCAGGCGAAGCACATTGCGCCTGCAGTTTTGACTTTGCCCGAAGGGGACGGAGGACCGATGCGGGAGGGAGCGCTCTGGCTGCGCGCGCTGCGTGCTGCTCAGATGCAGGGACGCCGCGTGTGGCGCGGGACACGGTGGACGCAGGGTGCCGCCGTCGCGATGGTCACTGCGCTCGCCCTGGTCGCCGCGATCGCGTCGGCGCAGACCGTTCCGGCCACCGATCCCGGCACCGAGCCGGAGCAGGCGAAGGTCCCGGCGGCCGATCCCGAGAGCGCGACGCGCTACGCGGGGCTCGACGACGCCGAGGCGTGGCGGCTCGCGCGGACCGTCCTTCCGGCGCCGCTTCCGCTTCCGCTCGACGCGGCACGGCCTACGGCCCCGAGCGGCGGGGCCCGGGCGGCGACGAGCGCGACGCCGGCCGCACCAGCCGCTTCGGCGGCACCGGCGAAGGTCGAGTACCGCGGCGACTACGCCGCGCTCGTCCACCCGGCGGGCGGCAAGAAGCCGTCGCTGGTCGCGACGAGCTTCCCGCTCCGCACCCGCGACGCCAAGGGTCGGGCGCGGCCGGTCGACCTGCGCCTCAGGCGCCGCGGCGCGTACCTCGTGCCGGCCAACGCCGGCACGGACGTGAAGCTCGCGCGGAGCCTGCAGCGCAGCTCGCTGCTGGGTGGGATCGGCCTGCGCGTCCGGCCCGTCGGCCGCCGCGGGCGGATCGCGACCGCCCGGCAGAGCTCGACGGCGTTCTACGCCAACGCCGTGAAGAGCACGGACATCTCCGTCGCCGCGCAGCCTGGCGGCCTGCAGGCCATGTGGGTGCTGCGGGCCGCGTCGAGCCCGGAGACGGTGGCGCTTGAGCTCGCGGCGAAGCAGCTGCGCCTGCGCCGGCGACCGAACGGCGAGGTCGTCGTCCGCGGCAAGGGTGGCAAGCCGATCGCCCTGATCCGCGCTGCCGTCGCATGGGACGCCCGCGGCGTGGCGGTCCCGGTCGAGGTGAGCGTGAAGGGCGACCGCGTCAGCTACCACATCGCGCACCGCGGACGGAAGCTCCAGTACCCGATCGTGGTCGACCCGGTCGTCGTCGGACACAACTGGGTCACGGCCGCCGATACCGCCGGGTGGCAAGCCGGCACGATGCCGTCCGGGCACAGCTCGGCCTTCGCAGGCGGGCTGCAGCTCTCCTACACCGGCGTGCGGGTGGACCCCGGGTTCGCGGAGTGGCGGTACACCGCACCCGGCGGAGGGACGATCACCGAGTTCTCGCCTGGCGTCGTCGCGATGGCCAGTGAGGGCTCGCCGACCACGTGCGGCTCGATCGGTCTCCGCACGTCCGGCGGTGCGGCGATCGACACCAGCGGCGCCTCGACGTGCGCCGCGACCATCCCGCTCGACACCTACCTCGCCCCGGTCGACGTCCCGGCGAACCAGGGCAACGTCGCGTTCTTCCGTCACCTGCCGGTCGCGAACGAGACGATGTCCGCGAGCGCGCTGCTGCCCGGCGCGACCATCAGGCTTGACGACGACGACCTGCCGGCACATGGAGCGCTCGCCACCAGCCACCCGCCCGGTCAGTGGATCAACGAGAGCTCCGTGTGGATCGAGACGACGGCCACCGACGCCGGCCTCGGGATGCGCCGCTTCGAGTTGTACGACCCCGTGAGCGGCGCGCGGCCAGCGGTGCTCAACGGCGGCTGCACCGGGACGGCGGCGGCACCGTGCTCGACGACCTTCTCGGCCCGTTTCTCGCCGGCGGCCGAGCTGATCGATGGCGCGGGCCAGGACTTCTCCATCTCGGCGGAGGACGCGCTGGGCAAGGGAACGTCGCGCACGGTGACCTTCAAGGTCGACCGTGAGAAGCCGGTGCTGACGCTCGGGGGCACGCTCAGCGAGGGCGCGATCCTCAAGTCCGGCCACCGTGCAGTCGACGTCTCCGCGCTCGACGGCGACCCCGCCCTCGGGAACTCGAGCTCGATCACGGCGCGTCGCCTGCGCCGGGCCGGCGTCCGCTCGATCCGCGTCAAGCTCGACGGTGCGACGCAGAGCCCGGATGCCGAGCAGACCTGCGAGCACAGCTGCGCGCTCAACCGCTCGTTCCCCGTCGACCCCGACACGCTCGGGCACGGCAACCACACCGTCGAGGTCATCGCGACCGACCAGGCGGGGAACGCGCGCAGCGTCACGCGGAGCTTCGCCGTCGACAAGCGCGGGCCCGACATCGGGCTGACCGGCCCGCTGATGGATGCGCGCGGCTCCACGCTGACGAAGGAGAGCTACCGGCTCGACATCACCGCGCAGGACGGCGTCCACGGCTCGGCGCCGGAGTCGGGGACCCGCCGGATCGAGGTTCTCTGGCAGGACACGGGCTCGAGCACGTGGCAGCCACTGGACGAGGTCGACCGAGCCTGCGCCACCGACTCATGCTCGCTGGAGCACCAGTTCACGTTCGAGCCCCGGAAGTTCGACGGCGCGGGCCGCCTGCTGATCAAGGCGTGGGACGAGCTGGACAACATCAGGCAGGAGGTCGTCGACCTGTCGCCTGGCACGGCCGCCTACGAGACGACCGCGCTGAGCGGGCTGGAGGAGTACCTGCAGTTCGACAGCGTCGAGACGGGCGCCGGCGGCCGCGCGCACGTCAACCAGACGACGGGCAACCTCGTGTGGAACCTGCTGCCGCTGGTCAACCCCGGTCGCGGCCTCTCGACGTTCGCCAACGTCACGTACAACAGCCAGACGGGGCCGCCGGAGGGCACGTTCGCGCCGTACGACGAGATCGGTCTCGGCTTCTCGCTCGGGATCTCGACGATCACGCGCGTCAACGAGCCGCTCGACCTGAGCGAGCTCGAGTCGACGCTCGACCCGCACATCGCGCTGGTCGACCCGGATGGCACCCGCCACGTGTTCAAGGAGCACACGTCCGGCGAGTACTACGTTCCCCCGGCCGGCTTCAACGTCCACCTGCGCAGGTACTCGAACGCGTACGCGCGCACCTGGGCGGCCACGCGCCCGGACGGCGCGACCTACTTCTTCGACCAGCAGGGCTACGCGACCTCGATCGAGGATCGCAACGGGAACGTCCTGCGGTTCGCCTACGAGATCGTCCCGCTCACCGGCGGCGCGTCGTGCCCCGCGTGGGCGGTCACGACGCCGATGTTCGACGCCGACGACTGCCGTCAGCGGCTGGTGTCCGTCACCGACTCGGCGGGCGTACTGGACGGCGCCCCGAACCGCTCGGTCGGGATCGCCTACGAGGCCGGCGGCGACGGGCGGATCGCCTCGCTCACCGACCACGCCGGCCGCGTCCTGCGCTTCACGTACAGCGGCGGCCGGCTCACCGCGCTCACCCAAGCCGACGGCACCGACGAGGAGCGCACGCACCGCTTCCTCTACGGCCCCGACGGGCTCGGAGCGGTGCAGGATCCCCGCGGCGCCGAGACGCGCTTCCGCTACGGGAGCGGCTACGAGGCGGCGCTCGACGACGCGGCGCACGCGCCGGACGAGCTCTCCGACACCCGCGTCGAGCGGGTCACGCAGCGCGACGGGCGCCGCCGCGACTACACCTACCTCGACGGCCCGGACGGCGCCGACGAGCTCGTGTGGGAGACGCGGGCCTCCAACGCGCGCGGCGAGGTCACGCGGTACGCGACCGATCACCGCGGGCGGACGAAGAAGATCACCGATCCGCGCGGTACGGACACGCTCCTGCGCTGGGACGGCGACAACAACGTGACCCTCGTCCGCGAGGCCGCCGGTACGTCCGACGCCGCGCAGACGGAAATGGGCTACAACGCCAACGGCCAGCTCGAGTGGATCACTAACCCCGAGGACGAGCGGACGGACCTGCACTACGCCGTCGGTCAGGGCGTCCACCAGCGGCCGGCGGGCGAGCCGCTCGAGGGGTTCGTCTCGGACCTGAACCAGATCGAGACGCCGAAGGGCGACGCGACCGGCATCCCGGGCGACTTCGCCGAGCTGTACGAGCTCGATGCGCGCGGCAACGTGACCGGGCGCCGCGACGGCGATGGCAACTGGTCGCGCACGGCGTTCGACTCCTACGGCCAGGTCGTCAAGGAGACCGACGCGATCGGGAACGTCACGCGGTACGAGCGGTACGACGCGAGCGGCCTCGCGCGCGTGATGATCGACCCCAAGCAGGGCCGCTGGGAGTACGCGTACGACGCGGTCGGCAACCTCCTCGCGACCAGCGACCCGCGCTCGGCCGAGCACGGCGGGGTCAGCGACTCGGCCCACCGGTTCAAGGCCCGCTTCAGCTACGACGCGCTCGACCAGCTGGTCGGCGAGATCCTCCCCAAGGACTCGCGCGCCGGCGAGTTCATCACGCGCACCTACGACCACGACGCCAACGGCAACCCCGAGCGCTCCGTCGACGGCACGGGCGCGGCGACGACGCAGGTCTTCGACGAGATGGACCGGCCGACCGCGGTGCGGACGCCCGCGGTGCCGCACGCGGACGAGGAGAGCCCGGCGCCGGAGACGACGCGCATGGAGTACGACGGTGAGGGCCTCGTCACCCGCGAAACCCGTCCGCGCGGCGAGGAGAACGCCGGCTCCGCCCTCGACTACTCGACCGACTACGAGTACGACGGCAACGGCCAGCTCGTGGTCGAGCGGCGCCATCAGCTCGAGCCCGGTGGTCAGCTCACCTCGCTCATCACGTCCCGCGCCTATGACCGCCGCGGCAACCTCGTCGGGATCGCCGACCCGCGCCGCAACGCGGGCACGTCGCTGTCGCCGATCGACGCGGTCGCGAGCGCGGCCCACCGCCGCTGGACCTACGAGTACGACCTCGCTGACCGGCGGATCGGCGAGACGGAGGACCCGTCCGGCGAGGCGCTGCTGACCCGGTACGAGTACGACGTCAACGACAACCTCACGCGGACGATCTCGCCACGCAACCATGCGGCGACCCGCTCCTACGACGGGCGCGACCTGCTCGTCGACAGCACGAACGCCGCCGGCGAGACGACCCAGTACCGGCGGCGCGCGGACGGGCGGGTCGAGGAGATCCGCCACCCGCGCTACTTCACCGCCTGGGACCCGAACGAGTTCGTCGAACGGTTCGTCTACGACGCGGCCGGCGACGTGGTGGAGCATCGCCTCCCGCGGACCGACACGGCCAACGAGCCCGAGACGCCGCCGACGTGGAAGTACCAGCGCGACGCCATCGGCGACGCGGTGAAGGTCACCGACCCGCGTGGGGACGTGTTCCAGAGCACGTTCCTGGACTCGGGCTCGGTCAGGACGACCACGCGCCCGAGCGCGTGGAAGGTCGAAGGTGACGCGCTCGTGCCCAAGGCGTGGCGCGAGATGGTCAACGACGCCGAGCGGCCGGAGCTGCCGAGCTCGGACGGCGCCGGCGACGGAGAGGCGGAGGCCGAGGGCGACTTCGGTGCGGTCGAACCCGCGCCGGCACCCGGATTGCTCCCGAAGGCCGGCCGCACGCAGTTCGGCTACGACGCGGAGCTGCGGCTGACCTCGGTGACCGAGCTCCTCGACGTGTCGAAGCCGGCCGATGACGTCACGACGCGCATCGAGCGTGACGCCCTCGGCCGGATGACGAAGCTCGTTCGGCCGCGCGACACCGCCGTGGGGGCGGTCATCACCGAGCTCACCGCGTACGACCGCAACGGCAACGTCGCCGCGGCGACGGACGGCGAGCTGGCGACCACGCGCTTCGTCTACGACCAGTTCGACCGCCCGGTCGAGCACCACGCGCCGCCGGGCAGCGGCGGGACGCCCGAGGTCACGAAGGTCGCCTACACGCCGAACGGCCAGGTCGCGTCGACGACGACCCCGCGCGGGACCGTCACGCACAGCTGCTACGACCGCGCGGACCGGCTCGAGAGCGTCACCGACCCGCTCGGTGCCTACACGTCGTACGACTACGACGCCGACGGCAATCGCACGTTCGAGGGCGGGCCGCGCGCGTTCAACGCCGACGCCCAGCCCACGAGCTGCACGAACTGGCCAGGCCCGTCTGACACCCCGACCGCGCAGACGGTGGACCGGACGCACGACGAGGTCGGGCGGGTCCTCACTGAGCGAGAAGGTGGTCCGAGCAGCCCGCGGCTGACGGCCTACGAGTACGACCTCGACGGCAACATCAGCAAGGTCACGGCGCCCGGGGCGAACGCGGACGCGCAGGCCGCCGCTGACGCTGTGCAGGCGCGGGTCTCGGAGTTCCGGCACGACGGGCGCGGCTTCCTCTACCGCACGAAGGTCACCGGCAGTGACCGCGTCCGCTTCACCGTGCAGGAGCGAGACGCGCTTGGCAACCTGCGCCGCGTCGTCGATCCGGAAGGCGTCGACGACAACGGCCAGCGCGAGCACGCCGACGCGGCACCCTTGCGGACGTCGATCGACGTCGAGGACGATCGCGAGAACGACGCGCTCCAGCCGGCGACCGAGCACGCGACGCTCTACGAGTACTCGCCGGACAACCTGCTGACGTCGATCCACCTCCCGAACGGCGGAGGCGACGACCAGCGCTACCGGCAGACGTTCCACCTCGACGCCCGGGGCCGCGCCACGAAGATCGACGCGCCGAACGAGTGGACCAAGGCCCCGGCCCTGTGCAGCGGCGACGTGCTGGACCAGTCGTACCAGGACGTCACGAAGACCGCGTGCGTGCAGCGCACCGAGTACGCGTACCTCGACACGGGCTGGATCACCTCGTCGACCGAGCCGAAGGGCCGTCGCAAGATCGAGAACGGCGGTGAGGCGTCCGTCGGCGGAGAGATCCACACGTACGAGTACGACGACCGCGGCCTCCAGACGGGATGGACGGTTGCGAACGCCGGCGAGGTCGTGCGGCGCGTCTCCACGCGGTCCTACTGGCCGAACGGCAAGCTCAGGAGCCGGATCGCCGACCGCCCGGGGAACAGCGAGCCGGAGGAGAAGACGCGCGAGTACGACTACCGCTGGTCGGCGAACGGAAAGCTGATCTCCGTCCTCGACCGTGGGCTTGAGACCAGCCCACTGCAGCCAGGTGACGATCGGGTCTACCGGCTGGGCTACGACGCTGCGGACCGGCTGATCGCGACCGACGAGGACGACCTCCCGGCACGCGGCGAAGCCCCGGCCCGCCCGGGCGCCGACACCGCCATGCAGCGGGACCTGGCTGGCAACGTGACGCACCGCTGGCACAACGGCAGGCTCGACGGCGCGGCCGTCACGTCGGCCGGGACCGTCCAGGGCGCGGTCAGCAGCTACACCGGCGGGACGCTCTCGACGTTCTCCTACGACGACTTCGACCAGGAGACGAAGGCGGTCATCGAGCCGCCGCACGACGACGACGCGCGGCAGCAGATCGAGACGGCGTACTGGCCGTCCGGGGACCGCCGCAGCCGCGTGGAGTCGACGTTCGAGCCGGACTCGGCGCCGACCGCGCGGCTCACCGAATGGAACGGATGGTCGACCGACGGCCGGCCGTGGCACACCAAGCGCCAGCAGCGCGGCCAGACGGCCTTCGAGAAGGACCAGGGGTACCGGTACAACCCGAACGGCGACCGGACGCAGGACGAGACCGGCACGTACGTCGTCAACGCGCGGCACCAGCTCACACGCTGGAATCGACTGGGCGAGGGGAGCCCAGCGGTCGAGTACACGCTCAACGGGGCGGGCGACGTCCTCGAGGAGAAGGACGCGGCCGACCAGAGCACGACGCGCTACAGCTACGCGGCGGGCCGGCTGGCGGAGGAGCGCACCGAGCGCGGCGGGCCCGAGCCCTCCACCGAGAAGCTCCGCTACGGCTACGACACCGCGTCGGCGAACGTCGAGTCGATCAGCTCGATCACCGGCCCCGAGACGTCCGAGCAGCGGATCAAGCAGGCCGACTTCCGCTACGACGCGTTCGACCGGGTGACCAGCCAGGGCGTGTACCGGGCCGGCCAGGGCACGCCCGAGGAGACGGACGACGACGAGGACGTCGAAACGCTGACGTACGACGCGTTCGACCGGCGCGATCAGATCACGGAGGACGCCGACCGTCCGGACTCCGACCCCGATCCGGCGACCGCCGACTTCGGCTACATCGGAACGACCGACGCGCTGTCGCGCCGTACGCCGCTCAACCGTCCCGGAAGCGCGTTCAGCGCGTGGGACTACGACTCGCAGATGGAGGCCGTCGGCCAGCGCCGCAGCCTCACGGCCGACGGCGAGCAGCTGACCTATCGCACGTTCGGCAAGGACGTCAACGGCTCGGTCGAGAGGCTCTCGGACGAGAGCGGCGCGGAGGCGGCGCGGTACCGGTTCGACCCGTACGGCACCGCCGTCGATGATCAGCAGCGGCAGGAGCCCGGCGGCCTCGCGGCGGACACGATCGAGCAGTCGCTGCCGGACTTCGCCCGCGACAACCCGATCCGGTTCCAAGGCTTCTACTACGACTCCGGCGTCCGCACGTACGACATGCGGGCCCGCCAGTACCTGCCGTCCGCAGGCCGGTTCCTCACCCAGGACCGCTTCGAGGCCTCCACCGGCGACTTCAACCTCGTCGCCGACCCGCTCACCCAGAACCGCTACGCGTTCGCGGGCGGCAACCCGATCTCCAACGTCGAGTTCGACGGCCACGCACCGTGCAGGGAGGAACTCACCCCGACCTCCGACCCGTGCCCGACACGTGAGCAGCTAAGGCGTGCCCGCGAGATCCTCATCAACGCGGGGCACATCCCTCCATCGGGCCGCCTCTCTGAGGACGAGGCCAACCGGTTCCTGGATGCGTACGAGCGGAACCATCCGATGGAGACCCGGCGCCATTGGGAGCTCGGTGGCCGCCAGCGCGTCTTCGACTGCCTGACGCGACGCGCGAAGGGCGCCTGCCAGAACTCGCCCGTCGACACGACCAAGCCCGACTGGGCCACGAAGTCCGAACAGGCGATGGCGATCATCGCCTGGCTCCCTCAAGGGCTGGCGGCGAAGGGTGGTTCCTCGCTCGTCGGCCGCATGGCGGCCGCTGGAGCCGAGAAGGCGACGCAATCGAACTACCGGAAGCTCTTCATCAAGAACGTCGGCAAGCTCCCGAACAAGAACTACCAGGTCCACCACGCGCTACCACAGCGGTACTCCGAGCAACTCGCGAAGCACGGGGTCAACGTCCATGACGTTGCCCTGCTACGTGGCGTTCACCAGAGGGTGCACACACGGGTCACGAACGAGTGGGAAGCCTGGCACCGCGACATCGTGAACAGGCTGGGCCGCCCGCCGACGACTGACGAGATCATCGTGCAGTCGTACAAGATCGACGCGAAGTACGGCAAACAACTGATTTTCCCGAAGCAGTAGGTTCGCGCGCATGTCCGACACCACACAAACTCGTCGTGCGTTCTTCGAGCAGGTCGCCGGCGCGTATGACGGCGCCCTTGAGAGCGTCTCCGAAGCCCTTCTGTCGCAGGAGGAGGCCGAGATCCTCTACGACAACGCCAAGTCGTTCGCCACCCTGCGGGCTCAGCTCGATCCCGAGGGTCGAGAAGCGCTCGCTGCGGTCATCTCGGAATCGTTGCTGGGGTTCGCACACAGCTTCTTTGCGATTCTCGACGGTGCGCAGGCAGACACGGAAGAAGAGCTCGTCTCGGTCACGAATCACCGGGGCGAGTCACTGGGAGAGGGCCTTCATGAGCACTGGGTTTCCCATCTGTTCGACACGGGTCGCCAGGAGTAGCGGCCGCAAGGCGCGAGGCGTCGCCGGGGCGGTGGCGTTCGTGGCGCTGCTACTCGTGTCGGCGAACCCGGTTCCGGCGTACGCGGTGTCGCCCGGGTCGCCTGTGGTGGCGATGGGGTTCGACGAGGGCCAGGGGTCGGTGGTGCGCGACAGCTCGCCGTACGGCAACGACGGCGTGATCACGGGCGCGCAGTGGTCGGAGGTCGGGCGGCACGGCGGCGCGTTGCGGTTCGAGGCCGACGACCGGGTGACGATCGCGGACGCTGCGTCGCTCGACCTGACGCAGGTGACCCTGGAGGCGTGGGTGCGGCCGGCGACGACCGGGGCGTTCGAGACGGTGGTGGCGCGCAAGGCGGCCGACCCGGCGACGAACGCGGTCTACGCGCTGCACGCGAGCTCGGACTGGACGTTCGCGCCACCGATGGCGACGGGCTCGTGGAGCCAGGTGTGGGGGGTCGAGGCGCTCCCGACGAACGCGTGGACGCACCTCGCCGCCACGTTCGACGGCGCGTGGTGGCGCATGTACGTCAACGGGGTGCTTGTGCGCGAGAACCCGGGCTCGCCGCTGCAGGCCAGCGACCGGCCGCTGGTCATCGGCGCGTTCGAGCAGCTCCCGGCGTATGGCTACGACGGGTTGCTCGACGAGCTCCGCGTGTATCCGCGCGCGCTGTCGGCGCTCGAGATCCAGCGCGACCGCGACTCACGCGTCGGCACGCCGCCCGAACCCGAAGGGCCAGCCGCGCCGGTCCTCGCCATGGGCTTCGAGGACGGTGCGGGCGAGATCGCCACGGACGCGTCCACCTACGGCAACCACGGGACGATCTACGGTGCGCGCTGGACGAGCGACGGCCGGTTCGGCAAGGGCCTCTCGATGCACGCCGACGAGGGCCACGTCCACGTCGCTGACAGCGACTCGCTCGACTTCACGACGGCGTTCACGATCTCGGCCTGGGTCAAGCCCCGGACGACGAACCAGTACCAGTCGATCTTCTCGAAGGACCTCGGGCTCACATACACGACGTGGCAGCTCTTCGCGTTCAACGGCCCGGACGGCTCCCCGCCGTTCGGCATGGTCGCGAAGGGGCAGGAGCCGAGCGACGGGCAGTGGTGGGTCGTCCCACCGCAGTTGGCCGCGCTGCAGGTCGGAGAGTGGACCCATCTGGCGCTCACGCTCGACGGCGGCACCGCGCGCCTGTATTGCGACGGCGTGCAGGTCGCGGCGGCAACCGGCGTCGGCCCGGCCGTGCCGTCCAACGGGGCGCTCCACATCGGCGGCGCGCGGGTCGATACGAACAACGAGAACTTCGAGGGCGTGATCGACGAAGTGCGCGCGTACGACGTCGCGCTGTCGCAGCCGCAGGTGGTCGCCGACCGCGACACGCCGGTGCGCCGCTCCCTGCCGCCGGCCCGCGGCGGCGCGGAGCAACCGCCCGGCCCCGTACCGGCACCCGCCCTCCTGGCGCCGGTGCCGGCCGTGCCGCCGGCGCCGACCGCCGCCGCTCCCTCACCCGCGGGTGCTGCGCCGGCGATCGGGCGGAAGGCCGTGACGAAGAAGGCGTCACGGAAGGCCGCGAAGCGCAGGGCTGCGAAGCGCTGCGCGGCGCGCAGGACCAAGGAGGCGCGCCGCGCCTGCGCACGGACGACGAACGCCGGCAGGCGCGGCTAGGCGGCCGCCGACCCGGCGCCGCTCGCCGCGGCGCCGAGGGCGAGGATCGGCGCGACGTCGGGCGCTCCGAGGCGCACCGCGTCCGCCGCGAGGTCGTCGTCCTGCTCCTGCGACTCGCGCTCGGCCTTCACGCGGGCGCGGTAGTGGTCCACCTCGCGCGCGATTCGCTCCTCGTCCCAGCCCAGCGGCTCGGCGATCAGCTCCGCGACCAGCTCCGCGCACCCGACGCCGCGGTCCCACGACTCCACCGAGATGCGGGTGCGGCGGGTGAGCACGTCCTCGAGGTGCAGCGCGCCCTCGTGCGTGGCGGCGTAGAGCGCCTCGACGGCGAGGTAGTTGTCGGCGCCCGGCAGCGCCTGGGCCAGCTCGGGACGGTCGGCCACCATGTCGAGCAGGTCGGTGATCTGCGTGCCGTACCGGTGCAGCAGGTGCTCGATCCGCCCGACGTGCAGCCCGCTGGTCTTCGCGAGGCGGTGACGCCCGTTCCAGACCGCCTCGTACCCGGCGGCGCCGAGCAGCGGCACGCGGTGCGTCACCGACTCCGGGACGGCCTCGTCGAGGCCGTGGACCGCGGCGTCCACCGCGTCCTTGGCCATGACGCGGTACGTCGTGTACTTGCCGCCCGCGACCGCGACGAGCCCCGGCACGGCGTGCGCGACGACGTGCTCGCGCGACAGCGAGCTGGTCGACTCGCTCTCGCCCGCCAGCAGCGGCCGCAGCCCGGCGTACACGCCCTCGACGTCCTCGAACCCGAGCGGCCGGACGAGGTACTCGTTCACGTGGTCGAGCAGGTACTCGATGTCCTTGCGCGACGCGGCCGGATGGGCCTTGTCGAGCTCCCAGTCGGTGTCGGTCGTGCCGATGATCCAGTGCCGGCCCCACGGGATGACGAAGAGCACGCTCTTCTCGGTGCGGATCGTGAGCGCGGTCGAGCCGTGGATGCGGTCGCGCGGGACGAGCAGGTGCACGCCCTTCGAGGCGCGGACGTGGAACTGCCCGCGCTGGGCGACGAGGTCCTGCGTGTCGTCGGTCCACACGCCCGTCGCGTTGATGACCTGCCGGGCGCGGACCGCGATCGGCGTGCGCTCGGCGCTCTCGAGGTCGTGGACCTCGACGCCGGTCACGTATTCGCCGTCGCGGAGGAAGCCGGTCGCCTGCGCGCGGGTCGCGACGACCGCGCCGTTCGCCGCGGCGGTGCGGGCCAGCGTCAGCGTGTGGCGGGCGTCGTCGACCTGCGCGTCGTAGTACTGGATCGCCCCGCTGAACGCGTCCGGCGACAGCGACGGGAACTTCTTGAGCGCCTGCTTCTTCGTGTAGTGGCGCTGGGCGGGCACGCCGCGCGAGCTGCCGAAGGCCGTGCCCATCGTGTCGTAGAGGACGAGGCCGGCGCCGATGTAGGCGCGCTCGCGGAGCCCGCCCTGGAGCAGCGCGAGGAACGGCAGCGGACGGACGAGGTGGGGGGCGAGGCGGTCGAGCATGAGCGCGCGCTCGTGCAGCGCCTCGCGGACCAGGCCGAACTCGAGCTGCTCGAGGTACCGCAGGCCGCCGTGGATGAGCTTGGAGGAGCGGCTCGACGTCCCCGACGCGATGTCGCGGGCCTCGACCAGGGCGACCTTCAGGCCGCGCGTGGCCGCGTCCAGCGCCGTGCCCGTGCCGACCACACCGCCGCCGACCACGACGACGTCGAACTCCTCGTCGGCCATGCGCTGCAGCGCCGCGGCGCGGGCGGCCGGCCCCAGGACACTCGACTCGCTCATCTCGTCCTCTCGTTCGTCGTCACGGCAAGCACTACCCGGCACGATAGAACCGAGACGGCCGTTTGACAATGTCGTACGACCGTCGTACTGTGCCCGCCGTCACAGCGGTCTGATGCGGAAGGGAGACGAGATCGTTGAGCATCTTCGGAGCTGAGGTGATCGGGACGGCGCTGCTGATCCTGCTCGGCAACGGCGTGGTCGCGGGCGTGCTGCTCGCACGCTCGAAAGCAGAGAACGGCGGCTGGATCGTCATCACGTTCGGCTGGGGTTTCGCCGTCGCGATGGGGGCGTTCGCCGTGGGGCAGTTCAGCGGCGCCCACCTGAACCCGGCGCTGACCATCGCGCTCGCCGTCAAGGGCGACGTGGAGTGGGGCGACGTCCCCGAGTACCTCGCCGGCGAGTTCGTCGGCGCGTTCATCGGCGCGACGCTGGTGTACCTCACCTACCTGCAGCACTGGGGCGTCACCGACGACCCCGGCGCGAAGCTGGCCTGCTTCTGCACGGCCCCGGCGATCCGGAACACGCCGGCGAACATCATCACCGAGGTCGTCGGGACCTTCGTCCTGGTGTTCGGCATCCTCGCGATCGGCGCCAACCAGGCGACCGTGGACACCGGGCTCGTCCCGCTGCTCGTGGGCTTCCTGGTCTTCGCCATCGGCCTGTCGCTCGGCGGGCCGACGGGCTACGCCATCAACCCGGCCCGGGACCTCGGGCCGCGGATCATCCACGCGCTGCTGCCCATCCCCGGGAAGGGCAGCTCGGACTGGGGGTACGCGTGGATCCCCGTCGTGGCCCCGATCGTCGGCGGCATCCTCGCCACCGGCGCGTTCACGGCGTTCTACCCCTGAGCGCGGCACGTCCGTGTCCCCTGTCCCACTGAGCTAGGAGTCCCATGGCCAAGTACGTCGCCGCCCTCGACCAGGGCACCACCAGCACCCGCTGCATCCTGTTCGACCACGGCGGGCGGATCGTCGCCAGCGAGCAGCGCGAGCACGAGCAGATCTACCCCCAGCCGGGGTGGGTCGAGCACGACGCCAACGAGATCCGGTTCCGCACCGAGCAGGTCATCAGCGGCGCGCTGAGCAAGGCGGGCGCCGACAAGGACGACGTCGCGGCGCTCGGCATCACGAACCAGCGCGAGACGACCGTCGTGTGGGAGCGCGCCACCGGCAAGCCGATCTTCAACGCGATCGTCTGGCAGGACACCCGCACCGACAAGATCTGCGCCGAGCTGGCCCAGGAGGGCGGGCAGGACCGCTTCCGCCAGAAGACCGGCCTGCCGCTGGCGACCTACTTCGCCGGGCCGAAGGCGCGCTGGATCCTGGACAACGTCGACGGCGCGCGCGAGCGGGCCGAGCGCGGCGAGCTGCTCTTCGGCACGATCGACACCTGGGTCATCTGGAACCTGACCGGCGGCCCGGACGGCGGCGTCCACGTCACCGACGTCTCGAACGCGAGCCGCACGCTGCTGATGGACCTCGAGAGCCTCGAGTGGGACGACGAGCTCCTGCAGGCGATCGGCGTCCCGCGGGCGATGCTGCCCGAGATCAAGCCGTCGTCGGCGGTCTACGGCGAGGTGCGGTCGGGCGCGCTGCAAGGCATCCCGATCGGCGGGGCGCTGGGCGACCAGCAGGCCGCCACGTTCGGCCAGACCTGCTTCTCGCCGGGCGAGGCGAAGAACACGTACGGCACCGGCAACTTCCTGCTGCTCAACACGGGCACCGAGCCGGTCCAGTCCGAGTCGGGGCTGATCACGACCGTCGGCTACAAGATCGACGGCCAGGACGCCGTGTACTGCCTGGAGGGCTCGATCGCCATCACCGGCGCGCTCGTCCAGTGGCTGCGCGACAACCTGGGCCTGATCACCGGCTCCTCGGAGGTCGAGGACCTCGCCAAGACCGTGACCGACAACGGCGGCGTGTACTTCGTGCCCGCGTTCTCCGGCCTCTTCGCGCCGTACTGGCGGTCGGAGGCCCGCGGCGTGATCGCCGGCCTGACGCGGTTCGTCAAGTCCGGCCACATCGCGCGCGCGGTGCTGGAGGCGACGGCCTTCCAGTCCAAGGAGGTCGTCGAGGCGATGAACAAGGACTCGGGCGTCGAGCTGGACTCGCTGAAGGTCGACGGCGGCATGGTCGTCAACGAGACGCTCATGCAGTTCCAGGCCGACATCCTCGGCGTCCCGGTCATCCGGCCGGTCGTCTCGGAGACGACGGCGCTGGGCGCGGCCTACGCCGCCGGGCTGGCGACCGACTTCTGGCCCAGCGTCGAGGACCTGCGCGAGAACTGGGCCGAGGACAAGCGCTGGCAGCCGGGCATGCAGCCGGGCGACAGCGACGAGCTCTACCGCTACTGGAAGAAGGCCGTCGGACGCACGTTCGACTGGCTCGACTGACGGCGGGGCGGCCCCGCCCGCCCTTGTACCGTCGTTGCGTCGTGCCCGGGAACATCCAATCGATCGAGCGAGCAGCCGCGATCCTGCGGCTGCTCTCCGGGCGCACGCAACGCCTGAGCGTGGGGGAGATGGCGGCCGAGCTCGGCCTGCCGAAGGCGACCGCGTATGGCATCCTGCGCACGCTCCAGTCGGTCGGGTTCGTCGAGCAGGATCCGGAGTCCGGCCGCTACCGGCTCGGGGCGGCCCTCCTCCACATGGGGTCGAGCTACCTCGACGGCAACGAGCTGCGCACCCGCGCGCTCAACTGGGCGGACTCGCTGGCTGCGCGCAGCGGCGAGAGCGTCCGGATCGGCACGCTGCACCACGGGGAGGTCCTCATCGTCCATCACGTCTTCCGTCCCGACGGCTCGCGCCAGGCGCTCGACGTCGGCTCGCTGCAGCCCGCGCACGCCGGCGCGCTCGGCAAGGCCCTGCTCGCGTACGGCGGGCTGGGCATCGGGCTGCGCGAGGACGAGCCGCTCGAGCGCTACACCCCGGCGACGATCACCGACCCCGACGCCCTGCGCGAGGAGCTGGACGGCATCCGGGCCCGCGGGTGGGCGATGGACCGCGAGGAGCTCGTCGAGGGCGAGGTGGGCTACGCCGCGCCGATCCAGGACCGCCGCGGGCTCACCGTCGGCGCCATCGGCGTCTCGGGGCCGGTCGAGCGGTTGTGCGCGGCGGGCGAGCCGCGCGAGGACCTCGTCGTCTACGTCCGCGAGGCCGCGCGCTCGGTCTCGCGCGAGCTGGGAGCATTGCGCTGGTGAGCCCGCGCTACGTCGCCGCGATCGACCAGGGCACCTCGTCGACGCGCTGCATGGTCTTCACCGACGAGGCACGCCTCGTGACCGTCGCGCAGAAGGAGCACGCGAGCCGCCACCCGCGCCCCGGCTGGGTCGAGCAGGACCCGTCGGAGATCTGGGCCAACGTCGTGGAGGTGGTCGAGCGCGCGCTCGCCGACGCCGGCATCCGGCGCGACGAGGTGGCCGGGCTCGGCATCACGAACCAGCGCGAGACCGTCGTGCTGTGGGACCGCGAGACCGGAGAGCCGGTCGGGCCGGCGATCACGTGGCAGGACACGCGGACCGACCAGCTGGTGCACCGGCTCGAGGCAGGCGAGGGCCGCGACCGGTTCCGCGCGCGCACGGGGCTCCCGCTCGCGACGTACTTCAGCGCGCCGAAGGTGCGGTGGATGCTCGACCACGACCCCGAGCTCGAGCGCCGCGCGGAGGCGGGGGAGATCGCGTTCGGGACGATGGACTCGTGGCTGATCTGGAAGCTCACCGGCCGCCACGTGACCGAGCCGACGAACGCGAGCCGCACGCTGCTGCTCGACCTCGGCACGCTCACGTGGGACGCCGAGCTGCTCGACGTGATGGGCGTCCCGCGCGCGATGCTGCCCGAGATCCGCACCTCCGCCGAGATCTACGGCGAGGCGCAGGGCCCGCTGGCGGGGCTCCCCGTGGCGGCCGCGCTCGGGGACCAGCAGGCCGCCCTGGTCGGCGAGACGTGCTTCTCGCCGGGCGAGGCCAAGTGCACGTACGGCACCGGGTCGTTCCTGCTCGTCAACACGGGCGCCGCGCCGCGCGCCTCGCGCCACGGCCTGATCAGCACGGTCGCCTACTCCCTCCCCGGCCAGCCGCCCGCGTACGCGCTGGAGGGGTCGATCGCGGTCACCGGCTCGCTGGTCCAGTGGTTCCGGGACAAGGTCGGCCTGATCGGGAGCGCGGCGGAGATCGAGACGCTCGCCCGGACGGTCGACGACAACGGCGGCGTCTACTTCGTGCCCGCCTTCTCCGGGCTGTTCGCCCCGCGCTGGCGCAGCGACGCGCGCGGCGTGCTCGCCGGGCTGACGGGCTACGTCGAGCGCGGGCACCTGGCCCGCGCCGTGCTGGAGGCGACCGGCTGGCAGACGCGCGAGGTGGTCGACGCGATGGCCGAGGACACCGGGCTGCCGCTGAGCATGCTCAAGGTCGACGGCGGGATGACCGCCAACCACCTGCTCATGCAGTTCATCGCCGACGTGCTGGACGTGCCGGTCGCCCGGTCGCTGGTGGCGGAGACGCCGTCGCTCGGCGCCGCGTACGCCGCCGGGCTCGCGACCGGCGTCTGGCCGGACCTGGATGCGCTGCGCGCGCACTGGCACATGGCGGCGGAGTGGCGTCCGCAGATGGAGGCGCGGGTGCGCGACCGCAGCTACCGCAAGTGGCGCAAGGCGGTCGAGCGCACGCTCGACTGGGTCGACGAGGACGACGAGGAGGAGCTGCGCTGAGCGAGCAGCCGGTCCGCCGGGTGTCGCTCGCGCTGGGCGCCGGCGGCGCGCGCGGGTACGCGCACATCGGCGCGATCCAGGAGCTGGAGGCGCGCGGGATCGAGGTCGTCGGCGTGGCCGGCTGCTCGATGGGCGCGCTGGTCGGCGGTGTCTACGCGGCGGGGGAGCTCGACGCGTTCGCGGAGTGGGCGCTGTCGCTGACGCAGCGCGACGTGCTGCGCCTGCTCGACGTCGCGGTCAAGGCGCCGGGCGTCATCCGGGCCGAGCGGGTCCTCGCGCGCGTCCGCGACCTCGTCGGGGACCGGCGCATCGAGGAGCTCGACATCCCGTTCACCGCGGTGGCGACCGACCTGCTCGCCCGGCGGGAGGTGTGGTTCCAGCGCGGCCCGCTCGACCTGGCGATCCGCGCCTCGATCGCGCTCCCCGGCATCTTCACGCCCGTGATGCTCAACGGGCAGCTGCTCGCCGACGGCGGCCTGATGGACCCGCTGCCGGTCGCGCCGACCGCCGCCGTCGCGTCCGACCTGACGATCGCCATCTCCCTCGGTGGCGAGCGAGAGGGTGTCGCCGCCGACGCGGGCGCGACCGTGCGCGAGACCGCCGAGCCGCGCCCGATGGACGAGTGGATCCGCCGGTTCCGGCGCGGGACGGCGCAGGCACTCGACTCCGAGACCGCGCGGGCGCTGCGGGCGCGCTGGGCGGGCCCGGCCGCCGAGAGCGCCCCCGACGCCGTCGAGGCGGTGGTCGAGACGTTCGAGGAGCTGCCCGCCGGCCTGACGCGGTTCGACGTGATGAACCACTCGCTCGAGGCCATGCAGGACCTCGTCACCCGCTACCGCATGGCGGCGTTCCCCGCCGACGTGCTCATCACCGTCCCGCGCGACGCGTGCGGCACGCTCGACTTCCACCGCGCCGCGCACATGGTGGAGCTCGGCCGGGAGCTGACCGCCCGGAGGCTGGACGAGCTCGCGGCCGAAGGGTCCGCCTGAGCGCTGCTCAGCGCGCGGAGCGCACGCGCTCGGCCGGCGAGGTCGCGAGCACCTCGCCGTCCTTGTCCACCGCGCGCACGGCGACGTAGCGGGCACTCGTCTTCGCGTTGATGCTCGTCTCGAAGCCGGAGCGGCGCGCGCTCGCGACCTTCGTCAGGGAGGAGCGGGAGGAGCCCGCGAGGACGTCCCAGCGGCGGACCTCCGTCGCGCCGTTCCAGCTCGCCCAGACCGTCGTGCGGCCGTCGTCGCGCCGCTCGGCCGCCAGCGCGGGCTTCTCGCCCGGCGTGCCGGTCCACGGGGAGCGGTAGGCGCGGTAGCTGTCGTTGCCGCGGGCGACGCGCGCGTCGAACAGGATGCGGTTCGACTTCGTGATCTCGGTGAAGTAGCCCTGCGAGCCCCAACCGATGAACGTGTTGCCGTTCGGGAGCGCCTGCGCGTTGCCCTGCGTGCCGGACGAGAGGTCGTCGGGGTGCTCGAACTGGCGGGCGATCGACGCGGTCCTCCTCGCCTCGTCGAGCTTCAGCCAGAGGATGCGCGACTGCGGGCGGATCCGGGGCGCGGCCTGGTTGTCGAAGATGCGCAGCGTCCCGTTCGGGTCCCGCTGGACGTCGTGCTGCCACGCCGGCCGGGCGTTGCGCGGCATCGCGAACGACGACCGCTTGCCGCCCAGACGCCACATCAACTCGCCGGTCGCGCGGTTGAGCTTGTAGATCGCGCGCGTGTCCCGGGCGGAGACCAGCAGGTTGCCGTCCGTGTCCTCGCGCACCGAGTTGAGGTGCGCGTAGTCGTACGGCTGCGTCCGGCTCACCGGGTGGCGGCCGTAGCCGTCGGTGATCGGGATGTGGTGGAGGCTGTGCCACTCGAACAGCACGCGGCCGGTCTTGATGTCGACCTCCTGGATGACCCCGTCGACCGCGCGGCCGTTCTTCGGGCCGCCGACCTTCCGCAAGTCCCACGGCACCGGGCTGTAGACGATCCCCAGGTAGGTGTCGCGCGGCGTGATGTACGCCTCGTGGAAGTCGAACTGGTAGCCGTTGCCGGCCTTCACCGTCTTGATCGACCGGTAGTCCTGGCCGACGATCTGGACCTGGCCCTCGCCGGTGCCCAGCACCTGGCGGCCCTGCCACCACGTCAGGACCGGCTTGCCCTCGTACCGCTGGACGCGGAAGTCGTTGACGTTGCCGTCGGTCAGGTTCGCGAACCACACCGGCTCGCCCCGGCCGTCGACGATCATCGGCCCGGACTGCAGGCCCGGCCGGTCCTTCGCCCCGAACACCTTCTTCGGGGACACGAACGAGTAGCCGGGCGCGACGCCGCTCCTGGTCGGCCGCGTGACATCGACCTCCGGCGGGCGCAGGTCCGGGCGCGACTCGTAGCGCGGGACCGCGCCGCTGGGCGCCTTGCCGCGCTGGCCGAAGAGCTGCTGGGCGAGCGAGCGCGGGGGCGCCGAGCCGCCCGAGCCCAGGCCCTCCTTCGGCCGCGGCGCGGTCGTGAACGTGAAGTCGCCGTCGGTGCCGCCGGTGACGTCGAGCGCGGTCTGGACCGTGACCTTCTCGCTGTCGGCGAAGTCCTTGGCGGGGACGAAGCTCGCGCCCCGGCCGTCGCTGTGCGGGACGAGGTTCCCCGCGTGCGCGCCCGACTCGGAGCCGGTCACCGTCACCGTGCCGATGTCCTTCGGAGCCACGCCGCGGAAGCTGATCTCCGTGCTCGGGGACGCGGTGGGCACGCCGGCGGCGGGGAAGACCCCGACGGCGGCGGCGGGCGCCGAGCTCCCCTGCCCGGACGCGGTGACGGCGACGAGGACGCTGGCGACGAGCGCCACCAGCGCGAGGATGGCGGTGCGGACCTTCATCGAGCGGCCACCCTATTCCCTGGCCAGGCTGGAACGCGCCCCTACCATGGAGGGGGTGACCGCTGGGGTCGAGAACGGACAGCCGCAGCCGCGCGCCAAGCAGCGCGCGTACATCGTCGGCGCGCTCGAGAAGGGGGACGACCTCTCCGAGCTGCGCGAGCTGCTGCGCACCGCCGGGGTGGCGGTCGTGGGTCAGTCGGTGCAGCACCGCGAGAAGCCGCACCCCAACACGTACCTGGGGCCGGGCAAGCTCGAGGAGGTCAAGGAGGCCGCGAAGGCCGCCGACGCGAACATGATCGTCACCGACGACGAGCTGTCGCCGCGGCAGGAGCGCAACCTCGAGCAGGCGGTCGGCATGCCGGTCGTCGACCGCACCGCGACGATCCTCGACATCTTCGCCGCGCACGCGCACTCGTCGGAGGGCAAGCTCCAGGTCGAGCTGGCGCAGCTCGAGTACAACCTCGCGCGCATGCGCGGCCTGTGGACGCACCTCGAGCGCCTCGGCGGTGTGTCGAGCGGCGGGTTCGCCACCCGTGGCCCGGGCGAGTCGCAGATCGAGACCGACCGCCGCCTCGCGCGCAACCGCATCGCCGCACTGCGCCGCCGGCTGGGGGAGGTGTCGCGCCACCGCGAGACGATGCGCGCCGAGCGTTCCGCCACGGCCGTCCCGCAGGTCGCGCTCGCCGGCTACACCAACGCCGGCAAGTCGACGCTGCTGAACCGCCTGACGGGCGCCGAGGTCGGCGTGCGGGACCGGCTGTTCCACACCCTGGACCCGACGACCCGCACCACGCGGATCAACGGCCGGCCGTACCTCTTCACCGACACCGTCGGGTTCATCCGCAAGCTCCCGCATCAGCTCGTCCAGGCGTTCGGCGCGACGCTCGAGGAGACGCGCCTGGCCGACCTGCTCCTCCACGTCGTCGACGCGCACGCCGAGGAGGAGGAGATGCAGGAGATGCTCCGCGCCGTCGACAGCGTGCTGGAGGAGATCGGCGCCGGCGACCAGCCGCGGCTGCTCGTGCTCAACAAGGCGGACCTGCTGACGCCCGAGCGGCGCGAGGAGCTGTTCTTCGAGCACCCCGACGGCGTGCTGGTGAGCGCGGCGACCGGCGAGGGGCTCGAGGACCTCGCGCAGCGGATCGAGGACGAGTTCGAGAAGCGCCTGCGCACGGTGGAGCTGCTGCTGCCCTACTCCGAGGGTGGCCGGCTGGCCGAGCTGCACGACGTCGCGGGCGACCTGGAGCGCGAGGACACGCCCGCGGGCGTGCGCATCCGCGCACGGCTCCCCGCCTCGGTCGCGGAGCGGTTCGCGACCTACTCGGCGTCCGAGAACGGCACCGAAGGCTCGAACGGCGCCGGCAACGCGTAGGCCGCGCGCGCCTCGGCCTGCAGCGCGTCCCACGAGCGCTGCCACTGGCCCGCGCGCGGCGTGCTGAGCGCGAGGCGGCGGAGGATCGTCGCGGCCGCCGCGGGGACGACCGCGTGCGGCTGCGGGTGGCGGAGGCAGACGCCGATGCACGGCTGCGGCGCCTCGATGCGCCCGCACGACGCGCACCACCAGCCCTCGATCGGGCCCGTCTCGTCGGTGGCGAGCGCCCGCAGCGCCGTGCGGGCCGACGCTGCGTGACATCTCGTCGCGATCGGCGCACCGAGATGTCGTTGACCGTCGGCAGGCGACGCTGGATGACATCTCGTGCGCCCCCGCCGCACGAGATGTCACGAACCGTCGGCAGGCGAGCGGGGCGCGGCAGCGCCGCGCGCTACAGGAGGTCCGCGACCGGCACGCCGAGCGCGGCGGCGAGCAGGCGCAGGTGGGTGAGGCTCGGGTCGGCCAGGCGGTCCGGGGACTCCTCGAGGAGGGCGAGCAGCGCGGGCGTGAGGCCGGTTGCGGCGGCGAGGTCGGCGCGGGTGAGGCCGCGGGCCTCGCGCAGGGCGCGGACGCGCGCGCCGACCACGTGCGCGTCGAGCGCGGCGAGGCGCTCGCGGCGCGCCAGCAGCGCGGGCCGGAGCGCGGCGAGGGCGTCGTGGAGCGGTGCGTGGAGGTCGGCGGAGGAGGCGAAGGGCACGACCGTCGTGTCCGCCGGCGCGCCGAGCGTCATCCGGCTCACCCGCACCCCCTCCGGCACGAGCAGCACCACCGGCAGCGCGGAGGCGAGCGCCATGTTCAGCTCCTGCCCGACCCCCAGGCTGGGCACGTGGGCGAACGCGATCAGGACGTCGGCGGACTTGACCCGGTCGCGGTCGATCCGGAACACGTCCTCGGGCGTGACGTGCGCGTCGCGGATCGGGTCGGTGACGTCGCCAGGGAAGTAGACGTCGAGGTCGACCGCGGGCGCCGCGCACACCTCGCGGACCACCGCGACGGTCGCGTCGATCCGCGCCCGCGCCTCAGGCGCGACGCCGGTGAGCGCGGTGGAGAGGTAGGCCGTGAGGCGCGTCGGGGGCGAGGGGGCTCCCGCGCTCATCGCCCCGACGAGCCGAACCCGGCCTCACCGCGCCCGTCGGCGGAGCCGGGGAGCGCGTCGGTGAGGACGACGGCGGGGGCGGCGAAGGGCACCACCAGCAGCTGCGCGATCCGGTCGCCCGCGGCGCCCGCGAACGCCTCCTCGCCGAGGTTGACCAGGATCACCTTGACCTCGCCGCGGTACGACGGGTCGATCAGCCCCGGCCCGTTGACGACGGAGATCCCGTGCCGTGCCGCGAGCCCCGACCGCGGCACCACGAGGCCCGCGTGCCCGTCCGGCAGCGCGATCGCCACGCCGGTCGGCACCGTCGCCCGTGCGCCGGGCGCCAACACGAAGTCCTCCACCGCAGCGAGGTCGTAGCCGGCGTCGCCGGCGCGCGTCCGCGCAGGCGGCTTCGCGGCGGGGTGGAGGAGGCGGACCGAGAGCTCCATGAAGCCGCGCACCCTAACGCGCGGCGCATGTACATCACGCGTTCTAGCCGGCGAGTAACCCGACCGCGCCGCCAGCGACCGCGCCTGCGACGGCGGCTACCGCGGTCACACGCATCAGCGCGCCGTTGTCCAGCCGTGTCGCTGCCTCTTCGACTCCCGATCGCATCAGATCGAGATCGAGGGAACGGACGCGATCAACCTCGTCGGTGTAGTCCTGCTCAAAAAGCTGGACAAGCCCGCGCTCGGCCGCTCTTGTCTCGAACTCGAAGAGCTGGCCGTCCCACTGGCGTCGCAGAGTCTCGATATTCGTCAGGGCAAGCCAGATGCGCGCGATGCGGGCGCGCGACTCGCGGTGCCATCCGTGCATTTGCCATCGCTGCATCATCCGCATACGCAACGGCGCCCTCAGCAACTGTGCGCGCTGGTAATCCGTGCCGACCAGTTGGCCGAGTGTCTGGCGCGTGTCGGATTCGACCTCGAGTATGCGCCGGCCAAGGTTCTTGAGCCAGGCAAACTCCTCAGCGGGGATCCGGAGATCGCTGAACACGAATGCGACTGGATCTTCAATCTCGGCGGGGACCGCCGCGTCTACCTCCCCCCACCATCCGCTCGGGCGGTACTCGACGTCGGCGGCGTCCGAGGCGCCTGCGCTGAGCCGAAGTGTCGTATGTGCGAAGTCGTTGTGACAGTTGGGTGAGCAAGCCTGCACATAGAGGACCAGACCTCGTCGTGCAAGTGCATCTCGCAACAGGTCGACGACGACATGGCCGCCGGACATCGGTAGCGCCTTATCCGCGGGGGCAGTCCACACCACGAGAGCGACGACGCCGTCCCAGAGAACGTCGTACTTCGTGGGTAGCTCGTCCTCCTCCATCATCCGCCTTTGGTTCTTTGCGGGTACCTCAACAGAGAAACGGATCCAGCTGCTCAGCCGCAACGTGTGCAGTGCGTCCGCGCCCGTGATCAGGTACTCCGGATGAGCCGGCGCCGGGAACGCTACGCGGGCTGCGCACCAGGCCTCGTCTAGGCGCTCGGGCGGACTGACTTCAACAACCCGTGGATCCTCTTCGAGAGCCTCGACGATCACGCCGACCAGCTCACCGTACGGCTGGGTCCACGGCGTCGTGCTCGCGAGAACGAAGGTCCCGAACCGTCCGGCGACGATCGAGTCGACGCCGTTGTCATGCGTCTTTGGGAGGGCGGTGACGCGACGCGCCGGAACGTGTGTGCTCATACGCACAATCTACCTCTGGTGGTCGTCGTTCGTGAAGTGGCGGCGTGGGGCGCGGCGGGCTCAACCACGCCCTCTGACTGTCGATCACCAAGGCAATGGCTCGCCGTTATGTCCCCCTTCTCACGCTCGTCCTCGCGCTCGTGATGACCTCCGCGGCCACCGCGCGCTCGGGGTCGCTCGGCGTCGACCACATGAGCGGCTCCGGCCGCGCCGACACGCTCCACGGGCTCGGCGGCAACGACCGCCTGCTCGGCCAGGGCGGCGGCGACCGGCTCCACGGCGGCAGCGGCAACGACGCGATCAGCGGCGGCAGCGGCGTCGACCGGATCGACGGCGGCGACGGGGACGACACCGTGCACGGCGGCAGCGGGAACGACCGCATCGTCGAGGCGCGGTTCGGCGACGACCGGCTCTACGGCGACGCGGGCGACGACCTCATCAACGGCGCGCGCGGCAACGACTTCATCAGCGGCGGCAGCGGCGACGACACGATCTACGGCGGCCCGGGCAAGAACCGTGTCGACTGCGGTCCGGGCTTCGACACGCTCCACTACGAGAGCATCGGCACCGCCCGCCGCGCGTCCGGCTGCGAGCGCAAGGTCCGCGTGGACTCCTCCATCAACGGCCGTCTGTGCAGCTCCGGCGGCACGAACGCCGACGAGGCGCTCCGCGGCGGCAACGGCGCGGACACGTGCCGCGGCGAGGGCGGCAGGGACGACCTCGAGGGCGCGGGCGGCAGCGACGACCTCTTCGGCGGCGCCGGCAACGACCGCCTCTTCGGCCGCTTCGGCAACGACCTCCTCGTCGGCGGCCCCGGCAGCGACGAGCTCGAGGGCGGCCGCGGCGACGACAACCTGCAGGGCGGCTCCGGCGCCGACAAGATCAACGGCGGCTACGGCCGCGACCGCATCGACGCGGGCCCCGGCAACGACGTCGTCAACGCCGGCTGGGGCGAGCGCGGCGAGATCGTGGACTGCGGCCCGGGCCACGACGTCGTGCGCCGTGGCCCGGGTGACCGCTATCGCAACTGCGAGGTCGTCCGCTAGGACGCGGAGACCAGGCCCGACTCCTGGAGGTACTGCCCGGCGACGGCCTCGGGCGTCTCCTTGTCGAGGTCGACGCGGGCGTTGAGCTCCTGCATCACCTCGTCGGTCAGGCCCTGGTTGACCTGGTCGATGACCTTCGTCAGGTCGCCGCCCGCCGCCTGCGCGACGTCGTCACGCACGACGAACGTCGAGTTGTAGGGCGGGAACATGCCCTTGTCGTCCTCGAGCAGCGTGATCTTGTCGCGCTTGTTCTGCGGGTCGGTCGTGAACACGATCGAGGCCACGTCGTCGCCCCGGTCGAGGACCTCGTGGCGCAGGTCGATCTCGACCGGTGTGAACTTCTTGAACTTCAGGCCGTAGGTCTGCTCGAGACCGAGCAGGCAGTCCGTGCGCTGGCGGCACTCGGGCGAGCCGTAGAGCGTGAACTTGTCCTGGACCTTCGACAGGTCGCTGATCTTCACGAGCCCGTTCGCCTTGGCCACGGCCTCCTTCACGCCGACCTCGTTGGAGGACGTGAACGGCGTGGGCGGCAGCGCGGTCAGGCCGTCCTTGGCGAAGCACTCCTTCGCGTCCTGGAAGGCCTTGTCCGGGTCCTTGGGGATGTCGTCGGTGGGCACCTCGCAGAGCGAGAGGAGCGCCGTGCCGGTGTACTCGGGGTAGCCGTCGATCGCCTTGGACTTCAGCGCCTGCTGGGCGGTCTTCTCGTCCCCGAGGTTCAGCTCGGTCTTCACCGTGTAGCCCGCGGCCGCGAGGCCCTGGGCGTAGATCTCGCCGAGGATCTTCTGCTCGGTGAAGTTCTTCGAGCCGACGGTGATCGTCGTCGAGGCGTTGGCCTCGTTCTTCTGGATGCCCGTGCCCGAGGCCGTCGAGCCGGTCTCGGTCTGGGCGGCCGGCGCCTCGGACGCGCCAGAGTCCTCCTCGTCGTCGCCGCACGCGGCGAGCGCCAACATGCAGGCGAACAGCGAAAGAAGAGCGAACAGGGAGCGGTGCTTCACGTGGCCTCCTGGAGCCTCGTCGTGGTGGGAGTGAACCGGCGCTGGACCCCGGCGAGCCCGACCTCGGTTGCGACGGCGAGCAACGCCACCACGATCGAGGCCCCGAGCCTGCCGGCGTCCCCGTAGACGCCGTAGGAGATGATCGGGTCGCCAAGCGACGCGACCCCGGCGAGCGGCGCGATCGTCGCCGTGGCGACGACGTTGACCGCCGACGTGCGGATGCCGCCGATGACGAGCGGAGCGGCCAGCGGCAGCTCCACCCGGCGGGCCACCTGCAACCCGCTCATGCCCATCCCGCGCGCCGCGTCCACGGCGTCGGGATCGACCCCGCGCACGCCGGTGTACGTGTTCGCGAGGATCGGCGGCACGGCGAGCAGCGCGAGCGCGAGCATCACGTTCGCGAAGCCGGTGCCGAGGTAGGCGACGAAGAAGACGATGAGCGCGATCGACGGGACCGCGCGGCCGACGTTGGCCACGCCGATCGGCAGGAACGAGCCGCGCCGCGTGTGGCCCAGCCACAGCCCGAGCGGCAGCGCGACGAGCGTGCCGACGAAGAGCGCCGTGACGGACAGGACGAGGTGGTCCCACAGCAGCCGCAGGACCTCGGCACCGCCGATCTCGGACCCGCCCGCGCGCGACTCCTGCGAGGTGAAGATGAAGTCGAGCGCGTCGCCGAAGTCCGACGACAGCGACGCCATGACGGGTGCCGCGCCGCTCACCGGGCGGCCTCCGCGCGCGTCCACGGGGTCGTCAGCCGCTGCGCGAGGAGCACGAGCGCGTCGAGCGCCGCCGCCAGCGCCACGCACAGCCCGCCCGCGACGATCACGTTCGACTTGAACGTCTTGTCGGCGTTGAGCTGCTCGCCCAGCCCGCCGGCGCCCGCGAAGAACGCCAGCGCCGCGAGCCCGACGGTCGTCGTCAGCGCCACGCGCAGCCCGGCGCAGATCGCCGGCCGGGCGAGCGGCAGCTCGACCTGCCACAGCAGCTGCCGCGAGGACAGCCCCATCCCGCGGCCCGCGTCGCGCGCCTCCTCCGGCACGCCCGCGAGGCCCTCGTAGATGTTGCGGAAGAGGATCAGCAGCGTGTAGCCGGTGAGCGCGATGATCGCGGTCGTGTTGCCGCGGCCGGTGATCGGCAGGAGCAGGAAGAACAGCGCGACGCTCGGGATCGTGTAGAGGATCCCGGTGACGTTGGTGATCGGCCCTACGAGCCACCGGCGCCGGTGCGCGAGCAGCGCCAGGCCGAACGCGATCACGAACCCGATCCCGACCGACACGACCGTCAGGTAGACGTGCTGCCAGAACGGGTCGACGTACCGGTCGAAGTTGTCGACGATCCAGTCCGGGCAGAAGCCGTTGTCCTGCACGCAGGACGCGGCGTCCGTCGAGCGGTCGCGGATCTCGACCTGCGCCAGCATCAGCCCACCGCCGGGTCGGGCGCCCCCGACGCGTCGTGCTGCAGCGCGGTGTGGACGGTGTCGAGCGTCACGACCCCGACCACGGTGCCACCGCCGTCCACGACCGCCAGGCGCGGCTCGGGCGCGGCGAGCAGGAGCGAGACCGCGTCCTGGACCGGCGTGTCGGCCGTGAGCGGCGCGCCGTCGGGCGTCCCGCCGTCCGCCGCCTCCAGCGGCAGCTCGCCGACGCGCAGGAGCGACAGGCGCTTGAGCGCGCGGTCGCGGCCCACGAACTGGGCGACGAAGTCGTCGGCGGGGTGGAGCAGCAGGTCCGCGGGCGGCGCGTACTGCGCGAGCACGCCGCCGACCTTCATCACCGCGATCCGGTCGCCCATCTTGATCGCCTCGTCGATGTCGTGCGTGACGAAGAGGATCGTCTTGCGGATCTCGCCCTGGAGGCGCAGGAACTCGTCCTGGAGCCGGTCGCGCGCGATCGGGTCGATGGCGCCGAACGGCTCGTCCATCAGCAGCAGCGGCGGGTCGGCCGCGAGCGCACGCGCGACGCCGACGCGCTGGCGCTGGCCGCCGGACAGCTGCGCCGGGAAGCGCTTGGCGAGCGACCGCTCCAGCCCGACGAGGTCGAGCAGCTCGTCGACCCGCGCGGCGGTCCGCTTGCGGTCCCAGCCCTCCAGCTCCGGCACCGTCGCGATGTTCTGCGCGACCGTGCGGTGGGGGAACAGGCCGATCTGCTGGATGACGTAGCCGATCGAGCGCCGCAGCCGGTCGACCTGCGTCTCGCGGACGCTGCGCCCGTCGAGCAGTATGTCGCCGGAGGTCGGCTCGATCATGCGGTTGACCATCCGCATCGCGGTGGTCTTGCCGCAGCCGGACGGGCCGACGAGGATGCAGATCTCCCCGGCCGGCACTTCCAGGGAGAGGTCGCGGACCGCCGGATCGGCGGCCCCGGGGTAGCGCTTGGACGCCTGCCGGAACTCGAGGGTGGCCGCCATACGTTGTCGATCGAACCTATCGAATAGGGCGGACCGACCGTCGTTAGCCGGTTACGGCAGCTCGACCCGCTTGAGCCACCACTGGCGCAGCTCGCCGATGAGCTGCACGAACTCGTCGAGCTCCACGGGCTTGCTCACGAACGACGACGCGTGCAGCTCGTAGGCCTTCTTGACGTCACCTGGCGCACGCGAGGTCGTCAGCACGACGACGGGCGTGCGGCGCACGCGCGGGTTCGGGTGGTTGCGAACCTGCTCGAGCACCTCGAAGCCCGACATCTTGGGCAGGCCGAGGTCGAGCAGGATCAGCCGCGGCGGGGACTCGGGGTCCTCGTCGAGCTCCTTCAGCGCCGACTCGCCGTCGCGCGCGACGCGCAGCACGTCCGGCAGGCCCTCGCGCTCGAAGGCCAGCTCGCAGAACGCGACGTGGACCTCGGCGTCCTCGACGAGGAGGACGTCGCCGGCGGCGGTCATCGCAGCTTCCGTTCGGCGGGCTCGAGGGAGACGACGAAGCGCGAGCCGCGGCCGGGCTCGGACTCGACGCGGACCGTGCCGCCGGAGCGCTCGACGATCCGCTTGACGAGGGCGAGGCCGACGCCGGTGCCCTCGACCTCCTCCTCGGTGTGCAGGCGGCGGAACATCTCGAAGATGCGCGCGTGGTGCTCGGGCGGGATGCCGATGCCGTTGTCGGCGACGGCGATCTCCCACGCGCCGTTCACGCGCTCTGCCTCTGCATGGACCTCGGGGGCATTCTCACCTCGGTATTTGACCGCATTTCCAATGAGGTTGGTGAAAACCTGAACGAGCTGGCCGGGATCACCGGTCACGACCGGCAGCTCGCCGCGGCTCACCCGAGCATCGGCGGATTCGATCGTCGTCTTGAGCTGCTCGACGGCCGAGTCCCAGGCGTCGTCGAGCGGCACCGGCCTGAGCGGCCGGTCCTCGCGCCCGACGCGCGAGTAGGCGAGCAGGTCGTCGATCAGCCCGGCCATGTGCCTCGTGCCCTTCTGGGCCTGGTCGATGTACTCGTGGTCGCGCTCGGTGAGCCGGTCGCCGGCCTGGTGCTCGAGCAGCTGGAGGAACCCGGACACCGTCCGCAGCGGCATCTGCAGGTCGTGCGAGGCGAGGAACGCGAACCGCTCGAGCTCCTCGTTGGAGCGCTGCAGCTCGACCGTCATCTGGTCCGCCAGCGCCTTCGCGCGCCGGGTCGCCGACGACATCGCCTGCACGGTCGCGCCGGCGAGCAGCGAGACGACGAGGCCGAGGCCCGCGATCAGCCACGGGATCGCCTCCTCCGAGCCGCTCACCAGCTCCGCGCCGGGGCGGAAGTAGACCTGCCAGCGGCGGCCCGCGACGGCGAGCGGCAGCACGCGGCTGGCCTCCTCGTCGCGCGACGGCGCGTTCGGGCCGCCCTGGAGGTCGAACGCCTGCGAGCCCGCGCGCAGGCGGGCCGGGACCGGGTCGTCGACCGAGCCGACGTCGTAGATCTCCAGGTCGTCGCGCTGGGTCGCGATGCCGCTCATCAGGTCGGGCAGGCGCAGCGCGGCGTACGCGACGCCGCGGAAGCGCTCCTGGCGCTCGGACGCCGGCGGCGACTGGTCCTCGCCGCGGTACATCGGCAGCAGCACGAGCACGCCCTGCTCGTCGCCGGACTCGGTGACGAACGTGAGCGGCGCGGTCGCCGCCGGGCGCGCGAGGTCGCGGGCGCGCGTGACGGCCTTGCGGCGGTTGAACTCGGACAGCAGGTCGAACCCGAACGCGCGCTGCAGCCCCGCGACCGGGTGCGTGAAGTCGACGACGACGCTGAGCGGGCGCTGGGCGTTGGGGCGGATCGCGAACCGCGGGTACGGCAGGCCGCTGACGCCAGCGTCGTAGTCGATGCGGTCGATGAACTCGTCGCGGTCCTGGAGCGTCGTGACCTCCGCCACGCCGAGCGAGAGCGCGCCGGGGAAGCGCTCCTGGATTCGCTGACCCGCCATGTACGTCTCGAACTGCACGCGGCTGGGATCGCGCACCTGGAACAGGCCGCGGATGCCGTACGTCTTCTCCAGGTAGGTGCCGACGCGGCGGTCGATCGTCGACGCGATCGCGGCCGCCCGCTCGGTCAGCGCGTCGTCGGCGCGCTGGTCGACCTGCCGCGCGCCGAACCACGCCGCGAGCGCGGTGGCGAGCAGGAGGCAGACCGTGACGACGGCCGCGGCGGCGGACGGACGGAAACGCGTGATGCGCGCGACATTACCTCTGCGCGCGGACCGCGTGGGATCGGTGCACGACCTTCGTGACGGTGAGCTCGTCGAGCAGCTCGGGGCCGTAGCCGAAGCCGTGGCCGCTCGCCTTGCGCGGCTGGGCCGCTCCGCCGGGCGCGCCGCCGAAGACGGCGTTGATCTTGACCGTGCCGGCGACGAGCTCGCGCGCCGCGATCCTGGCGTGCTCGTCGTCGTCCGTCAGGACCGTCGCGGCGAGGCCGTAGTCGGTGCGGTTGGCGAGGCCGAGCGCCTCCTCGAACGTGTCGACCACGCGGACGGGCGCGACGGGGCCGAACGTCTCCTCGCGCATCAGCGGCGTGTCGTCGGGGACGTGCGTCAGGACGGTCGGCGGGTAGAAGAAGCCGGGCCGGTCGGGGATCGCGCCGCCGGTCTCGAGGCGGGCGCCCGCGGCGACGGCCTGGCAGACGTGCCGGTCGACCGTGTCGCGCTGGGCGGCGTCGATCAGCGGGCCGATCTCGAACCGCTCGGCCTCCTCGACGAGCGCCGTCGTGAACGCGTCGGCGACGTCGCGGTGGACGTAGATGCGCTCGACCGCGGTGCAGATCTGGCCGGCGTTGGCGAACGCTCCGAGGGCCGCCTGCTGCGCGGCCCAGCGCGGGTCGACGCCGCGGTCGACGATCAGCGGGTCCTTGCCGCCCAGCTCCAGCACGAGGTGCTTGGGGGTGCCCGCGGCGGCCTGCGCGATGGTGCGGCCGGTCGCGACCGAGCCGGTGTGCACGATCGCGTCGACCTGCGGGTGCGCGACCAGCGCGGCGCCCGCGCGGCCGTCGCCGTGCAGGAGCGTGAGCACGTCCTCGGGCAGCTCGGCCTGGAGGACGGTGGCGACCAGCTCGCCGGAGAGCGGCGTCTTCTCGGACGGCTTGAAGACGACGGCGTTGCCGGCCGCGAGCGCCGCGGCGATGCCCTGGCACGCGATCGCCACCGGGTCGTTCCACGGCGTGAGGAGCGCGACGACGCCGCGCGGCTCGCGGACCATCTCGTCGACCGCCTCCCAGCCGCCCTGGAGCCGCTGGCCGCGGTGGAGTGGCCCCAGCTCGGCGTACTGCTCGATCGCCCCGATGCCCGCCTCGACGCCGCCGCGCGAGTCGCCGATCGGCTTGCCGCCCTCGCGCGTCTGCAGCTCGGCCACCTCGTCGAGCCGCTCCCGCAGCGCCCGCGCGCCCGCCTTGAGGCACGCGGCGCGGTCGCCGGGCGCGGTGCGCGCCCATGCGTGCGCGGCCTGGCGTGCGCCGCGGACGGCGGCGTCGGCCTCCTCCGGCCCGCTCGCGGGGATCGTCCCGACGGGTTCGCCGGTGGCGGGGTCCAGCACCTCGATGGTCTCGGTGGAAGCGGCGGTCGCAGCCATGGCGGCGGCCTCTCCACCTCCGGGCGCGGCGAAACGCGCGGCCCTGCGGCTAGTCCAGCCCGGCGGCGCGGCGGGCGCTGCGGTGCGCGGCGTCCTCGAGCGCGTCGTCGAGCGGCGCGAGCTCCTCGAGGCCCGTCGCGCGGCGGATGAGCCAGTCGGCGAACCAGGCGTTCTTGGGCAGGAGCGGGCCGTGCAGGTAGGTGCCGATCACGCCGTCGCGGCGGACGCCCTCGAAGCCCGACGCGCCGTCGTTGCCGTGGCCCTTCAGCACGCGGCCGAGCGGCGCGTCGCCCGGGCCGACCGTCGTGCGGCCGAGGTGGTTCTCGAAGCCGGCGAGCACCTGCGTGCGGCCGTCGCCGTCGAGGTCGACCTCGATCGCCACGTTGCCGATCAGGCGGTCGCTCGTGCTGGGCGCGGGCTGCGTGTCGACGTCGACGAGATCGATGCCCGGCATCTCGCCGTAGCCCCTGCCGAGCAGCTGGTAGCCGCCGCACACCGCGAGGATCACCTTCCCGGCGTCCGCCGCGGCGTGGAGCGCCGCGCGCTTGGTGTCGACCATGTCCTGCGCGCACAGGAGCTGGTCGCGGTCCTGCCCGCCGCCGATGTAGAAGAGGTCGTGCGCGTCGGGGTCGACGCCCTCGCGCAGGCCGGCCGCGCTGAGCTCGAACCCGATCCCGCGCCACCGGCACCGCTGCTCGAGCAGCAGGAGGTTGCCGCGGTCGGCGTAGATGTTGAGCAGGTCGGGATAGAGCGCGCAGACGCGCAGCACGGGGTCAGCCACGGAGCATCGCCACCTCGGAGCCGACGTGGTCGGCGGTCTCGGCGACGCTCCGCCGCCGGTCGATCGTGAAGCCCAGCTCGCGCGCCTCCTGCTCGAACGCGCGCGCGTCCAGCCGGTCGAGCCGGATGCGGTCCTCGCTCGCCACGTGCGTGCCGTCGGTGCCGACCCGCTCGCGCAGCCGCTCCAGCACGAACCCGCCCGGGTCCTCGCGGATCGCGACCGGGCGCGACGAGTACACGACGCCGGCGATCTCGCGCACGTCGGGCATCGGGACGAGCGTCTGCTCGTCGAACGCGTCGATCTCGTGCGCGATCGCCGCGGCGACCAGGCCGCCGGGCGCGAGGTGGGCTTTCGCGCTGCGCAGCAGGCCCGCGCGGCCCTCGGGCCCGCCGAGCAGCTGGACGGTCTGCATCGGGGCGAGGATGAGGTCGAACGGCGCGGCGTCGAGCGTGAAGGCGCGCGCGTCGGCCTCGTGCGTCACCACGCGCGCGCCCAGCCCGCGCGCCTCCGCCCGCTCGCGCAGCGCCGCGAGGAGCACCGGCTCGTAGTCGAGCGCGTGGACGGTCACGCCCGCCGCCGCCAGGTCGAGCGCCACGCGGCCCGTGCCCGCGCCGAGGTCGAGCACGGGTGCGGCAGGGTCGGGGCGCACGGCGCACAGCTCCCGCCACAGCGGCAGGTCGGCGGCGTACGAGCCGCACTCGACGTCGTGCCAGATCACCTCGTCCACTGCGACGACGCCGCTCCCCGGCGGACGAGCTCGGCGCGCAGCTCGAGCATGGCGGTGTAGGTCGGGATCGCGTAGACGTCGCTCGACGCGGCCTGCGCGATCGTGTCGTCGATCGCCGCGGGCAGCGACGGCTCGACGTGGAGGCGGGCCGGGTCGACGCCGGCGTACTTCATCCGCACGGCCAGCTCGGCGGCGCGGGTGCCGGCGCAGACCATCCGGCGCACGCGCGGCGCGAGCACCTCGAAGTCGGCGTCCCACACCCACGAGACGTCGCGGCCGTCGGCGGTGCGGTCGTTCAGCACGCCGAGCAGGTCCAGCTCGCCGCCCTCCAGCGCCAGCGTCCGCACGACCTCGTTGGCGCCCGCCGGGTTCTTGACGAGCAGGATCGCGAGGTCGCGGCCGCCGACGTGCACGGTCTCGGCGCGGCCGAACGCGGGGGCGACCGCCTCCAGGCCCGCGACGACGTCGTCGAGCGGCGCGCCCAGCTCCAGCGCGAGCGCGGCGGCGGCCAGCGCGTTGTAGACGTTGTAGAGCCCGGGCAGCGGCAGGTGCACCGTGCGGCGGCCCTGCGGCGTGCGGAGCGTGAACCGCGCGGCGCGGACGCCCTCCAGCACGACGTCCTCGGCGGCGATCTGCGGCTCGGGCCGCCGTGCGTCGCCGGTCGGGCAGTGGTAGCGGCCGAGGTGCCCGAGGAAGACCGCGTCGTAGACGTACGGCTGCCCGCAGCGGCGGCAGTGCTTGGCGTCCGACGCGTGGGGGAGCCCCGGCAGCGCGACCCGGTCGTCCTCGACCCCGAAGTACGTCACGCCGTCGCCGCCCCGCGGGACGCCCAGGTCCGCCACGGTCGGGTCGTCGGCGTTGAGCACCAGGGCGGAGTCGCGGGCGCGCTCGACGACCTCGACCCAGCGGTCGGCGATCGTCTCCAGCTCCCCGTAGCGGTCGAGCTGGTCGCGGAAGAGGTTCGCCAGCAGGATCGCGCGCGGCCGCAGCTCGGGGACGACCTGCGGGAGCCAGAACTCGTCGACCTCGAACAGGCCCGTGTCGCCGCGTCCGTGGAGCAGCGCGCTCGCGACGCCGCCGGCCATGTTCGCGCCGGTGCGGTTCGAGACGAGCTGCGCGCCGCCGCGCTCGAGGATCGCGGCGACCATCGCCGCGGTCGTCGTCTTGCCGTTCGTCGCGCTGATGACCGCGTTGCCGCGCGGCAGCTGCCGCGACAGCTTCCCGATCGCGTGCGGCTGGAGCTTGAGCAGCACTTTGCCGGGCAGCGACGTGCCGCCGCGGCCGGTGCGGCGCGAGAGCGTGCCGGCGGCCCGGGCGAGGGCGGCGGAGGCGCGGAGGCCGGGGCTCGCGCTCACGCGGGCACCAGGACCTTCAGCGCCGCCGGCACCGCGCGGATCGTCGCGGGCGTCGTGCCGATCGGGTCGCCGTCGGCGTAGATGCGGAACGGGCGGTCGGCGTCGACGCGCACCTCGGGGGTCCGCACGAGCGTCACGTGCGCGTCCTGCAGGTGCTTGCCGCTGAAGACGCGCGTCAGGCCGCGCAGGTACGCGCGCTTGGGCGTGTCCGCCATCAGCACGACGTCGAGCAGGCCGTCCTCCAGCGAGGCGTCGGGCGCGAGCTGCATCCCGCCGCCGAACACGCCGGAGTTGCACGCGGCGATGGCGTAGCCCGCGAACCGCTGCGCGTTCGCCGCGCCGTCGAGCGTGTACGTCAGCCCGGTCGCCCGCCAGCCCGCGAGCGTCCGCAGCGCCGCGTAGAGGTAGACCGCCTGGCCGCGCACACGGGTCGTCGCGTTGGCGAGGTCCTGCACCTCGGAGTCGAAGCCGTAGCTCGCGATGCCGAGGAACGTGCGGTCCTCCACCTCGGCGACGTCGACCGTCCGCTCCGCGCCGGTGGCCAGCACGTGCGCGGCCTTGGCGGGGTCGCGGGGGATGCCGAGCTTGCGCGCGAAGTCGTTGCCGCGGCCGCCGGGGAGCACGCCGAGCACGCCGTCCGTGCCGCGGACCGCGTGGGCGACCGCTCCCGCCAGGCCGTCGCCGCCGAAGCTCACCGCCACCTCGTCGCGCGCGACCGCCTCGCGGCCCAGCTCGACGGCGTGGGCGATGGAGAGCGTGTGCTCGACGTGGAAGGGCAGGCCGAGCCCGCGCAGCGCGTCCTCCACCTCGGGCAGGGCCTTCGCGGTCCGGCCACCGCCCGCGTGCGGGTTGACGATGAGGCAGAGGCTGCGCACCGGCGGACAGCCTATGAGGGGCCGAGCACGAGCTCGCCCAGCGACGGCGCGACCGCCACGGGGGCGGGCTCGGAGGCCGCCTCCGCGTCGCGGGCCGTCGTCGCGCCGGTGAGCACGATCGCGCCGTCCAGCCCGGCCGCCGCGGCGCCGCCCAGGTCGGCGTCGAGCCGGTCGCCGACGACGAGCGCGCGGGCGCCGTTCGCGCTCCCCAGCCGGTCGAGCGCGGTCTCGAAGATCTGCGCCTCGGGCTTGCCGACGCTGCGCGCCGTCCGGCCGCTCGCGGCCTCCAGGAACCCGAGCAGCGCGCCGGTGCCGGGGTAGAGCCCGTCGGGCATCGGATACGTCGCGTCGCGGCCCGCGCCGAGGAAGTGCGCGCCGCGCAGCAGCGCCTGGGTGGCGATCTTCAGCTCGTCGAAGCGCAGGTCCTCCGTCCCGGCCGCGACGACGACCTCCGCGCGGGAGGCGAAGTCGCTGCCGTTGACGATCCGCAGCCCCGCGTCGGTGACGTGGCGGTGGATCGCGGGGGAGCCGATCACGAACGCGCTCGCGCCGTGGTGGTCGGTGTTGAGGACGTGCTGGAGCGCCCCGCCGACGGTGACGATCTCGCTGGCGGACGCGCGGATGCCCAGCCGCCACAGCTTCCGCACGAAGTCCTCGGCCGCCGAGCGCCCGTCGTTCGTCACGAACGCGACGCCCTTGCTCGCGGCGCGGAGGGCGTCGAGCGCCTCGGCGGCGCGCGGCGTGGGCTGATCGCCGACCCAGACGCAGCCGTCGAGGTCGAGGAGGACGTGGTCGTAGGAGGCGACGAGCGGGGTGATCGGCACGCCCAGATGAATATCCTGCCGCCACCATGCGCCGCCTGCTGCCCGCCCTGATCCTCGTCCTCGCCCTCGTCTTCGCCGCGTGCGGCGACGACGACTCCGGCGACGACTCCGCGTCGACCGGCACGGCCACCGCCGCCGAGACGGAGGCCGCGGACACGACCGCGACCGAGGAGGCCGCGAGCGGCTGCAAGGAGGTCGAGGCGCCCGAGCCGCGCGAGGAAGGCGACCTGAAGAAGCCGACCGACAAGCTCGACGCGTCGAAGACCTACACGGTCACGATCGAGACGAACTGCGGCACGATGGAGATCGAGCTCGACGTCAAGCGCGCGCCCAAGACCGCCGCGTCGTTCGCGCACCTGGTCCAGGAGAAGTTCTTCGACGGCCTGACCTTCCACCGCATCATCGCGGCGTTCGTCGTCCAGGGCGGCGACCCGCTCGGCAGCGGCATCGGCGGCCCGGGCTACAAGGTCGTCGAGGCGCCGCCGGAGGACCTGCGCTACGAGCGCGGCGTGGTGGCGATGGCCAAGGGCGGCAACGAGCAGGCCGGCACGTCCGGCTCGCAGTTCTTCATCGTCACCGGCGACGACGCGCAGCTGCCGCCGGACTACGCGCTCGTCGGGAAGCTGACGAAGGGCGACGACGTGCTCGACACGATCGCCGGCGTCCAGACGGACCCGTCGACCGACCAGCCGGTCGCGCCGGTCGTGATGTCGAAGGTCACGCTCAGCGAGAAGTGAGCGACTTCCTCGGCGGCGTCCGTGCGGGCGCGGTCCTCTTCGACCTCGACGGCTGCCTGGTCGACTCGCGGCGCGCGATCACGACCTCGACGAACGCGACGCTCGCGGCGCTCGGCCTGCCCGAGCGCGCGCCGGAGGACCTGTACCGGTACATCGGCCCGCCGACGCACGAGGCGTTCGAGGACATGGTCGGGCCCGAGCTCGTCGACCGCGCGGTGGAGATGTACCGGGCGCGGGCGCGCGTCCACGCGGCGGGGGAGAGCGACGTCTTCCCGGGCATCCCCGAGGTCCTCGACACGCTTCGCGACGCGGGCATCCCGCTGTCGGTCGCGACGTCCAAGCCGCAGCCGCTCGCGGAGCCGCTGCTGGAGGAGCTCGGCCTCGCCGACCGCTTCGACGCGATCACCGGCCCCGCGCTCGAGGCCCGCAACGAACCCAAGCGCATCACGCTCGGCACCGCCCTCGAGCTCCTCGCCCCGGACGCGACCGGCCCGCGCGTCCTGATCGGCGACCGCCGCCACGACGTCGACGCGGCCAGGGCCCACGGCGTCCACTCCATCGGCGTCCTCTGGGGCATCGGCAGCGAGCAGGAGCTGCGCGACGCGGGCGCGGACGCGCTGGTGGCGCAGCCCGCGGACCTGCTCCCGCTCCTGCTCTGAAAAGCAGACTCTCCCACACGGTCACCAGCGGTTGACCCGTGCACACGCGCGGCTCTAGGGTCGCGCGCAGCCCGGCCCTCAGGAGGGGAACATGCGCAAGCTGTGTCGCGCGATCGTGCTCGTGATCGCGCTGTTGTCGCCATGCGTCGCCGCGCAGTCCGCGCCGGCGTGGACCACCAACGGCCCCGTTCCGTTCACCGCGACCGCGCCGGCGTTGACCATCGCGATCAGCTCGGTGCCGCCGGTGACGCTCCAGTGCAACGGCTCTCCGAACAAGATCGCGGGCGTGCTCAACGCGTCGTCGCCGACGAGCCCGTTCCTCGTCACGACCGTGACGGAGACGATCGACAACTGCCCGTTGATCGGAACGGCGTTCTTCGTGAGCTGCACGACGTCGCAGATGTGGGCGACCGCTTACGCGGCCGGCACCACGACCGCCGAGCGGCGGAACATCACCTGCACGCTGACGTTCCCGCCCTTCCCGGCCTGCGTCGTGACCCTGGCGAGCACGGGCCCGAGCGGACGCGCGTGGATCGAGACCTACCAGAACGCGACCTCGAAGTTCACCCGCCAGGTCGCGGGCCAGACGCTCACGGCGACCTGGAACGCGGCCTGCACGTTCTTCGCGACCGCGCCGGGGAGCGCGCCCGCGACGATCACCGGCGCGTTCAGCTCCGCCCTCGTGCACACGGTGTCGGCCGGTCCGGCGCCGGTCATCACGAACCCGTGACGGAGGCGCGCAACGGGACGCTCCGCGCCTGCGCGCCTCGCGGCCTACCGGCCGGGCGGGCCCGCGGCCGCGCGGGCCGCGCGGGCCTTGGCCTGCCTGCGGCGGCCGAAGAGGGCCAGGCCGCCGAGGATGAGGGCGACGATCAGGAGGCCGAGGAAGATCGCGCCGAAGGTCGAGATGCCGCCGAACGGGAGCGTCACGAGCTTCGCGAGGCCGAAGCCGACCGCGAGGACCACGACGACGAAGAGGACGATGAGGCCGATGCCGCGCAGGCGGGTCGTCAGCGGCGAGCCGGGCGGCGGGGCGAGCAGGCCCATCAGGCGCAGGAGGAAGAGCTGGCGGCCGGACGGCGGCGCCTGACCGAGGCGCTCGACGGCGGCCTTCAGGTCGTCAGGGCGGCGCTCGGCGAGCGCGAGCGACGCGTCCGCCATCCGCCGCAGCGCCATGCGCTCCTGCGGGCGGGACTGCGCGATCGCGCGCTGGAAGTGCTTGCGGGCGGCCACCGCGTCGTAGCGCTCCGCCGCCCGAGCACCGAGGATCGCCTGCGCGGCGGCCTTGTGCTTGGTCTCGCGCTCGAGCTCCTCGTCGGAGCGGCTCTCGAGCGACTGCATCGCGGCGAGGGCGCCGCGCTGCTCCATGCGGATCTGACGCTGCTTCGGGGGCACCGCGCGAGTGTATCCCTCCTGACGGCCCTCCAACCTCCCTTGCCGGTACGCTCACGCGCGCCGACATGCCTGCCCGCCTGACCTCCCTCACCGCGCTGACCCTCCTGGCCTGCGCCCTGCTCCTCCCGGCCGCCGCGTCCGCCCAGAGCAGCCCGTTCACGCCGCTTCCGCAGCCCGCGCCGCAGCAGGAGACGGTCGTCGTCCCCCAGCCGGAGGACGACGGCGACGGCCTCACGGACACCCAGCAGCTCCTCATCGGGCTCGCCGGCTTCGTCCTGCTCGGCGGCATCGCGTGGGCGATCCTGCGCGACGCGCGCTCGGCCGCGCCCACCGACGGCGGCCGCGTCGACCCGCTCGCCGTCGCGGGCGAGGAGGGCCACCACCGCGGCACGCGCGCCCCGAAGCAGCAGCGCGTCAAGAGCAACCGCTCCAAGGCCAAGGCCGCCCGGCAGGCCCGCAAGCGCAACCGGTGACCGACGCCGATCTCGCCGAGGGCCCCGACGGGCGTCCGCGCTGCCGCTGGGGCGCGTCGAGCCCCGAGTACGTCGCCTACCACGACACCGAGTGGGGCCGCCCGGTGCGCGAGGAGAACGCGCTGTACGAGCGGCTCGTGCTGGAGGGCTTCCAGTCGGGCCTGAGCTGGATCACGATCCTCCGCAAGCGCGAGAACTTCCGCGCCGCGTTCGCGGGGTTCGAGATCGAGCGGGTGGCGGAGTTCGGCGAGCGGGACGTGGAGCGGCTCCTGCAGGACGCCGGCATCGTCCGCCACCGGGGCAAGATCGAGGCCGCGATCAGCAACGCCAAGGCCGCGCGGGCGCTGCACGAGCAGGGCGAGAGCCTCGTGGACCTCGTCTGGGGCGCGCGGACGGAGGGGGACCGACCGGCTCCGCGGACGATGGCCGAGGTGCCCGCCACGACCCCGGAGAGCACCGCGCTCTCCAAGGCCTTGAAGGCCCGCGGCTTCCGCTTCGTGGGCCCGACGACGCTCTACGCGGCGATGCAGGCGTGCGGCGTGGTGAACGACCATCTGGCCGGCTGCTGGGTCCGTGACGCGCCACATCTGTCCGCCGAAGATGCGTGACGACCGCTCAGTGCGGTAGACCTTCCGTCAATGGCCCGCCCGAGGATGCTCGTCTGCGAGGACGCGATCGGCTACCGCATGCTCATCCGGCGGTGGCTCGAGGACGCCGACGTGGACGTCGTGGGGGAGGCCTCGTCGTGGACCGAGGCGGTGGAGCTCGCGGCTGAGCTCCTGCCCGACGCCGTGGTCGCCGACCTCTGGATGCCCACGTTGGACATGGACGCCCTGCAGGCGCTCCGCACCGCCGCTCCCGAGGCGGCGATCGTCTCGCTCAGCGGCCTCAGCGCCGCCGATGCGGAGAACCTCGTCGGTGGCGCCGGCGTGATCGACCTCTTCCTCTCCAAGCGGCAGCCGCCCGCGGAGATCGTGGAGGCGCTGCGCACGTTCGTGCGCGAGCGCCTGCCGGCCAACGGCTCCTAGCGCGGACGCGCCAGCGCAACGCCCGGTCACAACCGGGTCACACGCGTCCCCGATGTCCGGGCGTACGTTGCCCGCGCTTCGCGGCCGGTAGGGGCCACCGCGGCGCGAAGCGCGATCCCAACGACCGAAGGAGCGGTTCCCATCACCGATCGTCCGCGCCCGGTGCTCACGCGCCGAGGTGCCCGTCTCGCCCTGCTTGCGTCCGTCGCCGCGGCCGCGCTGTCGTTGACGACGAGCGGGGCGCCCGCCGGCCCGGAGCGCGCCGTGGCCGCCGACCAGCAGGTGTCGAGCTTCACGTTCGCCGTCCTGCCGGACACGCAGTTCTACTCGCGCTACGCCCCGGCGAGCGCGGGGGCGATGTTCAGCCGCTACGGCAGCGAGCCGTTCTCGACCCAGACCGCGTGGCTCGCCGCCAACGCCGACGAGCTCGAGATCCCGTTCGTCTCGCACGTCGGCGACGTGGTCGACCGGGTGGGCCGGCCCGACGAGTGGACCGTCGCCGACGCGGCGATGAAGAAGCTCGAGGACGCCGACGTCCCGTACTCGATCCTCGCCGGCAACCACGACGTCCGCGACGAGAGCCAGTTCGACGACCAGGCCGACCTCGCCAGCGAGCCGTACCTGCAGACGTTCACGCCGGCCCGCGCGGCGGCGCAGGGCGCGACGTTCGGCGGCCGCGACAGCACCGGCTTCAACGAGTGGCACACGTTCACCGCCCAGGGCCGCACGTTCCTCGTGCTCGCGCTGCACTGGAAGGCGTCGCAGCAGACGCTGACGTGGGCCAAGCAGGTCATCGCGGACCACCCGACGCTGCCGGTCATCCTCACGACCCACCAGCTGCTCAACATCGCCGACGACGGCGAGTCGCCGCGCGAGACCGACTACGGCCAGTACCTGTGGGACAACCTGATCCAGGACACCGATCAGATCTTCCTCACGTTCAACGGGCACTACCACGGCGCGTCGCGGATCCGCAAGACGAACAGCTTCGGCCACTCGGTCGACCAGGTCGTCATCGACTACCAGATGGCCTACCTGGGCGGCAACGGCTACCTGGGCCTCTACGAGTTCGACTTCACCAACGACCGCATCCGCGCCCGGACGGTGTCGCCGTGGGTCGTGTCCAAGCCCAAGGACACGCTCACCCAGTTCGACCGCGCGGTGCTCACCGGCAAGCACCAGGAGTACGAGCTGCCGATCGACTTCGAGGAGCGCTTCGCGGGCTTCGCTCCGGCGTTCGGCGCGGGCGCGCCGGGGCCCAGCCACACGTCGCGGGCCGACGCCGCACGTGAGCTGATCCTGCGTGACTACACCGAGCCGGAGGAGCTCGAGTCGCGTCTGCCCACCGGCCCTGACGACTACCCGAAGGTCGACGGGACGCTCGTCCACTGGCGCTACGGCGATGCGGCGGACGGCACGGTCGTGAAGGTCGGCGACGCGGTGCGCGACATCACCGGCAACGGGAACACGCTCACGCGCGCGCCGCTGAACGAGGCGCCGGTCGAGAACGCGCAGGAGAGCGACGTCGTGCTGACGACGAGCAAGCCGCCCTACTCGGCGGACGGCAGCGCGATCTGCTTCCGCAACGCCGACCGCAACGCCCCGCGGCGGCTCAGCTACCTGCGGACGGCACCGGACGCGCCGCTCAACGACGAGACGTTCCCCAACGGCTACACGATCGAGACGTTCATGAAGATCGACGCCGGATGGACCGCGGCGAAGAACATGTGGATGACCGGCATCGCCCACGGCGGGCAGCGCCGCGACATCCCGGGCGTGCGGCAGACCGGCGTCGAGATGGGCGCGACGCCGTTCAACATGACGTTCTCCAACCTCAAGGAGATCCAGTGGAGCGTCCTGCCCGCGACGACCGGCGCGGCCGAGACGACGAACTGGTCCGGTGAGATCCCGCTCGACAAGTGGCTGCACGTCGCGGCCGTGCACGACCCTGGGGCGCGGACGACGACGCTGTACGTCGACGGGGCACCGGTGCTGCGCAACGTCGCCAACGGCGACGCGGGCATCGCGACGCTGGCCGACGCGCCGTGGATCGTCGGCGCCGGGCAGTACGACCGGGCGCCCAACGGCGGCTTCAACGGCTGCCTGGGCGAGATCCGGATGGTCGACCGCCCGCTGCCCGCCTCGCAGTGGCTGACGGCGCGCGTGGCGACGCCCGACCAGCCGGGTCCCGAGCAGCCCGGGCCGCAGACCCCGAAGCCGGAGGAGCCCGAGCCCGAGACGCCCAAGGCGGACGCGGGGCCGAGCCCGCAGCCGCCGGCCATCGGGTCGCTCGCGGCGGCGACGCCCCTGGCGGCCGTCACACACCCGCGTCTGACCGGCACCGTCCGCGTGGGGCGCGTGCTGCGTGCGGTCGCCGGCCGGTTCTCGCTGCCCGGCGTCGGCGTCGGGTACCAGTGGATCCGCGACGGACAGCCGATCACGGGCGCCACCGGCGCGACCTACCGCGTGCGGCTGGCCGACATCGGCCACCGCCTGTCGGTCCGCGTCACCGGCCGGTCCGGTGACCAGCACCAGGTGACCGTGACGCCCGCCGTGCGCATCCCGAAGCTGCGGCCGGTGCTGCGGCTGCGGGCGGACGCCGGAGCGCGGGGGCGCACGACGCTGACGCTGACGGTGCGCGCCGAAGGGCTCCGGCGCGTGAGCGGGCGCGCGCGGTTCCGCATCGGTGGCCGCACGGTGACGGCGCCGGTGCGCGCCGGCGTGGCGCGCGTGCGCGTCCGCCTGGCGGGCGGGCGTCACACGGTGACGGCGTCGTTCGGTGCGACCGCGCACGTCGCGGCCGGCGCGCCGGCGCGCCGCACGGTCCGGGTCGGGTAGGCCGGGCGACGTCGGAGCGGGCGGGGGCCGGTGCCCTCGCCCGCGGACCCGGCCGGCGGCGTCAGCCCTAGTCGACCTCGACGGACTCCGCGTCGCGCCGTTCGGACGCGATGAACAGGCCGGGCGTGGCGTGCGAGCTCGCGTCCGGGAGGAGCCGGTCGCCGTCGCGTTCGACGTGGCCGGCGGCGATCAGCGACGCGACCGCGGCGTCGATCGTGCGCACGGGCAGGCCCAGCGCGGCGGCGATGTCGTCCGTCCGCGTCGCCGGGTTGGCGTGCAGGTGCGTGAGGACGTCGTACTCGACTTCGGTCACGCCGCGAGCGTAGCGGCGGATGCCCGCGCCCGATCGGCCAGCGCGCCCTCGAGCGCCGCGACCGCCTCGGCGGTGAACTGCTGCCCGACCAGCGCCTGGCACTCGGTCAGCGCGTCGGCGGGGTCCTTCGGGGTCGAGTACGGCCGCTCGGCGGTCATGACGTCGTACGCGTCGGCGAGCGCGAGCAGCGCGGCGCCCTCGCTCAGCTCCTCCGCGACGAGCCCGTCGGGGTAGCCGCGGCCGTCGGGCCGCTCGTGGTGCCCGCGGATCCACGCGACCTGCTCGGCGGTCAGCACGTCCTCGACGATCTGCGCGCCGAGCGCGGCGTGGCGCTTGACGACCTCGTACTCCTCGCGCGTCAGGCGCGACGGCTTGAGCAGCACGGCGTCCGGGATGCCGATCTTGCCGACGTCGTGCACCAGCGCGGCCTCCTCCAGCGAGGCGACGCGGTCGGCCGGCCATCCGCGCTCGCGAGCCAGGGCGGTCGCCAGCTCGGCCACACGCGTCGAGTGCTCCAGCGTCGTGGTGTCCTTCGCGTCGATCGCGCGCGCCAGCGCGCGGATGCCGAGCAGCGCTTGGTGGTGGGCGAGCTGGTCGGCGCGCTCCTGCGCGGACAGCTCGCGGACGGTGTCGGGGTCGTAGACGCTCGCGCGGTCGCGGCCGTGCGCCTTGGACCAGTACAGCGCGCCGTCGGCCAGGCGGAACAGCGCGTCCGCGTCGCCGGCCTCGGCCAGGTCGCAGATGCCGGCGGAGATCGTGACCGCCGCGCTCCCGCCGATCGGGACCGACGCGACCGCCGCCCGCGCCCGCTCGACCGCCTGCAGCGCCTCGGCGGCGGTGGTGTCGGGGAGCAGCCAGCCGAACTCGTCGCCGCCGATGCGGGCGAGCAGGTCGCCGCCGCGGGCCACGCCGCGCAGCCGCTCGGCGAGGTCGGCCAGCACCTGGTCGCCCGCCTCGTGGCCGGCGCCGTCGTTGACCGCCTTGAACGCGTCCACGTCGAGCAGCACGAGGCTCAGCGCGCGACCGGTGCGCTGCGCGCGCTCCAGCTCGAACCGCAGGCGCTCGTGGAACGCGCGGTGGTTGGCCAGGCCGGTGAGCGGGTCGGAGAACGCCTGGTCGGCCAGCTGCTCGCGGGCGTCGGCGTTCTCCACCGCGGTCGCGATCAGCGCGCCGAAGTCGACGAGCCGCGCACCGACGTCGTCGCCGAGCGCGCCCTCCTCGAGCATCGCGACGGAGATGCCGCCCCAGACCTCGTGCCCGATCACGATCGGCGCGACGATCGTCTCGCGGTAGCCGAGCGTGCTGATGACGGACGTCAGCTCGCCGGTCGACCAGCGCACGCGCACCGGCTGCTCCTCCGTGATCGCGCGGGCCAGCGCGCTCCCCGGGGTGAGCGGGAGCCGGGTGCCCGGCGCATGGTTCGGGGCGCTGGCGCTCCACGAGCCCACGACGAGCCCGCGGCCGTCCGCGACCCGCAGCGTCGCGCTCGCGTCGGCGCCGAACAGCAGCCCGATCTCGGTTGCCACGAGCCGGTGCAGCTCGTCGGCGGGGACGCCGTCCGCGACCGCGGTGGCCACGCGCAGCAGCGCCCGCTGCTCGTCGGCGGCCTCCGAGTGGCGCTGGCGGGCCCGGTCGAGCGCGCGGCGCAGCAGGTGGATGGTGAGCGCGATCGCGCCGAGCCCGAAGACGACGACGACCTGCTCGCGCACGAACGGCGCGAGCGGGACGGCCTCGCCGTAGAAGTACGGCGCGGTGAAGGTGAGCGAGGAGAGCGCCGTGTAGCCGACGATCGCCGGCGGGCGGCAGAAGCACGCGGCCCAGACGACGACGAACGCCACGAGCAGCCGCATCGGCGACGCCTGGCCGCCGGTCCACGCCGCGACGAGCATGACCGTCGGCAGCGCGACGAGCGCGGGCAGGTGCGGCGCGGCCGCGGGCAGGCGCTCCCACGGGATGCGGAGCGAGACGAGCGCGTAGACGAACACGAGCGCGGCGACGGCGAGCGCGCGGCCCTCGTGGATCGCGTCGCCCGGGAAGGTGCCGGGGACCGCGACCATGAGTGCGACGGCGATGGCGCTGGCGACGAGGAGCAGGCTCTGGAGGGCACCGGCGAGCCGGCGGTCGTCGGTGACCGCGGCACGCGCGAGCTGGCGGATGCCCGTCCACATACCCGCGTCGATCGGCACAAGCGCCCCGAGCTTGACCGCGCCGCGAATCCGGGTAGAGGCGCCGGTGTGGACCTCAACGCCGCCGAGTTCAAGCAGATCGTGGAGAGCCTGCGCACCGCCGTCGCGGCGCTGCGCGACACCGACGTCCGCTACTGCCTGAGCGGGAGCGTCGCCTCGTGGGCCCGCGGTGGGCCCGAGACGGTCAACGACGTCGACCTGATCGTCGACCCCGAGGACGTGCCTGAGGCCGTCAAGGCGCTGGAGGGGTGCGGCATGCGCTCCGAGACGCCGCCCGAGGGCTGGCTCGTGAAGCTGTGGGACGGCGACGTGCTCATCGACGTGATCCACACCGTCACCGGCTACGAGAGCGTCCGCGAGATCCTCGAACGCGCCGAGGTCATGCGGGTCGCGTCGCTCGACGTCCCGGTCGCCCAGATGGAGGACGTGCTGACGCCCAAGCTGCTCGCGTTCGACGAGCACTACCTCGACTACACGGGCGCGCTGCGGGTCTCCCGGGCGCTGCGGGAGCAGATCGACTGGGCGCTGCTGCGCGAGAAGACGTGCCACTCGCCGTACGCCCAGGGCTTCTTCGGGCTGCTGGAAGCCCTCGACATCATCCAGGCAACACGAACCGCGTCGTGAGTCCGGTACGCTCGGCCCCGGTGAGCACGGTGTCCTGGTACGACCGCCGAACGTTCCACCACAGCGCGTTCCCGCTGGAGGAGCTGGCGCGCTCGCGGCGCCGCACGGCGTCGGTCCTCCTTCCCGCCCGCAACGAGGCGCCGACCATCGGCCCCATCATCGAGGCGCTGCTCCCGCTGCGGGAGGCGGGCGTCATCGACCAGGTCGCGGTGCTGGACGACTCGACCGACGGCACCGGCGACATCGCCGCGCGCCTGGGCGCCGAGGTGTACGACCAGTCGTCGCTGCGGCCCGAGTTCGGGCCGGTGCGCGGCAAGGGCGACGCGATGTGGCGCGGGCTGCAGATCGCCCGCGGCGACGTCGTCTGCTACCTCGACGCGGACTCCGAGCAGTTCGGCGCGCACTTCGCGCTCGGCCTCCTCGGGCCGGTGCTGATGCGCGACGACATCCAGTTCGTCAAGGCGTTCTACCGCCGGCCGCTGCGGCTCGAGGGCATGCGCCTGCCCGAGGGCGGCGGGCGCGTGACCGAGCTGACGGCGCGGCCGCTGCTGAACCGGTTCTTCCCCGAGCTGGCCGGGTTCCTCCAGCCGCTGGCGGGGGAGATCGCGGCGCGGCGCGACCTGCTGGAGCAGGTGCCCTTCGCGTGCGGCTACGCGGTCGAGATCGCGATGCTGATCGACGTGTGGCGGCGGGTCGGGCGCGATGGGCTCGCGCAGGTCGACCTCGACGTGCGGCAGAACCAGCACCAACCGCTGATGGAGCTCGGCGTGATGGCCGCGTCCGTGATGGGCGGGGTGCTGCGGAAGCTGGAGGAGGACGGGCGGCTCGCGGCGGACGAGGGCTCGGGCGGCTTCTGGGCGCCGCTGCCCGGCGGCGGGTTCGAGCACCGCGAGGTGCCGTTCATCGAGCGGCCGCCGTACGCGACCCTCGCGACGACGCCGGCGTAGCGGGCCGGCGCTTACGCGGCCAGGGCGCGGAGGACGAGCGTGGAGGTCGCGCTCGCGTACTCGTCCTGGCCGAAGAGGACCTTGGCCTTCATGGAGCGGTCGAGCACGTCGCGCAGCACGAACGCGGTCATCTCGGGGTCGAGCGACGCGGCGACCTCCCCGGTGGCCTGGAAGCGCAGGAGCAGCGCCTCGAGCGGCTCGCGCCACGCAACGGTCAGCTGGCGGAACTCGTCCCAGCTGCCGGCCAGCTCGAAGCCGCGGTTGGCGATGAGGAGGACGTCGTGGAACTCGGCCGCGGCCTTCCACGTCTCCTCGACGAGCGCCTCGACCGCCTCCTCCAGCGTGGCGCTGCGGAGCGACGCGCGGTTGGCGGCCTCGCCCAGCGCGACCGCGAGCTGCTCGGCCAGGGCGCCCGGCAGCGCCTCCTTGGAGGGGAAGTACAGGTAGAACGTGCCCTGGGCGACCTGGGCGCGGCCGGCGATGCTGGACACCGTCGTGCGCTCGTAGCCCCGCGCCGCGAGGACCTCGCGTGCAGCAGCCAGCAGCTGGTCCCTCCGCCCCGGACCCGTCGACTGCACGCCTTCACCCGTACCAGTCATGGTTCGGACGGTAGTGCATGTATCGGAGCGATGCCGGTGACAACAGGTCACATGGCCGTCGAGATGCAGGCACGCCTGGACGCGTTGATCGAACGCGCCGAGGAGCAGGGGTGCGTGAACCTGTCCGAACTGAACGACGTCGCGCGCGAGCTGGAGCTCGACGACGACGAGATCGGCGAGATGCACGCGCGGCTCGAGAGCGCGGGCATCGACGTCACCGACGACTGCGCGCGGGAGACCCTTGGGACGATCCGCGTGCAGCCGACCGCCGTCGCCGGGCAGACGACCGACGCGCTGCAGCTGTTCCTCAACGAGCTCGGTCGCTACCCGCTGCTGACCGCGGCGGAGGAGATCGACCTCGCCAAGCGGATCGAGCGCGGCGACCTGGCCGCGAAGGAGCGGATGATCCTCTCCAACCTGCGGCTCGTGGTGTCGATCGCGAAGAAGTACCAGGGCGCCGACCTGCCGCTGCTCGACCTCATCCAGGAGGGCATCTTCGGCCTCGTGCGCGCGGCCGAGAAGTTCGACTGGCGCAAGGGCTACAAGTTCTCCACGTACGCGACGTTCTGGGTCCGCCAGGCGATCCAGCGGGGGATCGAGACGAAGGCGCGCACGATCCGCATCCCGATCCACGTCGGCCAGCGCGAGCGCAAGATCGCCAAGGCCGAGCGGGAGCTGGCGACGCGCCTGGGGCGCGCGCCGACCGACGAGGAGATCGCGGCGCACGCCGAGCTGACGCTGGACCACGTGCGCGACGCGCGCGAGGCCGCCCGGACGATCACGTCGCTGGACCGGCCGGTGGGCGAGGAGGGCGAGACCGCGTTCGGCGACCTCCTGCCGTCCGAGGGTCCGCTCCCCGACGAGGAGGTCACGGTGACCCTCGCCGAGGAGGCCCTGCACCGCGCCCTGGACCGCCTGCCCGCCATCGAGCAGGAGGTCGTGCGCCTGCGCTACGGCATCAACGGCGCCGGCGCCCCGACCCCGCTGCGCGAGACCGCCGAACGCGTCGGCATGACCCCGGCGGAGGTCCGCCGCGTCGAGTCCTCCGCGCTCCAGCGCCTCGCGCTCGAACGCGAGATCGAAGCGCTGCGCGACGCGGCCTGACCGCCGTGAGCGGTCGTAGAATGTGAGGTATGAGACGAGGCCACGGCGAGCTGCTTGCGGGAGACGCGGGTGAGCTGGTCGGGGTCTCGGGGACGACGATCGGGCAGTGGGCCCGGCGCGGGTACATCCGGGCGTCGCAGTCGGCGGAGCTGCCGCACGTCTACGCGGTCGAGGACGTGGGGGAGGCCGCGATCGTCGCGTCGCTGCTGCGGCGCGGAGTGCGGCACGCGGACATCCGCGCGGCGATCGCGCGGCTGGAGACGTACGGCGAGTGGCCGCTGAGCGAGGCCCGGCTGGCCACCACGCCGGACGCGCGGATCGTGCTGCGCGAGAACGGGTCGTCGTTCGTCCTCACCCGGCGCGGCTGGCAGACCGTCGCGGTGCCGGAGGAGACCGAGGACGTCCGGCTCAGGCTGCGGCACCGCGGAGCTCCCAGCACGCCGCGGTGAAGCGCACCGTGTCGCCGTCGACGAACGGCGCCATCGCATCGCGCGCCGCCGTCAGCACGTCCGCCCGCAGCCGCTCGTCGTCGACGCCGGTCAGCGCGCGGCCCACCGGGCCCATGCGCAGCAGGTAGCCGTCGAGCTCGGCGGCGGGGAACGCGCACGCCACGTCGAGCGGGCGGACCTCCACCTCGCTCCAGCTGGAGGTCGTCAGGATGGTCCGGATCCGGTCGGGGTCGGCGAGGCCGAACTGGCCGGGCGCGTCGGGCACGGGGAGCTCGAGCCGGGGGAGAAGCGGCCGCGCGGCCGTGCTGGCCGCCGTCATGAACGGGTTCTCCTCCGGCGCGCGCCAGGTGATCGCGCACAGCCTCCCGCCGGCCCGCGCGGCCGTGCGCAGGTTCGTGAACGCGGCGACCGGGTCCGCGAAGAACATCACCCCGAACCGCGAGGCGATCAGGTCGAAGCTCGCGGGCGCGAAGCGGTGCGCCGCCGCGTCGGCGCAGACGAAGTCGACGGCCAGGCCCGAGCCCGCGGCGCGGGCCCGCGCGGCCGTGACCATCGGCTCCGCGACGTCGATGCCGGTCGCGACCCCCGCGGTGCGCGCGAGGGCCAGCGTCGTCGCGCCCGTGCCGCAACCGACGTCGAGCACGTGCCCGCCGTACGCGTGCTCGCGCGCGGCGTCGACCAGCACGTCCTCGATCGGCCGCAGCGTGCGGTCCAGCAGCTCCTGCGCTTCGACCCAGGCGCGGGCCGCGTCGTTCCAGGTGGTGGCGTCCATGGTGTGCGACCCTTGCACCTCAAGCCGGCTTGAGGTCAACCCCGAGATGAGCGATCTGGACATCGGCGAGGTCATCGCGCGCACGGGCGTGCCGGCCTCGACGCTGCGCTACTACGAGGAGCGTGGGCTCATCGCGCCGACCGGGCGCGTGGGGCTGCGGCGCCAGTTCCCGCCCGACGTCGTCGAGCGGCTCGGGCTGATCGCCGTCGGCCGCACGGCCGGGTTCTCGCTCGACGAGATCGCCGCGATGTTCGGGCCCGACGGCGCCCCGGACATCGACCGAGCGATGCTCACCGCGCGGGCCGACGCGATCGACGCGCAGATCCGGCGGCTGGAGGCGCTGCGCGAGGGCCTGCGTCACGCGGCCGGGTGCCCGGCCCCGCGCCACATGGAGTGCCCGACGTTCCGCCGCATCGTCGCGGACGCCGCCTCGCCTCAGGGGCGCGCGGCCGTGCGAGACTCGGCCGCGTGACCGATCTCGTCTGGGAGTCCGTCGGCGGCACCGACCGCGACCGCACGTTCCTGCTCATCCACTGCGGCCTCGGCGACCGCTCGTTCTGGGACCTCGCGGTTCCCGGGCTGAGCGCGCTGGGGCGCGTCCTGACGTACGACCAGCGCGGCTTCGGGCAGTCGCCGGACCCGGCGGGCTCGTGGGCGCCCGCGGAGGACGCGGTCGGCGTGCTCGACGCCGCCGGAGTGGAGCGGGCCGTGGTGATCGGGTGCTCGTTCGGCTCGCGCAGTGCGCTCGACCTCGCCGTCGGCTGGCCCGAGCGCGTCGAGCGCGTCGTGCTGGTCAGCGGCCCCGGCGAGGACGACGAGGGCCTGGAGCAGGCGTGGGAGCGCGTCGACGACCTCGTCGAGCAGGGCGACTTCGACGCCGCGAACGAGATCGAGATCGACCTGTGGGCCGAGCGCGCGAGCGAGGACGTGCGCACGTGGGCGCGGGAGCAGAACCGCGTGCTGCTGGAGCGCCAGTCGGTGCTGGAGGACGAGCCGGTCTTCCTCGAGCCCGAGGCCACCAAGCGCCTCGACGAGGTCCGCGCGCCGGCGCTCGTCCTGCTCGGCGAGCACGACCAGCCGTCCACCATCCGCGGCGCGCGCAAGGTGGGCGAGGGCGTGGCCGACGGCCGGATCGTGGAGATCGCCGACGCCGGCCACCTGCTCGGCCGCGAGCAGCCCGCCGCGTTCGTGGCCGCGGTCCGGGCGTTCGCCGAGTAGCTAGAGCTGGAGCGACTTCACCTCGGTGAACTCGAGCACGCCGTACGGGCCGAGCTCGCGCCCGTGGCCGGACTGCTTGTAGCCGCCGAACGGCGCGAGCGGGTTGAACACCCCGCCGTTGATCTCGACCTGGCCCGTCCGCAGCCGGCGGGCCACGGCGACCGCGCGCTCCTCCGACGCCGACCACACGCCGCCGGCCAGGCCGTACTGCGTGTCGTTGGCGATCCGGATCGCGTCCTCCTCGGTGTCGTACGGCATGATCGACAGCACCGGGCCGAAGATCTCCTCCTGCGCGATCGTCATGTCGCTCGTGACGTCGGAGAAGATCGTCGGCTGCACGTAGTAGCCGCGCTCCAGTCCCTCGGGCGGCTCCGCGCCGCCGGCCACCAGCCGCGCCCCCTCGGCCTCGCCGCGCCGGATGTACTCGCGCACGCGGTCGCGCTGGACGGCGGAGACCAGCGGCCCGAGCGGCGTCTCGAGCGACATCGGGTCGCCCGGCGCGAAGTGCTCGACGGCCGCCGCCGCGATCGCCTCGACCGTCGCGAGCTGCTCGCGCGGCACGAGCATCCGGGTCAGCGCGCTGCACGTCTGGCCGCTGTTGAGGAAGCACTTCTGCAGGCCGTCCACGACGGCGCGCTCCAGCGGCGCGTCGTCGAGCAGGACGTTCGCGGACTTGCCGCCCAGCTCCAGCGACACGCGCTTGACCGTCGCCGCCGCCAGCTCGCTCACCCGCCTGCCCGCGCGGGTCGACCCGGTGAACGAGACCATGTCGACGTCCGGGTGCGCCGCGATCGCCTCGCCGACGACCGGCCCGACACCCGTCACGAGGTTGAAGACGCCCGGCGGGACGCCGACCGCGTCCATGACGTCCGCGAGCAGGAACGCCGTCAGCGGCGTCACCTCGCTCGGCTTCACCACGACCGTGCAGCCCGCCACGAACGCCGGCGCGACCTTCGCGCACACCTGGTGGAGCGGGTAGTTCCACGGCGTGATCGCGCCGACGACCCCGACCGGCTCGCGGACGACGAGCGAGTTGCCGATCCGCTGCTCCCACGGCAGCTCCTCGACCAGGTGCTCGATCGCGCCGAAGGACATGGCGGGGAGCGCGGCCTGGATCGCCATCCCGAGCTTGAGCGGCGACCCGAGCTCCTGCGCCACGAGCCCGGCGATCTCCTCCGCGCGCTCCTGGAGCCGCAGCGCGATGGCGGAGCAGAGCGCCACGCGCTCCTGCCGCGGCATGGCGGCCCACGGCTCGAACGCGTCGCGCGCGGCCCGCACGGCGCGGTCGACGTCCTCGGGCGTGCCGGCCGGGATGCGGCCCATGACCTCCTCGGTCGCCGCGTTGACGACATCGATCGTCGCGTCGGACGACGGCGCGACCCACGCGCCGCCGATGTAGAGCTGGTCGTGGGCGACGAGCGCCCCTGCGGTCGCGGTCATGCGGTCACAGCCTCCGTCGTCGTCGCGACACCCGCGGCCTGAGCGATGTGCTCGGCCGTGCGGGAGGCGAGGGCGTAGATCGTGATCATCGGGTTGGTGCCCGAGGCGGTCGGGAACGCGGACGCGTCGCCGATCCACACGCCGGGCGTGTCGTGCAGCTCGCCGCGCGGGTCCGCGACGCTCGTGGCCGGGTCGTTGCCCATCCGGCACGAGCCCATCTGGTGCGCGCAGAACATCCGCGCGCCGCCGGCCCGCAGCGGGATGCGCCGGGCCCGCGCGACGAACGCCTCCAGGTCGTCGCCGTGCCGCCAGGTCGGCAGGCCGGTCGCCAGCACCCGCACGGCGCGCGCGCCCGCGGCCGCGTGGAGGCGGATCTGCGTCTCCAGCGCGTCGTACGACGTCGCGAGGTCGCGCGGGTCGCTGAGCGTGTACCAGGGCACCGCCTGGCCGTCGGCGTCGAGCGTGATCTGCCCGTGCCCACGCTCGCGCAGCAGGCCGATGAACGTCCCGCCGTGCTTGAAGTCGAGCAGCGCCTGCTTGTGCTGCGCCCCGCCGGACCACGGCAGCGCCGAGGCGCCGACGCCCGTCGTGTACTGCGCGCTCTCGATCAGGTAGCCGTAGCCGTTCTTCTCCGTCCCCGCCGGCCCCGCGGCGAACTCGTCGATCAGGCCCGCGTGCGGCGCGCCCCACCAGGCCCGCATGTCCTGCCCGTAGTCGCCCATCGTCGCGGTGCACGGGTGCAGGCGCAGGTACCTTCCGACCGCGTCGCCGCCGATGCCGGTGCGCAGCAGCACCGCAGGGGACTCGAGCGCGCCCGCCGCCACCACGACCTGCGGCGCGCGGACCGTGACGTTGACCGACCGCGACGGGTCGTCCTCGGCCGTCCACCGCCCGGTGACACCCGCCGCGCGCCCGTGCTCGACCAGCACGCGGTCGACGAAGCAGCCGGTGACGATCTGCGCGCCGTGGTCGTACGCCTGCTGCAGGTACGTCCGCAGCGCGGACTGCTTGGCGCCGGACTGGTCGCCGAAGCCGAGGTAGCCGGCCATCGCCGGGTCGTGCCTGGCGGGGTCCCAGTTGCGGTCGGTGAGCCTGAACGACCACCCGAGCGCCTCGGCTCCGCGCTGCATCGCCTGGTGCGGCTTGTTGAGCTCCGAGCAGTCGTGGTTGACCTTCAGCTCGCGCCACACGCGGTCCAGGTGCGCGTCGAACGCCTCGCCCGCGACGTCGGTGAGCCCGTGCTCGCTCGCCCACTCCTCCCGCACCCACGGCTTCGTGCGGAGCGAGTTGGTCCAGTTGATGACCGTGCCGCCGCCCAGCGCGCTGCCGGCCTGGATCGACAGGTTGAGGTCCGCGGTCGTCTGCGGCCCGCCGCGCCAGAAGAGGTCCTGGAACGCGGGGAGCTCGAGCTGGAGGAAGTCGGCCTCGTTGCGGTACTTGCCGGCCTCCAGCACGACGACCTTCAGGCCGGCGCTCGCCAGCCGCCCGGCGATGAGCCCGCCACCCGCGCCGCTGCCGACGATCACGACGTCGGCCTCCAGCGTCGTGTCGCCGGTGGGCACGAGCGGCGTGATCGTCTTCGGCGTCGGCGGCGGCGGCGCGATCGGGCCCGGGTAGCCGAACGTCGCCCACGCGGGGTTGCGCCCGGTCGCATCCGGCAGCCCGTAGGTGAAGAAGAGCGTGAGCGCGACCAGTCCGCCTACGCCCGCCGCGGCCTGCGCGGACGCGAGCGACAGGTTCGCGAGGATCTGCTCGCGCGACGCCTGCGAGGCGGTCGCGAACCCCTGCTCGGCGAGCACGTCGAGCAGCTGGCCCATGCCGGCGCGGTTCTCCGCCGGCATCCCGTCGATGGCCATGACGAGCGCCTCGTCGGCTCCGACGTCGGTCGCCTTCCGGGCCCAGAAGCCGTCCGGGTCCGGTGTGTGCGGCAACGACGGGACGACCGTGTCGCACACGGCGCGCAGCGTCGCGAGCTGCACGTCGCTCAGCGGTTCGGGCATGGCAAAGACGCTCCCCTCCAGAAGACCCTTGACAGGGTGTCGAGCCTACTGGAGCGCGAGCCCGTCGGGTGGGGCGTGGCGTGCGCGCGCTGGCGTCCGCGTGTGGTCCCGCGCACGCGGACGCCGACGCTCCGTTTGCCGGAGCGCCGGCCGGGGGATCCTGGCCGCGATGCAGGATGCCGCCACCCAGATCCCGGTCATCGAGCCGGCCGGCGATCTCGACCTCGTGACCTCCCGCGGCCTGGCCTCGCGCCTGGGCGAGCTCGCCGGCTCGGCAGGGAACGCGGTGCTGGACCTCACGCGCGTGGGGTTCATGGACTCGGTCGGCCTGGCCGTGGTGCTCAAGGCCGTCAGCCGCTTCCGCCGCCAGGACAAGCAGCTCGTGCTGGTCGTCCCGCCCGAGCACAACGTCCGCCGTCTGCTGGAGCTGACCGGCACGACCGGCCGCATCCCGGTCGAGGAGACGCGCGACGCGGCGCTCGCCCGCGCCGCCGCCACGCACTGACGGCGGCTGACGCGCCGGCCGCTCCGGCTGCTTCACTGGGGACGGCATGGACCCGTACCGCGTCCTCGGAGTCGCGCCCGGCGCGTCGGCGGCAGAGCTGACGGCCTCCTACCGCGCGCTCGCCAAGCGGTGGCACCCGGACAAGCACGCGTCCTCCGTGGAGGCCGCGCGGAAGATGGCCGAGATCAACGCCGCGTACGAGCTGCTGCGCTCCGAGCGGTGGCTGGCCGAGCAGCGCCGCGGCGGGCAGAGCGCGCCGCCCCAGCAGCAGCCGCCGGTCGTCGTCAAGACGCGCGCGGCCGGCCACTGGCTGCCTGAGCCGACCCGCCGCGCGCTCGGCCCGGAGCTGCTGTCGGCGCTCCAACCCGGCGAGGACGTCAAGCTCGTCACGCCCGCCGCGGCCTGGGCCAGCCCCGAAGCGCTGCTGGCGGTGACCGACCGGCGCCTGCTCTGGCTCCTCGACGACGCCGTGACCGGCCGCGTCCGCACGCTCGCGTTCCCCGTCATCACCGGGGCCGAGGTCAAGCTGAGCTGGCCGCGCCGCAAGACCGCCGTCCTGCGCGTGAGCCGCCGCAACGGCAAGCGCCCGATCACGTTCGGGGAGCTGCGCCCCGAGACCGCCCACGCCATCCGCGGCATCGTCGCCGAGCAGGCCGCCGCCTGATGGCCGCTGAGTTCCGCCACCGCCTCCGCGTGCGCTGGGGCGAATGCGACATGCAGGGGGTCGTCTTCTACCCGCGCTACGCCGAGTACGTGGACATCGCGCTGACCGAGCTGTGGCGCGCCCGCGTGCGGCCCTACGGCGAGATGATGCAGAGCGGGGTGGACCTGATGGTGGGGGAGGTGCAGCTGCGCTTCCGCGCGTCGGCCCGGTTCGACGACGAGATCGACGTCGTGCTCGACGTGGAGCGCCTCGGCGACACCTCGCTGACGACCGCGTGGCGCATCGAGCGCGGCGGCGAGCTGCTGTGCGAGGGCACGATCCGCCACGTCTGCGTCTCGACCGAGAGCTACACCAAGACGCGCATCCCCGACGACATCCGGGCGGCGCTCGCGTGAGGACCGTCCAGGCCACGCGGTACGTCACGCCGCTGCGCGAGGGCGGCTCGCTGCCCGGCATCGTGGAGGCCGACGACGACGGCCTGTATGTCGTCAAGTTCCGCGGCGCGGGGCAGGGCCCGAAGGCGCTGGCGGCGGAGATCGTCGCGGGGGAGCTGGCGCGCGCGCTGGGCCTGCCGGTCCCTGAGCAGGTCTACGTCGACCTCGACGCGGCGTTGGGGAACGCGGAGCCGGACCCGGAGATCCAGGAGCTCATCCAGGCGTCGGGCGGGCTCAACGTCGGGCTCGACTTCCTCCCCGGCGCGCTGGCGTTCGACGAGGCGGCGGCCGAGCGGTTGTCGCCGGAGCTGGCCGCGGAGATCGTGTGGCTGGACGCGCTCGTGATGAACGTCGACCGCACCCCGCGCAACCCGAACATGCTCGTCTGGCACCGCGACCTGTGGCTGATCGACCACGGCGCGTCGCTGTACCTCCAGCACGGGACGGACGACCTGGGCGCGGAGGCGGAGCGGCGGTTCCCGATGATCTCCCAGCACGTGCTCCTGCGGCACGCGGGGTCGATCCTGGAGGCCGACGAGCGGCTCACCGCGCGGCTGCCGGACCTCGCCGCGCTCGTCGCGCTCGTGCCCGAGGAGTGGATCGGCGGCGATCGCCGCCCGTACGTCGAGTTCCTGCGCCGGCGCCTGGACGGCGCGCCGCGCGCGTTCGCGGAGGAGGCGGAGCGTGCCCGCGCAGCCGTCGGCCAGTAACCGCGCGCCGTTCCAGTACGCGCTGCTGCGCGTGATCCCGCACGTCGAGCGCGGCGAGGCGCTCAACGCCGGCATCGTCGTCTACTGCCGGCCGCGGAAGTACCTCGAGGCGCGCGTGTCGCTCGACGAGGGGCGGCTCGCCGCGCTGGCGCCCGGCGCGGACGCGGAGGCGATCCGCGAGCGGCTCGACGTCCTCGCACGCGTGGCCTCGGGCGATCCCAGTGCCGGGCCGACCGCGCGGATGGAGCAGTCCGAGCGCTTCCACTGGCTCGCCGCGCCGTCCTCGACGGTGATCCAGCCCGGGCCCGTCCACACCGGCCTGTGTGACGAGCCCGAGGGCGTCATCGACCGGCTGTTCGCCTCGCTCGTCGCGCCGCCCGACCTCGGCGAGATGCGCCAGTCCTACGAGCGCAGCGCCCTGGGCGAGGCGACGCTCGCGCCGACGTGGCTGGAGCAGTTCGAGCGGTGGTTCGGCGAGGTCCAGCGCGGCGAGCTGGGTTGGGAGCCGAACGCGATGGTGCTCTCGACCGCCGGCGCGGCCGGCCGCCCGGCGTCGCGGACCGTGCTGCTCAAGCACCTCGACCAGCACGGGTTCGTCTTCTTCACGAACCTCGAGTCGGCCAAGGGCCGCCAGCTCGCGGAGAACGCGGCCGCGTCGCTGCTCTTCCCGTGGCTGCGCCAGGAGCGCCAGGTCATCGTCGCGGGCCGCACCGAGCTGCTGACCGCCACCGAGAACGACGCGTACTTCGCGTCCCGCCCGCGCGGCTCGCAGGTGTCGGCGGCGGTGTCGCCGCAGTCGCAGGTCGTCGGCTCGCGCGAGGAGCTGGAGGAGCGCGTGGCGGCGCTGGAGGCGTCGCTGGCGGGTGGGCCGGTGCCGCGGCCGCCGCACTGGGGCGGCGTGCGCGTGGTGCCGGACACCGTGGAGTTCTGGCAGGGGCGCCCCGACCGCCTGCACGACCGGCTCCGGTTCCGCCGCGACGGGGAGTCGTGGCGCGTGGAGCGGCTGGCGCCCTAGGCGGGGCCGCCGCCGTCGGGCGCCGCCTGCGCCCGCGCGCGCTCGCCGTCCAGGTCGCGGCCCGCGGACGCCAGCGCGTCGGCGTCGAACGGCGCGGCCGGCGCGGTTCCCGCCTCCTCGTGCGCGAGCACGTCCGCGACGTGCACGGCGAGCACGGCGTCGCGCGCGACGTCGTCGGCGCGCCCCGGCGAGTGGTGGTGCGCGACCGCCTCCAGCACCGGCTGGGGGATGCCCCAGAGCGCGAGCAGATGCGCGCCGACCTCCGCGTGCGGCGACGGGTCGCCGTCCCGCAGCACGAGCTTGCCGATGTCGTGCAGCAGCCCGGCGGTGAACGCGTCGTGCTGGCCGGCCGGGTCGGTCGCCAGTGCCCGCGCGATCCCCGCGACCTGGAGGCTGTGGGCCGCGAACTCGTCGAGCGACACGCCCTGCGGCGCGAGCGCCTCGCCGGCGCCGGTCGAGAGCGCGAGCGCCTTGAGCGTCTCGGAGCCGAGGTCGGTGACCGCCTGCTCGATGCTCGTCACCCGCCGGCCGCTGGCGAAGAACGCGGAGTTGGCCAGCTGGAGCACCTTGGCGGAGAGCGCCACGTCGCGCTGGATCACCGCCGCGACGCTCGCCGACGTCGCGTCCGGCGCGGCGAGGGCGGCGATCAGCTCCTGGTAGCCGTCCGGGGTGGCCGGGAGCGAGCTGAAGCCCACCGCGACGTCGCGGATCTCGCTGCGGATCAGCTCCCGCAGCGACGAGCACCGGTCGATCGCCGCGCGCAGCTCGTCGGTCGGGCACGGCTTGCCGAGCACGACGTGCGCGACGGACGCGGCCTTGACCGCGGCCTTCGCCTCGGCGTAGCCCGACAGGACGATCCGGACGGTGTCCGGCCACCGGTCCTGCACGTGCGCGAGGAACGTCGCGCCGTCCATCCCGGGCATCCGGAGGTCGGACACGACGACGTCGGCCGCGGTGTCCTCCAGCGCCGCGAGCGCCTCGTCGCCGCTGGACAGGAACCGCATGCGCCACTCGCGGCGCTGCGGGCGCAGCGCGTCGCGCAGGCTGTCGAGGACCTGCGGCTCGTCGTCGAGGAAGAGGACCTGCCGCACGGCGTCAGGCGGCCTCCGGCACGGGCGCGGGCTGCGCCTCGCCGCCGGCGTTGACGCCGCCGATCGGCAGGCGGACGTGGAACGTCGTCCCGGCGTCCGGCTCGGTCTCGTACGTCAGGTTGCCGGCGTGCCGGTCGACGATCGTGCGCGTGATCGCCAGGCCCTGCCCGGTGCCGCGGCCGACCTCCTTCGTCGTGAAGAACGGGTCGAACACGCGGTCGGCGACGTCGGCGGGGATGCCGCAGCCGGTGTCCGCGACGCTCACGACCACGTCGTCGCCGTCGGTGCGGCTCGTGATGCGGATCGTGCCCGGCGTGCGGCCCGAGTCCTGGATCGCGTGGGCGGCGTTCACGATGAGGTTCAGGAACACCTGGCCGAGATCGCCGAGGTTGGCGACGACGGGCGGCAGCTCGGCCTCGAGCTCCTCCTCGACGACGGCGACGTACTTGTACTCGTTGCGCGACACGGTGAGCGTGTTGCGGATCGCCGCGTTGAGGTCGCAGGGCGCCTGCTCGCTCGACGGCGGATGGGCGAACTCGCGCATCGCGCGCACGATCGTCGCGACGCGCTGGACGCCGTCGAACGCGCGCTCGAAGGCGGCCGGCACGCGGTCGCGCAGGTACTCGAGGTCGGCGATGTCCTCGGCCTCGGCGAGCCGCTCGAGCAGCTCCGGCGGCGCGGTGTCGGCGGTCGCGGCGCGCAGCTCGTCGTGGATGGCGAGCAGGCTCCACAGGTCGGTGCACGCCTCGTCGAGGAAGCGGACGGTGTCGCCGACGAACTGGATCGGCGTGTTGATCTCGTGCGCCACGCCGGCCGCGAGCTGGCCGACCGCGTCGAGCCGCTGCGACAGGCGCAGCTCGCCCTCCATCTGGTCGCGCTCGGCCTCGACCGACTTGTGGTCGCTGATGTCGAGGAAGTAGCCCTGGATGACGTAGCTGCCGTCGGCCTCGGCGATCATCTTCGCGTCCTGGCGCACCCAGACCACGTGGCCGTCGGCGTGCAGCATCCGGACCTCGCCCGCGGCCGGCAGCTCGCCGGTGGCCTGGATCCTGGCCTGCGTCTCCATCACGTGCGCACGGTCGTCGGGGTGGATCTGGCGGTTGTAGATGTCGGGCGTGGCGAGCCACTCCTCGGGCGTGAACCCGAGCAGCTCCTTGATCTGCGGGCTGATGTACGTCGGCCGGGCGCCCTCCGGACCCACCTCGGCGCGGAACGTCACAGCAGGGATGCCCTCGATGAGGTTCCCGTAACGCTCCTGCGAGGCCATCAGGCTGCGGTCGCTGCGCACGAGCGCCTCGGCGAGCGCGAGCTGGAGCGCGCGCGTCTTGCTGAGCAGGAGGACGATCCGCCAGCTGCCGAGCGCGACGATCGCCAGCGTCCCGGCTCCGACGACCTCGACCACGCCGGGGTGGTCGAGCGAGCCGATCAGGCCGGTCGTGTGGAGGACGAGCAGCGTCGGGCCGACGAGGCACGTGCCGATGAGCATCCACACGCCGCCGAGGTGCAGCTCGAAGTCGCGCTGGGCGGAGAGCGTGGTCTTCACGGACGGGTGCAGCGCGGCGGCGGCGAGCAGCAGCGGCATGACGTTCCAGCCGACGTCGATCGCGGAGTTGAGCTGGTACGAGCCGGCGAGCGCGAGCACGTTCCACACCGCGTCGGAGAGCAGGAACGCGCCGATCGCGAGGAGCACGAAGACGAGCGCCCGCGGGAACGGGCGCGGGGAGAGCAGCATCCGCACCCAGACGGCCAGCACGAGCACGTCGCCGGCGGCGTAGACCACCTGGGTGATCGCCGCGTCGGTCGGCAGCTCGGTCGAGCTGAGGTACGGGCCGGCGAGCAGGCCGCCGACGAGCGTGAGCCCGGCGATCGTGAGCGCCGACAGGTCGAGCGCCAGGAGCGTGCGGTCCTCACGCGGGCTGAGCATGAGGAACAGGCCGGCGACGAGCAGGACGTCGCCGGCGAGCCACAGGCCGTCCGCGAACGACGGCGCGGGCGGGATCTCGCCCCCGAACAGCGTCGGGCCCCACCACAGCGTGCGGGAGAGGCCGTCGATCGTGAGCGCGGCGAGGAGGACCGGCCAGGCGAGGCCGGCCGGCCGGTTGCGCCACAGCCCGTACGCGACGAGCGCGGGGCCGGCCCAGGCGGTGACGAGGACGGTGAGCGTGCCCGGCAGCTCGGCCGGCTGCAGGGTGACCGCGACGGTGAGCGCGAGCGCGGCCAGGAGCCACGTGGGCATCCCGAGCCGGATCGCGGTGAGGTGCGTCATGCCGCCACCCGCGCCGCGCCGCCGTGGTCCATCAGCGACTCGCGCAGCTTGTCGAGCAGCGGCCCGTCGATCGAGGTGCCGCTCGGGACGAGCACGCCGCCGGACGCGGTGCGCAGGTCCTCGACGAGCGTCATGCCGGGCTCCAGCTCGGACGCGCGGATCGTGCGGACGCGGCGCCGGTCGGCACGCTCGGCGGCCTCGTCGAGGTCGGTGAGGAGGCGGCCGCCGTAGCGGTCGGCGTCCGCGTGGAGCTGCTCCAGCGCGCCCTCGCGGCTGGCGCCGGCGGCGCGCAGGCGGTCGAGCTCGAGCACGGCGGCGACGGCCGCGGCCGGCGGCGGGAGCGGCCCGTCGGGGCGGTCCTCGCCGATGGCCTGCGAGAGCAGCGCGGCGGCCGACTCCAGGCGCGGGATGCGGGTGAGGACGCGGCGCCCGTCCTGCTCGCCGAGCACGCCGAGGAGCGCTGCGGCGGAGACGTCCCCGAGGCGCTCGTCGTCCTCGGGGAGCAGGCTGGTGGCCAGCTCCTGGGCGAGCATGCCGCGGTCGTGGAGCCGCGGCGCGGTGACCTGGAGCAGCGTGGCGAGGCTCCCGACGCAGCGGACGGTCAGCTCGTCGAGGAGACCGTCGCGCGTGGTGACGAGCTTGTGCTGCGAGAGCGCGCCGGCGCAGGCGCGGAGCAGCTCGTCGCGGCCGCAGGGCTTGCTCAGGAAGCGGAAGATCTGGCCGTCGTTGACCGCCTTGACCGCGGCGCCCAGGTCGGTCTGCCCGGTGAGGAGCATGCGGACGGCCTTCGGGGCGATGCGGCGGACCTCGGCCAGGAACGCGGCGCCGGACATCACCGGCATCCGCATGTCGGAGATGACGATCTTGAACCGCTCGGGGTCCCGCTTGAGCAGCTCGAGGGCCTCGGGCCCGCTGGTCGCGGTGTGGACGTCGAAAGTGCGCCGGAGGAGATCCTGGAGGCCTTCGAGGACCGCGGGCTCGTCGTCGACGCACAGGATGGGTGCGCGCTCTCTCATGCCGCGAGTGGTCGACACATAACGCGCGCCCTGAAGACCTGGGATCACGCAGCTGGACGCCCGGCCGAGGGGCACGGGCGTCCAGCTTCCGCCTTCGCAGGCGCCGTGCGGCTAGCGCCGGCCCTTCGCCCGCTGAGCCTCCTTCGCCCAGCGCGCGTACTGCTTGCCGCGCGCGTCACGCTCGCGGGCCGCGGCCTTGCGGTCGTCGACCCATGCCTGCTCGCGCGCCAGCTTGCGCCACGCGTCCAGCCGCTCCTGGGGGACGGCGTCGCGGACGGCGCAGCCCGGCTCGCCGTCGTGCGTGCAGTCGGCGAAGCGGCACCGCGCCGCCAGCTCGTCGACGTCCGCGAACGTCGTGCCCGCGCCGTCCCAGACGCCCGCCTCGCGGACGCCGGGGGTGTCGATCAGCAGCGCGCCTCCGGGCAGCGCCAGCAGCTCCCGCGCGACCGTCGTGTGGCGGCCGCGGCCGTCGCTCGCGCGGATCGCGCCGGTCGCCTGGCGCTCCTCGCCGAGCAGCGCGTTGGCCAGCGTCGACTTGCCGGCCCCGGAGGGGCCGAGGAGCACCGCGGTCGTGCCGGCCGGGAGCAGCGGGCGGAGCACGCCGACGTCGCCGTCGGTGGCGCTCACCGCGACGGCGTCCGCCAGGCCGAGCCTGCGGGCCAGGCGCGCGGCCTCGGTGAAGCCGCCGTCGCTCGCGAGGTCGGCCTTCGTCAGCACGAGCGCGGCGGGCACGTCGCCGGCCGAGGCCAGCGCCGCGAGCCGCTCGGCGCGCCGCTCGTTGGGGTCGGGCAGCGGCTCGGCGACGAGCGCCAGGTCGACGTTCGCCGCCAGCACCTGCGCACGGGTCTGCTCGCCGGGCGCGCGGCGGACGATCGTGCCGCGGCGCTCCAGCACCGCGGCGATCGCGCCGCCCCCGTCGAGCGCGACCCAGTCGCCGGTCACAGGCGGGCCGCAGTCGTCGTCGCGCAGCCGGCCGCGAGCGGGGACGAGCCGCGGCTCCGCCTCCGGGTCGTCGGGTGCGCAGGGGCGGACCACCCACGCGCCGCGGTGCTGGGCGAGCACGCGGGCCGCGGTGAGCGAGGGGTCGCCGAGCTGGGTCAGCTCGACGTCGAGATCGGGTCGCCGGCCGAGGCCGGCGGAGAGGGAATGCACTTCGGGGTCCTCCGAAAGGGGTCATCACGTTCAACGGTTCGCCGGAGCGGGCCCCGGGCGCTTCGGCCCCGGGCCCGTCGCTAGGACGTGGCCGTGGTGATGACGTGGAGGTGCTGCATCCGCCGTGCAGCGTAGCCGGGGCCGTGCGTCCGCCGCAAGGGCGGCCGCACGGCGCAGGTTCGAACCGGCTAGAGGACCGCCTTGACGCGGTACGTGAACGTGTGGCCGTCGAGCGTCACGCGGAAGCTCGTGGTCTCCTGCGGGATCACGGCCGTGCCCCGCGCGCGGGTGCCGCCGATCGTCAGCCGCATCGCGCCCAGCGCCCGGTCCTTCAGCGTGGCGCTCGCGCTCACCCGGACGCCCGGGACGACCTCGTAGTCGAGCAGTCGCAGGCGGGCGCGGTCGATCAGCAGCCGTCCGCCGCGCAGGCCGCCGATGCGGAGCTTGCGCGACGTGACCGACGCGTTCGTCGAGCCGCCCGAGATCAGCGCGATGAGCTGCCGCGAGAGGTCGCGCATCGTGATGTCGATCGCGACCGCGGTGCGCTCGACGGTCGGCGGCAGGTCGCCGGAGAGCGTCGGGACGTCGCTGAAGCGCGAGTACGCCGGTGGCGCGAGCGTCAGCAGCTGCTCGTTCTCGCAGGCCGGCTTCGGGCCGCCGGCCAGGAACGCGGCGAGCGCCTCGGCCGCGCAGCCGGTCATGTCGGAGCCGAGCACCGAGTGGCCCGTGTTCGGCACCGCCACGACCTGCGCGTTCGGGTACTGCGCGGCGGTGCGGCGCTGATCCTCCAGCGGCGTGCGCAGGTCATCGCGACCGGCGAGCACGAGCACCGGGACGTTCGGCCCCTGCCCCGGGTTCGGGACCCACGACGGGCGCGGCGTGGCCGGCCAGCCGGCGCACAGCGTCGCGGACGAGCCCTCGATCGCCTCGGGCCCGAACGGCGCCCACGCCTCGGGCGTCGCGGCGTACGCCTGCTCGAGCAGCGCCATGCGGGTCGCCGGGTCCGAGTCCGGCGCCCACGGCAGCCGGCCCTCGACGCACTCGGTGGCGAGGAACCGGATGTCGTTCACGTCGCTGGGCGCGCTGCTTCCGCTCGACGCGCCGAGCAGGAGCCGCAGCAGCGGCGCGGCGTCGCCGTCCACGCCCGCAGCGATCGCGGCCGGGAGCCCCGTGCGCAGCGCCGGGTCGGCGTCGGACGCGCGGACGAGGTCGTAGACGTCGGTCGCGGTGATCGTGCCGGAGCGCTTGCGGCCGGTCGGCAGAACCGCGCTGCCGCGCAGCGGGGTCTCGCGCACCCGCTCGACCAGGCGGCCGAGCAGCTCGGTCGGATCGCCGAAGATCTCCCGGCAGCCGGGCGGGAAGCACGTCTCGCGCAGCACGCGGGGGAGGGCGAGCGTCGGGAGCTTGGCGAGCGCGTCCGAGGCCTCGACCGGCGAGGGCGAGTCGAGCACGACGGCCTGCACGCGGTCGGGGTAGCGGCGCGCGTAGTCGCCCGCGACCTGGCCGCCGTACGAGACGCCGAGCGGGATGATCTTGTCGACGCCGAGCGCGGCGCGGACCGCCTCCAGGTCGCGCACGCTCGCGAACGTCGTGAAGTGCGCACGACGGGCGCCCAGCTCGTTGCCGCACGCGGTGATGCGCTGGCGCAGCTCGGCGGGATCGTCGACGTCGGCGGGGAAGCGGCCCTGCGGCAGCGCGGCGCAGCGCAGCGGGGCGGAGCCGCCGGTCCCGCGGGGGTCGGCGAAGACGACGTCGTAGCCCTCCAGCGCCGGGCCGAGCAGCTCGACGAACGACGCGGCGGACGGGATGGCCGCCTGGCCCGGGCCGCCCGGCACGAACACGATCGTGCCCTTCCGCGTGCCCTTGGCCGGGTACGTCGCGACGCGCAGGCTCAGCTGCTCGCCCGCCGGGTGGTCGTGGTCCAGCGGGACCGCGACGGTGCGGCACTGCGCACCCTCCAGCTCGTCCGCGGTGCACGGCGCGGCAGGTGTCGGCGCCTGCGCGTGTGCGACCCCCGCGGGCGCGCACGCGCCCACCACGATCAGCGCGGCGAGCGATCGCCGCAGATGCCCCCTCATAGGTAGCCCTTTCCTGGGTACTTACCGGTCGAGACCTACTGCGCGGAGGAGGTTCCCGGAGTTCGCACGTGCCAAACCGACTTCTTGCGCGATGCACCGGATTGCAGGCGCAAGCTCGTCGGGTAGCGGGCGTTTCGAGCCGACATGCCGCCCCACCACGACGTTCCGCTCCCTGTCGATCTGCACCGCTGCGCGGCCTGCGGACGCGACTTCATCGTCCCCGTCAGCGTCATCGACGTCCTCGAGGGCGACCGCTGCGTCATCGAGCTGCGCTGCGCGAACTGCCACGCGCGGACGCTGCGCGTCCACGACGACGCGGAGCTGATGGCGATGGACCGCCGCCTCGACGCGACGCAGGACGAGCTCCGCGAGGCGCTCGAGATCTTCGTCCTCGCCGAGGAGCTCGAGCGCATCGACCGCTTCGCCGCGGCGCTGCGGGACGATCACGTCCTGCCCGAGGACTTCTAGCCCGCCCGCTCCGCGCCGCCCCGAGGCGCGTCTCGTCGCGCCGCGCCCGCCGTAGCATTGGGCGCGTGGCGCCGCCGTTCGGGATCTACCTCCACGTGCCGTTCTGCGCGGCCATCTGCGACTACTGCGACTTCACGAAGTACATCGCCGGCGACCGCGGCGCGTGGGCGCCCGCCGCGGTGGCGGAGCTGGCGATCGCGCCGCGCGTGATGGGGGAGGCGGCGCGGCCGGTCGACACGGTCTTCTTCGGGGGCGGAACGCCGACGCTGCTCCCGCCGCGCGATCTCGCCGCGGTGCTGTGCGCGATTCGTGACAGGTTCGGGTTGACGCGTGACGCGGAGGTCACCGTCGAGGCGAACCCGGAGAACCTCGACGCCGCGACGCTCGACGGGCTGCTGGAGGCCGGCGTCACGCGGCTGTCGATCGGCATGCAGAGCGCGGCGCCGCACGTCCTGCGGTTCCTCGGCCGCACGCACGGCCCGGACGTGCCGGTCGGCGCCGCGCGGCGCGCGCGGGCGGCGGGGTTCGCGCACGTGTCGCTCGACCTCATCTACGGGGCGCCGGTCGAGACCGACGCCGACTGGCGGCTGTCGCTCGAGCGCGCCCTGGAGGGCGAGCCCGACCACGTCAGCGCGTACGGCCTGACCGTCGCGCCCGGCACGCGGCTGCACGCGGCGGTGCGGCACGGCAAGGTCCCGGCGCCGGTCGAGGACGCGCTGGCCGACCGCTACCTGCTCGCCGAGAAGCTGCTGAGCGCGGCGGGGCTGCACTGGTACGAGGTCTCCAACTGGGCGGCGTCGGAGGCCGACCGCTGCCGCCACAACATCGGCTACTGGCGGGGCGGCGAGTGGTGGGGCGCGGGCCCGGGCGCGCACAGCGCCGTCGGCGGCCGGCGCTGGTGGAACCTCCGCCACCCCGCGGCGTGGGCGCGCGCGGTCGCGGAGGGGCGCGTGCCTGAGGACGGCGGCGAGGAGCTCGGCGCCGAGCAGCGCGCGCTGGAGCGGCTGATGCTCCAGGTCCGCACCCGCGAGGGCGTCGCCGCGTCGCCCGCCGCGCAGGAGCTCGCCGCCGACGGCCTGCTCGATCTCGACGCCGGCCGCGCCGTGCTGACCCTCCGCGGCCGGCTCCTCGCGGACCTCGTGACGCGCCGGCTGGCCGCATGACCTCCCCGCTCGCCGTCTCGCTCGCCGAGCGGCTGCGCGCGATCCGCGCGGACGGCGCGGAGCCTTCGCCCGCGCTGCTGAACGCGCGGACCGAGCGCGTGCGCATGCCGGGCGACGCGCCGCCGATCTTCCTCGTCCGGCCCGACGACTGGCCGGCGCTGCGGGAGGCCGAGCAGGCGGCGGGCCGGCCGGTGCCGTACTGGGCGGTGCCGTGGCCCAGCGGGCAGGCGCTCGCGCGGCAGCTGATCCGCGAGCCGCCGCCGGCCGGCACGCGCGTGCTGGAGCTGGGCTGCGGCCTCGGGCTGCCGAGCGTCGCGGCGGCGCGGGCCGGCGCGGACGTGCTCGCGACGGACGGGTCGCCCGACGCGGCGGTCTACGCCGCGCACACGCTCGCGCTCAACGAGGTCGAGGGCGAGGTGCTGCCGGCCGACTGGCGGACGGCGGCGGACGACCTCGCGCGCCGCCCGTTCGACCTCGTGCTCGCCGCCGACGTCCTGTACCTGCGCGAGAACGTCGACAGCCTGCTGCGGGTGCTGCCGCGGTTCGTCGCGCCCGGCGGCGAGATCCTGCTCGCCGACCCCGGCCGCGCAGGCACCGCCGAGTTCCTTCCCGCCGCGAAGCGCATCTGGCACGTCACCAGCGAGCCGGCGCCCGACGACGACCGCGTCACGTTCCACCACCTCCGCCCGCGCGACTCGCCCCGCTAGGCTGCCCCGCCGTGCAGCGCACGACGCTCCTCTGGACGCTGGTCGCCTTCTTCGGCGCGAGCATCGCGTTCCGCGCCGTCATCCGCGCCACCGAGGACTCGCCGGTCATCGTCACGATCGCGCTCGAGCTCGTCGTCCTCGCGGCGCTCGTGGGGCTGATCGTCGTCCTCGTGCGCCGCGCAGACCGCTAATCCGCGAGGAGCACCCGCACGATCAGCCGGGCCAGCTCGGCGAGGTCGTCGACGCTCACCCGCTCGTCGACCGCGTGCGCCAGCTCCAGCCCGGGCGGGCCGATCATCACCGTCGGGATGCCGCGGGCGGTGAAGAGGCGCAGGTCGCTGCCGTACGGCACCCCGATCACGGGGGAGCGCTCCCCGCGCTCGGCCTCGGACGCCGCGGCGACGCGCTCGACCCACGGGTGCGCCGGGTCGGTCGCGCCGGGCGCGAACTGGCCGCCCGTCCACGTGATCGAAACCTCCGGGCAGCCGCCCCGCGCGGCCGCCTCGAACGCCGCGCGCGCCTGCTCGACCGTCTCGTCCACGCGCACGCCGACGCGGCCCTCGAACGTCAGCAGGTCCGGCACCTGCGACGACCAGCGCCCCGCGTTCACGCGCCCGACGAGCAGCGGGTACGGCAGCTCCAGCGCGTCGAGCAGCGGGTGGCTCGGCGCGGCGTTGACCTGCCGCTCGTGCTCGGCCAGCGCGGCGTGCACGGCGACGTAGCGGTCGATCGCGCTGATGCCCTCCAGCCGGACCGCGGCGTGCGCCGGCACGCCGGGGATCGTGCCGGTGAAGGTGAGCGCGCCGGCCTGCGCGGCGGCGATGCCGAACGCGGTCGGCTCGGGGATGAGCGCCGCGTCGAAGCGGTCGTCGCGCTCGAGCGCCGCGAACGTGCCGAGCCCGCCGTCCTCCTCGGACGCGACCGCCTGCACGACGATCTCGCACCGCGGCGCGACGCCCGCCTCGGCGCACGTCCGGGCCACCGCGCCCGCCGCGTGCAGCGCGGCGACCAGGCCGCCCTTCATGTCGACCGAGCCGCGGCCCCACACGTGGCCGTCGGCGATCGCGCCGTCGTACGGCTCGCGCCGCCACGGCTGCTCGCCCGGCCCGACGACGTCGAGGTGGCCGTTCAGCGCGATCCGCTCCGCCCCGGCCGCCGCGCCGCGCACGACGGCCTCGGCGCCGAAGAGCGCGGTGCGCGGCGCCTCCTCGCCGGGGTGGTCCGGATGCGCGCGCAGCGCGGAGAGGTCGTGCTCGAGCACCTCGGCGTCGAGCCCCTGCGCGGCGGCGAGCGCGGCGAACCGCTCCATCACGACCCGTTCGTCGCCGGTGAGCGACGGGACCTGGACGAGCGCGGCGACGTCGCGGGCGAGCGCGTCGGGATCGATGGCGGCGAGTGCGGCGTCGAGCATTCGGTGAAGAATGGCGACATGAGCGACGATGACGACGACTGGGTCGGCACCCCGCCCGAGGGACGCCACTCGCGTGACCGGGCGCGGCCCGACGTCTGGGCCCAGAACCGCCCGCTCGTGGTGGGCCTCTTCTGGACCGGCCTCTTGCTTCTCGCCGTGGTGGTCGTGATCCTGGCGCTGTGACGCTCCCCGACTCCTGGCCGCTGTCCGCGACCGCGACGCAGCTGCTCCGCGCGCCGAAGACCGACAAGCGGGAGCTGCTCAAGCTGGCCTTCAAGGAGCTCGTGCTGCGGCGCGTGTGGCGGCTGGAGCGGCAGGAGCGGCGGCTCGGCCGGGACAAGCTGCACCTGCACCCCGGCGACCGCCCCGCTCCGGATCTCCCGCCGCTGCGCCTCCTCGACGCCAAGCTCCGCTTCGAGATCAACCCGGGCGAGGAGCTGGCCAAGGCCGTGCGCAAGGTGGGCGGCGACATCGCGGACGTGGTGCGCGCCGACGCGCGCGAGGAGCTGGCGCGCCGCGGCCTCGTCGACCTGCATCGCCGCAAGGTCCTCGGGCTGATCCCGCACACGAAGGTGACGCTCACCGCGTCGGGCGAGTCGTGGCGCGCGGGCTCGTACGAGCGGGAGGAGCTGCTGGAGGACACGCTGCGCGGGGACCGGTCACCCGCGTCGCTCGTGCCCCAGGCGGCCGCGCTCGGCGGGCTCGTGCTGCTGCTCGACCCCGCGCCGCTCGCGGAGCTGGACGACGCGCTGGGCCGGCTGCGCGAGGACGAGGCGGCCTGGTACGGCGGCGCGTCGGCCGACGGCGGCGCGGGAGCAGGCGCCGGCGCGGAGGACCTCGACCTCTCCGCGCTCGACGGCCTCGACCTCGGCCTGCTCGACGCCATCGGCGACCTCGGCTCGACGTTCGACGGCGCCTTCGACTCCGCCGTCGACGCCGGGAGCGGCGGCGACGGCGGAGGGGGAGGGGGAGACGGCGGAGGCGGCGGCTCCTAGGCCGCGGCCGCGGCGCCGATCGTCTCGGGACGCCGGGCGAGCGCGGACGCGGCGTCGATCCAGAGCGTCGAGTCGCCGAGCGGCTCGGCGAGGATGTCGCCGCGGTCGAGGAGCTCCAGGAGCTGGTCCTCGGCGGCCGCGTCGTCGGGCGCGGCGAAGGAGTCCATCGCGAGCGTCACCGCGATCTCGCGGGTGGTCAGGCCCGCGGGGAAGGCGCGGACCAGCTCGGCGACGTCCGCCGGCGCGGGGCGGCGCTCCAGCGTCGTGTCGAGGTTCGCGATCACGACGTCGTAGGCCTCCAGCGGCTGGAAGCCGCCGGCCTCGAGCTTGCGGCCCTCGGGCGTCTCGAAGATCAGCGACGGCGCGGTGTAGCGGACCGGCCCGTCGGTCTGCGCGGCCTTGCCCTGGAACTCGGTCGGCGAGCCGCCGGCGGTGCGGGCCTCGGCGCGGTCGGCCTCGTACGCGGCGGTGACCGCGTCGCTGTCGAGCTGGGCCAGGATCGCGTCGGCGTCCACGCCCGGCACGCGCGCGAGCGCATCGCGCAGCGCCGCGTCGTCGTCGAGCGGCAGCGTGGTGGTGAACTGGGTGAACTGAAGCGCGCGGAAGACCGGCACCTCCAGCTCGGGCTGCGTCAGCCGCGTCGCGACGACGGTGCGGCAGGCCCGGGCGGTGGCGGCCATGCGCGGCTTGGGCTCGCGCGCGAACGGCTGGCCGAAGCGGCGGAACATGCGCTGGCCCTGGGCCATCTTGAGCGGCGTGTAGCCGCGGTCCTCGTACTGCGTGCGGTCCTCGGTGAGGCCGATCATGACGTGGCGCCAGGTGAGCTGGTCGCCGTACCGCCACTGCAGGGCGGTGAGGAACGGCATCGCGGAGTACGCGAACGGACAGCCGGGGTCGGTGATGTGGGTGACGGAGAGAGAGGCCATCGAGATAGATGATTGCACAAGCAACGAGCTGTCTCGCGCCTGCCTTCTCTAGGGATCTCCGCTTAGGAGACGATCCACTCGTTCAGGTCGAGCTGCTCCGGCGGCTGCTTGGCGTCGTCCTTCGGCCGGCCGGCGTGGCGCCAGTGGTCGGCGATCTCCCGCGCGGTGGCCTCGCGGTAGGAGATGTTGCGCTCGATCGGGTCGACGCGCAGGGTCCCGGCGGAGTGGTCGATCGACCGGACGCGCGCGTGGAACAGGCGGCCGCGCTTGTTCACGAGCACGAGGTCGCCGGGATCGATGTTGCGCGTCCGCATGGTGCGTGCGGGAAGGTTATGACGCCTCGGCGTCAGCGCCGGGTCGCCGACAGCTCGAGCCCGACGTCGCTCGCCAGCCGCCGCTCGGCGCCGGACGCGAGGTCGACCGCGGTGAGCGCCGTCCCGCGCAGCACGTACAGCGTCCCACCGTCGGTGGAGAACCCGGCGCTGTCGCCGAGGATCGACCCGTCCTGCGGCGTCAGCGTCCGCACGAGCGCGCCGCCGCCCTCGACGACGTCGATCCGCGTGAGGTCTCGCCCGCCCTCGTCGTGCAGGAGCGTCAGGCGCGTCGTCCCGAACGCCGGCCCGAGCCCGTTCGCGCCGGCGACGGCGATCGGCAGGTCGCGCGCGGCGCTGGTCGCGGGGGTGAACGCGGTGACCTTGCGCGCGTTCGCCGCGCCGTGGAGCACCGCCAGATCGTTGCCCAGCCAGGCGACGCCGAGCGCCTCGTCGCCGGCCAGTCGCGTCGTCGCGCCCCTGCCGTCGGTGCGCCGGGCGTACGCGCCGCCGGTCAGCCCGGCCCACGCGACCCACATGCCGTCGGCGGAGAACCGCGGGCGGACCGACTCGTCGTCGGTCACCGTGCGCGCCGCGCGCGTGCGCAGGTCGATCAGCCGCCAGCGATACCGGTCGCGCGCGAGCAGCTTCGTGCCGTCCGGCGACAGCTCGACGGTCTCCATGTGCCGCGGCGTGGCGGTCTTGCCCTTCTCCCGCGCCCGCACGGTGCGCCCGCGCGAGCCGGTGACGACCCGGATCGTCCCGTTCGACGCGCGCACGTACGCGAGCGTCTTGCCGTCCGCCGACAGCGAGGGGAACGCGCCGTCCTTGGCGACGACGCGCGCGCTGCCGCCGTCCGGCGCGAAGAGCACCTGGTCGCGGTGGGGGCGGTCGAACGCGACGTCGGCGGACGCGGCGGGCGCGGCGACGAGGGCGGCCGACGCGGCGGCGAGGGCGAGCAGAGACGTGCGGGTCAGCGGCATGGCTTCCGACATCCTCTCTCAGCGACCGGCGGAGCGCCTCACCGCTCGCCCTCGGCCCGCGCGGTGGCCTCGCGCTCCTCCCGCTTCTCGCGGCGCTCGCGCTCCCGCCGCGCCTTGCGCCGCGCCGCCGCCCGCCGCCGGGCCTCGAAGCGCCGCTGCTCGGCCGCCGTCCGCTGCTTGACCTTCACGCGCGTCCGCGCCGTGTCCCGGCGGCCGTTGACCGCCGTGCCGGTGAACGTGACGCGATAGCGGCCGCGGACGCGCGGCACGACGCGCACGGTCTGCGTCCGGCGCGATGCGGTCATCGTCTCGCGCAGCACGACGCCGCGCGGACCGGTGACGGTCAGCGTCCCGGTCGCGTTCTTGCTCGACCGCACGCGGACGCGCAGCGTGCGGCCCGCCTTGGCCACCGCCGCCGCGCGCACCGACACCCGCGGCGGCTCGACGGTGTACCGCGCGTACCGCCGCGCCGCCGGGCAGAAGCCCTTCGCGACCTCGCGCACGCACACGCGCCGCGCGAACGTCGCCGCGAGCTCGTGGTAGTGGAGCGTCGCCTCGCGCCCGCCCGCGGAGTACAGCGTCCACGCGCCGGTGTCCCATGCCGGGAGCGCGACGCGCATCCGCTTCGACGTGCGCCGCAGGACCCGCCGGGCGGCCTTCGACCCGCTCAGCCGCGCGTAGTCGCCGAGCCCGACGAGCGTCTGCAGCTCGCCGTTGAGCACCCGCATCGACGGCTGGAACGAGTACATCGCGAAGCGCACGACCTGCCCGCCGCGGCGGACCGACGTCGCGTCTGAGACGAGCGCGCGGTAGGCGCCGGTCGCCGCGGCGCGGTAGTCGGAGCGGTCGAGCGCCACGCCGGCCCGCACCAGCGCCTGCGCGCTCGTCGCCTGCGCCATCGACGACGACCAGGGCGCCTCGCCGCGGGCGAACGGGAAGACGTACTCGAGCCGCAGTTGGTCGCCGCTGCGCACGCCCAGCTCGGCCAGCGCGGCCGCGGCGCGGTCGAGCGCCACGGGGCGGCAGCGCGGCGGCTCGGCGTGCAGGCAGGCGCCGGCGAGCGCGTTCAGGCGGCCCGCCGTGGCGAGCGGATGCGGCTGCACGCCCGCGCCGGGCCGGTACTCGTAGACCAGCCCGTCGCCCGGGTACGTGATGCGCTGGGCCGGCGTGGGGAACGGGTCGAACCGGAACGTCCGCGTGGTCGCGCTCACCGCCTTCATCACCGGCGTGAGCCGCTCGGCCTGGAGCTCGCCGCGCGTTGCGAGCCGCTTGGCGATCGTCAGCACGCCGCGGATCTCGCGGGCACGCGCGTCGGGCAGCCGGCGCGCGGCGGCCTTGGCGACCTTCAGCTCCTCCTCCCACGCGCGCCGCTGCTCCCAGCCGATGGCGCCGGCCAGGTGCGCACGGCGGATCGCGGCGCCGACGGTCCGCGCCGGCCCCTCCGACGGCGCCGGCTTGGCAGGCGGGCTCGGCGGCGCGGGGGCGGCTGCGGCCGCGGAGAGCGACGCCATCGTCGCGAGGACCGCCGTTGCGTCCATGCCGAGCACGCGACCGCGCAGGGTAGGGCAGCGCGGCGCGTGCGCGTGCCGGCTCGTGGTGCGGCGCGGCTAGTTCGAGCGGCCGTCGGCGATCGCCACGCACGCCTCGCACAGCGGCCAGGGCGGGTTCCACGGGTAGCCCGTGACGTCCTGCCCGCAGAGCGCGGTGTCGGGGTCGACGTCCTCGACCAGGTGGCACAGCTCGTCGAACCCCTCGTCGCTGCGACCGGGGACGTTGAAGCAGTCCGGTGCGACGTTCGGCGGGAGCGTGCGCGTGCTCACTTCACGAACGGTACCGCCCGGCCGATCATGAGGGGGACATGCCCGCCGACCTGCTCATCGGGATCGCCGCCGTCGCCCTCGGGGCGCTGCTCGCGGCGTACAGCCGGCCGCTCGCCGACCACCTCCAGGAGGGCGACGAGCGCTACCGCGAGCGGTTCCCGTGGGTCCAGGGGTTCGAGCCGCAGCGCGGCCGCCTCGCCACGGCGGACGGCCGCTGGATGATGCTGCGCGGCGGCCTGCTGACCGCCGCGCTGGCCTACGCCGCGGTCGGGATCGCGCTCGCGGCGCGGGCGCTGCTCGGCTGACCGGGCCGCGTCGCCAGGATCACCCGCGCCCCGCCCTTGGGGCTGATCGTGATCGAGCGGCGCCGCGCGATCTCCATCCGCGCGCCGTCCGCCGCGGGCAGGATCGTCGCCTCGCGCAGGACCGCCTTCATCACCACGCGCATCTCGAGCTGCGCGAACGCCGCGCCGATGCACCGCCGCCGGCCGCCGCCGAACGGGATGAACGTGTAGGTCCCCGGCGTCGTGTCGAGGAAGCGCTCGGGCCGGAACGCGTACGGGTCGGGGTAGAGCGCGGGGTCGTGGTGGACGAGGTACGCGTTCGCCGACAGCACGACGCCCTCCGGGTACTCCCAGCCGCCGACGGTGTACGGCTCCTTCGTCAGGCGCGGCTCGGCGTTGGGCAGCACCGGCCGGCGGCGCATCGACTCGTTGATGGTGGCGTTGAGGTAGGTCTCGCCGTCGCCGGCGTCCAGCTCGCGGACGAGCTCCCGCACGACGCCGGGCTCCCGGGCGAGCCACGCGAACGTCCAGGCGAGCTGCGAGGCGGTCGTCTCGTGGCCGGCGACGAGCGCGGTGAGCAGCTCGTCGCGGATCTCCTCGAACGACATCGGCGAGCCGTCGTCGTGCTCGGCCTCGAGGAGCATCGCGAGGATGTCGTTGCGCTCGGTCCCGGCCGGCTCCCGGCGGCGCTCGGCGATCAGCTCGCGCAGCTCCTCCTCGATCGCCGCCCGCGTGCGCACGAAGCGGCGGCCAGGCGTGCCCGGCCCGGTGTCGCGCTGCAGCGGCGGGAAGAGCGCGATCGGCGAGGTGCCGAACGCGATCAGGTCGGTGAGCAGGCCGCGCAGCTTCTCCAGCCGCGGCCCCTCGTCGACCCCGAACACCGCGCGGAGGATGATCTCCAGCGTCACCTGCTGGAACGGCACGTGCATCGCCACCGGCGTGTCGCGCGGCCACGACGCGACCGCCCGGTCGGTCACCTCCTCGACCAGCCCGGTCAGCGCCTGCATCCGCTCCCCGTGGAACGCGGGGAGGAGGAGCTTGCGCTGGGCCAGGTGGGGTCGTTCGTCGAGGAGGATGACCGAGTTCGGGCCGACGATCGGCTCGAGGATGGCCGCCCCTTCGCCGGGGTGCAGCTTGTCCGGCGGCGCGGTGAAGACCTCCTTGATCTCCTCCGGGTCGCTCAGCTGGATGAACGGCGGCGTCCCCAGGACGCTCGTCGTGAAGCGCTTGCCGTACTTCGCGCGTGCCCGCTCGAAGTACGGGATCGGCCGCGTCCACCACGCGAACGTCTGGACGCTCTTCGGCCACTTCGGGCCGGGAGGCGTGGACGGCATGTGCGGATCGTCACGGGTTGGGCGAGTGACGAGTGTGACGGTGATCACGCCAAACACGCGTCGCGGCCGGTGAGGTGGGTAGCAACCTCGTGGGGGCGCCACGATTCCACGACTCGTTCGGAGGAAGCAGAACCTGATGCCACCGCAGGACCGCGCCGCTCATGACCACGACCTGGGTCGCTGAGCTGGTGGAGCGCCGCACCGACGGCGCCACGCTCGCACTCCACGGCGAGCTCGACATCGCGACCGCGCCGCGCCTCCGCGCGACGGTCGGGGACCTGATGGGCCAGGGCGTCCGCCACCTCGAGATCGACCTCGACGGCGTGACGTTCATCGACTCGACCGGGATGGGGGCGCTGCTCTGGGTGTCCAACCGGCTCGGGGCCGTCGGCGGCGAGCTGGCCGCCGTCCACGTGCACGGACCGCCCGCGAAGACGCTCCACCTCGCGGGCATCGACACGCAGATCGCCGTGTCCGCGTAGCGCCGCGCGACCCGTCCGTCCGTCACCATGGTCGGCCGTGCCGACCGACCCGCCGGACCTCGTCCGCCGCCTGCCCGAGCAGTACTTCACGCGGCTGCTCGCCGCGGTCACCGCTGCGCGCGCAGCGCCCGGCCCGCGCTTCCTCGACCTCGGGCGCGGCAACCCGGACATCGCGCCGCCGGCCCACGCGCTCGACGCGCTCCACGCGGCGGTCGACTCCACCGAGCCGCCCTGGGTGCACGGCTACCCGCCGTTCCAGGGGCTGCCGTCGCTGAAGGAGGCGATCGTGGAGCGCTACCGCGCCGACCACGACGTCGAGCTCGACCCCGAGCGCGAGGTCGCTGTCGTCCCCGGGACCAAGACCGGGATCATGCTCGTCGCGCTGGCGTGCGCGGGACCCGGGACGCAGGTCGTGCTGCCCGACCCGGGCTACCCCGACTACCCGAGCGGCGTCGCGCTGGCCGGCGCGGAGGCGGCGACCGTCCGGCTCGACCCGTCCGCCGACTTCCAGCCGGACCTGGCGTCGATCGCCGCACCGCGTCCGTCGCTGCTCGTCCTCAACTACCCGGCCAACCCGAGCGCCGTGGCGGCGCGGCCCGGGACGTTCGCGGCGGCGTGCGCGTGGGCGCGCGAGCGCGGCGCGTGGGTGCTCCACGACCTGGCCTACGACCGCCTGACGTTCGACGGCCACCAGGCGCGCAGCGTGCTGTCCGAGGAGGGCACGCGGGACGTCGCGGTGGAGCTGTGGTCGCCGTCGAAGGTCTACGGCATGGCGGGCTGGCGGATCGGCTTCCTCGTCGGCGCGGCGGAGGTCGTCGCGCGGGTCCGCGCGCTGGTGGACCACCTGACCGCCGGCGTCTTCACGCCGGTCCAGCGCGGGCTGGAGGCGGCGCTGCGTGGGCCGCAGGACGGTGTGGCGGAGCGCCGCGAGGTCTACCGCGCGCGGCGGGACGTGCTCGTCTCGACGCTGCGCGCCGCGGGCGGCGAGATCCGCGCGCCGGAGGGCACGTTCTACGCGTGGTGGCGGCTGCCGGAGGGCCTGTCGGCGGAGCGGCTGATCGCGGAGCAGCGCGTCGGCGTCGCGCCCGGCATCGGGTTCGGCGCGACGGGGGAGGGCTGGGCGCGGCTCTCGCTCGCGACGGCCGACGAGGACGTGGCGGAGGCGGCCGCGCGGCTGGCGGCGGCGGTGGGGCGAGCCTGAGCTCGCCCCCCATGCCACCGGTCACGGATCACCACTGAACTACGTGTCCCAGGACGGTGTGTCTTGCCTGGGCAATGGACACTCCAGGCCCCCGGAGCTGGCCGCCGGCCTTGCGGTCGGCGCGGGATCACGGGTGAGGCTCGAAGACCTCCAGGCCAGGTGGGCGATCGGCCGGATGTCCGAGCTTACCGCGCGGCGTCGCGGGCTTCGACCGCCGTGTCGGGGTTGTCACTGAACAGACCGTCGATGCCGGTCGCGAAGGCGCGCCGGTACTCCTCGAACGCGTTGCCGTACTGCGCGGGATCGGTACCGATCCGCAGGTCCGCGCCCTGGTCGGCGCTGCTCAGGAGCTGGACGAGCGGGATGCGGCGCTGCGCGAACTCGGCGTGGTCGGCGACGTTCGTCGTCCCGGAGATCTCGTTCTCGTGCCGTGCGACGAGCACGCCGTCCTTCGTCGCGACGAGGTCGGGCTCGATGTGGTCGGCGCCCATGCGCGCGCCGAGCGCGTACGACGCGAGCGTGTGCTCCGGGCGGTAGCCCGACGCGCCGCGGTGCGCGAAGACGAGCGGCTGCTGCCGCTGGTCCTGCCGTGCGTCCTTGCCCTGCTGCGTGGCCCGCTCATCCTGGCGTCACGGCGAGGAGGATCGTGGCGTCTGAGCGGCTCTCCCGGCGCCTGACGCGCCAGGACGACGCCTACCGGCCGTTCGGCCTACCCGGCGCTCGTCCTGCCGCGCCAGTCATCCGGGATGGCTCGCTCAGTGGTCCTTGTCTTCCGGGTTGAGGGCCGCGAAGACGAACGCGCCGATGGCCAGGATCGAGCAGCCGGCGACGGCGAAGATGAAGAACTCCATGCGCGAGAGTCTCGCACACGGGGCGGGCGTTCAGCCCACCGGGTGCTCGGCGTCGTAGGCGGCGACGGCGCGCTTGGTCGCGGTCATCCGCCACGCCTCGACGAGGAGCTCGCTCAGCTCCTGCTCGTCGACCTCGGCGAGCGTGACCCCGACCCAGCCGTGGACGCCGACGTACTTGGGCACGAAGAACGTGTCGGGCGCGGCCTGCGTCAGCGCCTCCTGCTCCTCCTTCGTGGCCTTGATCGACGCGGTCGTCCCGTCGGCGGCCATCGCGGCGAACATCTTGTTGCGCACGCGGAACGTGGGATGGCCCCACGTCTCGATCTCCTCCGCGCCGGGCAGCGTCTGGACGATCGCGCGGACGTCGGTGGGGGAGGGCATCGGGAGCGAACCGTACCCTCTGGGGCGGACCATGTGCGGGCGCTACACGAGCACCAACTCGTCGCAGCAGTCGATGGCCGACCGGTTCGGCCCGTTCGACATGCGCAGCGTGCCGCTGGAGACGATCGGGCGCGCGAACGTGTGCCCGACCGAGCCCGTGCTGAGCGTCGTGCGCGGCGCCGACGGAGCCCGCGAGGCCCGCGCGCTGCGGTGGGGTCTGGCGCCGGGCTGGGCGACGCTGAAGGGGATGAAGCCGCTCATCAACGCGCGCGACGACAAGCTGCGCTCCAGCGGCGCGTGGACGAAGCTCGCGTCCGACGCCGGGCACCGCTGCCTCGTCGTCGCGGACGGCTGGATCGAGTGGCAGAAGCCGGAGAACCCGAAGGCCGCGCGCCAGCCGTTCTGGCACCGGCTGCCGGGCGGCGAGACGTTCGCGTTCGCGGGGCTGTGGACGGTCGCACGGCCCAAGGACGCGACGGAGAAGATCGCGTCGTGCACGATCGTCACCGTCGCGTCCAACCGCGAGGCGGCGATCCTCCACGACCGGATGCCCGCGGTGCTCGCGGGGCCGGAGGCGGAGGCCGCCTGGCTGTCGCCCGACGTCGACCTCGACGGCGCGCTGGAGCTGGTCAAGCCGCTGCCTGACAACTCGCTCGACGTCCTGCCGATCTCCGCGCGCATCAACGCGGCGGGCGTCGAGGGGCTCGACCTCCTGCAGGCCGACCCGCCGGCCGCCGCCGCCGACGCCGGCTCGGCGGACGCCGAGCCGGACGGCCAGATCTCGCTCCTCTAGCTCCCGCCGCGCGGCAGGCGGGCGAGCGCGACCTCGCCGTCGCGCTGCGGCACCTGCCACAGCGCGGCAGGCCGGCCGTCGAGCTCCAGCGGCAGGAGGGTGCGGATCCCTTGGCCGCGCGTCACGGTGCTCACCGGGCCGGCGCCGCGTCGCGGGGTGAACGCGACGCTGCGGAACACGGTGTGCCGGCGGAAGTGCACCCGCACCCCTCCGTCGCCCTCCGGCGCGGCGACGACCGTCGCGGCGACCGGGCCGGCGTCGGGGAGCGCGTGCGCGGCGACGGTCCGGCCGGCGGCGTCGAGGAAGAGCGCCCGGAGCGTCGCGGCGGTCCGGTCGCCGCTCCCGGGCGCCTCCTCCTTGAAGGCGACGGCGACGCCCCCGCCGGCCGGGACCGCGGCGGGCTGGCCGGGCAACGCGGTCCGGCTCAGCACCCGCGCGGCGGCGGGCGTCGCCGCGTCGCGGGCCCAGGGGACGGCGACCACCGTGCGCGGCGCGCCCATCATCGGGTTGCGGCTCGCGCTGGTGCGCAGGACGATCACCACGCCGTCACCGCTGGCGACGACGCGCTGGTGGTCGGTCGCGCGGACGCCCGCCGGCAGCGCGAGCGCCTGCGCCTCGCCGAACGGCGTGGCCGCCGACGGCGCACGCACGGCCGCCCGCCCGCCCAGCAGGACCACGGCGCCGCCACCGGGCAGCGCGGCCGGCAGCGCGGCGAGGCTGCTCCCGCGCGGGCCGATCGGCTCCGGCGCGCCGAAGCGCGCGGCCCCGGGCGCGCGCCGCGCGGCCCAGCCGCCGTCCGCTCCCGACCACGCGACGACCGCGCTCCCGTCCGGCGCGACGTCGAGCGCGGCGAGCGCCGGCGGCTGCCCGTCGGGCGTCGCCACCAGCTCCGCGCCCGCGCGGCTCCAGATGCCGACGCCGCGCCGTCCGTCCGGGCTCCTCGGCGGGACGAACACCACGGTCGGGGCGCCGCGGGCGTCGTGGTCGAGCGCGCCGGCCGGCTGGTGGCGGTCGCGCGCGATGACGGTGCGCTCGTCGCCGACGCGCAGCTCGAGCGTGTGCTCGGTCGCCAGCCGCCGCGTCACGAGGAGCGCCGGCGGGCCGTGGCCCAGCGCCGCGGCATCCAGCGGGACGCCGTCGGGGACGGCCAGCGTGGTGGTCGGCCACGCGTGGGCGGCCGGGGCGGTGAGCGCGAGCGCACCGGGCGCGAGCGCGGCGAGCAGCGCGAGGCGGAGGAGCACGCCCCTCCTAACGAGGCGGCTCGCCCGAGGTTGCGCGCCGCTCGCCGTCGACGACGTGCGCGATCGCGACCTCGCGGAACTGCACCTCGAACCTGCACCCGTGCTCGGTCGACAGCGCGCACGCGGCGTCGATCAGCGCGGCCGCGTGCGGCGCGTCCGGGTCGTCGGTGCGCACGTAGCCGCCGGTGGTGCGCTCGGCCGGCGTGGCGGCGCCCGGGTCGTCGAACCAGCCGGCGTCGACCCCGAGCTCCCGCACCCGCCCGAGGATCGCGTCGGCCAGCGCGTCGTCGACCGGGTCGCGGGCGAAGACGACCAGGTAGCTCGTGTCGCTCATCGCCCGCTCCGCACGAGGCGCGAGTCGCGGTCGCGCAGGTCGCCGAGCAGCGCGGCCGCCGTGCGCGCGTCGGGCACGGTGACGATCAGCTCCCGCCCGTCGGCGAGCACGACGCGCAGCCCTTCGCCGCGGCGCAGCACGATCGCGGTCGCGCCCCGCCGCCGCGGCACCTTGCGGTAGCCCCAGCCGCCGTAGCGCCACGGATCGACGTCGATGCGCTCGGCGCTCACGATCTGCGACAGCGGCACCGACCGGCGCGGCCACCCGAACGGCCCGAGCGCGATCGTCAGGCCCCGCTCGCTCACGGTCGCCTCCAGCTCCGACAGCGTCGCGATCGCGGCCATCGCGACCAGCGCCGCGGACGCCAGCACCCAGCCGCCGGGCCCGCCGGTGACGAACGCGCCCGCGCCGAGCGCGACGCCCACGACGACGGCGCCGATCGTGTTCACGCGGCTGCGCAGGTGCGCGGACCACACCGCGCGCTCGTTCGCGCCCAGCCCGACGCTCGGGACGTCGCGGTGGAAGCGGTCGGCGCGGTCGGCCTGCTCGATCTCGTCGACCGCGCGGCCGCGCTCCAGCAGCGCGGCGGCCAGCGCGCCAAGCCCGCCGGCAAGGACGGGGACGAGGGCGAGCGGCAGCGTCAGCTCACGCGCCTCCCACCACCGCGCCGCGCCGTCGTTCGCGGCGACCACGACCGTGCCGAGCGCGGCGGCGAACCACATCAGGCCCCAGGCGTACGGCGCGACCGTCAGCCGCAGCCCCTCGCGGGCGCGCAGCTGCGCGGCGAGCGCGATCCACCCGAGCGACCACAGCGCGATGACGCCGAAGACGAACCCGGCGACCGACGTGCTGCCGTCCGGCGTCCCGTCGAGGCCCCAGTGCGTCGCGATGCGGCTCGGGAGCGAGCCGCTGATGAGGGCCGCGGGCAGGAGGAACGCCGACACCGCGGCGAGCGGACCGAGCCCGAGAAGCACCAAGCGCCTCATGCCCTCGAGGGTAGGGTGGCGCGCCGTGCAGACCTTCGCCGACCTCAGCGGCCAGACCGCGCTCGTCACCGGCGCCGGCAGTCCCGGCGGGATCGGGTTCGCGACCGCCCACGCGCTGCAGCGACAGGGCGCGCGCGTCGTCGTCACCGCCACGACCGACCGCATCCACGCCCGCGCGGGCGAGCTCGGGCCCGACGCGCGCGGCGCGATCGCCGACCTCACCGACGCCGCGCAGGCGGAACGCCTCGTCGCCGAGGCCGGCCCGTTCGACATCCTGGTCAACAACGCGGGGATGAGCCAGACCGGCACCCCGGACGAGGCCACGGCGTTCGTCGACTACGACCCCGCCACGTGGCAGCGCGCGATCGACCGCAACCTCACCACCGCCGTGAACGCCACGCGCGCCGCGCTCCCGCACATGCTCGCCCGCGGGCACGGCCGGGTGATCACGGTCAGCTCCGTCACCGGGCCGATCGTGTCGATGCCCGGCGACGCCGCCTACAGCGCGGCGAAGGCGGGCCTCGACGGCCTCACGCGCGCGCTCGCGCTGGAGGCGGGCCCGCGCGGCGTCACGGTCAACTCGGTCGCGCCGGGCTGGATCGACACGCCCAGCGCGACCGACCGCGAGCGCGAGGCGGGCCGGCACACCCCGGTCGGCCGCCCCGGCCGGGCCGACGAGGTCGCCGCGGCCGTGGTCTTCCTGGCCGCGCCCGAGAGCACGTACGTCACCGGGCACGTGCTCGTCGTGGACGGCGGCAACACGATCCAGGAGGAGAAGCGCGGCGTCAGCTGACCACGTCGGCGCGCGGCTCCACGGTGCCGCCGCGGAGCCCGAACGCCTCCGCGATCAGCTCGTAGGAGCGCCGGCGGGCCTGGTGATCATGCGTGATCGTCACGACGATCACCTCGCCCGCGCCGTACTCGCGCGCGACCTGCTCGATCTGCTCACGGACCACGTCGGGCGTCCCGACGATCTCGCGCCGCGCACGGCCGGTCCGCGTGCCCTCGGCGCCGCTCCGCTCGGCCAGGAAGCGCATCGCCTTGTCCGGCGGCGGGACCTCGATCAGCCGGCCCTGGCGCAGCAGCGTGAACGTCATCCGCGCGGAGGACGCCAGCCGCTCGGCCTCCTCCTCCGTCTCGGCGGCGAGCGCCCAGACGGCCACCGCGGTCTGCGGTGAGAAGAGCCGCTCGGAGTCGATGAAGCGCCCCTGGTAGTCGCGGGCGATCCCGGCCCCGCCGGGGTTGATGAAGTCGGCGAACGCGTAGGGGAGGCCGAGCTCGGCCGCCCACAGCGCCGACTGCGGTGACGAGCCGAGCAGCCACGGCTCCGGCTTCTCCGGCCGGCCCGGGAGGTCGCGCGCGTACCGCGACAGCGGGTTGTCGGGCGGGATGCGCCCGTCGAGGTGGCCGAGCAGCTCGGTCAGCTGCTCGAGGAAGTCGTCGGGGGCGTGGTGGCGGCGGTCGCGCTGGAGGGCGATCGTCGTCATCGGGTCGGTCCCGCTCGCCCGGCCCAGGCCGAGGTCGATCCGCTCCGGGAACAGGCCGGCCAGCACGCTGAACTGCTCGGCGACCTTGAGCGGCGAGTAGTGCGGGAGCATCACGCCGCCGCTGCCGACCCGGATGCGCTCCGTCGCCGCGGCGATCGGCCCGATCAGCACCTCCGGCGCGGGGCCGGCGAGCGACGGGCCGCCGTGGTGCTCGGCGACCCAGTAGCGGCGGTAGCCCAGCGCGTCGGCCAGGCGCGCGAGGTCGATCGTGTTCCGCAGCGCCTGCGCGCCCGTGGAGCCCTCCGGCACCGGGGACTGGTCGAGCACGCTGAGCGCTAGGTTCGACATGAGTCGAACCTAGCGCAGCAGGGTCAGGCCACGAGGTGGAACAGCGCCGCGTCGTCCGACAGCGCCTTCCGCAGCTTCTTCTTCGTCTGCCCGTGGATCTGGCAGATGCGGCTCTCCGAGACGCCCATGATGTCGCCGATCTCGTTGAGCGTGAGGTTCTTGACGTACAGCAGGACCGCGATCTCGCGCTCTCGCTGGGGGAGGTCGGCGAACGCGGTGCGAAACCGCTCCTTCGCGGCCGTCTGGCCGGCGGCGTGCTCGGGGTCGAGCGTCGTGTCGGACGACGCCAGCGTGTCCAGCCGCTCCACGTCGGTCTCGTCGTCGGAGAGCACGACCGCGTTGAGCGACGTGACGTCCGAGCGGGCGATCTCGTCGCGGCGCCGCTGCAGCTCCTTGGGCTCGATGCCCAGCGCGTCCGCGAGCTCCTGCCGGTCCGGCCGGCGGCCGTGCACGCCGTTGAAGTCCTCGACGGCCTTCTCGATGTCGCGCTCCCACCGGCGGACCGAGCGCGGCGCCCAGTCCTGGCGGCGCATCTCGTCGAGCACCGCGCCGTGGATGCGCGTCCACGCGTACTGCTCGAGCGTCGCGCCCTTCTCGGGGTCGTAGCGGTCGATCGACTGGATCATGGCCTCGAGGCCGACCGAGATGAAGTCCTCGGCCTCCACCCGCGCGGGCATCTCCCGGATCTTGCGGTACACGATGAACTTGACGAGCGGGGCGAGGGTGAGCACGAGGCGATCGCGCAAGCGCTTGTCGCCAGAGGCCTTGTACTGCCGCCAGAGAGCGTGGAGCTCCTCTGTACGGGCCTTGCGTGCGGTCTGGGTCCGGGCTGCCACGAGCTGCGATTACCCGGCGAGTGGAGTGGTGACACGAAGTCGTGACATGCGGGGCGAGGTTAGGGTCTTGCGGATGAGCATGCGCCACCTCGTCGCCGTCGTGACCGGAGCCTCCAGCGGCATCGGTGAGGCCACCGCCCGTCGCCTCGCGAAGGAGCCTGAAGCCCGACTGGTGCTGGTCGCACGGAGGGAGGACAGGCTCCGCGCGCTCGCGGCGGAGCTGGGGCCGCGCGCCAGCTACGTCGCGGTCGACCTCACCGAAGATGGCGCGCCGGAGCGCGTGAAGGCGCACCTGGAGGAGCACCACGACGGGCGCTGCACGCTGCTGGTCAACAACGCGGGCGCGTCGTGGCGCGGGACGTTCGCCGACGGCGGGGCGGAGAAGGTGCGCCGGCACATGGCGCTCAACTTCGACGCGCAGGTCGCGCTGACCGAGGCGCTGCTGCCGCTGCTGCGGGCGAGCGCGCCGGCGGCGATCGTCAACGTGTCGTCGGTCGCGGGCCGCATCGCGCGCGGCGGCGCGGGCGGCTACAGCGCGTCGAAGTTCGCGCTCGCGGGGTGGACGGACGCGCTGCACCTGGAGGAGCGGCCGCACGGCGTGCACGTCGGGCTCGTGCTGCCCGGCTTCATCGCGACGGAGGGCTTCCCGGCGAGCGAGCTGAAGGCCAAGGCGGCGACGCGGTGGCTCGTGTCGAAGCCCGAGGCGGTCGCGGAGGCGATCGTCGACGCCGGCCTGAAGGGCAAGGCCGAGCGGTACGTCCCGCGCGGCTACGCGGCGTTCGCGGTCGCGCGGATCGTCGCGCCGTCGCTCGTGCGGCGGCTGGCGGGCGGCTCGGTCGGCGCGGTGACGCTCACGAGCACCGGGGCGGACGCGGCCGACAAGGCCGCGGCACCCTCCGCGCCGCCGCACGACAAGACGCCGGCGTAGCTACGCGGCGCGGCGGAAGCGACGCGCGCGGGGTGCGACCAGCTCGTGCCACGCGCCGTCGTCCAGCCGCGCCGGCTGCGTGCTCTGCAGGAAGTCGAGCAGCACCGCGGCGAGCCCGTTCGGGTCCTCCAGGTGCGGGAAGTGGGCGGCGTGCGGGAGCGTCTGGAACGTGCTGTGCGGGATCGCCTCGTGCGCGGCGCGGCCGTGGGCGAGGGGGATGGTGTGGTCCTTCTCGCCCCACGCGATCAGCGTCGGGACGTCCTTGAGCAGGTAGAGCCGGTCGGTCGCGCTGACGCGCTGGCCGCGCACGTCGATGACGCTGCGCAGCGTCTGGAGGAACGCGCGGCGCGAGCCGGGCTCGGACAGCGGCTTGAGCGCGCGCCCGACCTGCCGCGGGCCCGGGCCGAGGCGGTGCAGCAGCGCGACGAGCCGGCGGTGCGCGGCGATCGACAGCGCGAAGTCGATGCCGGGCAGCGCCATCGTGCGCAGGAGCGGGCTGACCTCCCGGCCGAGGCCGCCGCTGCTCACCAGCGCGAGGCGCTCGACGCGGTGCGGCGCCTGCCAGAAGAACTGCATCGCGACGCCGCCGCCGAGCGAGTGCCCGACGACGCTCGCGCGGTCCACGCCGATCGCGCTCAGCAGGTCGCGGATCGAGGCCGCGTGCGCGCCGAGCGAGTAGTCGCCGCGCGGGGTCGCGGAGTCGCCGTGCCCGAGCAGGTCGGGCGCGATCACCGTGTAGCGGTCGGCCAGCTGCAGCGCCACGCGCTCCCAGTGCCGGGAGGAGTTGAGCATCCCGTGGATGAGCACGACGGGCGGGCCGCTGCCGGCGATCCGGTAGATCGCGCGGTGGCCGTGGAGGTCGATCTGCCACTCGTCGAACGCGGTCATGCGGCGTCGAACCTATCGGCTGCCGCGGCTACCGTCACGCGCAATGGATCTCGGACTGCGTGGATCGCGGGCGCTCGTCACGGGCAGCTCGCGCGGGCTGGGGCGCGCCATCGCGGCGCGCCTGATCGAGGAGGGCGCGTCGGTGGCGCTGTGCGCGCGGGACGCCGACGGCGTGGCCTCGGCGGCGGAGGAGCTGGGCGCGACGTTCGCGGCGCCCTGCGACGTGACGGACGCCGAGGCGCTGACCGCCTGGGTGCGCGACGCGGCGAGCGCGCTCGGCGGGGTCGACCTCGTGGTCGCCAACGCCGGCGGCGCGGACGGCGGTGCACGGCTGGAGCAGACCGAGGCGGAGGACTGGGCCTCGACCTTCGCGCTCAACGTCGAGCACTCGACGACGCTGACGCGCGCCGCGCTGCCGCACCTGCGCGAGTCCGACCACGCGTCGGTCGTCTTCGTCTCGTCGATCTCCGGCTTCCGCCCGCAGCCCAAGTCGCAGTACGCGGCGGCGAAGGCGGCGCTGATCCATCTCGCCGCGTCGCTGGCGCGCGAGCTCGGCCCGGACGGCGTGCGGGTGAACGCGCTCTCGCCCGGCTCGATCCTCTTCCCGGGCGGGTCGTGGGACCGGCGCTCGCGCGAGCAGGCGCAGGAGTTCCGCGCGTTCGTCGAGGCGGAGTTCCCGTTCGGCCGGCTGGGGCACGCGGAGGAGGTCGCGGACGCCGCGGCGTACCTGCTCTCCCGCCGCGCGTCGTGGGTCAGCGGGACGAACTTCGTCGTCGACGGCGCCCAGAATCAACCATCGATGGGCGGCTTCTAGGCGGGAGGCGTAGGGTCGGACGAACGGGCCCGGCCGCACGGGCCGGACCGTGGCACGAAGGAGGTCGGACGATGGCCGACCGGATCTTGATGGTCTCCTGGGGCGAGGTCGTCCGCGGCCGCGAGGAGCGGGCGCTGGAGGTGTTCGACCAGACGGTCGGGATGTACGGCCGGCTCCAGCAGCAGGGCCGCATCGAGCGGTTCGACGTGACGCTGTTCGAGCCGAACGGCGGGATGGACGGGTGCTTCCAGATCTACGGCTCCCGCGCCCAGATCGACGACGTGCGGGCGGACCTGGAGTTCCGGCGCTCGATCGCCGCCGCGACGCTGATCGTGGATGACCTGCGGCTCGTCGACGGCGTCTGCAACGAGGGCGTCGCGGAGTCGATGGGGCTGTTCCGCGAGGCGATCGCGCAGATGCCGCAGATGGCCGGCTGAACGGCCGCTTCCCGGCGCGCTGTTCGCCCGCCGGTTGGTGCGTGACGCACCGCACAACCCGGGCGGTTCGCGGGGCGACCGCCCGGGTACCCTGCGGCCAGGACGCCCCGCGAGAACGCCGGTTCCAGGCGGCTCCGGGGTGCTGTCGCTGCACCCTCTCGATGGATGGAAACCTGCCATGCCCGACCGGGCCATGGTCCTCGCGCTGATCGACGGCGCGGTGACCGACATGACCGCCGACCGCACGATGCTGATGACCCTGAGCGCCCGCTGCTGGCCGGGCCGTGACGACCGCACCGTCCCGGCCGGCCGCCACTGGATCCGCGCCTGGGGCCCGCGCCCGATGACCGCCGTCCCGCACGCGTGCGAGGACGGGGCCCGCTGCGGCTACTGCAACTGAGCCAGCCTCAGTCGTAGTCGCGGATCACCTTCACGTTCGCGGCGAGCATCAGGACGAACGCCACGGCGACGACCGCGTAGCCCAGCCCGATCTGGCCCCAGTCGAGGTCCTCCAGGATCAGCGACCGCAGGGCCTCCATCACGTAGGTGACCGGGTTGAGCGACGCCGCGACCTCCATCCCGCGCGTCAGCATGTCCCGCGGGACGAAGTTCGGCGTCAGGAAGAGCAGCGGGAAGAAGATCAGGCTGCCGGAGTTCGTCGCCGCCGCGCTGCGCGTCTTCAGCGCGATGAGCTGCATGACGCCGACGAACACGACGCTCCACCACGCGGTGAGCACGATCAGCAGGACGAACCCGAGCGGCCCGCTCGCGATGCTGATGCCGAACGGCAGCGCGATGAGCACGAGCAGCGACGCGATCAGCACGCCCTTGACCGCCTCCGCGATCAGCCGCCCGAGGACGAGCGCGCTGCGGGAGATCGGCGCCGCCCGCAGCTTGTCGAAGTAGCCGCCCTCGATGTCCTCGACGAGGAACAGCGCGGCGGTGCCGAAGCTCGCGGCGAGCAGCAGGGACGACGGGAGCTGGAACGCGCCGTAGCCCTGGCCGTTGAGGAAGTCGGTCGTCGACGACGGGAAGATCTTGCCGGCCTGGCCGACGTTGACGACCAGGAAGAAGATCGGGATGAACAGCGTGGGGAGGAGCGCCTCGGGCGTGCGCCAGCCCTCGCGCAGCGCGCGCTGGCCGAGGACCCACGCCTGGCTCGCGGTGCCCGCGGGGCGGACGGCGGTGGCAGCGACGGGTGCGGCGGCGGCGCTCATGCCGAGACCTCCTGGACGTCGCCGGCGACCTTGCTGCGGGAGCGGCCGGTCGCGTCGAGGAACACGTCGTCGAGCGTGGGCTCGTCGGCGAGGCCGAGCCGCTCGCGCAGGTGGTCCTTGAGCTGCTGCGGCGTGCCCTCGCGGATGATGCGCCCGCCGTCGATGATCGCGAGGCGGTCGCAGAGCTGGTCGGCCTCCTCGAGGTACTGCGTGGTGAGGAAGACCGTGGTGCCGCGCTGGTTGATGCGGCGCACCTCGTCCCAGACGGTGATGCGGCTGGCCGGGTCCAGGCCGGTCGTCGGCTCGTCGAGGAAGAGGACCTCCGGTTCGTGGACGAGCGCCGAGGCGAGGTCGAGGCGGCGCTTCATGCCGCCGCTGTAGCCCTTGATCTGGCGGTCGGCGGCGTCGGTCAGCTCGACGAGCTCGAGCAGCTCGTTCGCGCGCGCGGCGGCCGCCCTGGTCGTCATCCCGTACAGCCGGCCCTGGAGCGTGAGGAGCTCGCGGCCGGTCTGGCGCGGATCGAGCCCGGCCTCCTGGAGGGCGACGCCCATCCGGCGGCGCGCCTCGTCGGGCTGCGTCGCGACGTCGACGCCCGCGACGCGGGCCGCGCCGGACGTGATCGTCAGCAGCGTCGTCAGCATGCGGACGGTGGTCGACTTGCCCGCGCCGTTCGGCCCGAGGAACCCGAACACCTCGCCGCGCTCGATGCGCAGGTCGACGCCCTTGACGGCCTCCACGGTGCCGCCGCGCCCGTCGTAGGTCTTCACCAACGCCGCCGCCTCGACGGCGGCGCTGGCGATCATGGTTGCGCTCATCGTCTTCGTAGACCTCCGCCGGCGCGGGAACTCATCGCCGCACCCTCGCAGACCGCTTCCGCGCGGTCCACCGCACGGGACGGCTACTCGTCGAGGTGCGCGAAGACGTCGGCGACGGTGAAGCGGACGTCGGTGCCGGGCGGGGTCAGGACGTCGGCGCCGGTCAACGTCCGCGTGCGCCCGTACGCGCGACCGCTCGGCTGGTCGTGCACGTGCACCTGCCGCGCCGGGATGTCGACCAGCCAGCACTCGCCGACGCCCGCGTCCGCGTAGACGGGGAGCTTGCGCACCGCCTCATGCCACGGGCTCCAGATGACCTCGATGACGAGCCGCGCCGTCCTGGGGTGCCGGAACCCGTCCCGGTCGGCGAGGGCGAGGTCCGGCTCCGGCTCGGACGTCGGGCCGAGTGCGAGCGGCATCTGCACGTGCAGCACGTCGATCTCCGACACCAGCAGCTTCATCAGGGCGTGGATCGTCGACGCGTGCTCGTCCCCGTGCGGGGTCACCGAGTAGATCCGTCCGTCGACCAGCTCCACGCGAGCCTCGTCGAGCACCCCGCGCCGGACGAGCGCCTCGTACTCGTCTCGCGACATGGGCTGCTCGGCCGGCGGTGCGATGGCCATGTGAGGAACCTTACCCTTTCTCGCTGCTTCGTCATACCCCGGAGAGGGCGGCGCGGTGGAGGTGCGCCCCGCCGCCGTCCCGGCCGCCGGTTGACGCCGCGGGCGGCTAACTGGTACAACCAGTTGCGATGACTGGTTGGACCAGTGAGGCCGGGACGGTGTCCGAGCGCGTGCACGCGGTGCTGCGGGCCGGGATCCTCGACGGCACCTACGCCGCCGGGGAGGCGCTGCCGTCCGAGCGACGGCTGTCCGAGGACCTCGGCGCGAGCCGCCACGCCGTGCGCGAGGCGCTCAAGCGGCTCCAGCAGGCGAACCTCGTCGCGATCAGCCACGGCGGCGCGACGCGGGTCAAGGACTGGCGGCGGCACGGCGGGCTGGAGCTGCTGCTCGCGGTCGCCGCGGACGGGGACGCGCCGCCGGCGCTGCACGCCGTCCGCGCCGCGATGGAGATGCGCGCGTGCATCGGCGCCGACGCCGCCCGCCTCGCCGCCACCCGCGCCGACGCCGCCGCGCGCGCCGCGATCGCCGCCCGGGCCGAGGCGTTCGCCGCGCTCGAGGTGCTCGACGCGCGCAACGCGCAGTACGAGGTCCTGTGGGACCTCATCGTCGACGCGTCGGAGAACGTCGCCTACCGGCTCGCGCTCACCACGCTGGTCGGCGGGCAGAAGGTCGCGTCGGTCGACGCGGCGGCGGTGGCCGCGGAGCTCCGCGACGCGCGCGCCGTGCAGGCGCTGGCCGAGGCGATCGCCGACGCCGACCCTCGCCGCGCGCACGACCGCGCGCGCGACCTCCTCGACCGCTCGATCCCGCCGAGCTGACGATGTCCGAGGTCCTGTACTACGCGATCCCGTTCTTCGTCCTGCTGCTGGTGGTCGAGTTCCTCAGCTACCGCCACCTGGACGACGACGACCACGACCTCGTCGGCTACGATCTGGTCGACAGCCGCACGAGCCTCACGATGGGCCTGGGCAACGTGGTCATCAACGTCGGCTGGAAACTCGTCGTCGTCACGGTCTACGCCGCGCTGTACGAGCTCACGCCGCTGCGGCTCGACCCGGGCGACTGGTGGGTGTGGCCGCTGCTCTTCTTCGCCGACGACCTCGCGTACTACTGGTTCCACCGCGTCAGCCACGAGAGCCGCGTCTTCTGGGCGAGCCACGTGGTCCACCACAGCTCCCAGCACTACAACCTGAGCACCGCGCTGCGCCAGACGTGGGTGCCGATGACGTACTTCCCGTTCTGGCTGCCGCTGCCGCTGCTCGGCTTCCCGGTCTGGATGGTCCTGCTCGCCCAGTCCTGGTCGCTGATCTACCAGTTCTGGATCCACACCGAGCGCATCCAGCGCCTCCCGCGGTGGTCGAGCGGACGTTCAACACGCCGTCGCACCACCGCGTGCACCACGGCTCCAACCACCAGTACCTGGACAAGAACTACGGCGGCATCCTCATCGTGTGGGATCGGCTCTTCGGCACGTGGGAGCCCGAGGACGAGCGCGTCCGCTACGGCCTGACGAAGAACCTGGAGACCCACAACCCGATCCAGGTCGCGTTCCACGAGTACATCGCCACGTGGCGCGACTTCCGGGCCGTACGCGGCTGGCGCGACAAGGCGCAGGTGCTCTTCCGCGGCCCGGGGTGGTCCGCGGAGCACGTGCCTGCGGCGAACGCGGCGAGCGACGTGGCGCCGGCCGTCAGCCCGCGACCGAGCGCCAGCGGCAGTTCGCCTGCGGCCGCCCCGCTCCCCCGTACAGCCGCGCCGCCTCCGCGACGTCGAAGCTGAACGGGCCGCACGGGCCCATGCCGGCGTCGACGGCGTCGTCGCCGTTCTCGCAGCCGGGGATCTGCAGGTCGCTGCGCATCACCGCGCAGTCGGCCGCCTCGCCCTCGGCGTGGTGCAGGCCGAGGATGTGGCCGAGCTCGTGGACGACCAGGCGGACGCTCCACGGGTTCGGCCGGTCGCCCTCGTGGACGAGCGGCTTGCGGAGCACGATCGCGCTCGCCTTCCGCGAGTCCGGCCCGATCGTCGTCGCGAACGCGTAGCAGTGGCGGTCGGCGCAGTAGCCGTCGACGCGACGGTCGTCGGCGACGATCTCGACCTGCGCGTCGTCGGGGTCGGTCACGAGGACGATCCGGATGCCGACGTCCGCCGCGTTCCACTGCGCCACGGCGCGCTTGACCGTCACGTCCCAACCGGAGCGGTCGTGGACGCGCAGGGTGTCGCCGGGCCAGCGAGCCGGTCGCTGCTGCGCGGAGGCCAGCGCGGCGAGCATGGATCCGGCCACGACCAGGGCGACGACGAGGAGCGAAAGCGGGGGTCGTCGAAGCACTGCTCCCTTCAGGGATGGCCCGAATCGCGGGTTCTTGCGCGCAGTTCGTCACAGACCGAACCTCCGCTGGACGGTCTTGGCGCTCGTGCACAAGCGTGCATACCTTGCGAGTACCGATCTGTACCCGTAAGGTACGCGGCCAGCGATGGCGACGGCCAGGGTCGATCTACAGCGGGCGCGCATCCTCGACGCGATCACGCGCGTGGTCGCGGAGCGCGGCTACGAGGCGGCGACGGTCGCGGACATCGTGCGCGCCGCCGGCGTCTCGCGGACGACGTTCTACGAGCAGTTCGCGTCGAAGGAGGCCTGCTTCCTCGCGGCCTACGCCGACGCGTGCGACGCGCTCGACGAGCAGATCCGCGCGGCCGTCCACGCGACGCACGGCGCGGGCTGGCGCGCGCAGCTGCGGGCGGGCATCCGCGCCTACCTCGACCGGCTCCTGGCCGACGCGGCGCTCGCGCGCACGTTCCTCCACGAGGTCCACGCCGCCGGCGCCGCTGCGCTGGCCTTCCGCGACGACGCGCTGCGCCGCTTCGCCGGCCGCTACCACGCCACCTACGAGCAGGCCCGCGCGCTCGACCCGACGCTGCGCGAGCCGCCGCCCGACGCGCTGTACGTGCTGTGCGCGGGCACCGAGCAGCTCGCCGCCGCGCGGCTGCGGACGGACGGCGCCGGCGCGCTGCCCACGCTCGAGGACGTCTTCTGCGCCTGTGCCGAGGCGCTGCTGCTGCACCAAGCCCCAGAACCCGAGGAGCCCTGAGGAGGGTCATGGACCTCACGTTCACCGACGCCCAGACCGCGTTCCGCGACGAGCTGCGCGCGTGGCTCGACGCGAACCCGCCCGGCGAGGAGCCGCGCGGAGACGAGGACGAGCAGTACGCCTGGCGCCGCGACTGGCAGGCCAAGCTCCAGGACGGCGGCTGGGCCGGCGTGCACTGGCCCAAGGAGTTCGGCGGGCGCGGCGCGTCGCTGACCGAGACCGCGATCTTCTTCGAGGAGCTGGGCCGCGCGGGCGCCCCGCTGCCCGCCAACGTGCTCGGGCTCCTCCTCGCCGGCCCGACGATCATGGTGTGGGGGACGCCGGAGCAGAAGGAGCGCTACCTCGCGCCGATCCTCACCGCCGAGGAGATCTGGTGCCAGGGCTTCAGCGAGCCCGACGCCGGCTCCGACCTCGCCGCGCTGAAGACGCGCGCGGTGAAGGACGGCGACGACTGGGTCGTCACCGGGCAGAAGGTCTGGACGTCGGGCGCGCAGTACTCGAAGTGGTGCATGCTCGTGGCCCGCACCGACGGCGACGCGCCCAAGCACAAGGGCCTGACGTACTTCCTGATGGACATGGAGGCCGAGGGGATCACGGTCGCGCCGCTGCGGCAGATCACCGGGGAGGCCGAGTTCAACGAGCTGTTCCTCGACGAGGTGCGCATCCCCGACGCGAACGTTCTCGGCGGCGTCGGCAACGGCTGGAAGGTCGCGCTGACGACGCTGATGAACGAGCGCGCGGGCCTCGGGTTCTTCCTCCAGGTCCGGCTGCGCCAGCTCGTCGACCAGCTGTTCGCGGAGGCGGGCGCGAGCGGCGCGCTCGAGGACCCGCGGGTCGCCGACAAGCTCGGCGAGATGAACGTGCGGACCGAGATCCTGCGGCTGCTCGCCTGGCGCGGGCTGTCGACGATCGAGACCTACGGGCAGCCCGGACCGGAGGGCTCGCTGGTCAAGTGGCTGTGGTCCGACACCAACCAGCAGCTGACCCAGTTCGCGGCCGACGTCGTCGGCGCGGACGCGCTCACGGCCGGCACGCCGTGGTCCTACGAGCTGCTCCGCTCGCGTGGCAACACGATCGAGGGCGGCACCACCGAGATCCTGAAGAACATCGTCGCCGAGCGGGTCATGGGCCTGCCGCGGGCGGCGCGCCTAGGGGGCGTTGCGCAGATGCGTTTCCATCTCTCCGAAGATCAGCGCGAGATCCAGCGCACGGCGAAGGACCTCCTGGCGACGCGGTCGTCGTGGGAGCGCGTGCGCACGCACGCGGAGGCCGGCCGGTACGACGACGCGCTGTGGCGGGAGCTGGGCGAGCTGGGCTGGCCCGGCATCGCCGTGAGCGAGGACTTCGGCGGCCAGGGTCTGGGTGTCGTGGAGCTGGCGGTCCTCGTCGAGGAGCTCGGCTACGCGAGCGCGGTCGTGCCGTTCCTCGGCTCGGTGCTCGCCGCGGGCGCGCTCGAGGCGGCCGGCTCGGACGAGCAGAAGGCGCGCTGGCTGCCGGGGCTCGCGTCGGGTGAGCTGCGGGGCGCGCTGGGCGCCGCCGGGCAGCTGATCCCGGACGCGGCGGGCGCCGACGTCGTGGTCGTCGTGGACGTCGCGGCGCGGACCGCGACCGTGGTGACCGGCGACGCCGTCGAGGTGGTCGACGCGGTCGATCCCACCCGGCGGTTCGGCAAGGTCGCGACCGGCGGGGAGGACCTGCCGGGCGACGCCGGCGCCGCGATCGACCGCGCGCTCGTCGCGATCTCCGCGGACCTCGTCGGCGTCATGCAGCGCGGCCTCGACATGACCGTCGAGTACGTCAAGGAGCGCAAGCAGTTCGGCGTCCCGGTCGGCTCGTTCCAGGCCGTGCAGCACAAGGCGGCGGAGATGCTGCTCAACGTCGAGGCGGGCCGCGCGGCGACGCTGTACGCGGCGTGGACGGCGGACGCCGAGCCGGCGTCGCTCCCGGGGGCCGCCGCGATGGCCAAGGCGTGGACGTCCGACGCCGGGCGCTCGGCGACGGCGTCCGCGATCCAGCTGCACGGCGGCATCGGGTTCACCTGGGAGGCCGACGTGCACTGGCTCTACAAGCGCGCGCAGCTCGACGCGGCGCTGCTCGGCGGGGCCGGGACGCACCGCGCGCGGGTCGCGCGGCTGCGGGCGCAGGTCGCGGCGGGCACGCCGGCCTAGCGGACGTCGGGGCGCGGCGGCGCGATCTCCGCCAGTGCCTCCCTGAGGATCGCGTACCGGAGCTGGGTCAGCTGGCTCTGGTACGCGTCCTCGATCGCCGCGACCGTCCCGCGGAACGTCGCCATCGCGCTCAGCCCGAGCTCGGTGTAGCTGAGCGCCTCGTCCTCGACCGCGACGAACCGGGTGGGGAGCATCAGTTCGTCGAGGACCGCCTGGAGCGCCGCCACGGGGAGCCCGCTGCGCTCGCGGATCTCGGCCAGCGGCGTGCCGCGCTCGTCGAGGTACTGCAGGACGAGGTCGATCGCGGGCGTGATCTGGATCGGGGCGGGCTCGAACATCCGGCGCTCGGTCAGGCGGCGCATGAAGTCGTCGCGCGCGTCGCGCAGGAGCTGGCCGACGTTCCGCGGGACGTCGAGGTCCGGGCGCGGGGCCAGCTCCGCCAGCGCCTCCTTGGTCGTCGCGTACCGGACCGGATCGAGCTTGGCGAGGTACGTCTGCTCGATCGCGGCCTGCGTGCGGCGCATGCTCGCGAACGCGCTGCGGCCGATCGCGGTGTAGTGGAGGTCGCCGCCGTCCACGGTGAGGTAGCTGGTGGCGAGGGGCGTGTCGGTGACGATCGCGTCGAACGCCGCGCGTGGGAGGCCGCTGCGCCGCAGGATCGTCGCGACCGGGGTTCCCGTGGGGTCGAGGTAGCGCAGGACCAGCTCCTGCGCCGGGGCAATGATCGCGGGGGCGGCGGCGAACATCCGGCGCTCGTTCATCCGCCGCAGGTAGTCGTCGCGCGCGTCGCGCAGCAGCTGGCCGATGTGGCGCGGGTCGCGCGGGGTCTGCGGGGGCGTGGAGGTGTCGGGGCGGTCGGGGGCGCAGGCGGTCATGGCGGCGACCGTAGTGGCACGCCGCCGCTCCTCACAACCCCGGATCGCGCGCCTCAGGGGGATGTTGGGGGAACCTCCCCATGCCCCGGCTCCGGCCGGGGTGGAGGATCGCTCCATGAAGATCGACTTCGAGGTCGGGACGGTGCTCTTCAACCCCTTGACGGGGGAGCTCGGGCGCACCGTCGAACGGACGGACGAGCGCCTGGTCTGCGAGCTGATCGCGACGCCGGGCGCGCGCGTGTCGGGGGCGCACCACCACCCCGGGATGGACGAGCACTTCGAGATCCTCGGCGGCTCGCTCGGCTACCGCATCGGCGACGAGACCGGCGTGCTCGGCGCGGGCGAGGAGCGCACGGTCCCGCGCGGCGTCGTCCACGACTGGTGGAACGCCGGCGACGGCGAGCTCCACGCGCGCGTGACGGTCACGCCGCCGACGCAGTTCGCGGAGGCGATCGCGGTCGCGTGGGGCCTGGCCGTCCTCGGGCGGACGAACGCGAAGGGCATGCCGCGTCCGCTGGACGCGGCGCTCCTCCTCGAGGAGTTCGCAGACACGCTGGTCTTCGAGAAGCCGCCGGTCGTCGTGCAGCGCGCGCTGGTCCGCACGCTCGCGCCGGTCGCCCGCCGTCTCGGCCGCACCCTCGACGACGAGGCGCTCTACCGCGCCGCGATCGTGCCGAACGACCGCTGGCCCGCTGCGGCGCCCGCCTAGCGCCGGGCGCGCAGGCGCGCCTTCATGGCGACCGGCAGCGCCGCGAACGCCAGGCCGGCCGCCGCGGCGACGGCCGTCTCACGACGGGAGAGCGGGCGCGTGCGCGCCAGCCACCGCGCGCCCGCGGCGACGTGGGGGAGCATGAGCACGGTCGCGGTGAGCGCACCTGGGTTGTACGCCCGCTCCCGCACCGCCGTCGACGTGTGCATGAGCGCGTTGCCGGCTTCCAGGCACAGGACGCCCGCGGCCACCGCCGGCGTCCGGCGCCACAGGGCGGCGGCAGCCAGCGCGCTGAGCCACCCGGCCGTGACGTTGACGTGGAAGCCCAGGCGCGGGGTCAGCGGCCACGCCGGTTCGGGACTCCCGAGCAGCCGCTGGTTGCAGAACGCGAGGAACCCGCCTGGCCACACCCACTCCTCGGTCTGATGGGCGACGAGGATCGGGAAGGCGAGCGCGGCCACCCAGGCGCCGTCGGCGGCGACGTCCTCGCGCCGCGCGGCGATCAGCGTCCAGGCCGGCAGTGTGAGCGCGGCGGCGGCCACCGGCCACCGTCCGTCGGTCGGCATCGTCACGCCGGTGAGTGTCCCACGCGGGTACCGTGGCGGGTGATGGCCACCCTCGTCGACGCGCTGCCCGACACCACCGACGCCGACGCGCTGTACGAGGCGTTCGTCGCATGGACGAGCGAGACGGGCCTCAGCCTCTATCCGCACCAGGAGGAGGCGGCGATCGAGCTGTTCGACGGGAACAACGTCGTGCTCGCGACGCCGACGGGCTCCGGCAAGTCGATGGTCGCGGTCGCGGCGCACTTCGCGGCGCTGGCGCACGACGAGCGCACGTTCTACACCGCGCCGATCAAGGCGCTGGTGAGCGAGAAGTTCTTCCAGCTGTGCGCGACGTTCGGGGCCGAGAACGTCGGGATGCTCACCGGCGACGCCGCCGTCAACGCCGATGCGCCGATCGTCGCCTGCACCGCCGAGGTGCTCGCGAACATCGCGCTGCGCGAGGGCCGGCGGGCGGACATCGGGCAGGTCGTGATGGACGAGTTCCACTTCTACGCCGACGGGCAGCGCGGGTGGGCGTGGCAGGTGCCGCTGCTGTGCCTGCCGCAGGCGCAGTTCCTGCTCATGTCGGCCACGCTCGGCGACGTCGAGAAGATCACCACCGACCTCACGCGCCGGACGCAGCGCGAGACGGCGCTGATCGACGACGCCGAGCGCCCCGTGCCGCTGACGTACCGCTACTCGCTCGAGCCGCTGCACGAGCTGCTGGAGGAGCTGAGCGCGACCGACCAGACGCCCGCCTACATCGTCCACTTCACCCAGGCGAGCGCGATGGAGCGCGCGCAGTCGCTGCTGTCGGCGAAGCTCTGCACGAAGGAGGAGCGGGAGCTGATCGCGGCGAAGGTCGGCGCCTTCCGGTTCTCCGCGGGGTTCGGCAAGACGCTCGCCAAGCTCGTCCGCGCCGGAGTGGGCGTCCACCACGCAGGGATGCTCCCGCGGTACCGCCGGCTGGTCGAGCAGCTCGCGCAGGAGGGCCTGCTGAAGGTCATCTGCGGCACGGACACGCTCGGGGTCGGCATCAACGTCCCCATCCGGACGGTCGTCTTCACCGGCCTGGCGAAGTTCGACGGGACGAAGTTCCGGCTGCTCAAGGCGCGCGAGTTCCACCAGATCGCGGGCCGCGCTGGGCGCGCCGGGTTCGACACCGCCGGGTACGTCGTCGTGCAGGCGCCCGAGCACGTGATCGAGCGCCAGAAGGCGCTGCAGAAGGCCGGCGACGACCCGAAGAAGAAGCGCAAGGTCCAGGTCAAGAAGCCGCCGGAGGGGACGGTGGTGTGGACCGAGGAGACGTTCGAGCGGCTCAAGACCGCGCAGCCCGAGGCGCTCGTCTCGCGCATGCGCGTCGACCACGCGATGATCCTCAACGTCGTCAACCAGCCCGGCGACGCCGTCGAGGCGATGCGCGCGCTGATGGAGGACAACCACGAGGACGAGCGCGGGCGGACGCGGCTGACCGAGCAGGCGCGGGCGCTCGGCGACGAGCTCGTCGAGGCCGGCGTCCTGGAGTGGCTGCCCGAGCCCGACGAGGACGGCCGCGTGCTGCGGCTGGCGATCGAGCTGCAGGAGAACTTCGCGCTCAACCAGCCGCTCGCGTCGTTCGCGCTGGCCGCGTTCGACCTGCTCGACCCCGAGTCCGAGACGCACGCGCTCGACGTCCTGAGCGTCGTCGAGGCCATCCTCGACGACCCGTTCCCGGTGTTGCGCGCGCAGGCCAACGAGGCAAAGGGCGAGGCGGTCGCGGCGATGAAGGCCGAGGGGATCGAGTACGACGAGCGGATGGAGCTGCTCGAGGAGGTCACGTACCCCAAGCCGCTCGACGAGCCGCTGCGTCGCGCGCTGGACGTGTACCGCGAGACGCACCCGTGGGTTCGCGAGACCGACCTCTCGCCCAAGTCGGTCGTGCGCGACATGTACGAGCAGGGCTTCACGTTCACCGAGCTGATCGCGCACTACTCGCTGGCGCGGAGCGAAGGCCTCGTGCTGCGGTACCTCACCGACGTCTACCGCGCGCTGCGCCAGACGGTGCCCGAGGCGCTGCGGGGCGAGGAGCTCGACGAGATCATCGAGTGGCTGGGCGAGACGGTGCGGCAGACCGACTCGTCGCTGCTCGACGAGTGGGAGGCGCTGACCGACCCGGACGCGGTCGCCCGCGCCGCCGAGGACGCCGCCGCCGGCGCGCCGCCTCCGCCGCCGCGCCCGATCACCGGCAACGCGCGCGCGTTCACCGTGATGATCCGCAACGCGATGTTCCAGAAGGTGCAGCTCGCCGCGCGCGACCGGTTCGGCGAGCTGGCGGCGCTGGACGCGGCCGCGGGCGCGGCGTCCGATCCGCCGCAGCGGCCGGCGATGACCGCCGCGGCGTGGGAGGACGCGCTCGGCGCGTACTGGGACGAGCACGAGGAGATCCTCACCGGGCCCGAGGCCCGCTCGCCCGCGCTGCTGATGATCGACCGCAGCGGCGGTCCCGCGGGCGCCGGCCACTGGCACGTTCGCCAGATCATCGCCGACCCCGAAGGCGACCACGACTTCGCGATCGTCGCGGTCGTCGACCTCGACGCGTCCGACGCGGCGGGGGAGCCGGTGGTGCGGACGGAGTCGTTCGCGCAGGCCGGCCTCGGCGCGACCTGACGCGCGCGGCGGGCGGTTCGAACCGAGGCACGCTCGTAGCCTGGCGGCGCGATGGCGCGTGCGAGGCGGGAGCTGGAGGTCGTGTTCGAGAAGGGGTCGCCGCGGTTCCCAGGGATCGCGCGGCGGTACCGGTCGGTGCTGACGCGCGCGGACGGCGCGCAGGTCGCGATGGAGGGCGGCTCGTGGAACAGGGTCGGCGGGCCGGCGGGCGAGGTGCCGCACGACATCGCGCACCTCGTCGTGGAGTCGGAGCTGGGCCTCGCGCGCGGAGTGTGGGGCGTGCTCGCGGCCGGCGGTCTGTTCGGCGGCGCGGAGCTGGTCGGGCGCAAGAAGCCGCACGCATCGGCGCGCGGGAAGGAGATCCTCGCGGCGTCGGTCGAGGAGCTCAACCAGGCGGAGGTCCTCACGCGCGCCGTCTGCGGCTTCGCGCTCTCCGGCTCCCGCGACGTCGACGCGCTCCGCCGCCACGCGGGCGCGCGGTGGTGGACGGAGACGGCGACCCGTGAGGCGCTGGAGCGCTGCACCGCGCGCCTGCACGACGAGGGCGCGCGCTGGGCCGCGCTCCCGCCCGGCGGGACGCGCACCCTCCACTGGCCCGCCGCGCTGACCGCCTAGGCGGCGGGGGCCGCCGGCTCCTCGATCTCGAGGACGTCGAACGACCAGATCTCCGACGCGGTGCCGACCGGGCCCTCGGTGCGGTGCTGCGCGTGACCGGCGCGGAAGTCGTCGGAGCGGACCCAGGCCTGGAAGGACTCCTCGGAGTCCCAGCGGGTGATGACGAGGCAGATCTCGCGGTCGTCGTTCGGGCGCAGGAGCTCGAAGTGCTCGAAGCCCGGCTGGGCGGAGACCTTGCCGGCGCGGGCGGCGAAGCGGCGCTCGAACTCCTCGAAGCGCTCGCGCGGGACGGTGATGGCGTTGATCTTGACGATGCTCACGCGACGGGAGCCTAGGGCGGCCGAGCTCAGCGCACGGTGACGGGCACGCGCTGCGGCTCGGTGTTCGCGTACCCGCCGACGTTCCAGGCGCCGACGTCCGGCTGCACGCGCCCCGACGCGTCGCGCGCGCGGCAGGCCAGCACGTACTCGCCGGGCGCGGCGTCCCACAGGGCACGCCACGACGACCACGCGCGCGGCGACGGGCCAGGCTCGACCGCGGTGTCCGCCCACGTCTCGCCGCCGTCGATGCTCACGTCGACCGACACGATCGGCGCCCAGCCCGACCACGCGCGGCCGAACAGCTCGACCGGTCCGGCGTCGACGAACCGCCGGCGCGTCATGAAGTCCGGGATGCCGGGCGGCACGAGCAGCGCGCGCGGCTCGATGCGCGTGACCGGCTCGCCCGGGTCGTCCTCCGAGGTGCGCAGGCGGTAGCCGCGCGCGTTCTGGTAGCCGGTGAACGGCGCGTCGAGCACGGTGATGCGCGACAGCCACTTGACGCTCGTCATCCCGTACCAACCCGGGACGATCAGCCGGAGGGGGAACCCGTGCTGCGGCGGGAGCGGCATCCCGTTCACCGCGAACGCGAGCAGGACGTCGTCGGCCAGCGCCTCGTCGAGCGGGAGCGCGCGCTCGTAGGTCTGCTCGACCCCGCCCTCGATCCCGCGGTCCAGCCCGCTGAACAGGACCTCGACCGCACCCTCGCGCACGCCGGCCTCCTCGAGCACCGCGCGCAGCGGCACGCCCGTCCACTCCGCGTTCCCGACCGCCTCCAGCAGCCACGGCTGCGAGACCGGCCGCGGCGCCATGCGGGCGCGGCCGTTGCCGGCGCACTCCATCGTCACGGTCTGGGTGCGGACGTCGCCGCGGCCCCGCAGGTCGGCCAGCGACAGCGACAGCGGCCGCTCGACCAGCCCGCCGATCCCCAGGCCCCACGCGGCCTCGCGGACGACCGGGATGTCGTAGTGCGTCAGCAGGTAGTGCAGGCCGACCGGCGTGACGTCGTGGCGCAGCGCCTCGAGCGGCAGCCCGTGGTTGCGCGCGGCGAGCTGCAGCTCCTCCGTCGTGATGCCGGGCTGCGCCTCGACGGCCATGCGGCCAACGCTACCGCGCCGCGCGGCCGTGCGACGCGGGTGGTGGGTACGGTGGTGCGCCGTGAGCCCGGAAGACGATCCGTACCGGATGTACCTCGTCCTGCGCCGCGGGGCGATCCCGTCGCTCGCGCGGGCGGGGGAGCTGGCGGGCGCCGCGGCCGTCGCCTGCGTGCGCGCGGCCGCTGCCGACCCCGAGACCGCGCCGGCGCTCGCCGCGTGGAAGCAGCGGCCGGGCAAGGTCTGTCTGCGCGCGCGCAACCCCGGCCAGTGGGAGCAGGTCCGCGAGCTGCCGCACGCGCTCGCCGGCGACGACCCCGACGGGGAGGCCGTGCTCGCGCTCCCGCCCCGCCGCCGCTCCGAGCGCGGCCCGCTGCTGGAGAAGCTGCAGGCGATGAGCGGCGCGCTGGAGGAGCTGCCGGCGCGGCTGCCGGAGGACGCGCCGCCGAAGCCCGTGACCTACCTCGTCAACCCGCGCCTGGAGATGAGCACCGGCAAGACCATCGCCCAGATCGCCCACGCGGCGACCGGCGCGGCGGGCACGGGCGCGCTGGAGCCGTGGGTCGCGGCCGGCTGCCCGGCGCACGTCCTCTCCCCGCCGCCCGCGCAGTTCGACGCGATGTGCACCCGCAGCGACCTCGCGGCCCGCGTCGTCGACGCCGGGCTGACCGAGGTGCCGCCGGGGACGGTCACGGTCCTGGCAGTGGCGCGCTAGCCGGCACCACCAGCACCGGCAGCGGCGAGATCTGCAGGAGCTTGTGGGGCGTGGAGCCGAGGATCGCGCCGCGCAGCGGCGACTCGCCGTAGGTGCCGACCGCGATGAGGCGGGCGGCCCGCTCCTCCGCGACCTGCACGAGCGCGCGGGCGGGGCGGTCGCGGACGAGCGCGACCGACGCCTGTGCGCCGAGCTCGCGCGCGCGGGTGAGCGCTGCCGACGTCAGACGCGAGCCGACCTCCTCCAGCGCCGCCTCGTGCGCGCCCAGCTCCTCGCCGACGCCCGCGTCCGGCGGGCGGACGCCGTAGACGATCACCACGTCCTCCTCATAGCGGACCGCCAGCTCGCACGCGGCGTCCAGCGCGGCGGCCGCGGCGGGCGAGGCGTCGAAGCCGACGACGATCGTCATCGCGGCAGGGCCTCCGGGGGTGCGGTGGAAGGGCGGATCGACCAGTACGACGCCGGGCCGCGGACCCGCCAGATCAGCATCAGCACGACGCCGAGGAGCATGAAGCCGAGGCCGATCACGAGCGGCGGGCCGAGCCCGAACCACGCCACGCCGGTGTAGGAGTTCGCCGGGTCGGCCTGGTCGCCGATGGATTCGACGAGCAGCCACCCCAGCAGCCCGGCGCCGATCAGCGGGCCGACGCCGACGAGCAGGAACGTGCGCACGTCGCGCAGCAGCAGCCGGCGGTAGAAGACCGCGCACGCGATGCCGGTCAGCGCGTAGTAGAAGGCGATCATCAGCGCCAGCGCGGTGAGCGAGTCGAAGAGCGCGTTCTCGCTGATGAGGTTCGCGCCGACGTACCAGACGATGGCCAGGCCGCCGACCGCCCACGTCGACACGTCCGGCGTCTGGAAGCGCGGGTTGATGCGGCGGAAGATCGCGGGGAACGCGCCACGCCGCGCCATCGACAGGCCGGTCCGCGAGGCGGGGAGGATCGTCGTCTGCGTCGACGCCAGCGCGCTCGTCGCCACCGCGAGCAGCACGACCCAGTCCCAGCCGCCCATGACGTCGGTCGCGACGAGGGCGAAGATCTTCTCCTCCTCGTCCGCGCGGTCGGCGAGGAAGTCCGGCCCCGCGAACGCGACGACCGCGAACGCGACCGACAGGTACGTGCCGAGCAGCAGCACCGTCGAGAGCACCGCGGCGCGGCCCGGCGTGGTGTCGGAGTCAACGGTCTCCTCGGCGAGGTTGACGCTCGACTCCCAGCCCCAGTACGCGAACACGCCGAGCAGCAGGCCCGCCGTCAGCGCCGCGCCGCCCGCCTCGAACGGGTTCAGCCACGACAGCGCCGGGTCGACCGAACCGGGCCCCGCGTCGCCCGCCGCGACCTTCCACAGCGCGACCACCGCGAGCGCGAGCAGCGACACGATCTGGGCGATGATCAGCACGTTCTGCAGGTGCGCGGACAGCTCGGTCCCGAGCACGCAGACGACGGTCATCACGACGATGATCACGACCGCCAGGGCGATCACGGTCCACTTCGACTCGGCGGCCGAGTCGAGCCCGAGCGTCAGCAGCCCGAACCGCGCGGCGACGTCGGCCAGCGACCCGATCACGAGGATGCCGGTCGTGCAGATCGCCCAGCCGCCGAGCCACCCGACCCACGGCCCCATCGCGCGGGTCACCCACGAGAACGTCGTGCCGCAGTCGGGGTCGGTGCGGTTGAGGAAGTAGAAGGCCGACGCGATGAGGAACATCGGCACGAACGATGCGAGCAGCACGCCGGGCGCAGCGGTGCCGACGATCGCGACCGTCGCGCCGATGATCGCCGCCAGCGAGTAGGCCGGCGAGGTCGACGCGAGCCCGATCACGAGCGCGTCGACGAACCCGATCGCTCCGGCCTTCAGGCCGGGTTCGGGTGTGGTGTCCTCAGGGGCCGCGGGAGCGGGCGGGGCAGCGCTCACGCGCCGACCCTAGTAGATGACGCCGCGGCGCATGGCCTCCGCGACCGCGGCCGCGCGGTCCGAGACGCCGAGCTTGCGGTAGACGTGCTCGAGGTGGGTCTTGATGGTGGAGGGGGAGAGGTGGAGCGTCTTCGCCATCGCCGGGACCGAGGCGCCGTCGGCGACGAGCGTGAGGATCTCGCGCTCGCGGGCGGACAGCGCCGGGCGGTCGTCCTCGGTGCGCATGCGGATGCCCTCGGCGACCGCGTCCTGGGCGTCGGGGGCGATCACGGTCTCGCCGCGGGAGACCGCCAGGATCGCGTCGGTGAGCGCCGCGGGCTCGGTGAGCTTGGACAGGACGCCCGCCGCGCCGAGCTGCAGCGCGCGGTAGACGGCGTCGCTCTCCAGGTGGCCGGACAGGAGGATCACCTTCGTCGGCAGGCCCTCCTGGGTCACCGCGTCGGCGAGCTGGGTGCCGTCGAGCCCCGGCATCCGCAGGTCGACGAGCGCGATGTCGGGCTTCAGCGCGCGGAGCGCCGCGAGCGCGGTGCGGCCGTCCTGCGCCTCCCCGGCGAGCGTCAGCTGCGGGTGCATCTGGATCGCGCGCACGATGCTCGCGCGGAACATCGGGTGGTCGTCGGCCGTGAAGACCGAGATCGGCTCCCCGCTGATCCCGCTCACCTCAGGCACGCGTAGGCGGTGCCGCCGTCGGCGACGGCGAGGACGGTGCGGGCCAGGTCGTCGGCCGACGCGGCCCGCGCGACGCACCCGCGCGCGCCGCGGGCCAGGGCGTCGACCGCGGACTGCGGGTCGGCCTCCGTGTACAGGAGGACGACGCCCACGCCGTCGCCGACCAGCCGCTGGCAGACCTCCGTGCACTCGGACGCCACGACCGCGACGGCGGGGGCGCCGGCGGCGAGCCGGTCGAGCGCGGCGGCGGTCCCGTCGAGCGGCGGCCAGACCTCGAGGCGCGCCTCGCGGCCCAGGGCACGGGCGATCATGGCCCTCCACAGGGGGTCAGGCTCGACCACGAGGACCTCGCTCATCGCACAGATCATCGGCGCGCGGCCCGCGCGCGAGCATCGGCCGATCGACCGAGCGCATGGTCATGCCGGCCCGTCCAGCTTCTCGCGGACCGCGTCGAGCAGGCGCGCGGCGGTGAACGGCTTGTCGACGAAGCCGTCGTCGCGGCCGATCGCACGTCCCACGAGCACGTCGTCGGTGTACCCGGACATGAACACGACGCGCACCCCCGGATGCCGCTCGCGCACGAGCTCCGCCAGCTCGGCGCCCGACAGCCCCGGCATGATCACGTCCGTCAGGAGCAGGTCGACGGGCTCGTCGGCGGCGTCGAGCAGCTCCAGCGCCCGCGCCCCGTCCGGCGCCTCGGCGACCGCGTAGCCCGCCGAGCCGAGGATGCGCTGGGCGGCCGCGCGCACGCCCGGCTCGTCCTCCACGACGAGCACCCGCTCGCCGCGCCCGCGAGGCGGGGCCGCCGCGACCGCCTGCTCGCGCGGCGCGGCGCTCCCCCGCACAGCCGGCAGGTGGACGCGCACCGACGTGCCCGAGCCGGGGGAGGAGTAGAGGCTCACGTGGCCGCCCGCCGCGGTCACGATCCCGTACACCGTCGCGAGCCCGAGGCCGGTCCCGACGCCCGACGGCTTGGTCGAGAAGAACGGCTCGAACGCCCGCGTGCGCGTCTCCTCGCTCATGCCCTGGCCGGTGTCGGAGACGGCCAGCTCGACGAACTTGCCGACGAGGCGGTCGTCGGCGTGGGCGCGCGCGAACTCGTCGTCGAGCACGATGTTCGACGTCTCGATCGTCAGCGTCCCGCCGCCCGGCATCGCGTCGCGCGCGTTGACCGCGAGGTTCATCAGCACCTGCTCGAGCTGGCCGTGGTCGGCGCTGACCGACCACAGCTCGTCGGCCAGCCGCGTCCGCAGCTCGATGTGCTCGCCCAGCGTGCGGCTGAGGATCGCGCGGATCTCGGTGACGATCGCGTTGAGGTCGAGCACCTCGGCGCGGCCGACCTCGCGGCGGCTGAAGACGAGCAGCCGCCGCGTCAGCTCGCTCGCGCGCCGCGACGCCTGGAGGATCTGCTCGACGTCCTGCGCCGCCGCCGACCCCTCGGGGACCTCGGACGCGACGAAGCCCGCGAAGTTCATGATCACCGCGAGCAGGTTGTTGAAGTCGTGCGCGATCCCGCCGGCGAGCTGGCCGACGCTCTCCAGCCGCTGCGCGCGGTTGAGCTGCGTCTCCAGCCGCCGCTGCTCGGCCTGCGCGCGCAGGCGATCGGTGATCTCGGTCGACACGCCGCCGACGCCGTAGACGTCGCCCTGCTCGTCGAGCATCGGGAACTTCACCGACAGGAACGTCCGCGTGCCCGCCGCGGTCTCGAGCTGCTCCTCGGTCTCGACCGGGCGCCGCTCGCGCACGACCTGCTCGTCGAGCTCGCGGACGTGCGCGCCGGCGTCGGGGAGCAGGTCGGTGTCGCGTCGCCCCGTCGCCGTCCCGGGCTCGACCTGGAGGAGCTGCTCGAACGCCCGGTTGACGACGAGGTAGCGCCCCTCGAGGTCCTTGAGGTAGATCGGCGCGGGCGTGTTGTCGAGGATCGCCTGCAGCCGTGCGCGGCTCGTGCTCTCGTGCGCCGCCCGGCGCTGCGCGGAGACGTCGCGGATCGCGCTGATGACGCGCGTCTCGCCGTCGACCTGCAGCGGGCTGAGCGAGATCTCGACCGGGATCTCGGTGCCGTCGTGGCGCAGCGCCGTCAGCTCCATCCCTGCGCCCATCGGCCGCCGGTGCGGCTGGCCGACGTAGGTCGCGCGCAGCCGGCCGTGCCCGCCGCGGAACCGCTCGGGCACGAGCAGGTCGACCGAACGTCCGACGAGCGCCTCGCGCCCGTAGCCGAACAGCTGCTCCGCCTGCTCGTTGACCAACGTGATCGTCCCGCCGGCGTCCACGACGACCATCGCGTCCGGCGCCGCCTCCAGCACGGCCCGGAAACCGACCTCTCCGGCACTCATCTGGCGCGGTACGTACCCCGCCACCGGTCAGGCGCACTCGGCGTCAACCGGCGAATCAACCGATCGGGTGGACATATCTCCCACCCGTCAAGTCCGTGCGGGAGGTGACGAGGAACCAGGTATGAGTCGCATCCGCAACCTGCCCGTGGGTGCACGCCTGGCCGCCGCGTTCGGCGCCGTGTGCCTCGCCTGCCTCGTCGTGGCGTTCGTGGGCGCCCGCGGCGCGTCCGACCTCAAGAAGGACATCGAGCTCGCCGCCGAGGGCAGCGACACGATGCGGCTCCTCGGGCAGGTCAGTCGCGCGATCTCGCTGGACGGTCGTGACGTCCCGCGCCACCTCTACGTCTACGACGGCGACCTGGAGGCCCAGGACGCCATCGCCAAGGAGATGGCCGCCCGCCAGGAGGAGGCCGTCAAGGCCATCGCCGCGGTCGCGAAGATCCATCCGGACGACGCCGCGCTCTTCACGAAGCTGACCGAGACCGGCGGCACGTTCGGCGAGGCGGTGGCCGAGGCGCTCGAGCAGTCGCGCCAGGAGACGGTCGACGGGGTCGAGGAGCGCACCGGCTCGCGCACCACGTACCTCGAGGCGGTCGTCCCGGCGCAGGAGCAGCTCGACGCCGCGCTCGCCGAGATCATCGAGGAGGTCGGCGCCGACGTCGAGACCGAGATCGCCACTGGCATGTCCGAGGCCGACAGCACCCGCCGCTTCGTGCTCATCGTCGGCGCCCTCGCCGCGCTGGCCGGCATCGTGCTCGCCTTCAGCTTCACCCGCACCATCACGCGCCCGGTCCGCCAGATCCTCGAGACGATCGGCTCGCTGCGCGACGTGTGCGCCGCCGAGCTCTCGACCGGCCTGCGCAAGATGCGCGACGGCGACCTGACGTACGCGGTCACGCCCGTCACGCCGCTGATCGAGGACGAGGCCAAGGACGAGCTGGGCCAGGTCGCCCGCTCGGTCGACTCGATCCGCAACCGCTTCGTCGAGGCGATCGAGGCCTACAACACCTCCCGCGGCGGCATCCGCGAGATCCTCGGCTCCGTCACCGCCTCCGCCGAGATGCTGTCCACCGCGTCCGCGCAGATGCGCTCGACCTCCGAGGAGGCCGGCCGCGCGGTGAGCGAGATCGCCCACGCCGTCGGCGACGTGGCCCAGGGCGCCGAGCGCCAGGTCCGCTCCGTCGAGGAGGCCAAGCACGCGACCGAGCAGGTCTCGCACGCGACCGAGGCGTCCGCCGCGTCCGCGCAGGAGACCGCCGCCGCGGCCGCCGAGGCGCGCCGCGTCGCCGCGGAGGGCGAGCAGGCCGTCGCGCAGGCCACCGAGGCCATGCGCCAGGTCCGCGAGTCGTCCGCGCAGGTCACCGACGCGATGCACCAGCTCGGCGCGAAGTCCGAGCAGATCGGCGGCATCGTGGCGACCATCACCGGCATCGCCGAGCAGACCAACCTCCTCGCCCTCAACGCGGCGATCGAGGCGGCCCGCGCCGGCGAGCAGGGCAAGGGCTTCGCGGTCGTCGCCGAGGAGGTCCGCAAGCTCGCCGAGGAGTCGCAGACCGCCGCGCGCTCGATCTCGTCGCTCGTCGAGGAGATCCAGACCGAGACGTCCCAGGCCGTCGCGGTGGTCGAGCTGACCGCCGAGCAGACCGCCGAGGGCGCCGCCACCGTCGAGCAGGCCCGCGACGCCTTCACCCGCATCGGCGTGTCCGTCGAGGACATGACCGGCCGTGTGGACGCGATCGCCGCCGCCGTCCAGCAGATCGCCGCGTCCGCGCAGAAGGTGCAGGCCGACATGGCCGAGGTCGCCGCGGTGGCCGAGGAGTCGTCCGCCTCGTCCGAGGAGGTCTCGGCCTCCACGCAGCAGACCAGCGCGTCCGCGCAGGAGATCGCCGACTCGGCCTCCGAGCTGGCGAAGACGGCCGAGGAGCTCGAGCACCTCGTCGGCCGCTTCACCCTCTCCGCCTAGCGCTTCTAGTTCGTCGCGGCCGCAGCCTCGCGGGCCTTCTTGGCCCGGCGGCGCTGCGGCCGCTTGACGCGCACGTACTCGGCCGCGAAGTACGAGCCGATCACGAGCACCAGCGCCGCGACCTGGCCGCCGATCGTCTCCCACGTCGGGAAGACCCCGAGCCACGTCCCGGCCCAGTACGGGATCTCCACGTCGATCGTCGTGATCGGGAACCAGCCGGCGCCCTGCAGCGTGCGGATCGTGGAGCCGACCATGATCACCAGCACGAACGCGAGCAGCACGCCGGTGACGATCAGCATCTTCTTGTAGGGCAGCTTGCGCTGGAGGCGGAACGTCAGCACCGCCACCGCGGCGGTCGCGGTCAGCCCGAGCAGCGAGCCGAGCACGGTCGCGCGCAGGCCGGCGCTCAGCTCCAGCGACTGGAGGAAGAGCACCGTCTCGAAGCCCTCGCGGTAGACGCTCGACAGCCCGAGCGTGAAGAGCCCGATCGCCTGCGCGCTCCAGAACGCGAGCTTGGCGGTGTCGTCCCGGGCCAGCAGCGCCTTGCGCCGCTGGTGGAAGCCGGAGATCCACTCCGTCCAGTACACGCGGTGGAAGAACCAGTTCATCACGAGCAGGAGCACCGCGATCGCGATCAGGCCGACGATCGCCTCGAGCTTCTCGCCGTACTGCTGCAGCTCGCTCAGCAGCGTCACCGCGACGACGAACGTGAGGACCGAGACGGCCAGGCCGGCGAGCGCGCCGTAGAGCACCGGCCGCTTCTTGCGCCGGTTGGCGCCGACGAACGACGCCGTGATCGCGGCGAGGATGAGCACGCCCTCCAGGCCCTCGCGGAACACGATGATCGCGGCGTTGGTGATGACGGTGGCCTCGGACGCGCCGTCGCCGAGCGTCGCGGCGGCGTTGGCGAGCTGGACGTCGAGCTCGTCGCGCGTCTCCTGGACGTCGCGGCGCGGCGCCTTGCCGGAGACGAGGTCGGCGAGCCCCTCGAAGTCGCCCGCGCCGAACCAGATCAGGCCCTCGATCTCCTGCGCGAGACCCTGGTCGAACGCGGCCAGCCGCCGTTCGGGGCCGAACTCGAAGATCGCGTACGTCTCCACCCGCGTCTGCTCGGCCTGGCGGTACTGGCCGGCGGCGACCTGCTGCTCGAGCCGGTCGAGCGAGATCTGGATGAGGTCGAAGTCGCCGTCGTCGGACTGCTCCTCCCATGCGTCCGGGTACAGCGCCGACAGCTGGTCCTCCAGCGCGCCGGTGCGGTCCTCGACGTCGCCGACGGTGGGGACGTCGCCGGGCTCGGCCTGCGCCGCGCGCAGGATGCCGTCGAGCTCGGCCAGGTGCCGGTCGACCGCCCGCGTGCCGCGCGCGTCGATGCGGCCGAGCGTGCCCTGGAGGTCGGAGAACGCGGCGCGCGCCGCCTTGGAGAACGCGACGCCCTCGCCGATCTCGAACGGCACGGTGACGCGCGTGCCCTCGACGCCGTGGTCGTACTCGACCGGGATGAGCGAGACGAACTTGGAGAGCTGGACGGCGCGGCGGGCGCGCTCCTCGCCGGTGAGCGGAGCGGCCGTGAACGAGCTGAGGACCTGCGCGACCTGCCTGCGCGCGGCCTCGACGGCCTCGTCGTCGTCCGCGACGGCGGCGCGGTGGAGCTGGGCGAACGCCGTGTCGGCCTGGGTGCGCGCGGTCGCGCCGCGCTCGGCGGTGAGGCGGTCGGCGAGCAGTGGCCACGTGGCGGCGAGCTGCGCTGCCAGCTCGGCCCGGCGCGCGGCGAACCCGCGCTCGCTCAGGCGGGCCAGCTCGTCCGCGCGTTCTCGGGCGCGCGCCTGCGTGGCGTCCAGCACGTCCTTGATCACCGCGAGGCGAGCCTGTGCGGGGGAGGTGCGGCGCTGCTCGAGGCCGCGGAGCGCGAGCGTCGCGTCGGCGCCCGGACGGGTGTAGCGCGTCGGCGTGCGGAACTCGCGGAGCTTCAGCCACGCGCGGGCGCGCGCGACGTCCCCGCGCGCGGCCGCTCGCGCGGTGACGGCGGCGGCGCCCCGGTAGAGCGCGCCCTGGACGGTGCCGCGGGCGGCGGCCAGCGCGCGGGGCGAGCGCGCG
>NZ_JBXPIZ010000008.1:0-345505 GCF_056863265.1 Parviterribacter multiflagellatus
GACCGCCAGGACCATCTTCCTTCGCTGAATCAGACTGAGCGCCGCGTTAGCGTGCAGCCGCATCCGGTGCCTCCTTCGGAGAGCTGGGCGTGGTTGGCACCACCCAGCCTCCGAAGAGGCCCGGACGTAACAACGTCCTCAGGACTTACACCTAGCCGAGCGGCGGCGCGACCGCCGGGTGCGGGCGCGAGACACCCCGATGCCCGCGGGCCGAGAAGCGCCAGTCGAGGTCGATCGCCTTGGTGATGCCGATGCGCGGCGCGCTGCGGACGACGTCGACGTCCTCCCACTCCGGCGGGCGGGGCTCGATCGCGATGGGCCCGTTCAGCAGCGGCGTGTCGTTGTGCCCGAGCTCGATGCCCAGCGCCTGGGTGAGCTTCCCGGGCCCGTTGCACAGGTCGGCGTCGCGCACGGCGCCGCGCCGCATGCGCATGACCTCGATGCCGTCCCGCGACTCCAGCGCGCGGACGAGCACCGCGGCGCCCACGCCGTCCTCCTCGCACACGGCGTTGAAGAGCGCGTGGATGCCGTACGAGCGGTAGACGTAGGCGCGGGCCGGTGGGCCCCAGAGCACACGCGTGCGGGGCGTGACCCCGACGTAGGCGTGGCAGGCGGCCTCGGTGTAGTGGTAGGCCTCCGTCTCGACGATGACGCCCGACGTGTCGCCGTGGCGCAGCACGCACCCGACGAGGTCGCGCGCCACGTCCAGGACGGGGCGCGCGTACCACTCGCGGTCCATCAGACCAGCGCGCGCGCCCGGTCGAGCTGCTCGCGCACGCGGGCGAGCGAGGTGCCGCCCTCGCTCACCTTCGACTCCAGCCACGAGGACTGCTTCAAGACCTCCGCTGCCTCGTCGCCCAGCTCCTCGGTCGCGATGTCGACGAGGGGCGTGGAGGTCTCGACGCTCCGCCGCACCATCCCCGCGACGACGCCGTGCGCGTCGCGGAACGGCGTGCCGCGCTTGACCAGCAGGTCGGCGAGGTCGGTCGCGGCGATCAGCTCGTCGGACGCGGCGTCGGCCATGCGGTCGCGGTGGAAGTTCGCCCCCGCGATCATCCCGCGCGCCGCGGCGAGGCACAGGTCGAGCGTGTCGACGGCGTCGAACAGGCCCTCCTTGTCCTCCTGCATGTCCTTGTTGTAGGTCAGCGGGAGCGCGTGGATCGTGCCGTAGAGCGCCGTCAGGCGGCCGACGACGCGGGGCGCCTTGGCGCGCAGCAGCTCGGCGGCGTCGGGGTTCTTCTTCTGCGGCATGATCGACGAGCCGCTCGTCCACGCGTCGGGGAGCGTGACGAAGCCGAACTCGCTGGTCGACCAGATCACCAGCTCGGAGCCGAGGCGCGACAGGTGCGTCAGGCACGTCGCGGCGGCGCCCAGGAAGTCGAGGACGAAGTCGCGGTTGGAGACGGCGTCGATCGAGTTCGGGACGACGCTCGTGAAGCCCAGGGCCTCGGCGACGTGGCCGCGGTCGGTGTCGAAGTTGACGCCGGCCAGCGCGCCGGCGCCGAGCGGCAGGACGCTCGCCGCCTCCTCCGCGAACGCCAGGCGCTGCTTGTCGCGCTCGAGCATCCACACGTATGCGAGCAGGTGGTGCGCGAGGTAGACCGGCTGGCCGCGCTGGAGGTGCGTGTAGCCGGGCAGTGGCCAGTCGAGGTGCTGCTCGGCGCGCTGGATCAGCGCGGACTGCACGTCGCGGATCGCGTTCTGGGCGCTGCGCGCGGCGTCGCGGACGAACATCGCCACGTCGGTGACGACCTGGTCGTTGCGCGAGCGCGCGGTGTGGATCTTCCCGCCGACCGGGCCGGCGATCTCGGTCACGCGCCGCTCGATCGCCATGTGGATGTCGACGTCGTCGGGCAGGAACGGGAACTCGCCCGCGGCCAGCTCGGCCTCGACCTGCAGCAGCGCCTCGTGGAGAGCGTCGCGGTCGGCGTCGGAGATGATCCCCTGCTGGGCCAGCATGCCCGCGTGCGCGCGCGACTGCGCGACGTCGTAGGGCCAGAGCCGCTGGTCGTAGCCCAGCGAGGTGTCGAGGGCCGTGAAGGCCGGATCCGGAGGTTCGGAGAAGCGCCCGCTCATGCGGGTGCTGAATCTACTCAGCCCGAGCCCGCGCCCTGGATCTGGACGACCTGCCAGGCGAGCAGGAAGCCCAGGACGTAGAGGCTGCTGCCCCAGCCGGCGAAGGCCGGGCGGGCGCGCGGGAACCAGCGGCTGTCGGGATCCATCCCGGCCGACCAGGCGACGGGCAGCAGGAACGCGAGGCCGGTGAGGAGCAGGAGCCACGGCACGAGGCCGGTGAGCCAGCCGACGTCGCCGAGCTGCGGCTGGCCGAAGAGCAGCGCGACCGGCCGGTGGAACAGCACCGCGGGCAGTGCGAGCGCGGCGGCGAACCCGCCGGCGCCCACGAGACGGGCCTGCCGGCGCTGCGCGTCCAGGCGTCGCTGGCGTGTCCCTGCCGACACGTGACGGATGCTACCCGCCGCAGGCGCGGTAGCGGCGCGACACGGTCAGGCGGCGGCCGTCGCCGAGCGTGGCGGCGACCGTCAGGCGGAAGGCGCCGCGGCGCGGGAGCTGGCGCACGGTCACCGCGTGCGTGCGGGCGCGGCCGGACGCGCTGGTGAGCACCTGGCCCGCGCGCTTGACGGTGACGCGGCGCAGCGTCGTGCCGCGGGGCGCGGCGGCGCGGACGGTGACGCGACGGGCGCGGACGCAGCGGGTCGCCGCGGGGAGCGTGATGACGTCGGCGGCGGCCAGCGCGCGCGTGCGGCTGCGGGCGTTCGCGGCGACGGTGCTGACCGCCGCGGGCGGGGCCGCGGCGACGGGCCCGGACGGCGCGTCGGGCGTCGGCGGCCCGGCCGGTGCGGGGTGGCCGACGGCGGCGCGGGGTTCGCGGCGGTCGGACGCCAGCAGCGCCCCGACGTGCAGCGCGCCGGCGCCGAACGCGGCGTCGAGGCCGGGCGAGCCGAGGTCGAGCGCGTGCGCCGCCAGCTCGGCGTGCAGGCCGCCGGCGTCGAGGTGCGGCCGGGCCTGGAGCAGCAGCGCGGCGGCGCCCGCCGCGTGCGGCGCGGAGACCGACGTGCCGGTGAAGCCGCTCGTCCCACAGGCCGAGAACGGGCCGTAGACGTCGCTGCTCGTGTTCGCCGGCGCGACCAGGTCGGGCTTGACGCGTCCGTCGAGCGTCGGGCCCTGCGCGCTGTAGGGCTCGAGCCCGAAGCCGTTCCAGCACACGGCGCCGACCGTCAGCGCGGCCGGCGAGGCGGCGGGCTCGATCAGGCTCCGCGCCGGCGTCCCGGCGGTGACCGCGGTGTCGGCGTAGAGGTCCATCGTCGGCGCCTCGGTGGCGCTGTAGCGGTCGATCACCGCGCCGTAGGTGGCGGGGAGCGCGCCGGCGTTCGTCGCGCACGCGATCTCGAGCGGCGTCGTCGGCTCCGCCGTGGTCTGCTCGTTGGCACCGCCGGCGCTGACCGTCTGGCCGGAGGCGTCGACGATCCGCACGTCGTAGTCCTGGTCCGACAGCGGCCAGTCGGCCCAGCGCAAGCGCACGCACTTCTGCTGGCCGGCGGGGATCGTGAAGCGGGTGACCGGCCCGGCGGCGGGCACGTCGGCGAACGTGCCGCTCCAGTGCTTGTTACCGGAGTTGCCGGCGGCGTTGATCCACAGCACGCCGTGCGCGCGGGCGCGGCGCGGCAGCTCGTCGGGCAGGTCGACGCCGCCCGTGCCGTCGCCGGGGCCGAAGCCGACGTAGCCGGCGGAGAAGTTGACGATCGGGATGCCGCGCGCGATCGCCTCGTCGAGCGCGAGCAGCGTCTGGCCGAGCGTCTGCGCGCAGATCAGCGTGAGCTCGGCGCCGGGCGCCATCGCGTGGACGACCTCGGCGACCTCGGTGCCGTGGGAGGTCGACTCGAACCGGCCGTCGCACGCGTCGAGGTTCGTGGTCGGCGGCAGCTCCCCCGCGGCCTGGCTGCCAACCAGGCCGGCGAAGCCCCCGTCGATGATCGCGATCGGGACGCCCGCGCCGGTGACGCCGCCGGCGTGCCAGGCCGCGGCGCCGGTCGGGGCGACGCCCTCGGTGCCCACGGCGGTCGGCTCCAGGCGCAGCACCGGGCGGACGAAGCGGACGTCGGCGCGCGCCGCGAGCTCGGCCAGCCGTACCCGCTCCACCGCCGCCTCGACGACCGTGGCCGCGTCGACGACGTCGGTGCCGCCGACCGCCCGGGCGGCGGCCGCCGCGTCGCCGCCGGGCGCGGGCTGGATCCAGACGTCGACGCGCTCGCTCCCCCGCGCCCGTGCCGCCGGCCCACCGCCGGCGTCGGTCAGCGCCGAGTCGAGCCCGTCGACCCGTGCGGGCGCCGCGCTCGCCGCCGGCACGCCTGCGCCGCCGAGCCCCATGAGGGCAGCCGCCACCGCGGCGCACATCCGTCTCCGGCCGGACATCGGCCGCGGAGTTGACCCCACGCACGGCGGGCGGTCAACTCAGCCATGTGTCCAGAGGGCCTAAAGGGCCTGCACACCGAGCACATCGCGCAGCGTGCGCGCGACCTGCTCGACCTCCCCGGCGGTCAGCTCGGGGTGGAACGGGAGGGCGATCGACCGCGCGGCGACGTCCTCGCAGACCGGGAACTCGCCCGGCCGGTGGCCGAACGTCTCGCGGTAGTAGGACATGAGGTGGATCGCCGGCAGGTACGGCTTGGAGTCGATGCCCCGCTCGCGCAGCGCGCGGATCGTGTCGTCGCGGTCGACGCGGTGCGGGAGCTGGACGACGAAGACGAACCACCCGCGCCGGTCGCCGCCGGCGTCGTCACAGGGCAGCGTCAGATCCTCGATGTCGCTCAGGGCCTCGCGGTAGAGCTGGGCCACGCGCGCGCGGCCTTCCAGCAGCTGCGGGAGCCGCTCGACCTGCGCCACGCCGATCGCGCTGGCGATGTCGGACAGCCGGTAGTTGAAGCCGAGCCGGTCGTGATCCAGCCAGCCCATGTCCGGTGCGCGGCCCTGGTTGCGCTCGGAGTCGATCCGCTCCTTGAGGGCCGGGTCGCCGACGGTGATCATCCCGCCCTCGCCGGTGGTGATCTGCTTGTTGGCGTAGAAGCCGAAGACCGCCGGGTTGCCGCGCGCGCCGACGCGGGTGCCGTCGGCGTGGACCGCGCCCAGCGCCTCGCACGCGTCCTCGACGATCGGCAGGCCGAACGCCTCGAACGCCGGGATGTCCGCGGGGTAGCCGAAGATGTGGACGGGCAGGAGCGCGGTCGTCCGCTCGGTGATCGCCGCACGCGCCGCGTCCGGGTCGAGGTTGAGCGTCCGCGGGTCGATGTCCGCGAACACCGGCTTGGCGCGCTGGTAGACGATCGCGTTGGCCGACGCGACGAACGAGAGCGGGGACGTGACGACCTCCTCGCCCTCCCCCACGCCGATCGCGCGCAGCGCCAGGTGCAGGCCGGCGGTGCCGGACGACACGGCGCTCGCCCGCACGCCGCCGCCGAGCGCGGCCGCGAAGTCGTGCTCGAACCGCTCGGTCATGGGCCCGAGCGACAGGCGCCGCGAGCGCAGGACCTCGAGGACGAGCTCCTCCTCGCGCTCCCCGATCACCGGGCGCGCGAGGCCGATCTGCTGCCCGACGCCGCTCACGTGGTCGCGGCGCGCGTCGAGCGGGTGTGCTGCTCCTTGCCCGGCTGCATCGCGTACTCGAGCGAGTCGACCAGCGCCTGCCACGACGCCGCGATGACGTTCGTGTGGACGCCGATCGAGCCCCACATCTCCGAGCCGTCCGACGCGTCGAGCAGCACGCGGGTGATCGCGCCGGTGCCCTTCGTGACGTCGAGGATGCGGACCTTGAAGTTGACGAGCTCGATGTCGCGCAGGTGCGGGTGCACCTCGGTGATCGCGTTGCGCAGCGCCGCGTCGAGCGCGTGGACCGGGCCGTTGCCCTCGGCGGTCGACACGAAGCGCTCGCCGTCGACCCAGATCTTGATCGTGGCCTCGGTCTCCACCTTGCCGTCGGCGCGCTGCTCGACGATGCAGCGCCAGGACTCCAGGCGGAACAGCGGCTCGTAGACGCCGGCCTCCTTGCGCAGGAGCAGCTCGAACGAGCCGTCGGCGGCCTCGAACTGGTAGCCGGCGTGCTCGAGCTCCTTCACGCGCGCGACGACCCGCGTGGGGTCGACCTCGACCCCCGCGTCCTCGGCCTTCTCCTGCACCGTGGCGCGGCCGGCGATCTCGCTGACCAGCACGTCGTTGCGGTTGCCGACGACGGCGGGGTCGACGTGCTCGAAGGCCTCTGACACGCTGCGGACGCCCGCGGCGTGCAGGCCGGCCTTGTGCGCGAACGCGTTCTTGCCGACGTAGGGCTGGTCGGCGTCCGGCGCGCGGTTGAGCAGCTCGTCGGCGTAGTGGGCGGTCTCGGTGAGCTTGGCGAGCTGCTCGGCGCTGACGACGTCGTAGCCGAGCTTGAGCTGCAGGCCCGCGATCATCGAGATCATGTTCGCGTTGCCGGTCCGCTCCCCGATGCCGTTGAGCGTGCCCTGCACCTGCGTCGCGCCGGCCTCCACGGCGGACAGCGAGTTGGCGACCGCACAGTCGGTGTCGTTGTGGCAGTGGATGCCGAGCTTGACGTCCTCGCCCAGCGCGGCGACGACCTCGCGGACCGTGCCGTAGATGCGCCCGGGGAGCGAGCCGCCGTTGGTGTCGCACAGGACGAGCCGCTCGGCGCCGGCGTCGAGCGCGGCGCGCAGGCAGTCGAGGCTGAAGCGCGGGTCGACCGCGTAGCCGTCGAAGAAGTGCTCGGCGTCGAACAGGACGCGCTTGCCCTGGGAGACGAGGAACTGCACCGACTCGGCGATCATCGCGAGGTTCTCCTCCCGCGACACGCGCACGACCTTCTCCACGTGGAGCAGGCTCGACTTGCCCACGATCGTCGTCACCGGCGCGAAGCACTCGGCGAGCGTCCGCAGGCCGGGGTCGTCGGCGGCGGCGCTGTCGCGGCGCCGGGTCATCCCGAACGCCGCGATCGTGGAGCGGGTGAGCCGCTCCTTCTCCAGGAGGCCGAACAGCTCGGCCTCCTTGGGGTTCGAGGCCGGGAAGCCGGCCTCGATCAGGTGCACGCCCAGCTCGTCGAGCTTGTGCACGACGCGCAGCTTCTCGTCGGCGGTGAGGCTGATGCCAGCCCCGCCCATGCCGTCGCGGAGCGTCGCGTCGTAGAGCTCGATCACGAGGCGGGTGCTGCGACAGGCACGGGGTCGAGCCAGTGCTTGTACCGCTCGGCGCGGCCGTGCAGCGCGTCCTCGAACGCCGACTGCACCGCGAGCGTGACCGGGCCGGGCTTGCCGGTGCCGATCGCGTGGTCGTCGACCTCGCGGACGGGCGTCAGCTCCGCCGCGGTGCCGGTGAGGAAGATCTCGTCGGCCAGGTACAGCTCGGAGCGCTCGATGTCGGCCTCGACGATCTCGTAGCCGAGGTCGCGGGCGATCTCGAGCACCGCGCGGCGGTTGATGCCGTCGAGGATCGAGGAGCTGAGCGTCGGCGTGTAGATCTTGGCGTCGCGGACGAGGTAGATGTTCTCGCCCGTGCCCTCGCAGACGTGGCCCTTGTCGTCGAGGAGGATCGCCTCCTCGTAGCCGGACTTCTGCGACTCGATCTTCGCGAGGATCGAGTTGAGGTACTGGCCGGACGCCTTGGCCGCGGGGATGAGCGAGTCGCCGCTGATGCGGCGCCACGACGACACGCGCGCGCGGATGCCGTTGCGCTTGCCCTCCTCGCCGAGGTACGCGCCCCACTCCCAAACCGCGATGGAGACCTCCACCGGCGCGTCGAGCGGGTTGAGACCCATCGAGCCGTAGCCGCGGTAGACGAGCGGGCGGATGTAGCACTCGCGCAGCCCGTTGCGGGAGATCAGCTCCAGCGTCGCCTGCCGGATCTGCTCCTTCTCGAACGGGATGTCCATGTAGTAGAGCTGCGACGAGCGGTAGAGCCGGTCGACGTGATCCTGGTGGCGGAAGACCGCGGGCCCGATCTCGGTGTCGTAGCAGCGCACGCCCTCGAAGACGCCCGTGCCGTAGTGGAGGCCGTGCGTCAGTACGTGCACCTTGGCCTCATCCCACGGCACGAAGTCTCCGTTCATCCAGATGAGGTCACACTGCTTCACGACTTACGCCCTTTCGAGATGGGTCAGCACCGCGTCCGTGGCCTCGGTGGTCGACGCCTCGCCGCCGAGGTCCCGGGTGCGCAGACCGCCCGCCAGCGCGCGGTCCACGGCCGAGTCTAGAGCCGTCGCGGCGTCCTCGCGACCGAGTCCGTGGCGGAGGAGCATCGCGAGGCTGAGGAACATCGCGAGGGGGTTCGCGATGCCCTGACCGGCGATGTCGGGGGCGCTGCCGTGGACGGGCTCGAACACGCCGGGCGTGCCCTCCTCGCCGAGGCTGGCGCTCGGGAGCATGCCCAGCGAGCCGGTGATCATCGCGGCCTCGTCGCTGAGGATGTCGCCGAACATGTTCTCGGTGAGGATCACGTCGAACTGCTTGGGCTTGGCGACGAGCTGCATCGCGGTCGAGTCGACCAGCGCGTGCTCGAGCGGCGTGTCGGCGAACTCCGCGGCGTGGAGGTTCGTGACGACCTCGCGCCAGAGGCGGCTCGACTCGAGCACGTTCGCCTTGTCGACGGAGGTGACCTTGGTGCGCGCCGCGCGGAAGGCGACGCGCGCGATGCGCTCGATCTCCAGCGTCGTGTACTCGCACAGGTCGGAGGCGGTCGTGTCGGTGCGCTTCTTCTCGCCGAAGTAGATGCCGCCGGTCAGCTCGCGGATGACGAGCATGTCGGTGCCCTCGATCAGCTCCCGCTTGAGCGGGCTCGCGTCGTAGAGCGCGGGCACCGGGCGGACCGGCCGCAGGTTGGCGAACAGGCCGAGCTCCTTGCGGAGCGCGAGCAGGCCGCGCTCGGGACGGTCGGCCTTGGCGTCGGTCGTGTCCCACTTCGGCCCGCCGACCGCGGCCAGCAGCACGGCGTCGGCGCCCTTCGCCGCTTCGAGGGTGCTGTCGGGGAGGCTGTTGCCGTGGGCGTCGAGCGCGGCGCCGCCGAACGCGTGCTCCTCCGTCTCGACGTCGGGGGCGAGCGCGCTGAGGACCCGCAGCGCGGCGTCCATGATCTCCGGGCCGATCCCGTCGCCGGGAAGGGTCACGATCTTCGGGCTCAAGCTGTCCTCCGGGTCCGGGTCAAGGTGAGCGAACAACTGTACGCCATCACGTACACGCGCCCTCGCGGCGGGGGCTCCGTGCAACTCGGCATGGTTTCGACCCCATAGCGGGGCTCAAACCATGCCGGGTTGAGCTACGGGCGAGTGGCGGTGATGTTCAGGCGGACGTAGTCGAGGTGGTCGAGCTGCGCGGCCGCGCGGGCGGCGGCTTCGCGGGCGTCGGGCTGGCCGTGGAGCATCACCGTCGCGATGAAGGTCTCCATGTCGTCGACGTGGGTGGGCTTGGGCTCGAGCCACGCGCGCGCGTGCGTGAAGCCGGCGCGGCGCAGGCGCTCCTCGGTCGACTCCGCGTCCGCGTAGAACCAGCGGCCGGGGCGCTCGCCGAGGGCCTCGATCACCTTCGCGATGTTGCCCTCTCCCCCGCACTGCGCGACGAGGCGGCCGCCGGGCTTCAGCGCGTCGAAGAGCCGTGCGAAGAGCGCGTCGTGGTCGGTGATCCAGTGGAAGACCGCGCACGAGAAGACGACGTCGACCGGCTCGTCGAGCGAGAGGTCAACGAGGTCCTGGTGCAGCACGGGGACGGACGGCGGGAGCGTCTCGCGCGCCTTCGCCACCATCGCCTCGTCGCCGTCGACCGCGATGACGCGCGCGCCGGCGTCGAGCAGCTGCCGCGTGACGCCACCGCCACCGCAGCCGGCATCGAGCACGAGCTCGCCGGGGCGGATCGCGGCGCGCTCGACGATCTCCTGCGCCCACGCGCGCTGTGGCGCGGCGACCTGCTCGTAGGTCGCCGCGTCCCAGCCGGCCGCGTCGGCGCTCACGACAGCGCCGTGGTGACCGGGCCCGACCGCTCGCGGTCGGCCTCGTAGGCGGCGATCTTGTCCGCCTGCTCGAGCGTGAGCGAGATGTCGTCGAGCCCGTTGAGGAGCCGGTGCTTGATCTCAGGGTCGATGTCGAACGACGCGGTGCCGCCGTCCCACCGGACCTCCTGCGCGGCCAGGTCGACCTGCGCGTGGCCGGCCTCCGCGATCGCCTCGACGGTCTCCTTCGGCAGCTCGACCGGCAGGACGCCGTTCTTCGTGCAGTTGTTGCGGAAGATGTCCGCGAAGTTGATCGCGACGATCGCCTGGAACCCGTAGTCCTTCAGCGCCCACGGCGCGTGCTCACGCGACGAGCCGCAGCCGAAGTTCACGCCGGTCACGAGGATCGGGTTGTGGGGGATCTCGGTCCCCTGCGCGCGCCACTCGTGGAAGCAGAACTCGCCGAAGCCCGTCCGCTCCACCCGCTTCATGTACCGCGCGGGGATGATCTGGTCCGTGTCGATGTCGTCGCGCATCAGCACGGTGACCGGGCCGGTGATGGTCTCGATGGGATCCATGTCCGAAGCTCCCTAGTTCCAGTCGCGGATGTCGACGAAGTGGCCCTCGATGGCGGCCGCGGCGGCCATCTGGGGCGAGACGAGGTGCGAGCGGGCGCCGCGGCCCTGCCGGCCCTCGAAGTTGCGGTTGGAGGTCGAGGCCACGCGCTCACCCGGCGCCGCGACGTCCGGGTTCATGCCCAGGCACATCGAGCAGCCGGCCTCGCGCCAGTCGAACCCGGCGGACTTGAAGACCTCGTCCAGGCCCTCGGCCTCGGCCTGCGCCTTGACCTGCTGGGAGCCCGGGACGACCATCGCGACGACGCCGTCGGCGACCTTGCGGCCGTCGAGCATCGACGCCGCGGCGCGCAGGTCGCCGATGCGCGAGTTCGTGCACGAGCCGATGAACACGCGGTCGAGCTTGATCTCCGTCATCGGCGTGCCGGGCTGCAGCGCCATGTACTCCAGCGCGCGCTCGTCGCCCTGGTCCTGCGGCTCGGGCACCGCGTCGGCGACCCCGACGACCATCTCCGGCGTCGTGCCCCACGTGACCTGCGGCGACAGCGCGCCCGCGTCCACCACGATCTCGCGGTCGAACGTCGCGCCCTCGTCCGTGCGCAGCTCCCGCCACGCCGGATCGATCGCCACGCCGCGCTCCTCCAGCCACGCGAACGTCTTCTCGTCCGGCGCGATCATGCCCGCGCGGCCGCCGCCCTCGATCGTCATGTTGCAGATCGTCATGCGGCCCTCCATCGAGATCGCCTCGATGGGCGCGCCGGCGAACTCGACGACGTGGCCGGTGGCGCCGTTGACGCCCATCTGGCCGATCGTGCCGAGGATCATGTCCTTCGGCGTGACGCCCGCGCCGAGCTCGCCCGTGTAGAGGATGCGCATCGACTTCGGCTTCTTCTGCACGAGCGTCTGGGTCGCCAGCACGTGCTCGACCTCGCTCGTCCCGATGCCGAACGCCAGCGCGCCGAACGCGCCGTGCGTGGCGGTGTGCGAGTCGCCGCAGACGATCGTCATGCCCGGCTGGGTGACGCCCAGCTCCGGCCCGATGACGTGCACGATGCCCTGCTTGTCGGAGCCCAGCGAGTAGACCGGGACGCCGAACTCGGCGCAGTTCTCCTCGAGCTTCTCGACCTGCTTGCGGCTCAGCTCGTCCTTGATCAGCGCGGCTACCGGCGTGCCGTCGGTCGGGGTGTTGTGATCAGCGGTGGCGAGCGTGCGATCCGGGCGGCGGACCGGCCGGCCGGCGAGGCGGAGGCCGTCGAACGCCTGCGGCGACGTGACCTCGTGGACGAGGTGCAGGTCGATGTAGATGAGGCCCGGAGCCACCTCGTGGGCGGCCCACAGCTTGTCGAAGAGGGTCTGCGGCATGGATGTGGCTCCTTAGCTCCGGCGCAGGCCGGCGGCGACGACGGCGAGGAACGTGGCCTCGCCGGGTCCGGGGTTCTCGAAGTGGTGGGGCAGGTCGGCGTCGAACGTCACGGTGTCGCCCGCGCCCAGCTCGTGCTGGACGCCGTCGATGTGCAGCACGAGGGTGCCCGCCTCGACGTGCGCGATCTCGCGCGCGCCCGCCTCGTGCAGCGGCGGGTCCTCGGGCGAGCCCGTCGCGGCGTTCGCGGCGAGCGTGTGGCGGGAGAGCTCGGCGCGCTGGCCGGGCAGCGCAGCGGTCAGCACCTCGGTGCGGTGGCCCTCCCGTTGCCGGGTCGGCTTGGTGTCGCCGGCCCGGATGACGTGGACGCTGTCGCCCTCGTCCAGCCGCAGGAGCTGGGAGAGCGAGAGGTCCAGCCCGTTGGCGATGCGGCCCGCGACCTGGAGGGTCGGGCTCGTCTCGCCCCGCTCGACCTGGCTGAGCATCGGCGCGGACACGCCCGTGCGCTCGGCGAGGTCGCGCAGGCTCAGCCCGCCCGCCTCGCGCAGGGCCCGGATGCGTGGTCCGACAGACACCGTCATACGTCCGTACGTTATCGCATACGGACGGTGGAACTTGAGGCGGTGCACTTGAAGTAGCGTGCGCGTCCGCATGAGCGTGACCGACGACCTCCTCCGCAACGCCGAGTTCTGGCACCAGACGTTCGACCGCGCCGGGCTCGCCGTCCAGCCGACCCTGCGCACCGCGATCGTCACCTGCATGGACTCGCGTCTGAACCCCTACGCGATGTTCGGCCTCCGCGAGGGCCAGGTGCACATGATCCGCAACGCCGGCGGCATCGTCACCGACGACGTGATCCGTTCGCTGACGCTGTCCCAGCGGTTCCTCCAGACGCGCGAGATCATCGTGATCATGCACACCAACTGCGGCCTGCAGAGCCGCTCGGAGTCCGAGTTCCAGCACGAGCTGACGATGGCCGTCGGCCAGGTGCCGCCGTGGCGCGTCGGCGCCACCAACGACCTCGAGGGGACCGTCCGCTCGTCGATGCGGACGCTGCGCGAGTCGAAGTTCCTCGAGCACCGGGACGCCATCCGCGGCTTCGTGTACGACGTCGAGACGGGCGCGCTGACCGAGGTCTCGTGACGCCGCTGCGCCAGCCCGACGTCCTCGTCCTCGGTGGCGGCGGCGTGCTGGGCGAGGCGTGGATGACCGGCGTGCTGGCGGGCATCGAGGCGGCCTCCTCGGGGGCCGTCGACTTCACGCGCTGCGATGCGTACGTCGGCACGTCGGCGGGGTCGATCGTGGCGGCCCGGCTCGCGTCGGGCCGGTCACCACGGCGGCCGGCGGACGCCCGCGCGGCAGACGCGGAGGCGGACTTCGAGGCCGGCGAGCGTGACGGGAGCGGAACGGCGGCGCGCGTGGTGCGCGGGGCGGCGCGGCTCGGCGCGTGGGCGAGCGCGCCGTTCGCCGGCCCCGTGCTCGCCGTCGGCGCGGCCCCGGGAGCACGGCTGCGGGCGCTGGCGCTCGCGCGGGTGCCGTCGCGGGGCGAGCGGCTCACCGGCCTGCACCGGCGGGTCGGCGAGTGGGGCGTGCGGTTCGACGGGCGCCTGCGCATCTGCGCGGTCGATCGCGCGACCGGCCGTCGCGTCGTGTTCGGCAGGCCGGGCGCGCCGCGGGCGTCGGTCGCCGACGCGGTGCTGGCCTCGTGCGCGATCCCGTGGGTCTTCCGCCCGGTCGTGATCGGCGGCCGCGAGTACGTCGACGGCGGCGCGTGGTCGTTCTCGAACCTCGACGCGGCGCCGGCCGGCCGCGACAGCGAGGTGCTGTGTCTCAACCCGGCGTCCGTCTCGCTCGACGTCGCCCGCTCCTCCCCCCTCGCCGCCGCGCGCGGGCTCGCCGGCGCGGCGGTCGAGCTGGAGGCGCTCGCCCTCCGCGCCCGCGCTGCCCGCGTGCGGGTGATCGGCCCCGACGCCGGCGCGGCCGCGCGGATGGGCTCGAACTTCATGGACCCCGCGCCCGCCGCCGACGTCACCGCCGCCGGCTACGCGCAGGGCCTCCGCCTCGGCCGCGGCGCCTAGGGCGCCGCGGGGCGAGGCGAGCGCGACTGCCTACGGGGCGGTCTCCAGCGACACTTCGGCGTTCTCCGCCGCGGTCACCTTGCGCAGGCCCTGCGAGAGCGCGCGCACGTACGCGCGGGCCGCGGCCTCGAGGATGTTCGTCGCGACGCCCTGGCCCGCGGCCGTCTGGCCCTGGACCTCGAGGACGACCGACGTCTCGCCGAGCGCGTCGGTGTCGGCGGTGACCGCGTCGACGCGGAACTCGCGCAGCTTGGCGTCGATGCCGGTCGCCGCGTTGATCGCGCGCGCGATCGCGTCGACCGGGCCGTCGCCGGTGAACGAGCCCTGCGCGACCGTGCCGTCGGGGAGGCGGACCGCGACCGTGGCGTGCGGCGGGCGGCGCGAGGACGCCTCGACGTCGAACCACTCGAGCTCGTAGCCGGCGATCTCCTCGCGCAGCTCGTCGGTGACCAGCGCCTCCAGGTCCATCGCCGTAACCTGCTTCTTCTTGTCGGCGATGTCCTTGAAGCGGTCGAACGCCTTGCGCAGCGCGGCCCCGTCGATCTCGTAGCCGAGCTTGAGCAGCGCGTCCTTCAGCGCCGCGCGGCCCGAGTGCTTGCCGAGCACGAGCTGGTTGGCGTCCAGGCCGACCGTCGTCGCGTCCATGATCTCGAACGTCGTGCGCTCCTTCAGCACGCCGTCCTGGTGGATGCCCGACTCGTGCGCGAACGCGTTGCGGCCGACGATCGCCTTGTTGGGCTGCACCGGGTAGCCGGTCAGGCGCGAGACCATCCGCGACGTGCGCGCGATCTCCGTGGTCACCGCGCCCGTGTGGAAGCCCGCGTCGTGGCGCGTGTGGAGGAGCATGATGATCTCCTCCAGCGACGCGTTGCCCGCGCGCTCGCCGAGCCCGTTGACCGCGCACTCGACCTGCCGCGCGCCCGCCTGGATGCCCGCGAACGAGTTCGCGACGGCGAGGCCGAGGTCGTCGTGGCAGTGCACCGAGACGATGACGTCCTTCAGGCCCGGCGTGTACTCGTACAGCTTGGTGAGGAACGCGGCGTACTCGTTCGGCGTCGCGTAGCCGACGGTGTCCGGGATGTTGATCGTCGTCGCGCCCTCGTCGATCGCGATCTGGAGCACCTCGGCGGTGAACTCCACGTCCGCGCGGGTCGCGTCCATCGGGGAGAACTCCACGTCGTCGCACAGCGCGCGCGCCTGCGCGACCGCGGCGCGGGCGCCGAGCTTGACGTCCTCGCGGGTCGAGCGCAGCTGGTGCTCGATGTGGATGTCCGACGTCGAGATGAACGTGTGGATGCGAGGTCGTGCCGCGTCCTTTACCGCGCCCCACGCAGCGTCGATGTCCCCCGCTTGAGCGCGGGCGAGACCGGCGATGACGGGGCCGTCGACCTCCTGGGCGATCGTCTGGACCGCCTCGAAGTCGCCGCGGGACGCGATCGGGAAGCCGGCCTCGATGACGTCGACGCCGAGCCGCGCGAGCTGCTGCGCGATCTCGAGCTTCTCGGACGCGTTGAGGCTGATCCCCGGCGACTGCTCGCCGTCGCGCAGGGTGGTGTCGAAGAGGATGACGCGCTGGTCGTCGTTGGAAGGCATGGGCTTGGGTCCTTTCTCGCTGGTTCTCGTCTGCAGTGGTTCGCGGCTTGAGGCGGCCGCCACGCGCTCCTGATCCCCCTAGCGGGGGAGGAGAAGAAGCAGACGGAGGTCGAGCGAGAGCGCCATGCGCCGGATGAGTGTACGCGACGAACCAGCGGATCGCGAACGACCGGCGCGTACGTGAGATGCGGCACGAAACGGGCGCGGGCGCGCGAGTACGGTCTGGCGCTCGTCCCGTCCGTCCCGCGCCGTCCCGGAGTCCATGAAGCCGCACTTCCCCGCCGTCCGCCGTTCCGCTCGCGTGACCGTGTTCGCCACCGCCGTGAAGGCCGTCGCCGTCATGACCGTGTGCGTGCTGTGCGGCGTACCGGCGGCGGCCGCGCCCCTCGCGGCGAGCGCGACGCTGCTGGCCAGCGGCGCTTCTCCGGCGGCCGCCACGCCACGGGTGGTGCTCGGCGGGTACGTCGTGGCGGCGGTGCTCGGCTTCGGGGCCTCGCTGGCCGGCGCGGTCGGCCCGGAGGAGCTCGTCGCGTACGCCGCGGCGGCCGCGGTGGTCGGCAGCCTCGGGCTGATGCTCCGCCACGGTGAGGTCCACCCGCCCGCGACGGCCGCGGCCTGCCTGGTCGCGATCAACGCCCACCCGGGCATGGCCGCGATGACGGTCACCGCAGGCGCGGCGACGCTGGTGGCGGCGGACCGGGCGCTGCACGGCGCGCTGGCCGTGCGCCGGCTCGCGCGCGCCTGCTGAGCCCTAGCGGACGCGGATCGAGGTCGCGGCGCGGGCCGAGCGCCACGGCGCGGTGCCCGTGAAGGCGACCGAGACCGCGTAGCGGCCGGGCCCGAGGCGGATCGTCGCGTCGAGCTTGCGCGTCCCGGCGCGGACGTGGCGGCGGCGGCCGGCGACGGTGAGGCGCATCCGGCCGCGGGCGCCCGGTGCAACGCGCGCGACGACGCGGACGCGGCGGCCGGTGCGGCGGAGCGTCACGCGCAGGTGCGGGTTCGCGGTCGCGGCGGCGGTCGTGGGCCCCGACGCGGCCTCACCGCCCGGAACCGGCACGGCCGTGAGGTCGCCCGGGTCCGACCAGCCGCACGACGCGCCGGGCACCCCGTGCAGGGCGCTCGGGGTCGTGCCGCCCGGCCCGCAGTCGCCGCTGGCGAGCAGGACCCACGTGCCGTCGACGTGCGCGACGCCGTACGTGCCGACGGCGAACGACTCGATCGTCGCGCGGTGCGGCCCGGACGAGAGCCAGCGGCCGAGATGCGTGGCGGCGGTGTCGTCGCCGCCGGTCGAGAGCGCCTCCCCCACGATCGCGCCGGGGAAGCCGGTCGCGTGCGCGCGGGCGGTCGGGGAGCCGACCAGGCAGTGGTCGATCCTCCCGGCGCGCGCGAGGCGCGTCGCGTACCAGTCGGCCGTGCGGTCGAGCGTGTCGGCGTGGCGGGTCGTGCGGCCCAGCCGCGCGCGGTGCTCCGCGATGAGGTCGAGCAGCCGCCGCTCCTCCGCGTCGAGCGCGGGCCGCGTCGCCACGCCGACGAGCTCGGGGACGACGATCCGCGCGTGTGCGAGCCCGTCGACGACCGTGACGGCCTCCTCGCCCCCGCACCCGTCCCCGGGCGCGCGCGAGACGGTCAGCGCCTGCGCCGGGACCTCCGCGCGGCCGTCCACGCCGGTCCACCACCGCTCCCCGCCGACGCCGGTGAGCGCCGCGACCTGCGGCCGCCCAGCCGTGTCGACCACCTCGACGGTCGTCGCCCGCGCGGGCGCGGCGGCACCGAGCAGCGCGAGCGCCGCCGCAGCGACGGCGGGTACGCGGAGTCGCCACGGATGGGAGCGCATCGGCGCCGGACTCTACGAGCCGGTCCGGCGGCGTCCCGCATCCGTGCCGTCAGGCCGCTTCGGCACGCGGCGTGCGGCGCGCGGCGATCCACGCGCCGGCGTCCGCGAGGACGAGCGCGAGGCGGTCGACGAGGTCGTCGAGGACCGCGCGGTCGCAGACGAGCGGCGGGGCGATCTGGAGGACCGCGTCGCCACGGTCGTCGGCGCGCGCGAGCACGCCGGCCTCCAGCAGCCGCGCGGGCAGGTAGCCGCGCAGGAGGCGCTCGCGCTCGGCGACGTCGAAGCGCGTGCCGGCCTCGTCGGCCACGAGCTCGAGCGCCCAGAAGAACCCGGCGCCGCGCACGTCGCCGACGATCGGCAGGTCGAGCAGCGACCGCAGGCGCGCCTCGAGGTGCGGCTCGTGCTCCTGCACGCGCGCGAGCACGAAGTCCTCGGCGTAGATGTCGAGCACCTCCAGCGCGACCGCGGCGCACACCGGGTGGCCGCCGAACGTCACGCCGTGGAGCAGCGTGCGCCCCGCGTCGTACAGCGGCGCCGCGACGTCCTCGCGCAGCAGCACGGCGCCCATCGGCGCGTGCCCGGCGGTCAGGCCCTTCGCGATGCAGACGAGGTCGGGCCGTGCGGCGTACCGCTCGCCGCCCAGCCACGTGCCGAGCCGCCCGAAGCCGGTGATGACCTCGTCGGCGACGAGCAGCGCGCCGCACCGGTCGGCGATCTCGCGCAGGCCCTGCCAGTAGCCGTCGGGCGGAACGAGGCAGCCGCCGGCGTTCTGCACGGGCTCGGCGATGATCATCGCCACGCGGTCAGGCCCGGCCTCCTCCACCGCGCGCTCGACGTCGGCGAGCGGGTCGGGGACCTCGGGGCGGAACGCGTTCGTCGTCGCGACGTGCCGCACGTCCAGCGCGCTCGGCCCGAACGGGTCCTTCATCACCGCCGCGCCGGTCAGCGCGAGCGCGCCCAGCGACGTCCCGTGGTAGGCGGTGCGCCGGGCGATCGCGACCGTCCGCCGCTCCTCCCCGCGCGCGAGGTGGATCTGGCGGACGAGCTTCCACGCCGCCTCGACGGCCTCCGACCCGCCGCTGGTGAAGAACGCGCGCCGCAGCCCGGTCAGCTCGCCGAGCCGGTCGGCCAGCTCGAGCGCCGGCGGCGACGCGACGCCCCAGTTCGTGCCGACCGCGAGCCGCTCCATCTGCCGCGCGGCGACGGCCCCGATGCGCGCGCCGTACGAGAAGCCGAGCTGCGCGCAGAACAGCGACGAGAGCCCGTCGAGGTACCGCCGGCCCGACGCGTCGAAGACGTACGGCCCCTCCCCGCGCTCCAGCACGAGCGGCTCCGGCCCGCCGTTGCGGTGGAAGTGCAGGAGCAGCGAGCGGTCACCGGCGGCCACGCGCGCATGCTCGCGCCGCGCGCACGCGTCTACGAGACGACAGTTCGCCCCACGCTGGCGCGAACGAGAGGACGAAGCGTCGCAAGAATCGGAGTACCTTCCTGAGGCATGTCCGGCATGACCGTGCGCTCAGCCCTTGCGCTCCCGGCGCTGCGCCGCGGCCTGCCGCAGGTCCTCGCGGGCGCCCGCTCGCTCGACCGGGACATGCGCTGGGCGCACGTCGCCGAGGTCCGCAACATCGCCGAGCTGCTCAAGGGCGGTGAGCTGCTGCTGACGACCGGCATGGACTTCCCGGAGCGCACCGGCGAGCAGCGCCGCTACGTCGGCGAGCTGGCCGAGCGCGACGTCGCCGCGCTGGTGATCGAGCTCGGCCCCGCCTGCCCGCGCGTGCCGCCGTGCATGGCCGAGGAGGCCGAGCGGCGCGGCATGCCGCTCGTGATCCTGCGTCGCGGCGTCCCGTTCGTCGAGGTCACCGAGGCGATCCACTCCGCGATCCTCGCCGGCCAGCTCGGCCTGCTGCGGCGCGGCGAGGAGATCCACCAGCGCTTCACGGGGCTGATGCTCGACGGCGAGGGCGTCGACACGGTCGTGCGCGTGCTCGCCGAGACGATCGCCGACCCGGTCGTGCTCGAGGACGCGCGCGGCGAGCTGCTCTTCCACGCCCGCTACCGGACGCCCGACGGCGACGTCGTGGCCGCGTGGGAGGCGCTGCGCCACGAGGACAGCCCGGCCGCCAACGGGGCGAACGGCGGCCGCGCGCCGGTCTTCGCGGTCGACATCCCGACCGGCGACGCGGGCGGCCCGGGCCGGCTGGTCGCGCTCCCGCTCGACTCGCCGCTGGACGACTTCGACCGCGTCGCGATCGAGCGCGCCGCGGGCGTCATCGCGCTCGCGTCCCTCCGCACCAACCAGCAGCAGCTGCTGGCCCTGCGCGAGCGCGGCGGCTTCCTCGCCGAGCTCGCGGCCGGCGACCTGAGCGCCCGCGACGCCGCGACCCGCGCCGAGGGCCTGAGCTTCACCGCCGGCGACGGCCAGCTCCTCCCGCTCGCCATCGCGCTCGTCCCGGACACGCATCCGACCGGCCCGCGCCGCGAGGCCGAGGAGCGCGCCGCCGCGCTGGCCTGGCGCGACGCGCGCCGCGAGCTCGCCGCGCGCAACCTGCCGTCGCTGCTCGGCTCCCGCGCCGAGGAGGGCGACGTGCTGGCGCTCGTCGCGCTGCGCGCCGGGGCCGTCCGGACCGACGTCGCGGACGCCGCCGCCGAGGCGATCCACCGCGCCGTCGAGCACCACTTCGGGCGCGGCCGCCGCGCGATCGTCGTCGCGGGCCCGGCGGTGCGCGGATGGAAGGACGCGGGCGCCGCGCTGAGCGCCACGACCGGCGCCGTCGAGGCGGCCCGCAAGGTCCCCGGCCGCGCCTGGCACGACGCCGCCGCGCCAGATCTCGAGCGCCTTCTCGCCACGTTGCGCGACGACGAGCACCTCGCGGCGTTCGTCGCCAAGCGGCTCGGTCCGCTGCTCGACCACGACGCCAAGCGCAAGCACAAGCTCCTCCCCACGCTGGAGGCCTTCTGCACCTACGGCGGGCACAAGGCCGAGACCGCGCGGGCGCTGCACCTCGGCCGGCAGGCGCTCTACCACCGGCTGGCCCGGATCGAGGACCTGCTGGGCGCCGAGCTCGACGACGAGGACACCCGGCTGGGTCTCCACTTGGCCCTGCGGACAAGGCGCCTCTCGGCGACGTGACAGAACGTCGCGTCAGGCCCTTCATCGTTGGACAACACGACCTATTGGACCCGGTTAACACCGGTCGGTAACTTGGCCGCCAATGGCCGTCTCCGCCACCCCGGCGCCAGCTACTGCTGCCGCCTCGCCCGACATCCGCTTCGACCGGGTCACGAAGCGGTTCGGTGACGCCGTCGCCGTCGACGCGCTCGACCTCGAGATCCCCAAGGGGACGTTCTTCGCGCTGCTCGGCCCTTCGGGCTGCGGCAAGACCACGTCGCTGCGCATGATCGGCGGCTTCGAGGAGCCGACCGAAGGTCGCGTCTACCTCGCCGGCCAGGACGTCACCGACACGCCGCCCTTCAAGCGCGACGTCAACACCGTCTTCCAGTCGTACGCGCTGTTCCCCCACATGACCGTGGAGAAGAACGTCGCGTTCGGCCTCGAGCGCCGCAAGGTCGCCAAGGAGGAGGCCAAGCGCCGCGTCGCCGAGGTGCTCGAGCTGACGCAGCTCGGCGAGTTCGCCACGCGCAAGCCGACCCAGCTCTCGGGCGGTCAGCAGCAGCGCGTCGCGCTCGCCCGGGCGCTCGTCAACCGCCCCCAGGCGCTGCTCCTCGACGAGCCGCTCGGCGCGCTCGACCTGCGCCTGCGCCGCCAGCTGCAGATCGAGCTCAAGCGCATCCACGACGAGGTCGGCCTCACGTTCGTGCACGTCACGCACGACCAGGAGGAGGCCATGACGATGGCCGACGAGATCGCCGTGATGAACAAGGGGCGGATCGAGCAGCGCGGCTCGGCCACCGAGCTGTACGAGCAGCCCGCCACCGAGTTCGTCGCCGGCTTCCTCGGCACGTCGAACCTCGTCGACGCCAAGCTCAGGTCGCAGGACGGCGGCGACGTCGTCTACGAGACGCACGACGGCGCGACGGTCCACGCCAAGGTCGCCCGCGAGGGCGCCGTGAAGGTCGGCGTGCGCCCCGAGAAGCTGCACATCTCCACCACCGAGCCCGCGAGCGGCAACTGCCTGCGCGGCCGGGTCGACGTCGCGTCCTTCCTGGGCGTGACGCTCCAGTACCTCGTCCGCACGCCCGGCGGCGAGGAGCTCACCGTCGTCGAGCAGAACCGCGCCGGCATCGGCGGCGCGACCTGCGGTCCCGGCCAGGAGGTCTTCCTCTCCTGGGACCCCGCCCACACCTTCGTCGTCACCAAGGAGTCCTAGATGCGCAACGAGTCCCCTGAGTCCGCCCTCCAGCGGATCCTGGCCGAGGACCGGATGTCGCGCCGCCGCTTCATGGGGCGGGCGGGCTCGGCGGCGTTCGGCGCGACCGCGCTCGGCGCGCTCCTCTCCGCCTGCGGCCCCGCCGAGGGCGAGAACGAGTCGGGCGGCGGCGACGCCAAGACGACCGAGGCCGTCAGCCACCCGAAGACCGAGCTGAAGACGATCGTCTTCTCGAACTGGCCGCTCTACATCGACAAGGCCGTCATCAAGGACTTCAACCGCGAGTTCAACGCGACCCTGAAGTACACCGAGGACATCAACGACAACAACGAGTTCTTCGGCAAGGTGCGCCAGCCCCTCGAGCAGGGCGACTCCATCGGTCGCGACCTCGTCGCGCTGACGGACTGGATGGCCGCACGCTGGATCCGCCTCGGGTACGTCGAGCCGATCGACGAGAAGAACGTCCCGAACAAGAAGAACCTCCGCGACGTGCTCGTGGACCTGGCCTGGGACAAGGGCCGCAAGCAGTCGCTGCCGTGGCAGTCCGGCATGACCGGCATCGGCTACAACAAGAAGATCGTCGGCGAGGTGACCTCGCTCAAGCAGCTGCTCGACCCCAAGTGGAAGGGCAAGGTCACGATGCTGAGCGAGGCGCGCGACACGCTCGGCCTGATCATGCTGTCGGAGGGCAAGAAGCCCGAGGACGCGACGATCGACGACATCCTCGCCGCGTCGGAGAAGCTCGACGAGATCAACCGCTCGGGCCAGATCCGCAAGTTCACCGGCAACGACTACACGACCGACCTCGCGAAGGGGAACGTCGTCATGTCCTTCGCCTGGTCGGGCGACATGGTCCAGCTCAAGGCCGACAACCCGGACCTCGAGTTCGTCGTGCCGGACGAGGGCGGGATGCTCTGGTCGGACAACATGATGATCCCGCAGAAGGCCCCGTCGCCGTACGGCGCCGAGGTCGCGATGAACTACTTCTACGACCCCGAGGTCGCGGCCAAGGTCTGCGCGTACGTCAACTACGTGACGCCGGTCAAGGGCGTGCAGGAGATCCTCGCGGCCGACAAGGACAAGGACGTCGCGGCGCTCGCCGAGAACCCGCTCATCTTCCCGGACGCCGAGATCGACGCCCGGACGCACTCCTTCCCCGAGCTCAGCGTCGAGGAGGAGCAGCAGATGAACGAGGCCTTCGCGGGCGTCACGGGCGCGTAGGAGACCGATGGGCCTCAAGCGCCGCCGCGCGCTCGTCCCTGCCGTCCTCCTGGGGCCGGGCCTCGCGTGGCTCGTCGTCTTCTACGCGATCCCGGCCCTCACGCAGCTGTACGTCTCGCTGCAGGAGGGCAACTTCGAGGTCGGCTACGAGTTCACCTGGAACTTCTCGACGTACACCGAGGCGCTCGCGGACTACGACGAGCAGTTCCTCCGGTCGCTCGGCTACGCCGCGACCGCGACGATCCTCTGCTTCATCATCGGGTTCCCGCTCGCGTACTTCATCGCGTTCAAGGCGGGCCGGTGGCGCAACCTCATGCTGCTGCTGGTCATCCTGCCGTTCTTCACCAGCTACCTGATCCGCACGGTGGCCTGGCAGACGATCCTCGCCGACAACGGCTTCGTGGCCGAGCGGCTGCGGGACGTCGGGCTGCTCGGCGAGGACGGCCGGCTGCTGGCGACGCGGACGGCGGTGATCGCGGGCATCACGTACAACTTCCTGCCCTTCATGGTGCTGCCGCTGTACGTGGCGCTGGAGAAGATCGACCGCCGGCTGGTCGAGGCCGCGACCGACCTGTACGCGTCGCGGCGGGTGGCCTTCACGCGCGTCACGCTGCCGCTCGCGATGCCGGGCATCATCGCCGGCTCGCTGCTGACGTTCATCCCGGCCGTCGGCGACTTCGTCAACGCGCAGCTGCTGGGCACGTCGCGCCAGTACATGATCGGCAACGTGATCCAGTCGAAGTTCCTAGTGATCACCGACTACCCGGCGGCCGCGGCGCTGTCGTTCATCCTGATGGCGATCGTCCTCACGTGCGTCCTGATCTACACGCGCGTGCTCGGGCGGCAGAACCTCGAAGAGGCGGTGATCTAGGTGCGCGGTGGCATCCGCAACTGGGCGCTGGGGATCTGGTCGGTCCTCGCGCTGCTCTACCTCTTCCTCCCCATCGGGATCGTGATCCTCTACTCGTTCAACGATCCGAAGGGGCGGTTCAACCTGACGTGGGAGGGCTTCACGCTCGACCACTGGAAGGACCCGTTCGCAGTCGAGGGCCTGCAGGAGGCGCTGACGAACACGCTGCTGATCGGCGTGCTGTCGACGCTGATCGCGGTGGTGCTCGGCACGTTCATGGCGGTCGCGCTGGTGCGGCACGGGTTCAAGGGCCGCGGGGCGGCGAACCTGTTCATCTTCCTGCCGCTCGCGACCCCGGAGGTCGTGCTCGGCGCCTCGCTGCTGGGGCTCTTCATCACGATGGGCGTCGCGACGGGCTTCGCCACGATCGTCATCGCGCACTCGATGTTCTGCGTGTCGTACGTCGTGGTGACGATCCGCGCGCGGCTCCAGGGGCTCGACACGCACCTGGAGGAGGCGGCGATGGACCTCGGCGCCGACGAGTGGACGGCGTTCCGCAAGGTGACGCTGCCGATCATCGCGCCGGGTGTCGCGGCGGCCGCGCTGCTGTCGTTCGCGATCTCGGTCGACGACTTCGTCATCACGAACTTCACCGCCGGCCAGACGTCGACGTTCCCGCTCTTCATCTGGGGCGCGGCACGTCAGGGCGTGCCGGCCGAGGTGAACGTGCTGGCGACGGCGCTGCTGCTGATCGTGCTCGTCCTGATGGCGCTGAACGTGCTGTACCAGCGGCGGCGGGCCAAGGCCGACGCCGCGGCGACGGTCGGCCTGACGCCGGCGACGACCCCGGCGGCCGCGTAGGCGGCCGCAGTGCGCCTGCTGCACGTCGAGCACCCCGACGGCGGTGGCCCCGGGGTGTTCGGCGAGCTGGCGACGTTCGAGACGTGGCGCGCCTGGGAGCCCCAGGCGCGCCCGTCCGGCCCGTTCGACGCGGTCGTCCTGTACGGGGCCGCGACGAACATCGGCGACCCGGAGCCGTGGCTCGAGGACGAGCTGGCGTGGGTCCGGGAGCTGCACGCCGAGGCACGCCGCTGCTCGGCCTCTGCTTCGGCGCGCAGGTGATCGCGGCGGCGCTCGGCGCGCCGGTCGTGCGGGCGTCGGCGCCGGAGATCGGGTGGTCGCGCGTCTCGCTCACCGCGGAGGGCCGCTCCGACCCGGTCCTCTCGGCAATGGGCGCGACCTTCCTCGCCTGCCAGTGGCACTCGTACACGTTCGGCCTGCCGTCCGGCGCCACGCTGCTCGCCTCCTCCGACGTCTGCGCGCAGGCGTACCGGGTGGGGAGCGCGTGGGGCGTGCAGTTCCACCCCGAGGTCGACCGCGCGACGCTCGGCCGCTGGATCGACGGCTACGACAAGGACCCCGACGCGGTGGCGCTCGGGGTCACGCCGGCGGCGATGCATGCGGACGCCGACGCGCGGATGGAGGAATGGAGCGCGCGTGGGCGCGCGCTGTTCTCCGCGTTCCTGCGCCGGCTCTCCTGAGCGCGTCGGGTGCCGGGGCGCCCGCGCATGCCGCGCCGGCGCCCCGGTCCCCCGCTCGGGCTAGCGCTTCACGCCGCGCAGCGTGAGCGGCTGCGTGGCCGTGGTGAGCTTCGCCTCCCACAGCGCGCGAAGCTCGGCGGTCACGGCCAGCCGGCCGGTGCGCGCGATCAGGCCGCGGCCCGTCGCCGTCAGCTGCACCGAGACGTCACGCGTCCCGGCCGTCTTCAGCTTCACGCGGACGAGGCCGACGCGGACGCGCGTCGTCCGGCCGGCGCGCTTGACCTTCGCGTACAGCGCGACGGAGACCGCACCCGGCCGGTCGAGCCGGATCCGCAGCCGCGGCGTGCCCTTGCGCGCGGCGAGCGCGGTGACGCCGAGCTTGGGCACGACGAACGTCGCCGGCGTCTGCGACGGCGCGGTCGTGCTCACCGGCGCCGGGTCGGGCGTCGAGCCGCCGCCGCCCGGCGTCTGCGGCTGACCGGGGGTCTCGGGCCGGCCCGGGTTCTCCGGCTGCTGCGGCTCCTCGGGCTCCTCCGGCAGCGCCTTGACCCGGACCTGCACGGTGGCGAGCACGACCTGTCCGGCCGCGTCGATCGCCGCGGCGGTCACCGCGTGCGTCCTCCCCGCGTCGGCCGCCGCCGGCGTCCAGCTCGCGGCGTACGGCGACCGCGCCTTGGGGCCGGTGTCTGCCTTCGCGTACGACCGGATCGTCCTGCCGCCGACCTGGTAGACGACCGCCCGGATCCCGAAGTCGTCGGCGGGGATCGCGTCGAGGATCACCTCGTCGCCGACCTCCACCTCGTCCCCGTCGCGCAGCGCGTCGAAGACGATCGTCGGCGCGGCGTCGGCGGCCGGGGCGGGCACGACCAGCGCGGCGGGCGGCTCGGCGCGGTCCGCGGCGTAGTCGACGCCGGGCGACACGGGGTCGCCCTCGATCGTCGGCAGGCCGAGCGACGGGCCCTCCGCGCTCCCCCACCAGTTGCCGCGGGCGCGGAGCGTGGTGGCCGCCGGTGCACCGGTCGCATCGCCGTGGAAGACGCCGAACGCGTTGCCCGCGATGGCGTTGCCGGTCGCAGCGGTGCCGCCGATGACGGTGGCCCACTCCGTGCCGCACCGCGGCGCGGTGCCGGCGCCCTTGAGCAGGAGGCCCGCGGAGGTGCCAGGTGCGACGTTCGGGTCGCGGTTGCCGACGATCTCGCTGCTCGTGAGCTTCAGGCACGGGCCGCTGTCGACGACGATGCCGCTCTGGGCGATCGCCGGCGTGCCCGTGGCGCGGCCCGCGACGCGCGTGCCGGTGATCGTGGCGCGCACGGTTCCGGCGTTGGGCGTCGGCGCGCTGCCGTCGAGCGTCCGCCCGTCGAGCAGGATGCCCTCGCGGTTGTAGCCCTCCACGAGGCTGTTCTCGATCGTCACAGCGCTCGTGGTCGCCTCCGCCGTGTTGGCGACGACGATGCCGGTGCCGGCGAGCGCCGGGTCGGTGTACGGGCCGGTGCCGGGGCCGGTCGACGGGGTGAGCCCGGTGACGCGGACGCCCGACAGCTTGGCGCCGGTGACGTCGACGAGCGCGATGCCCGCCTCCACGCCCACGCCCGTCGTCCCCGACCGATACGCGCGGACGGTGACGCCCGAGATCTCGACCTTGAACAGCTCCACGACCCGCCGGCGGACCGTGATGACGTTGCCGAGCTCGTCACGCGGGTTCGGCGCGGCGGCGGCCATCGACGCGACCGGCGGGTCGCTGAGCTCCGGCTGGATGACGACCTTGTCCGCGCCCGCGCCGCGGAGCGTGAGGTTCTTCTCGATGCGCAGGCCCGGCGAGGCCGCACCGCCGGGCACGGTGTACGTGCCGGCGCAGATGTTGATGACGTCGCCCTGCGCGGCGCCGGCGACGGCCGCGGTCAGCGACGTGTACTCGGCCTCGGGGCACTGCGCGCGGTCGTCGTCGACCGCGATCCGGTCCGCCAGCGCGGACGCGGGTGCGAGGGCGGCCGCGCCGAGGAGCGCCGCGAGCGCCGCGGTGAGCGCGAAGCGGCGCGGCCGGCTGCGGCCGCGGGGGGTCGGACTGGGCAAGCGATGGTCCTTTCTCGACGCATCGACGATGCGCCGTCGGTCTTCCATGACCGCTGTGACCGGACCTCACGAGCGGATGCGGCGGAGACGATAGACCACCGCGGACGTGCCGAATGCCACGTCCGGCACGACACGCCGATGCACGAACTCCCTGCAAAGACGCGCTTTCCGCGGTGGGACGGCACCGTTCCCCTTCGACAGGTGGTCCACCGTGCGAGGCGCCTCTTCCGACGAGCGGGCCGTCAAGTGCCGGGCGATCCGGCCCGTACCGTTCCCGGCTCCGCGGAGCCGCGCCGGTGCCGGACCCATCTGCCCGCTCCCGCGTTCACCACCAACACCCGACCCCGGACCGCCAGGACGGCGACCGGTGGAGGACCTCTTGCTCCCACATCACGCACCCAGGCGGCGCCGCGTGCGGCGCCTGCTCGCCCTGGTCGCCGGCGTGACGGCGACCGCCCTCGCCGGTCCGGCGGCGACCCACGCGGCCACGCCGCCCGACCCGCTCGTCCCCGGCCCGCACGGCGTCGCCCGCAGCGAGTACAACGCCGGCACGCTCAACCTGACGGTCACGACGTCCGGCTACACGTGCACGAGCAGCGCATCGGCCTGCGGCACCACGACCGCGCCGACGATCGACTACGGCGAGAGCACGCACGGCCCGGGCCAGACGTTCCCGCAGCCGCTGCAGGGCTCGGTCACCTGGCCGACCGGCACCCCGCCCGCGGGCGGCTGGAAGGTGCTGCTCTTCCTGCATGGCCGCCACTCGGCGTGCAAGACCTCGACCGGCGCGGACGGCGGCAGCCAGCCGTGGGCGACCGGCGTCTGCCAGTACGGCGCGTGGCCGAGCTGGCAGGGCTACGACTACCTGTCGAACGTGCTCGCGTCGTGGGGCTACGTCGTCATCTCACCCGACGCGTCCTCGGTCACGACCTACGACAACAACACGTACGCGCCGGTCGACGCGGGCGCCACGGCGCGCGCGGAGATCATCGCCCAGACGCTCGACCGGCTCTACGCCTGGAACCAGGGCACCGGCCCGGCGGGCGTCGACGACAACCTCGTCGGCAAGCTGGACTTCTCGAAGATCGGGATGATGGGCCACTCGCGCGGTGGCGAGGGCGTCACGCAGTTCATCGAGTACAACCGCCAGCGGCCCGAGCCGGCGCGCCGGTACAACCTGCAGGCGGTCTTCTCGCTCGCCCCGATCGACCGCAACAAGCACGCGCCGCAGGGCACGAACTTCGCGGTCCTCGCCCCCGCGTGCGACGGCGACGTGTCGAGCATCTCGGGCGTCAACGCGTTCGAGCGCGGCAAGTACGTCAACCTCGCCGACCCGTTCAACAAGTACCTCTTCTACGTCGAGGGCGCGAACCACAACTTCTACAACTCGATGTGGGCCAACGACGACCGCAGCGGCTCGGACACCGCGTGCGGGCCGAACGCGTCGACGCGGATCCGCATGACGCGGGCCGAGCAGGAGAAGACGGGCCTCGCGACGATCGCGACGTTCCTGCGCGTTTTCGTGGGCGGGGAGACCGCGTACAAGCCGTGGCTGACCGGAGAGCACGGGCTGCCGGGCTCGGCCTGCCCCGACTACACCATCCCGGGCACGACGACCCGCGCGGTGCCCTGCGCGGACCTCGTCAAGTTCTCGCACGTCGCTCCCGCGGGGGAGCGGCAGGACGTGATCCGCCCGGGCTCCGGGCAGCGGCCCACGACGGCGAGCCCGGTGGCGGCGGACGCGACCGGCGGCTACTTCCGCGGCGAGGGCTTCGCCACGTTCGAGTGGTGCAACCCGGACCCGTTCGCCAACCCGCTGTCGGCCAACCCGCCGGCGACGCAGGCGACGACCGCGCTGCTGCCGTGCCCCGGGCCGGTGGTCGGCACGAGCACGACGGCCAACTCGTTCAACCGCTCGTTCGGGCCGCAGCTCGCGCTGGCGTGGGACGGGCCGGCGAAGATCACCGCCGACCTGCGCGGCACGTACCGCGACGTCTCGCGGTTCCGCGAGCTGTCGCTGCGCGCCGCGTTCCAGTTCACCGACACGGCCCGCAACGGGCTCGGCAACGGCTTCGACCCGCTGAGCGCGACGCAGGACCTCGAGGTGGCGCTGGTCGACCGTGCGGGGGCGGCGAAGGCCGTGCGGCTCAGCGACTACGGCCGGCCGATCGAGACGACCCTCGGGGCGACGACCGCGACGACGCAGCCGCGCCACATCGCGCTCAGCGGCTTCGACGTCCCGCTCAGCGCGTTCGCGGGCGTCGACCTGACGGACCTGCAGCAGCTCGAGCTGCGCTTCGGCGGGGCGGGCGTCCCGGCCAAGGGCGCGATCCAGCTCGCCGACGTGGCGTTCCAGGAGCTGGGCGGCGCCGGCGCGTCGGCGGAGATCAGCGCGGCGGAGACGCCTGCGACGCCGGCCGCGCCGACCACGCCGTTGCCGGGTGACGCGGAGCTCCCGAAGGTCGAGAGCGTCGTGACGGCCGCGCCGGTGGCGACCGTCGCTCCGGGCGTCGCGGCGCCGGGCGCCGTGGTGTCGGCGGCGGGCGGATCCGCGTGCGTCCCGAAGGTCGCCCTCGGCACCGTCAAGGGCGCGCCCCTGACGGTGTCCGGGTCGGCCGCGGGCTGCGCGAAGGTCAAGCAGGTCAAGGTCACGATCGCGGCCACGACGAAGGCCGGCGCATGCCGGTTCGTGAGCGGCGGCGGGCGCCTGGGCAAGCCGGTCTCGTGCCGGGCGCAGCTCGGCCTCGCCGCCACCGGCACCACGTCCTGGACGCTGCGGCTGGCGCGCAGGCTGCCCAAGGGCAGCTACCGCGTGACGGTCCAGGCGCTCGACGCGGCGGGCGGCGCCTCGCGCACCGCGACCCGCCGGATCCGGGTCGGCTGACACCGGTTCTGCGGCGGCGGGCCATGCGGGAGAGATCTCGCGTGGCCCGCCGTGGCACCATCGTCGGGATGGCACGGGACACCGGCTTCCCCGCGGCGGACGCGCAGGACGACTTCCTCCGGGTGCGGCGGCGCCAGGCGCTGCAGGCGCTCGGGCGGCGGTTCGCGGTGCGTGGCGGCGGCGACGTCATGGCGATGCTCCCGTTCGACGAGGTCGTGGCGGAGCTCGGGCGGCTCGGCGAGCAGCGCATCGGGCTGCAGGTCGTGCCGCTCGACGCGATCGTCGGGACGGTCGACCGGGGCAAGGAGTTCGATCGCGCGTTCCGCCCCACGTCGTCGCAGGTGCGGCGGCGGTGGGAGCGGATCGCCCAGGCGATGCGGCGCGGCGAGGCGATGCCGCCGGTGCAGCTCTACCGCGTCGGCGAGGTGCACTTCGTCCGCGACGGGCACCACCGGGTGTCGGTCGCGCGGGCGCTCGGGCGGCGCGACATCGAGGCGTACGTGACCGAGGTCCGCACGCGCGTCGGCGCCGACCGCGAGCTGCGGATGGCCGACCTGCCGCTGAAGGGCCACGAGCGGCTGTTCCGCGAGCGCGTCCCGCTCGACCCCGAGCGGGCGCGCGGCGTGTCGCTGTCGGATCCGGAGCGGTACGGCGAGCTGGCCGAGGGCGTCGAGGCGTGGGGCTACCGCGAGTGCCAGGAGCGCGGCGAGCTACTCGACCGCGAGGCGCTCGCGCGCGCCTGGTTCGAGGAGGAGTTCGCGCCCGTGTGCGCGATGCTGCGCGAGGCGGGCCTGATCCGGGCCGGCGAGACCGACGCCGACGCGTACGAGCGACTGGGAGGAGAGCGGTACCGGCTGATGCGGACGATGGACTGGAACGAGGACGTGGTCGCGCGGCTGCGGGGCGACGCGTCGTGACGGGGTGGGTCTGCGTGACGTGCGCGGCGCACTACCCGCCGGCCGCGGCGCCCCCGCGTGTGTGCGTGATCTGCAGCGACGAGCGTCAGTACGTGCCCGAGTCGGGGCAGGAGTGGATGGCCGCGTCGGAGGTCGCCGCGTCGCACCGCACGGTGCTGCGCGACGAGGAGGAGCTGCTCGCGGTCGGCGTCGAGCCCAAGCTCGGGATCGGCCAGCGGGCGCTGCTCGTCCCCGCCGGCGCGCAGCGGGTGCTGTGGGACTGCGTGCCGCTCGTCGACCACAACGCCGTCGAGGCGATCGAGACGCTCGGCGGCCTGCGCGCGATCGCGATCTCCCACCCGCACTACTACACGGCGATGGCCGACTGGGCCGAGCGCCTCGACTGCCCGATCCTGATCCACGAGGACGACGAGGAGTGGATCACCGAGCCGTCCCCGCGCGTGGAGCTGTGGGGCGGCGAGGAGCGCTCGCTCGGCGACGGCCTGACGCTGCTGCGCCTCGGCGGCCACTTCCCGGGCGCGACGGTCCTGCACTGGGCCGGCGGCGCCGGCGGCGCGGGCGCGCTGCTGGCCGGCGACGTCGTGCAGGTCATCCCCGACCGCCGCTTCGTCGGCTTCATGTGGTCCTACCCCTGCCTCGTCCCGCTGCCGGGCTTCCGCGTCCGCGAGATCGCCGACACGCTCGCGGCGTGGGACTTCGAGGTGATCTACGGCGCGTGGTGGGACGCGGTCGTGCGCCAGGAGGGCAACGCCGTCGTCGCACGCTCCGCGGATCGGTACGAGCGCGCGCTGCGGGGCGAGCTGCCGACCTAGCTCACGGCGCGGCGGCGCCGCTCACGAACTGACGGTATCCGTCGCGCCGAGGGCGGCCCAGGCAGCGTCGGCGAGCGTGTCGCCGGCGTCGCGGAGCGCGTCGGCGCGGCCGGCGAGCCAGAGGCGCGCGAGCTCCTGCGCCGGGCCGAGCCAGAGCGCGTAGCGGACCTCGAACGGCACGCGGCGCAGCTCGCCGCGCTCCTCGTAGCGGCGCGCCCACGCGGTGACGTTGGTGAAGAAGCCGGCGTTCAGCTCCGCGAGTCCCGGGGCCGCGACCTTGCGGACCTCCGCGTCGCGGTCCGCGAGGAGGAACGCGGCGAGCTCGGGTTGCGCGGTGACCCAGTCGACGTGGAAGAGCACGCCGTTGCGGACGCCCGTGCGGGCCGAGCGAGACTTGAGGACGGCCTGCTCGAACCCGTGCTGGAACTGCGCCAGACCGTCGAGCCACAGCGCGGCGGCGAGGTGCTCGCGGCTCGGGAAGTGGTGGTAGAGCGAGCCCGTGCTCGCGCCCGACGCCTCGCGGACGTGGGTCATCGTCGTGGCGCCGTAGCCGCGCTCGGTGAACGCCCGCAGGGCCGCCGCGAGGATCGCCTCCCGCCGTGTCCGCTCTTGCGTGGGCACGGCGCGGCATGCTACCAACTAGAGGATGTCTCTAGAGAACTTGTCTAGTCGCCGGACCGGCTGGCCGTGGGGCGACGCCGAGAGCTTCTACGTCCCCACGGCCGACGACGAGGGCGACGGCGTGTTCGTCGCGACGCCGGCGAGCGCCGGCCCATGGTCCCGCCACCTCCAGCACGCCGGGCCGCCCGCGGCGCTGGCGGCCCGGGCGATCGAGCGCCTCCCCGCGGCCCCGACGCTGCGCGTCGCGCGCGTGACCGTCGACATCCTCAAGCCCGTCCCCGTGGCGGCGGTGACGGCCACCGCGCGGATCGTCCGGCCGGGGCGCCGCGTGGAGCTCGTCGAGGCGCTGGTCTCCGTCGCCGGCGAGGAGGAGCCGGTGCTGCGCGTCGCGGCGTGGCGCGTGGCGGCGGCTCCCGACAGCGCGCCGACGACTGCCGCGGCCACGCCGGCCCCGCGACTCCCGGAGCCCCAGCCGCAGCCGACGTCCGGCATCGCCCACGTCGGCGGCTACATGAGCGCGGTCGAGTGGCGGTTCGTCCGCGGCGACTTCGAGCAGACGGGCCCGGCGACCGCGTGGGCACGCCCGCGCATCCCGCTCGTCGCCGGCGAGGAGACGACGCCGCTGCAGCGGACGCTCCTCCTCGCCGACTCTGGCAGCGGGGTCGGCACGTCGGTCGACCGCACGCGCTTCCTCGCGATCAACACCGACCTCGCGGTCTCGCTCCACCGCGACCCGACCGACGAGTGGCTCTGCCTCGCCGCCGTCACCACCATCGCGCCCGGCACCACCGGCACGACCGACACGCGCCTGTTCGACCGCGAGGGCCTCGTCGGCACGGCGACGCAGACGCTCCTCGTGGACGACCTGGCGGCGGCCTGACCGCACGCGGCGCGGCGGTCAGCCCATCGGAGTCGCGAGACCGACGAGGGCGCCGACGTGGTCGCGCACGTAGGCGACCGTCTGGCCCCAGGGGGTGGCGTGCGGGTCGGCGACCGCCGGCGCGCCCGCCTGGACCGCGCGGCGGAAGGCGGCGGGGACGTCGGCCGTGGTGAGGGTCAGCTCGAAGCCGGGCGGGAGCTCGTCCGGCGCGACAGCGCGGTACTGCGCGGGCACCGCGTCCGCGGCGAGCGCGTGGCCGGTGAAGGCGAGCGCCGTGGCGCCGGTGGCCAGCTCGCCGAACTGCCCGCTCTCGTGGAGGAACCGGCGCGTCAGGCCGAACGCGCGCTCGTAGAAGTCCAGCGCCGCCGGCACGTCGGGGACGTAGAGGATCACGTAGGAGAGGTCCATGGCCGCGACGCTAGGCGCGCGCGGCCCTCCGATCTTGCACGGATCGGCCGTCCCGCCGCAGGAGCCGCGCCGGCGTCACCCCCGCGAGCCGGCGGACCTCGCGCGACATGTGCTGCTGGTCGTGGAAGCCCGCTGCCAGCGCGAGCGCCGCGAGCGACGCCGCCGGCCGCGCCGCGGCCAGCCGCAGCAGCGTCTGCAGCCGCAGCACCCGGCGCAGCTCCGCCGGGCCGTGGCCGCAGTGGTCGTGGCACCAGCGCCGCAGCTGGCGCTCGCTCAGCCCCAGCGCCGCCGCCAGCTCCGCGACCGGCCGCGCGTCGGCCGTCGTGCCCAGGCCCGCGACGATCGCCGCCGCCCGCCGGACGCCGCCCGGTTCCCCGACCCGACCGGCGACGGAGCGCTCCAGCGCGTCGGGCACGCGCGCGCCCGCCGCCAGGGCGTGCTCGAGCCCGCGCTGCACCGCCGGCGCCACCGCGTCGAGCGGCACGACGGCGTCGAGCAAGTCCCCCACCGGCGTCCGCAGCACCTGCCGCGCCAGACCGGGCCGCAGCCGCAGCCCCGCGACGACCCCGCCGCCGCGGAGCTCGACCAGCCGCGCCGTCCGCGCCGGCCCGACGACGAGCGCGCGCCCGTGATCGTCGACGACGAGGTCGACGCAGCCGTCCGGCAGCACGCGGTGCCGCGCACCCGCCACGGGCGCCGTGGCCGTCCACACGCGATCGATCGCCGCGGCGGTCGCGGGAGCGGGCGCGCGGCGCTGCCACGCGATCGGACCGGACGCGGCGGGAGAGGGCGGCGCGCGATGCTGGTGCGGCACGCGCGCCAGTCTGCCGGACGGGCCCGCCGCACGGACGGCGGCGGGCGGCGGGGCGCGCCCTACGCCGGCGTCGCCGCCGGGGCCTCGCCCAGCGTCAGGTTCGCGCCCGTCTCGGCGTCGAAGAGGTGGAGCTTGCGGGTGTCCATCCACAGGCGCGCGGGCTGACCGCGGCGCACCTTGGAGGCCGGGTCCAGGCGCGCGACGACCTGCGCCTCCCCCGCGCCCGGGACCTCTGCGGTGCCGGTGTCCTCGGCGATCTCCTCCAGCGCGTCGGCCTGGGCGCCCTCGCCCTCGTACTCGAAGTACGCGTAGATCTCCGCGCCCATCGACTCGGTCAGCGAGATCGTCGTGTCGAACGTGAAGCCCTCGCGCTCGCGGTGCTCCTCGACCAGCTCGGCGTCCTCGAAGTCCTCCGGGCGGATGCCCGCGATCACCGTCGACGACGATCCGCCCGAGCGCTCCAGCGCCTGCCGCAGCGTGTCCGGCAGCTGGACCTGCCCGAACGGCAGGTGCAGCGTCGCGCCCTCGACGCGCGCCGGGAGGAAGTTCATCGCCGGCGACCCGATGAAGCCCGCCACGAACAGGTTCGCCGGGTGGTCGTAGAGCGTCTGCGGCGTGTCGACCTGCTGGATCTCCCCCGCGCGCATCACGGCGACGCGGTCGCCGAGCGTCATCGCCTCGGTCTGGTCGTGCGTGACGTAGATCGTCGTCGTCTCGGTCCGCTGCTGGATGCGCGCGACCTCGGTCCGCATCTGCACGCGCAGCTTCGCGTCGAGGTTCGACAGCGGCTCGTCCATCAGGTACGCCTTGGGCGACCGGACGATCGCGCGCCCCATCGCCACGCGCTGGCGCTGGCCGCCGGACAGGTTCGCCGGCTTGCGGTCGAGGTGCTGCGACAGGTCGAGCACCCGCGCCGCCTCCTCCACGCGCTTGTCGATCTCGCCCTTGTCGAGCTTCGCCAGCTTGAGCGCGAAGCCCATGTTGTCGCGCACGGTCATGTGCGGGTACAGCGCGTACGACTGGAAGACCATCGCGATGTCGCGGTCCTTCGGCGCGAGGTCGTTCACCACGCGGTCGTCGATCCGCAGCTCGCCCGAGGTGATGTCCTCCAGCCCCGCGATCATCCGCAGCGCGGTGGACTTCCCGCAGCCCGACGGGCCGACGAGGATCATGAACTCGCCGTCGGCGATGTCGAGGTCGATGCCCTTGACGGCCTCGTAGCCGTCGCCGTAGCGCTTGGTGACGTTGTCGAGCTGGATGCGTGCCATGTGAGTTCCTGGGGTCAGCCCTTGACGGCGCCGGAGGTCAGACCGGCCACGATGCGCCGCTGGAAGATCAGGACGAAGATGATGATCGGGATGGTGACGAGGACCGCTGCCGCTGCGATGTTGCCAGTCGGGGCGGTGAACTGCGACTCGCCGGTGAAGAACGCGATCGCCGCCGGCACCGTCCGCGAGGCGTCCGACGACGTCAGCGAGATCGCGAAGACGAAGTCGTTCCAGCAGAAGATGAAGACGAGGATCGCGGCGGTGAACATGCCCGGCGCGGCCAGCGGCATGATGACCTTGCGGAACGCCTGGGTCGGCGTCGCGCCGTCGACCTGCGCGGCCTGCTCGAGCTCGAACGGGATCTCGCGGAAGAACGCGACGAGCGTGTAGATCGCCAGCGGCAGCGCGAACGTCAGGTACGGGATGATGAGCCCGATGTACGTGTCGTAGATCCCCAGCGCCCGCCACATGTCGAACAGCGGGCCGACGGTGGAGATCGGCGGGAACATCGCGATCGCCAGCGCGCCGCCGAGGATCAGGCGGCGGCCCGGGAAGTCCAGGCGCGCGATCGCGTACGCGGTGAACGACGCGAGCACGATCGCGATCGTCGTCGCGATCAGCGCGATCAGCACCGAGTTGATCAGCGGCCGCAGCAGCGGCGAGTCCAGCCCGCCCTCGAACAGCGTCGTGTAGTTCTCGGTCGTCCACTCGGCCGGGATCAGCCGCCCGTCGCCGATCGTCGCCGGCGTCTTGAGCGACAGCATCAGCAGCCAGAAGACCGGGAACAGCGCGGCGATGACGACGGCGATCAGGCCGACGGTCCAGAACGTGTACTCCTTGGTGCCCCGCTCGCCCATGGCCTACCGCTCCTCCCCCGGGGTCTGCGCGCCGAACCCGCGCACGAACAGGAACGCGAGCCCGAGCACCAGCAGGAAGATCAACACCGACACCGCGGACCCGAGGCCGAGGTTGAGCCGGGAGATCAGCTGGTTGTAGCCCACGATCGAGATCGACTCGGTGTCCTGCGCGCCCTTCGTCATCACGTAGATCGAGTCGAACACGCGGAACGCGTCCAGCGTGCGGAACAGCAGCGCGACGATGATCGCCGGCTTCATCAGCGGCAGCGTGATGCGCGTGAAGCGCTGCCACCACGACGCGCCGTCGACCTTCGCGGCCTCGTACAGCCCTTCGTCGATGGTGGTGAGCCCCGCCAGCAGCAGGAGCGCCATGAAGGGCGTGGTCTTCCACACCTCCGCGGCGATGATCACCCACATCGAGCTCCACTTCTCGCCGAACCACGCCTTCTCGTCGTCGATGAACGGCAGGCCGTTGACGAAGCCCGACGCGGGGTCGAACGCGTAGAACCACGCGAACGCCGCGACGACGGTGACGATGCCGTACGGGACGAGCACCGCGGTGCGGACCGCGCCGCGGCCGAAGATCGCGCGGTGCATGACCATCGCGAGCGCCATGCCGATGACCAGCTCGATGGCGACCGAGACGACGGCGATGAAGGCGGTGTTGAAGAGCGAGCTCCACCACAGCTCGGACGTCAGCACCGTCACGTAGTTCGACAGCCCGGCGAAGCCGCCCTCGCCCGGGAAGCGCAGGTCGTTGTCCTGCAGCGACAGGACGATCGCGTAGCCGATCGGGTACGCGGTGACGAGCAGCATCGCGATGACCGCCGGCGCGCACAGCATCCACCCGAGCTTGCGCTCGGCCTTCGCGCGGTCGGTCACGCCCTGCTTGCGCCCCTCGGCGGCGGCGCCGACCTGAGGCGGTGCGGCGGTGCTCACAGCAGCCCCTCCCGGTTGATGGCCTGCTCGACCTTGTCGCGCAGGCGGTCGTAGGCGTCCTGCGGGTCCTCCGGGTCGATCTTCGACGTCGGGTGCAGCGCGCGCTGGATCGCGAGCGACAGGTCCTGGTAGGCAGGCGACTCGGACGGGCGCGGCGAGGCGTTCTCGATCGCGTCGCGGATCAGGTCGCCGAACTCCGGATACGCGTCCTGGACCTCCTTGCGGTCGAACAGCTCAGGCTTGACCGGCGGCAGGCCCTCGAGCGCGGTGACCTCGAGCTGGTTCTCCTCGCTCGTCAGGCACTCGACCGCGTCCCACGCGAGGTCGGGGTTGTCGCTGAAGCTCGAGACGCCGAGGTTGAAGCCACCGAGCGGCGGGGCCGACTCGCGGTCCGGGTCCACGCGCGGGTACGGCGCGGCGCCCATCTGCTCGAACACGTCAGGAGCGTTCGACTTCGCGCTCGCGTAGACGAAGGGGTAGTTGATCATGAAGCTCGCGGTGCCGGCCTCGAAGCCCAGGCGCGACGAGTTCTCGTTGGAGGTGTCGACGTCGGGCGCCGCGGACGGGCCGCCGGCGACGCGGCCCATGAGCGCCAGCGCGCGCTTGGTCGCCTCGGGCTCCAGGCCGATCGACTCCGGGCCGGTGAGGATCGCGGTGCCGGCGCTGGCGATCATCGCGTTGGCCCAGACGGTGAGCGCCTCGTAGCGGTTGGCCTGGACCTGGATGTCGTTCTCGTTCGGCGGCAGGTTCGCCGCCGCCTCGAGCACCTCGTCCCAGGTCTGCGGCGCCTGGTCGACGCGGTCCTTGCGGTACCAGAGGAGCTGGGTGTTGGACCAGATCGGGACCGCGTAGAGCCGGTCCTCGAACTTGGCGGAGTCCAGGACGGACTCGAACATGCCCTGCGTGAGCGTGTCCGCGCGGTCCTCCGGGACCTGCTGGACCCAGCCGCCGTTGGCGAACTCGCCCGTCCACACGACGTCCATCCCGACGATGTCGATCGTCGAGTCCTCCGCCCCGAGGCGCCGGACGAGCTGCTCGCGCTGCGCTTCGCCCTGGTTGGGCAGCAGCTCGATGTTGATCTCGTAGGCGCCGTCGGACTGCTGCGTGCAGCGGTCCGCGATCTTCTGCAGCGCCCCGCCCGGCTGCTGCGCGATGAACCAGTTGAGCGTCCGCGAACCCCCGCTGTCGTCGTCCCCGCATCCTGCGGCGAGACTGGCAATGAGGGCCGCCGCCAAAGCTGCCCTTCGACCCATGACGGAGCTTCCAGTACCCCCTTGCTCCGCTGCAAAACGTGCTGCACGATCGACCGAAATCCGGTCATTGCTGGCGCGCTGCCGCCACGGCCAGCGCGGCGATGCTCACGGCAGCGCCGGCGACGCATACGCCGGTCCACCCCACGGCCGCGTGGAGCTGGCTCGCACCGATCGACCCGAGGGCGCTGCCGAGCGCGTAGAAGGCCATGTAGTTCGCGGTCACGCGGCTCACCGCGCCGAGCTGCAGCGCGTACATGCGCGCCTGCGTGAGCACGTGCACGCCCTGGACCGCGAGGTCGAGCAGGACGACCCCGATCAGCAGGGCCCAGAGGCTCTGCCCGAGCAGGGCGATCGGCAGCCAGGCGAGGGCGAGCAGCACGAGCGCCGCGCGCGTCGCGGCGCGACCGCGCCCCGCGTCGGCCAGGCGCCCGGCCGGCGCCGCCGCCAGCGCGCCCGCCGCACCGGCGAGGCCGAACGCGCCGATCGCCCCGTCCGACAGCGACAGCGGCGGCGCGGCGAGCGGCAGCGCCATCCCGCTCCACAGCAGGTTGAACGCGGCGAAGATCAGCAGCGCGAGGAGGCCGCAGGCCCGCAGCGCCGGGTGGTCGCGCGTCAGCAGGACGGTCGAGCGCACGAGCGCCGCGTACCGCACGCGCTCGCGCGGCCGGTCGCCGGCGGGCATCGTGCGGCGGACGGCGACGGCGGCCGCGGCGACGATCGCCGCCGCGAGGAGGAAGGCCGCGCGCCAGCCGGCGAGGTCGGCGACCGCGCCCGCGAACGTCCGCGCCAGCAGGATCCCGAGGACGATGCCGCCGGTGACCACGCCGATCGCCCGGCCGCGCTGCGCCGGCTCGGCGAGCTCGGCGACGTGGGCCACGATCACCTGCGTCACCACGGCGAGCAGCCCGATCACCGCCATGGCGACGAGCAGCACCGGCGCGCTGGGCGCGACGCCGGCCAGCACGAGCGCGCCGGCGAGCCCGCCGAGCATCCCGACGACGAGCCCGCGCCGCGCGACGAGGTCGCCGAGCGGCACGAGCAGGAGCAGGCCGGCGCCGTAGCCGGCCTGCGTGACGGCGACGACCAGCCCGGCGACGCCGTCGGGCATGGCGAGCCGGTCCCCGATCGTCGCCAGCAGCGGCTGGACGAGCGAGATGCAGGCGACCGCCACACCGCATGCGACCGCGGCGACGGCGGTGACACGGCCGGTCAACCGTGGTGGTTGCAGTTCACTACCAGTGGACACGCGGCGGCAAGCTAGCAAGCCGGTTGCATTTCGAAACCAGACGGCTAGGCTGAGGTCCCGATGAGCACCGAGGCCCTGCGAACGAGCACCTGCCCCGTCGCCCGCGCGACCGCGGTGATCGGCGACCGCTGGTCGCTCCTGATCGTCCGCGAGGCCTACGACGGCGCGCGGCGCTTCAACGACTTCCAGCGGCGCCTGGGCGTGGCGAAGAACATCCTCTCCGCCCGGCTGCGCGCGCTGGTCGCCGACGGCATCCTGGAGACGACGCCGGCCGCGCACGCGCCGTACCTCGAGTACCGGCTCACGGAGGCCGGGCTGGACCTGTTCCCGGTCGTGGTCGCGCTGCGGCAGTGGGGCGAGGCGCACGCGTTCGCCGACGGGGAGCCGCGCTCGGAGCTCGTCGACGAGCGCGACGGCCGGCCGGTCGCGCCGATGCGGGTGGCGGCGGCCGACGGGCGCCCGGTCACCGCGACGACCACGGTCGTGCGCAAGCCCGCGACGACGGCCTGAGCGTGCCGGACGGGGCGGCGCGAGCGGTCCGCCCGCTGCGTCATCATGCCGGGGCCTTGCACGCGCCCCTGGTCGCCATCACCACCTCCGAGCTGCGCTCTCCCCAGTCCGTCCGGCAGCACCCCGAGGGGGAGCCGCCGATGCGCGAGATGGCGCTCGGCCTGACCTACCCGCAGGCGGTCGCGCGCGGCGGCGGCGTGCCGGTCGTCGTGCCCCCGTTCTCGTCCGACATCGTCATCCGCGAGCTGCTCTCGCGCGTGGACGGCGTGGTGCTCGCGGGTGGCCCGGACATCCACCCGTCGCTGTACGGGCAGGAGCCGTCGCCGGAGCTGGGGCCGACGGAGCCGGAGCTGGACGGCTCGGAGATCGCGCTCGTGCGGCTGGCGCTCGAGCGCGGGCTACCGATGCTGTGCATCTGCCGCGGGCTGCAGGCGCTGAACGTCGCGCGCGGCGGGACCCTGCACCAGGACCTGCCGGGGCACCGCCAGGAGGAGCCGGGGCACATCCCGGTCCACGGCGTGCGCGTGGAGCCCGGCTCGCTGCTGGCGGACGGGCTCGGGGTCGTGGAGACGCGCGTGAACTCGTTCCACCACCAGGCGGTCGACGAGCTCGGCCTGAACCTGCGGCCGGTCGCGTGGGCCGACGACGGGCTGGTCGAGGGGATCGAGGCGACCGACCGCGACTGGGTCGTCGGGGTGCAGTGGCACGCCGAGGGCCTGCTGCGCGCGCCCGACCAGGAGCGCCTCTTCGAGACGTTCCTCGACGCCTGCGGGCCTGCCGCGCGGCAGCGGCGCGCGGCGTAGGCGCGGACGCCCGGTTCGACAACCCGGACGGGAATGTCCGACCGAGTGGCGGATGTTTGGCGCGTGTGCCCGGGTTACGTTGCGGTCCATTCCGGTGAACGCAGAGCACATGCCAGCGACGACCTACGTGTCGCTCCCGCAGGGCGGGGAGCGGTACGACCCCGAGGACCTCTACGACGAGGGGTTCGAGGACATCGGCACGCCGCGCGCGCACTACGCGGAGATCCTCGACCGGCTGGGGCGCGTCGACCTCGACGAGGCGCTCGGCGCGATGCGGCGGACGCTGCTGGACCTCGGGTGCGCGTTCGGGGCGGGCGAGCAGCGCGAGGCGTTCAAGGTCGACCTGATCCCACGCGTGTTCACGCCGGAGGAGTGGGTCGTGCTGGCCGCGGGGCTCGAGCAGCGCGTGCACGCGCTCGACGCGTTCCTGCACGACATCCACACCGGCAAGCGGATCGTCCACGAGGGCGTCATCCCCGAGCGCGTCATCACCGGCGCCGACTACTGGGAGCCCGAGCTCGACGGCCACGCCGAGCCGCGCATCCGCGTCGGGATGGCCGGGCTCGACATCGTCCGCACCCCGGACGGCCACTTCCAGGTGCTCGAGGACAACCTGCGCACGCCGTCGGGGCTGGCGTACGCCTTCGCGGCGCGCCAGGCGGTCCTCCCCCACGCCGGCGACCCCGAGGGCAGCCACCCCGCGCCGGTCGCCATCGAGGACGTCGCGATCGAGGCGCTCGGCCGCACGCTGCGCAACGCGTCGCCGCGCGGCCCCGACAAGGCGCGCGTCGTGCTCCTCACCGACGGCGTCCGCAACACCGCCTACTGGGAGCACAGCCTGCTGGCGGAGCGGCTCGGCGTCCCGCTCGTCACGCTCGACGAGCTGGATCCCCGCCAGGTCGACGTCGTCTACCGGCGCACCGACGAGGACCGCCTGAACGACGCCAACGGGCGCCGCACCCTGGTCGCGGCCGCGCTCGAGGAGGGCCTGAAGGACGGCAGCGTCGCCGTCATCAACGCGCTCGGCAACGGCGTCGCGGACGACAAGCTCGTCCACGCGCACGTCGAGGACATGGTCCGCTTCTACCTGCACGAGGAGCCGCTGATCGCCTCGGTCCCGACGTTCGACCTGTGCGAGCCCGACAAGCTCGCCGAGGTGCTCGACCGGATCGACGAGATGGTCGTCAAGCCGCGCAGCGCGTACGGTGGCGAGGGCGTGTTCGTCGGACCGACGGCGACGCCGGAGGAGCGCGACCGCATCGCCGCGATCGTCCGCGCCGCGCCCGACGCGTGGATCGCGCAGGAGACCGTCTTCTTCTCCCGCCATCCGACCGTCATCGACGGCGAGCTTGCGCCGCGCCACGTGGACCTGCGAGCCTTCGTGACGTTCGACGGAGAGCGCGCGCAGGCGATCCCGGGCGGGCTCAGCCGTGTGGCATACGAGGAAGGGAACCTCGTCGTGAACTCCTCGCAGGGGGGCGGCGGCAAGGACACCTGGGTGCTGGAGCGATGAGCGCCCAGGCGGGGTGGGCGCGCTGGCAGGGTGCCGACGACGTCGGGGCCACGCTGGGCGTCGAGGAGGAGGTCATGCTCCTCCACCCCGGCAGCTGGGCCCTCGCGCAGCGCATCGAGGACGTGCTCGCCGTGGTGCCGGGCGAGCTGCGCGCGCAGGTCAGCTCCGAGACGCACAGCGCCGCGGTCGAGATCCAGACCGGGGTGCACCGCACGGTCGGCACCGCGATCCGCGAGATCTCCGACCTGCGCGCGACGCTGAACGACATCCTCGGCCCGCTCGAGCTGCGCGCGGCGTGCAGCGGCACGCACCCGTTCGCGATCTGGCACGACATGCGCGTCGCCGGCGCCGAGCGCCACCAGGCCGTCTACGGCTCGATGCGGGCGCTCGCGCGGCGCGAGCCGACGTTCGCGCTCCACGTCCACGTCGGCATCCCGACCCCGGCCGGCGCGACCGCCGCGCTCAACCAGATGCGGGCGCACATCCCGCTGCTGCTCGCGCTCAGCGCCAACTCGCCCTACTGGCAGGGCCGCGACACCGGCCTGGCCTCGGCCCGCACGCCGCTCTTCCAGGCCTTCCCGCGCGTCGGCATCCCGCGCGTCTTCAGCTCCTACGCCGACTGGACGCGCAGCGTCGACCTGCTCATCGCCAGCCACGCGCTGCCCGACCACAGCTACCTGTGGTGGGACGTCCGGCTGCAGCCGCGCTACGGCACGGTCGAGGTGCGCATCATGGACGCGCAGACGACGAGCGACCACACCGCGGCGCTCGTCGCGCTCGTCCAGTGCCTGGTGCGGCTGGAGGTGCTCGAGGGCTACGCGTCCTCGCGCGTGCTGCACGCGCAGGAGGTGCTGGACGAGAACCGCTTCCTGGCTGCGCGCGACGGCGTCGCGGCAGAGCTGATCGACCCCGACCGCGGCACGCGCGTGCCGATCACCGAGCTGGCGTACGAGGTGCTGGAGGCGTGCGAGCCGCACGCCCACGACCTCGGCTGCGCCGACGAGCTGGAGCTCGTGCGGACGCGGCTGCTGACCGAGCCGGGTGCGCAGCGTCAGCGCACGCTCGCGGGCGACGACGACGACCAGCGCCACCTCGTCGGGGCGCTGGCCGAGTCGTTCAGCCCCGTCGTCGCGGTCGGCTAGCGCGGGCAGAGCGCGGCCGTCCGCACCACCCCGCGCGTGCCGTCGTCGGCGACCACGCGCGTCCACACGCGCCCGCGCCGCACGATGCGCAGCGGCTGGCCGCGGCTGACCGAGCCGACAGTCGCCCCGCCGGGCGCGGCGAGCACGAACGTCCGCCGCGCGCACGTCGCCGCGCGCGCCCGCGGGTCGGCGCCCGGCCGCACCGACCCCTGCGCGTCGGGCCGGCGGCAGAGGACGCGGATCGTCCGCACCGGCCGCCCCGCCTCCGCGCGCACGCGCACCTGCGCACGCCGCGAGCGGCCCGGGACGGTCGTCTCCGCGTACACCAGCGCGCCGGTCGTCGCGGTGTCGAGCAGGTCGGCGACGACGTGCCCGGCCGGACAGGTGAGCGCGACCGTCGCGACGCCCCGCTCCACCCGCGCCTGCCGCGTCACCAGCGCCGCGCCGGCCGGCAGGGGCGCGCCCGCGAGCACCCGCGCGGGCGCGAGCGTCGGGCTGCGGAACGCGACGGGCGACGGCTCCCCCGCGTGGGTGACGAGCTGCGCCGCCGCGACCGTCCCGCCGACCGCCACGGCGCCCGTGGCGACGACCGCCGCGGGCTTGGAGCCCAGCGCCGCCTTGATGCCGAGCGCGCCGCCGAACAGCAGCAGCGCCGGCCCGGGCACGAGCAGGTCGAGCGTGCGCCGCAGGCCGCGCAGGTCCGCGCGGAACGCCCGGCACGCCGGGCACGTGGCGACGTGGCGCAGCGCATGCACCGGGGCGCGGCGGCGGGCGTCGAACGCCACCAGCAGCGCCTCCTGCACCGACGTGCAGTCCGCGGTACGGGCCGCCACGCCGCGCCCCAGCGACCGCCGCGCCCGGTGCACGAGCGAGCGCGACGCGCTCTCGGCGATGCCCAGCTCCCGCCCGATCTGCTCGTGCGACTCACCGTCGAGCTCGCGCCGGATCAGCGCGTGGCGCTGCGGCGCCGGCAGCGCGGCGAGGTCGGCGAGCACGTGGCGCAGGTCGGCCGCACGCTCCATCCGGACGTGCGGATCGCCGTCCGGCTCGGGCACGCTGACGAGGTGGACGCTCGCCGGGTCGTGCGGCTCGGCGCGGCGACGGGCCAGCTCGTCCAGCGCGCAGTTGCGCACGAGCGTGAAGAGGAACGCGCGGAGCTTGAGCGGCGGCGCGTCGCGCAGCAGCGCCCGCGACGCGCGCAGGAACGCCTCCTGCACGACGTCCTCGGCCAGCGCGTGATCGCCGAGCACGCGGTAGGCGTACCGCTCCAGCGCCCGGTGGTGGCGCGCGTGCAGGCGGGCGAAGGCGGCCTGGTCGCCCGCCCGGAAGCGGTCGATGAGCGCGACGTCCGCGGCGTCCGGCGCGCCGGCTCGGGGCGCGCTCACGTGCACACGTGGCTCCGGGCGAGCCAGCCACGCCCGCCCAGGTCGGTGCGGACGAACAGCCAGCGGCGGGAGCGGTCGCGGCGCAGCAGCCGCACGCGGTCGCCGCGCAGCACGGCGCCGACGACCATGCCCTGCGGGCTCTCCAGCAGCGACGCGCGGCGCGCGCAGACGATCGCGGCACGCGCTCCCGAGGCGGCGCGCGCGGCGGTGTCGCCGACCTCCCCCAGCCGGTCGATCCCGGCCTTGCGCTCCAGCATCAGGTCGCCGACGTCGGCCGGCGCGATGCGCGGCACGGCCTCGGGGTGCGGACCGAGCTGGAGCTGGCGCTCGTCGCGCGGCCGCGTCTCGAGCCGCGTGAGCCGCTCGGTCACGACCACGTCGCCCACGGTCAGCTCGCGCTCGACGATCCGCAGCGAGCCGGCGAGCGCGAGGATGCGGTCGCGCTCGCGCGGGCCGTCGCCGGCGTTCGGGCCGTCGACGAGCACGACCGTGCGCTGCCCGAACCGGCGCGGGCCGGCGCCTGCGCGCTTCAGCACGCCGGCCCTCAGCTGCGCCCTTAGCAGCTCGGCCTGCGTCGCGGCGTTCCAGCGGATCAGCGGTGCCGGGTCGTCGAGCCGGTACTCGCGCAGCACGCGCGGCTCCATCGCGTTCCACACCCGCCACGTCCCGTCGGGCGCGAGCGCGTCCTCGCTCTGCACGCCGCCCCGCGGCCCGGTGACGACGGTCCGCGCGGCGTCGGCCGCGATCCAGTGCTCGATGCGCGTGACCCGCCCGAGCACGCCGTCCGAGCGCGTGATGCGCCGGTCGAGGACCTGGTGCTCGACCGTGCCGGCGGCGACCGGCACCGCCTGCAGGTCCGGCGGCGCGAGCCACTTCGCCGCGCGCGCCGCCGGCGCAGGGGTCAGGGCCGCCGCGGCGAGCGCCGCGACGGCCACCGACCCCGCTGTGCGCGTGAGGCTCAGCGCGCCACCCGCGCGTTCTTGCGCGCCTCGGCGGCGCGCTGGCGGTACTCCTCGATCGAGGCGGTGTAGCGGAACGTCCGCTCGCGGCCGTTGAACGAGGTCTTGCTCACCGTCGTGAACCGCTCGGTGTCGGTGGCGGGCACGCGGTAGGTCGCATCCGCCCAGTCGCCGTCGTCGTAGGTGCTGCGCGTGCGGACCTTGGTCGCGCCGGCCGCGCGGGCCGCGGCGACCTGGTCGCCGACGAAGCCGTAGCAGAGCACGCGGGTGTCCTGGAGCTCCTTGCCGCAGTCGATCTTCTCGGCTGCGCGGCCGTCGTCGTACGACAGCGTGACGGTGAGCGAGGTCTGCGAGTGCGCGTCCCGGTCCTTCGCGACGGCAGCGGAGGGCGCCGCGGCGACGGCGAGCAGGGCGGTCGCGGCGAGCGCGTTGCGGAGAGTTCTGGTCATACCCGTACGACCGGAGGCCTCCGCCAGCGTGACGGCTCAGGGGTCCGCGCACCGCCGCGTCCGACCTTCGGCGGACGCGGCGGGCGGATGCAGCGGTGGCGCTAGGCGGTCAGCGCGACGGCGCGGCCGTCGAGGAAGCCGTCGGTCGCGACGATGCGGTCGACGAGCTCCTGCGGGATCGGGTCGGACGTGGTGACGACCATCACCGCGACGCCGTCCTCGCCCTCGTCCTCGTCGGTCTTGTAGCCGACGGCGGCCGAGGCGATGTTGACGCCGGCCTCGCCGAAGAGCGTGCCGACGCGGCCGATCTGGCCCGGCACGTCCTGGTAGCGGAAGAGCGCGAGGTGCTCGGTGAGCTGGAGGTTGAACCGCTGGCCCCACGCCTCCAGGAGGTGCGGCCGGTCGCGGTTGCCCAGGGTCGTGCCGACGACGCGCGTCTCGACGCCGCCCGACCGCACCGTGATGCGGACCAGGTCGGTGAAGTCGCGCGCGTGCGCGTTCTTCGTCTCGATCAGCTCGATGCCGCGCTCCTCGGCGAGGAACGGCGCGTTCACCGCGTTCGCCTCCTCCTCGGTGCGCCCGGAGAGGACGCCGAGCAGCGCGGCGGTGCCCAGCGGACGGGTGTCGCGCTCGGCGATGCGGCCCAGCGACTCGACCTCGACGCAGTCGACCGAGGAGCTCTCGGCGAGCGTCGACGCCAGGCGCGACAGGCCCTGGGTGAGCGGGACGAACGGCCCGAGCACCTCGAGGTCCTCCGCCTTGACGGCCGGCGCGTTGACCGCGGTCGTCACGCTGCCGCCGTTGAGCGCCGCGATGATCTGCTCGGCCACCTGGTAGCCGGCGCGGTCGTTGGCCTCGGCGGTCGAGGCGCCGAGGTGCGGCGTCACGACGACCTTGGGGTTGCCGAACAGCGGATGCTCGGTGACCGGCTCGGAGCGGAAGACGTCGAGCGCCGCGCCGCCGACCTTGCCGGACGCGATCGCGGCCTCGAGGTCCTCGTCGACGATCAGCGGCCCGCGGGCCACGTTGATCACGAAGACGCCGTCCTTGCACTTCGCGAGCGCCTCGGCGTTGAGCCAGCCCTCGGTCTCCGGCGTCTTGGGCAGGTGGAGCGTGAGGAAGTCGGCGGCCGCGTACACGTCGTCGGACGTCTCGGCCTTCTCGACGCCCAGCTCCTTGTAGCGCTCGGCCGACACGAACGGGTCGAACGCGACGATGCGCATGCCGAACGACTTCGCGCGCTCGGCCACCAGCTGGCCGATGCGGCCGAAGCCGAGGATGCCCAGCGTCTTGTCGAGCAGCTCGACGCCGCTGTACTTCGAGCGGTCCCAGCGGCCCTCGACGAGCGACTTGTGCGCCTGCGGGATGTTGCGCGCGACGGCGAGCAGCATCGCCACGGTGTGCTCGGCCGCGGTGACGACGTTGGACTGCGGGGCGTTGGCCACGACGATGCCGCGCTTGGTGGCGGCCGGGACGTCGACGTTGTCGACGCCCACGCCCGCGCGCCCGATGACGCGCAGGTTCGTGCCGGCCTCGATGAGGTCGGCCGTCATCTTCGTGGCGGAGCGGATCAGGATGCCGTCGTACTCGGCGATCCGGCTCGGGAGGTCGAAGCCGTCGGCGTCGAACGCGGTGTCGACGTCGAAGTGCTCGCGGAGCAGGTCGATCCCGCTCTGGCCGATCTTCTCGGCGACGAGGACCTTGGTCATGCCTGGTTCTCCACGACGTACTCGATGCAGGCCGTCAGGGCCTTCACGTCGTCCGGCTCGATGGCCGGGAACATCGCGACGCGGAGCTGGTTGCGCCCGAGCTTGCGGTACGGCTCGACGTCGACGATGCCGTTCGCGCGCAGCGTCTTGGCGACCTGCGCGGCGTCGACGTCGTCGCTGAAGTCGATCGTGCCGATGACCAGCGAGCGGTGCGCCGGGTCCTGCACGAACGGCGAGGTGTACTCGGTCTTCTCGGCCCAGCCGTAGAGGTGGTCCGAGGAGGCCTTCGTGCGGCCGACCGTGAAGTCCAGGCCGCCGTTGGAGCACATCCAGTCGAGCTGGTCGGCGAGCAGCAGGAGCGTCGCGACCGCGGGCGTGTTGTAGGTCTGGTCCTTGCGCGAGTTGTCCAGCGCCGTGGGGATCGAGAGGAAGTCCGGGACCCAGCGGTCCGTCTTGCCGATCTCCTCGATCCGCTCGATCGCGGCCGGGCTGGCGAGCGCGAGCCACAGGCCGCCGTCCGAGGCGAACGACTTCTGCGGCGCGAAGTAGTAGACGTCGGCGTTCGACACGTCGACGGCCAGGCCGCCGGCGCCGGACGTCGCGTCGATGAGGACGAGCGAGTCGCCGGCCGGACGCTCGATCGGCACCATCACGCCGGTCGAGGTCTCGTTGTGGGCCCAGGCGACCACGTCGGCGGCGTCGTCGTCGCGCGGCGCGGGCGCGGAGCCCGGGTCGGCCGAGACGACGATCGAGTCGCCGAGGAACGGCGCGGCCTGCGTGACCTTGGCGAACTTCGACGAGAACTCGCCGTAGGTCAGGTGCAGCGCGCGGTCGCGGACGACGCCGAACGCCAGCGCGTCCCAGAAGGCGGTGGTGCCGCCGTTGCCGAGGATGACCTCGTAGCCGTCGGGCAGCTGGAAGAGGTCGGCGAGGCCCTCGCGGACGCGCTTGACGACGCCCTTGACGGGCGCCTGGCGGTGCGAGGTGCCCATGATGGCCACGCCGTGGTCGGCGAGGTGCTGCAGCTGCTCGGGGCGGACCTTCGAGGGCCCGGCGCCGAAACGGCCGTCTTGGGGCTTCAGGTCCGGCGGGATCTCCACCGTCGCGGTCGACGTCATGCGGACAGCTCCGAAGTTCGTGGTTCAGAACAGAGGTGCCCAGGCGTGCGGCGGCTGATGCGGCCGCCGCTTCCCGGTGGTGCTCCACCCAAGACGCCAGTCGCGGCGGCGCCTTGGGCGAGCATATCGAGCGGGTGCGAGCGGCTTGTCACCGATTCGTCAAGAACCGGCGGGCGCGGCTCAGAACTCGGTCTTGATCCAGTCCATCTTCGACCGCAGCTCCTTGCCGGTCGTCTCGATCTGGCCCCTCGCCTGCTCCTCGCGCATGCGCTTGAAGTTCTCCTGGCCCGCGCGGTTCTCGGCGATCCACTCGCGCGCGAAGGTGCCGTCCTGGATCTCCTCGAGGATCTTCTTCATGTTGGCGCGCGTCTCCTCGGTGATGACGCGCTTGCCGCGGGTGTAGTCGCCGTACTCGGCCGTGTTGGAGATCGAGTACCGCATGCCCGCGAGGCCCTTCTCGTACATGAGGTCCACGATGAGCTTGAGCTCGTGGAGGCACTCGAAGTACGCCATCTGCGGGTCGTAGCCGGCGTTGACGAGCGTCTCGAAGCCGGCCTGGACCAGCTCGGAGGCGCCGCCGCACAGCACGGCCTGCTCGCCGAAGAGGTCGGTCTCCGTCTCGTCCTTGAACGACGTCTCGATGACGCCGCCGCGGGTGCAGCCGATGCCCTTGGCGTACGCGAGCGCGAGCGCCTTGGCGTTGCCCGTCGCGTCCTGGTGGATCGCGATCAGGCCCGGCACGCCGGAGCCCTCGGTGTACTGGCGGCGGACCAGGTGGCCCGGGCCCTTCGGGGCGGCCAGCGCGACGTCGACGCCCGCGGGCGGCTCGACCTCGCCGTAGTGGACGCTGAAGCCGTGGCCGAAGAGGAGCAGGTTGCCCTCGGCGATGCCGTCGCGGACGTCGCTCTCCCAGATCTGCCGGTGCAGCTCGTCCGGGGTGAGGAGCATGACGATGTCGCCCGCGCTGGCGGCGTCGGCGACGTCCAGCACGCGCAGGCCGTCCTGCTTGGCCTGCTCGACGCTCTTGGAGTCGGGACGAAGGCCTACGACGACGTCAACTCCGGAGTCCTTGAGGTTCTGCGCATGCGCGTGCCCCTGGGAGCCGTAGCCGATGATGGCCACGGTCTTCCCCTCGAGCAGGCCGAGGTCGGCGTCGTCGTCGTAGTACATGGCGGTGGAACCTAGCGCGTACGCGCGCGCGACGTTGGGTTCACCTACGAATTAGGCGCGGCGGTGAGGTCCTTGATGACCCAGTCGCAGCGCTCCCCCACGAGCTCGAGCACGCGCACGCTGATCTGCCGCAGCGTCTCGGCTTCCTCGTCGGTGATCGCCGCGCCGAAGTACTTCTCGACCGCCGCCTTCTGGAGCGGGGCCGCCCGCTCCATCGTCTCCCTGCCCTTCGGCGTGATGACGGCGTACGTGACGCGCCGGTTCTCGGGCGGCGTCTCGCGGCGCACGAGGCCCGCCTCCTCCATCCGCGCGACCAGGCGCGTGACGCCGCCGCGCGAGAGCAGCGTCATGTCGGCCAGCTCCCCCATGCGCCAGCGGCCGTCGTGCTCGGTGTCCTTGCACAGGTAGTAGAGGAGCTCGAACCAGGGCATCGGCAGGCCCGACTCGGCCTCGACCTCCTGCTCGATCTTCTCCAGGGACCGGAGCGTCGCCTGAAGCGTGCCGTACCAGCCCTGGAACTTCGGCTCGATGTGACCCATGGCGGCGAGAACTGTAGGAGGTGATCTTTTCGAAATCAACACTTGACACGTCAACTGTTGAGCGCGTACGTTTCCGCCGTCAACGTTTTCCGTGTCAACTGTTGAGACGGAAAGAAAGGGAACGATGCCGCTCCAGACCCCACTCGCCCGCCTCGCCGACCGGATGTTCCGGCGCCGCCGGCTCGTCGTCTTCGGCTGGGTGGTCGCCCTCGTCGCGGCGTTCGGGCTCGCCACCGCGTTCCACGGCGAGTGGTCGGCCGACTACTCGACACCGGGCTCGGAGTCCAAGGCCGCGGCCGAGCGGCTCACCGAGCGCTTCCCTGGCCAGTCGCCCGAGACGATCGACGTCGTCTGGCGGGCCGAGGACGCGTCCGCGCCGGCCGTCCGGGAGCAGGTCGACCGCGTGCTGACCGAGGCGCGCGGGCTTGAAGGGATCGCCCGAGGAGCGGAACCGCCCGCAGCGCAGGTCTCGGAGGACGGGCGCACCGCGCTCGTGCGGCTGCCGCTGGCGGTGGAGAACGCGTCCGACGTCCCGGTCGAGACCGGCACGGCGCTGATCGAGGCGGCCGAGCGCGCGTCGCGCGACGGCGTCCAGGTAGCGGTCACCGGCCAGGCCATCGTCGATGCGCAGCAGGGCGCGGTCTCGTCCGAGGGCGTCGGCCTGCTGATCGCCGCGGCCGTGCTGCTGCTGACCTTCGGCTCGATCGTCGCGGCCGGGCTGCCGCTGATCACCGCGCTCTTCGGGCTCGGCGTCTCGACCGCCGTCGTGATGCTGCTGGCCGCCGTCGTCGACACGCCGGACTGGGCGGAGTCGGTCGCCGCGATGATCGGGATCGGCGTCGGCATCGACTACGCGCTGCTCATCATCACGCGGTTCCGCGCGGCGGTCGCCCGTGGCCTCGCGCCGCAGGCCGCGACGGTCGAGGCGATCGCGACGGCGGGGCGCAGCGCGCTCGTGGCCGGCGGCACGGTCGTCATCTCGCTCATGGGCCTCTTCCTCGTCGGCCTGACCTACCTCTACGGCGTGGCGCTGAGCGCGATCGCCGCGGTGCTGATCGTGATGGCCGCCTCGGTGACGCTGCTGCCCGCGCTGCTCGGCTTCTTCGGCACGCGGATCAACCGGCTGCGCATCCCGGGCGTCGGCCGCGAGGCCGCCGACCCGGCCCGCACCCCTGCCGCGCGGTGGAGCCGGATGCTCCAGCGCCGCCCACTCCTGGCCGCCGTCGCCGGCGTCGCGCTCCTGCTCGTGCTCGCCGCGCCGGTCACCGGGCTGCGGCTCGGCTTCCCCGACCGCGGCAACGACGCCGAGGGCACCATGACGCGGACCGCCTACGACCTCACGCGCGAGGGCTTCGGCGCCGGCGCGGCCGGGCCGCTGCTCGTGGTCATGGACGGACAGGACCGCGCCGCCGTCGCGCGGGTCGCCGCCGAGGCGCGCGACGAACCCGGCGTCGCGGCGGTGAGCGAGCCGGTCGTGAACCGCGCGGGCGACACCGCGATGATCTCGGTCGTCCCCGCGTCGTCGCCGCAGGACGACGCGACCGAGGAGCTCGTCACGCGGCTGCGGGCCCACGACGGCGTGCAGGTCGGCGGCAACACCGCGTCGCTCGTCGACCAGTCCGACGCGGTCGCGGCGCGGATGCCCGTCTTCATCGGCGGCGTCGTCGCGCTCTCGTTCCTGCTCCTGCTCGTCGCCTTCCGCTCGCCGCTGGTGGCGCTGAAGGCCGGTGCGCTGAACCTGCTGTCGATCGGCGCGGCCTACGGCGTCGTGGCGGCGTTCGCCGACGGCGGGTTCCTCGGGCAGCTGATCGGGATCGACACCGCGACGCCGGTGCCGCCGTTCATCCCGGTGATCATGTTCGCGATCCTCTTCGGGCTCTCGATGGACTACGAGGTCTTCCTGCTCTCGCGCATCCGCGAGGAGTACCTGGGCGGGAAGGCGACCAGCGAGGCGGTCAGCGAGGGCCTCGCGCGTACCGCGCGGGTGATCACCGCGGCAGCGGCGATCATGGTCGCGGTGTTCGGGGCGTTCGTGCTCAGCCCCGAGGTCTTCCTCAAGCTCATCGGCGTCGGCCTGGCGACCGCGGTCCTGATCGACGCGACGATCGTGCGGATGATCCTCGTGCCCGCGGTGATGCAGCTCCTCGGCGACCGCTCCTGGTGGCTGCCCCGCTGGCTCGACCGCGTCATCCCGCGGACCGAGCTGGAGCCGAGCGGCGCGACCGCCTAGGCGGTCGCGGCGGCGACCCACGTCCGGGCCGGCAGCTCCACGGAGCCGTCGGCCCGGACGTACGCCGCGAGCTTCTCGTCGATCGCGTCGCGCAGGTGCGTGTGCTCGGCCGGCGACAGCCGCGGCAGGACGCCGCGCAGCGTCGGCGACATCTCGCGCTGGTGCTCGAAGTAGGCGTCGGGGCTCGGGAACGCGAACCGCGCGTCGAGCGCCTGGACGACGACGTCGTCGAAGCCCGCCTCCTCCAGGTACGTCTCGATCGTCCCCGGCGCGGCAAAGCTGAACGGGCCGGGTGCGGCGGGGTCGGCCTCCTCGACCAGGCCGAGCTCCCGCAGCGACGTCGCCGGGGCGGTCGCCCACGGGTTGTCCTCGGCGGCCGTCCACGCGGCGAGCGAGACGCGGCCGCCGGGACGCAGCACGCGGCGCGTCTCCTGGAAGGCCGCGGCCGGGTCGGCGAGCAGCATGTAGCCGAAGCGGCTGATGACCCCGTCGACGGACGCGGTCGGCTCGTCGAGCCACTCCATGTCCATCTGCTTGGCCTCCGCGTTGCGGATGCCCAGCTCCTGCGCGCGGCGCTGCGCGACCTCGACCATCTTCTCGGACGTGTCGGTGAGGATCACCTTCCCGCCCGGGAGGACGAGCTCGGCGGCGAGCAGGCCGGTGTCGCCGGGGCCGGCGGCGAGCTCGAGGATCGTGTAGCCGGGCTGCGGGGCGACGCGCTCGACCAGCCACATGGAGACGGGCTGCATCGCGCGCTGGAAGGCGGCGCGGCGGCTCTCCCAGCCCTGCGCCGCCTCGTCCCACATGGCGCGCGCGTCGTCGCGGTAGGCGTCGGGATCGTCGACCATCGCCGCGGAGCCTAGCCTGGCCGCGCGCTGGGGACGGGCGCGCGGCCAGGCGGCCGGGGTGGGGACGGGCGGGGGAACGCGGGGGACGGAACGCGCTTCAGACGGGGAGCAGCAGCTCGGCGCCGCTGGTCTGAAGCAGCCGGCGCGCGGGGCCGCCGGCGGGGGGAACGATCTTCAGCTGGGTGCCGAGCTTGATCACGGCCCGGTACAGGAACGCGACGCCGGCGAGGTCGAGGAACGTGATCGCCGTGAGGTCGAGCGTGATGCGCCGCGCGCGCCGGTGCGTGTCGCAGAGCGTCTCCTCGAGGAGGTCGACGGTCTCGACGTCGAGCTCCCCCGCCGCGACGACGTGCGCGCTGCGCGCACCGCCGTGCAGGACCGACAGGCCCAGGCGCTGGAGCCCCTTGGTCATGCGGCGGAGTGCTCGCGCAGGTCGGTGCGGAGCTTGGTCAGGCCCAGGCGCGTGCGGCCCTTGACAGTGCCGAGCGGGACGTCGAGCTCGCCCGCGATCTCGGCCTGGGTGCGGCCGGCGAGGTAGAGCATGCCGAGGACCTGGCCCTGCTCCTTGGGCAGGCGCGTGAGGCTGGTGCGCACGTCGCGCGCGGCGGCACGGCGGGCGATCTCCTCCTCCGCGTTGACCTGCGGCTCGGTGCGGACGGCCGCGAGGACGCGGTCGGTGACCTGCGTGCGGACCTTCTCGCGGCGGAGCGAGTCGAGGGCGCGGGAGCGGACGACGACGAGGAGCCAGGCGCGCAGGGAGCCGCGCTCGGGGGCGAAGCGGTCACCGCTCTTCCACAGCTGGACGAACGCCTCCTGCACGACGTCCTCGGCGGCGGGAGAACGGCCGAGGATGCGCTGAGCGGCGGTCAGCGCCGCACGGGCGTGCCGGTCGTGCACGAGCGTGAAGGCGTTGGCGTCGCCCGCGCAGGCCCGACGCAGCAGCTGGGCGTCGTCCAGGCGGGACAGGTCGGGGCTGTTCGAGTCGGTGTGGCGCATCGGCACAGATCAAGCTGACACGCGCCACCCGGAAGCGCAATCGGTATGAGCGCTTTCATACCCAATTCCATCCTTTCGGCCTTGCGGGCGATGTCGGATCCGATAGCGTCCCTAGGGAGATGCCGATGCGCGCGACCACCGTCCGGTTCGACGAGTCCCTCTGGACGATGCTGGAGACCGAGGCCCGCACCCAGGGTGTGAGCGCCGCGCAGTTCGTGCGCGACGCGACGATCCTGCGCGTCGCGGCGCTCGCCGCGCAGCGCGGCGACGAGGACACGAAGCTGACGGTCGAGGCCGTGGCGCAGGGCGCGCTGCGGGCGCGGGCGCGGGCCACGTCGCGGCCGGCGGGCGGCGGGATCCCGCTCCCCCCGGAGGTCCACGACCCCGACCGCCTGCGCGCGCTGCACGCCAGCGGGCTGCTGGAGCTCGACGCCGACCCGGAGTTCGACCGCCTCGCGCGGCTGTCCGCACGCGTGCTGGAGACGCCGGTCGCGCTCGTGACGCTGATCGACCGCGACCGCCAGATCTTCCTCGGCTGCACCGGCCTGCCCGAGCCGTGGGCGAGCACGCGCGAGACGACGCTCGAGCACACGGTCTGCCCGCAGGCGCTCGCGGCGGAGGAGCCGCTGATCGTGCCCGACGTCCGCGAGCACCCCGTGCTGCGCCTCGACCCCCAGCTGGAGCAGTACGGCGTCCGCGCCTACGCCGGCGCGCGGCTGTGCGACGACGACGGCCACGCCATCGGCACCCTCTGCGTCGTCGACGGCGAGCCCCGCGAGTGGTCGCAGGAGATGCGCGCGACCCTCGTCGACCTCGCCACCTCGGTCATGACCGAGATGCGCCTGCGCCGGCGCTAGAGGGCGCGGCGGAGGAGCTTGCCGGACGGCGTGCGCGGGAGCGGGTCGGTGCGGAGCGTGACGGCCTTGGGGACCTTGTAGGGCGCGAGGCGGGCGGCCGCGTGGGCGCGCAGGTCTGCCGGGTCTGGCGTGGCGCCTGGGCTGGGCACGACGATCGCGACGACGGCCTCGCCCCACTCGTCGTCGGGCCGGCCGTGGACCGCGGCCTCCTTCACGGCCGGGTGCGCCTCCAGCACGGCCTCGACCTCGGCGGGCGCGACGTTCTCTCCCCCGGTCACGATCGTGTCCGCCTTCCGTCCCGTGATCCGCAGGCGGCCGCGCTCGTCGAACGCGCCGAGGTCGCCGGTGCGCAGCTCGCCCCCGACCTGCGGTGCGAGGGTGGGCGAGCGCACGACGATCTCCCCGTCGTCCGCGATCTCCACGCGGGTGCAGAAGAGCGGGACGCCGGCGGTGGCGACCTGCGAGCACGCCTCGGTCAGCCCGTACGTCGGGGCGACCGGGACGCCGGCGTCGCGCGCGCGGGCGAGAAGCGCGTCCGAGATCGGCGCGCCGCCCAGGAGCACCGTGCGGAGGACCGGCGGCGAGGTGAGGCCCGCGTCGAGCAGGCGCGCGAGGGTCGTCGGGACGAGCGAGGCGATGGTGATGTCGTCGTCGCGCAGCGCAGCGAGGGCGCGCCCGGTGTCCCAGCCGGGATGGAGGACGACGGTCGTCGCCGCGATCGCGCTGCGCAGCAGGATCGACAGCCCGCCGACGTGGGTGAGCGGCATCGCGGAGAGCCAGCGCTCGTGCGGCGGGTGGCCGAGCGCCACGGCGCTCCCCAGCGCGCTCCACAGCCAGTTCCCGTACGTGAGCACGACAGGCTTCGGGGCGCTCGTCGTGCCGGAGGTGTGCACGACGATCGCGGGGGCGGTGAGGTCGTGCCGCTCGGGCGGCGCGGCGGGATCGGGCGTGCCGTCGGGCAGCGCGGTGAGCAGGTGGGCGACGTCGGTCACGGACGGCTGGCGGAGATCGAGCGGCACGACGACCGCGCCATGGAGCAGGCAGCCGTGCAGCGCGATCGCGAAGTCCTCGGACGGCGGGAGCGCGAGCCCGACGCGGTCGCCGCGGCGGACGCCCGCGGCGGCCAGACCGGCGGCCACGCGGCGGGCGCGAGCCAGCAGCTCCGCGTACGTGATCGCGTTGACCGCGGGGTGATCGGGACGCGCCGCGGCGGCACGTGGGAGCCAGGCCTCTACGAGCATTCGTAGGGTTCCAGGCTATGGCAGTCGACTGGCAGCCCGCCGGCGAGTACACGGACATCCGGTACGAGACCTCCGGCGACGGCATCGCGAAGATCACGATCAACCGGCCCGAGGTGCGCAACGCGTTCCGGCCCCAGACCGTCGTGGAGCTCTCGAACGCGTTCGAGCGCGCCCGCGAGGACACGTCCGTCGGCGTGATCATCCTCACCGGCGAGGGCCCGCTCGCGTTCTGCTCCGGCGGCGACCAGCGCGTCCGCGGCGACCGCGGCTACGAGACCGAGCCCGGCAGCGGCCAGGGCCGGTTCCACGTCACCGACCTGCAGGTGCAGATCCGCCGGCTCCCCAAGCCGGTCGTCGCGATGGTCGCGGGCTACGCGGTCGGCGGCGGGCACGTCCTGCACGTCTGCTGCGACCTGACGATCGCCGCCGACAACGCGCGCTTCGGCCAGACCGGCCCGCGCGTCGGCTCGTGGGACGGCGGGTTCGGCGCCTCGCTCCTCGCCCGCCAGATCGGGCGCAAGAAGGCGATCGAGTTCTGGCTGATGTGCCGCCAGTACGACGCCCAGGAGGCGCTCGACATGGGGCTCGTCAACACGGTCGTCCCGCTCGACCAGCTCGAGGAGGAGACCGTGAAGTGGTGCCGCGAGATGCTCGCGCTCTCCCCCTTCGCCCTCCGTCTGGTCAAGGCGTCGTTCAACGCGGACGAGGATGGGATGGCCGGCATCCAGCAGCTCGCGCACGACACGAACCTCCTCTTCTACGCCTCCGAGGAGGCGCGCGAGGGCCGCGAGGCGTACAAGGAGAAGCGCCAGCCCGACTTCTCGCAGTTCCCCAAGCGCCCGTGACGCGCACCAGCCCGCTCCGGATCTGGCTCATGGCCGCGCGGCCGCGGACGCTGCCCGCGGCCGTCGCGCCGGTGCTCGTCGGCACCGCGCTCGCGATCCACGACGACCACTTCGAGGTCCTCACGCTGATCGCGACGCTGCTCGGGGCGATCCTCATCCAGGTCGGGACGAACCTCTCCAACGACTACTCCGACGCCCGGCGCGGCGCCGACACCGAGGACCGCCTCGGGCCGGTGCGCGTCACCGCCGGGGGTCTCGTCCCGCCCAAGCAGGTGCTGATCGCGGTGTACGTGACGTTCGCGCTGGCGGTGCTCGTCGGCTCGTACCTCGTGTACGTCGCGGGCCCGTGGCTGCTCGCGGTCGGCGCGGCGTCGATCCTCGCGGGCGTGCTCTACACCGGCGGCCCGCGGCCGTACGGCTACGAGGGCCTCGGCGAGGTCTTCGTGTTCACGTTCTTCGGCATCGTCGCCGTCGCGGGCTCGTACTACGTGCAGGCGGAGGAGCTGCCGTGGGAGGCGTTCGTCTTCGCGGTCCCCGTCGGCCTGCTGGCGAGCGCGGTGCTCGTGGTCAACAACGTGCGCGACATGGAGACCGACCGGCGCGCGGGCAAGCGGACGCTGGCGGTGCGGCTCGGCCGGGAGCGCACGCGCGGGATGTTCGGCGCGATGGTCTACGGCTCGTACCTCGTGGTGATCGGGATGGCGATCGCGTGGTCGCCGTTCGTGCTCGTGGCGCTGCTCTCGCTGCCGCTCGCGGTCAAGCTCGTGCGGACGGTCCGCCAGCACACCGACGGCCCGACGCTCAACGAGGCGCTCGCGCAGGCGGGGATGACCGAGCTCGTGTTCTGCGCCCTCCTGTCGGCGGGCATCCTGCTCGCATAGCCGCCCGCTCCAGCATGGTCGTCACCGTCGAGCCCCGCACGTTCCGCCTGCGCACGCCGCTGCGGACCGCGTGGGGGGAGCTGCGGGAGCGGCCGGTGCTGGAGCTGTCGCTGACCGGCGGCGACGGGGTGACCGGGCGCGGGGAGTCCGCGCCGCTCGAGCCCTACGACGGCGTCCCGTTCGAGATCGCGCGCCAGGCGCTGGAGGCCTACCGGCCCGTGCTGGAGCAGGCCGACGCGCTCGGCGGCCCGCGCGTACTGGAGCTGTGCCGGGAGATCGCCGACCTCCCCCAGACGCTGGCGGCGGTCGACGTCGCGCTGTGGGACCGGGCCGCGCGCCGCGAGGGCCGGCCCCTGTGCGAGCTGCTGACCGACCTGCCCGCCGCGGCGGTGCCGGTCAACGCGACGATCGGAGCCGTCGACCGCGCGGGCGCCGCGGGCGCGGCGCTGGAGGCCGTGCGGGCCGGGTTCGCGTGCGTGAAGGTGAAGGTCGGCGTGGGCGACGACGCGGGCCGGCTGGCGGCGGTGCGCGCGGCGACCGGGCCGGACGTCGCGCTGCGCGTCGACGCCAACGGCGCGTGGGACGTCGAGGAGGCCATCGCATCGATCGCGGCGCTGGCCCCCGCTGGCATCGAGCTCGTGGAGGAGCCGGTGCACGGGGTTCACGAGCTGGCGCAGGTGCGGCGGGCGGTCGCGGTGCGGGTGGCGATGGACGAGACGGCGGCGGAGCCGGGGGCGCTGGCGTCGGCGGCGGCCGACGCGGTGGCGCTGAAGCTGTCGCGCTGCGGGGGCGTGTCGGGACTGCTGGCTTCGGCCGAGCTCGTGCGGGCGACCGGCGCCGAGCCCTACCTGACCTCGACCTTCGACGGCCCGATCGGGATCGCGGCGGCCGTCCACGCGGCGGCGGCGCTCGCGAGCGGCGGGCGGTCGCTGGTGCCGTGCGGCCTGGCGACGCTGGGGATGTTCGAGGGCATGGAGCGCGTGCTCCCCGTCGAGCGCGGCGCGATCAGCGTGCCCGACGCGCCCGGGCTCGGCCTCCCCTAACCGCAACCCGGCACGGTTTCGACTCGCAATGCGAGTCGAAGTCATGCCGCGTTGATCGCGGCGGCGACCGCCTCGGGCTGTTCGAGGTGGACCGCGTGGCCCGCGCCGGCGATGACCGTGAGGCGCGCGTCGGGGAGGTCGCGCTGCAGGCGCTCGCCGATCGCGCGGAACTTCGCGTCGCGCTCCCCCACGATCACTGTCACGGGCATCGTCAGCTCGTGCAGGCGCGGCCAGACCTGCTCCATCGCGCCGGTCCCCATCCCGCGCAGCGACGCGGCCAGGCCGGCGGCCGTGTTGCGCTGGCGGTCGCGGCGCACGGCGGCGCTCACCTCCGGCGTCTGGCCCGCGAAGAGCGACTGCCCGCCCCACCACTTGACGAACGGCTCGATGCCCGCGCGCTCCAGGCCCTCGGCCAGCTCCTCGTCGTGCGCGCGGCGCTCGGCCGCCAGCGCCGGGTCCTCGATCCCCGCGGTGGTGGAGATGAGGATCAGCCGCTCGACGAGCTCCGGCTGCGCGAGCGCGAGGTGGAGCGCGACCCGCCCGCCCATCGAGTAGCCGGCCAGCGCGTAGGGGGCGGACTGGCGCAGGTCGTCGACGCAGCCCTCGATCGTCGCGGGCCGCACGCCGGACGCGTCGCCGTGGCCGCGCAGGTCAGGAGCGGCCACGTCGTCGTAGATTGCCCGGTCGACATGACGCCGGAGCGGGTCCCAACCACGGCCGGTGGCCGTGAAGCCATGGAGCAGCAGCAGGCGCACGATCAGCACGTCCTCCTGCGGGCGTTCGTCGACGAGCTCGCGCGGTGCGGGGTGACGCATGCGTGCACGTCCCCCGGTTCCCGCTCGACGCCGCTGGTCCTGCCGCTGGTGCGCGACTCCCGCATCCGCTCGTTCTCCCACGTGGACGAGCGCTCCGGCGCCTTCTTCGCGCTGGGACTGGCGAAGGCGACCAACCGCGTGCCCGTCCTGGCCTGCACGTCGGGCACCGCGTCGGCCAACTACGCGCCCGCCGTGCACGAGGCGGCCGAGGCCGGCGTGCCGCTGCTCGTCCTCACCGCCGACCGCCCGCCCGAGCTGCGCGACGTCGGCGCCGGGCAGGTCATCGACCAGATCGGCCTGTTCGGGAGCGCCGCGAAGTGGTTCGTCGAGGTCGGCAACCACGAGGCGACGCCCGAGCGCGTGCGGTGGATCCGATCGCTGGCCTGCCGCGCGGTGTGGACCGCGCTGGAGGGCCACCCGGGCGTCGTGCACCTGAACTTCCCGCTGCGCGACCCGCTCGTGCCGCCGGCCGACACGCCCGAGCCGCCGCCCGGGCGCCCGGACGGCGCGCCGTGGATCGTGCGCGGCATCCATCCCGGCTCGCCGGGCGGGACGGCGCTGGAGCTGTCGGGCGTCCTGCGCGGGCGCCGGCGCGGCGTCGTCGTCGCGGGCCGGTACGAGGGCGCGTCGCCGGTCGGGCTGGCGGTCGAGCGGTTCGCCGAGGCGATCGGCTGGCCGGTGCTGGCCGACCCGCTATCGGGCGCGCGGCGCGGCACGTCCGCGATCGCGCACTACGACGGCATCCTGCGCACCGCCGGGGACGAGCTGGCGCCGGACGTCGTCGTGCGCGTCGGCGACCTGCCGACCTCCAAGCCGCTGCGCGCGTGGCTCGCGGCGCTGCCGGCCGAGGTCCCGCAGGTCGCCTTCGACCCCGCGGGCGTCTGGCACGACCCGGACGGCGTGCTGTCGGCGGTCGTCCCGGGCGACCCGGCGACGGCGTTGGCCGCGTTGGCGCAGGGCGCGTTGGGCGACGGGCCGCCCGAGCCGCCGTTCTTGCCGAGCGACCGCCTGGAGCCCGCCGCGCCCGACTGGCTGGGCGCGTGGCGCCGCGCCGACGCGGCGGCCGAGCTGGCGATCGAGGGCACGCTGCGCGACGAGCTGAGCGAGCCGCGGGTGGCGCGGGAGCTGGGCGCGACGCTGCCGTCCGACGTGACGCTCGTCGTGGCGGCGTCGATGCCGATCCGCGACGTCGAGACCTTCTTCCCCGTCCGCCGCGAGCCGCCGCGCGTGCTGTCGAACCGGGGCGCGAACGGCATCGACGGGACGATCTCCACCGCGCTCGGCGTGGCCGCGTCAGGGCACCGCGCCGCGCTGCTGATCGGCGACGTGGCGTTCCTCCACGACGTCGGCGGGCTGCTCGCCGCGTCGCGCTACGGGCTGCCGCTGACGATCGTGCTGCTGCAGAACGACGGCGGCGGCATCTTCGAGTTCCTGCCCATCGCATCGTCGGAGGCCGAGCGCGACGCGTACGTCGAGCACGTCGCGACGCCGCACGGGCGCGACCTCGCGCACGCCGCCGCGCTGTACGGCTGCGGCCACGTCGTCGCCGGCACGCTTGACGCGTTCCGGGGCGCCTTGCGCGACGCGCTGCGCGCCGACCGCACGACGATCATCGAGGTCCGCACGGACCGCGAGCAGAACCGCGCCCTCCACCGCCAGGTCTGGGAGACCTACGCCACATGACCGCCTTCCGCATGCGCCCCTGGTACCTGCGCAGCGCGATCATCCCGCTCGTCGCGGGGTTCCTCGCGCTCGGGCTCGGGCTGATCGTCGACGACGCCGGCACGGCGCTCGGCATCGCCATCACCACCGTCGTCGCCGGCGCCGGCTGGTGGGCGCTCGTCTCGCGCCCGCGCGTCACGTCGATGCTGCGGGAGGCCGACCGCGCCGCGCGACCGGCCGGGGAGGTCGACCTCCGCAACCGGCCGCTCGGCGTCGGCACCTTGGTCCTCTTCACGCTGCTGGCGGCGTGCGGCCTGCTGTCGCCGTCGGTCTCCGGGCTGCTCTTCGGCATGGCGCTCGGCCAGGGCGCGGACTTCCTGCGCATCCGCGCCTGGGAGCGGGCCCACGCCGGCGAGCTGGTCGTGACGCGCGACGGCTACGCCGCCGTCCCCGCCGCGGCCGCGTAGCCGGGCGGCGGCGCGAGCTTCCCCGCGCCGCGCGGGAGGAGGAACGCGAGCGCGCCCGCCGCGAGGACCGCACCGGCGAGCGTGACGACGAAGACGCCGGTGCCGGTGGCCGCGGCCGCGCCGTTGCCGGCGTGGGTGGAGGAGCTGTAGACCGTCTCGGCCGCCGCGAGCGCGACCGCGCCGCCGATCTGGCGGAGCAGGATCAGCGTGCCGAGCGCGCCGCCGATGGCCTGCGGCGGGACCGACTGCTGCATCGCGATCTGCAGCCCGCTGAGGAGCGGGCCGATGCCGGCGCCCGTCAGCGCCATGAAGACGAGCGCGAGCCAGTCGGGCGTGTCGGCGTCGAAGGTGGCGAAGCCGACGGCGCCGAGCGACGCGATCGCGAGCGCGACGAGCAGCGGGCCGCGGAAGTCCAGGCGGCGCATGACGACCATGCCGGCGACGTTCACCGACACCAGCAGGCCGAGCAGCAGCGGGTAGATGAGCAGGCCCGAGTGCGTCGCGCTGACGTCGCGGACGGCCTGGTAGTAGCGCGGCAGGAGCAGCACGCCGGCGAAGAGGCCGAACGCGCCGGTGCCGGCGGCGAGGAGGATCGCGGCGGTGCGCCGGTCGCGGAAGAGCGCGAGCGGGACGATCGGGGCGGCGGCCCGGCGCTCGTTGGCCACGAACGCGACGAGGAGCAGCAGGCCGGAGAGCACGAAGCCGCCGGTCTCGGGCGCGGTCCACGCGGGCAGCTCGCCCGTCGTCGCGTCGGCGTGGGTGCGCTCGCTGAGGCCGACGAGCAGCAGGCCGACCGCCGCGGTGAGAAGCGCGATGCCGGTGAGGTCGAGCGGCGTCCGCCGGTCCTCGTTGCGGCCGATCTGCTTCGGCAGCACCGTCGCGACGACGGCGAGCGCGGCGATCCCGATCGGCAGGTTGACGAGGAAGACCCACTGCCAGCCGACCTGGTCGGTGAGGAAGCCGCCGACCAGCGGGCCGGCGATGAAGCTCACGCCCATCAGGCCGGCGAGCGCGCCCTGGAGCGCCGCGTTGCGCCGGCCGCCGAACAGGTCGGCGACGAGGATGAACGAGAGGCCCTCGAGCGCGCCCGCGCCGAGGCCCTGCAGCGCGCGCCAGGCGATCAGCTCCTCCATCGAGCCGGCCGAGGCGCTGAGCGCCGAGCCGGTGAGGAAGAGCACCATGCCGATGAGCAGGAGCAGGCGGCGGCCGTAGCGGTCGGACAGCCGCGCGTACACCGGCAGCGAGACGGTCGCCGGAACGAGGTACGCGGTGACGACCCAGACGTAGAGGTCCTCCCCGCCGAGCGAGCGGATGATCTCGGGGAGCGCGGTGCCGACGATGCTCTGGTCGAGCATCGCGAGGAGCAGGCCGGACATCACGGCGGCGATCAGCAGGCGCTGCCGGGTCGGGGTCAGGGTCGTCGTGTCCATATGTCGAACCTGACACGTCGTATCCAACATGTCAAGTCCTACATGTCGACATCGACCGGTAGGATGACCCGCGATGTCGCTCCGCCATGCGGTTCTCGGCCTGCTCGCGTCGCAGCCCGCCACCGGCTACGAGCTCGCGCAGAAGTTCGACAGCTCGCTCGCCAACGCGTGGCATGCCTCGCACAGCCAGATCTACCCCGAGCTCGGCCGGCTCTCGGACGAGGGGTTCGTGGAGGTCGTGGGCGAGGGCGCGCGGGGCAGCCGCACGTTCGCGCTGACCGATGCCGGCCGCGGCGAGCTGCGACGGTGGCTCATGGAGCCGGACCCGCCGCGCCACCAGCGCAACCCGACCGTCCTGCGGTGGTTCATGCTGCGGCTCCTGCCGCCGGACGATCGTCGCGCCGTGCTGGAGACGGAGCTCGCGTACCTCGCGGAGCACCAGGCGATGCTCGCGGAGGTGGACGCGGCGATCCGCGCCGCACCGGAGGGCTCCCCCTTCCACCCCACGGTCGACCTCGGCCGGCGCATCAACGCCGTGACCGAGGCGTGGTTGCGCGAGCAGCTCGACGAGCTCGACGGCGCCTAGCCCGCGAGGACGGGCAGCAGCGCGGCGAGCTTGATCTCGGTCTCTGCCAGCTCCGCGGCCGGGTCGCTGTCGGCGACGACGCCGACACCCGCGTAGCAGCGGGCGACGTTGCCCCGCAGGAGCGCGCTGCGCAGCGCGACGCAGAACTCACCGTCCTCGTTCGCGTCCGTCCACCCGACCGGGCCCGCGTACCAGCCGCGGTCCATGCCCTCCAGCGCGGGGATCATCGGCGCGGCGTCGCGCAGCGGCTCGCCGCCGACGGCGGGGGTCGGGTGGAGCAGGCCGACGAGCTCGACCGCCGGCACCGGCTTGGTGAGCTGCGCGCGGACGGGCGTGGCGAGGTGCTGGATGTTGAGCACCTTCACGACGACCGGCTCGTCGTTCGACGTCACCCACACCGCATGGGGCTTCAGCGTCCGCTCGATGCGGCGGCGGACGATCTCGTGCTCCTCGCGGTCCTTGGACGACTGCATGAGCTGCTCGCCGAGGTGGTCGTCGACCGCGGGGTCGGCGGAGCGGCGGGCCGAGCCGGCGAGCGCGAGCGACGCGGCGCGCTGGCCGTCGCGACGCACGAGCAGCTCGGGCGACGCGGCGATGAACGCGGCGTCGCCGCGGCCGACGACGAAGACGTTGCAGGCCGGGAACGCCTCGCGCAGGACGCCGAACACGGCGGCGGCGTCGTGCGCGGCAGGCGCGTGGACCTCGACCTCGCGGGCGAGCACGATCTTCTCGAACGCGCCGTCGCGGATGTGCTCCACCGCGCGGGCGACCGCGGCCTCGTAGTGCTCGGGCGGCATCGTCGACACGACGCGGAAGCGGCCGACCGGATCGGGGTCGAGCAGCGGGAGCGGCTTGTCGGCGCGCAGCGACGCGGCACGGTCGACCAGCCGCGCGGTGACCGCACCGGCGTCGTCGTCGGGCTGCACGAGCGCGGCCAGCGTCAGCTGCACCTCGCTCCCCCGCCGCGCCAGCGCGACCTCGGGCACCTGCAGCGACGCCGGCGCGTACCCGGCCCACGGCGGCGACGCCCCGCCCGCCTCCGCGAACGAGAACCCGCCGACCGCGACCAGCCCGCTCCCCCGCGGCCCCGCGATCGGGTCCGCCACAGCCTCGCGCGCGAGCTTGCGCCAGGCGCGCGCGGCGGCGCGGAAGCGCTCCGGGCCGGCGTCGGAGGGCTCGATCGCGGTCACGCACCCGAGCGTCGCCAGCGCGGCGCCGTCCCGGTCGGGCTGCTCGAGCAGGAACCAGGGCTCGTCGCCCTGGCGCGACGCCACGACGACGGCCGCGGGATCGGTCTGCGGCGCGACGTCGACCGTCACGCCCACCAGCACCGCACGCCCCCGGGAGCGTGCCCGCGCGACGCCCTCCTCCACCCGAGAGCGCAGACGCGGGGCGAGCGTGCTCGACGCGACGGAGATCATCCCGGCCAGGATAGGTCGGCCCGTCCCTGACCGCGCGCCGCCCGGCGCGTCACGCCCCGGCGAGCCGGTCGAGCCACTCGGCGAGCAGCCGCCGCTCGGCCGCGCTGAGCACGGTCACGTCCGGCAGCGAGGCCCGCAGCGCGACCGCGGCGGCGACGGGGCCGGGCGTCGCGGTCGACGGCTGATCGCTCGCGATGGCAGCGACGACCGCGTCGCAGGCGACGGCCGAGAGCCCGAGATCCCGGCGCTCGGCGGGGACCGCGAGGAGGCTCAGCACGAGGCCGCGTCCCGTCGCCGCGAGCAGCGCGACCGCTCGCTCCTCGCTCATGCGCAGGCGCCCTGCGACGGCGATCCGGCGCACGTGCTCGCGCAGCACAGCCTCCCCGGCCACGACGGCGGCCGACGCGTCCCGCCCCGGCGCGGTGCCGTACATCAGCGTGGTGACGGCGGGGTTGGCGAGCGCGAAGGCGACGTGCTGCTCCCACCCCGCGCGCAGGTCCGCGACCGGGTCGTCGCTGCGCACGCGGGTCGCCTTCTCGCGCACGTACTCGGCGAAGACGTGCTCGGCGACGGCGTCGAGGAGCCCCGCCTTGTCGCCGAAGAGGCGGTAGATCGCAGGAGCCTGCACGCCGGCTGCGCCGGCGACCGCGCGCGTCGTGAGGGCGTCCAACCCGCCCTCGGCGAGCAGGCGCGCAGCGGCGGAGAGGATCCGCCCGCGCGGGTCGGTGGCGTCGGCGACCGGCATGCCGCAGCAGAGGATAGCGCTGGAACGCGAGCGCCGGTAGCAGCGATTCGTTCCACTGCTAACGTGATCGCGGCACCGTCGCTACCGCCTTGGAGGTCCGCAGCCATGCTCATCGTCACCGGCGCCACCGGCGCGCTCGGCGCGCAGATCGTCGACCATCTCCTGGCCCGGGTCCCCGCCGACCAGATCGGCGTGAGCGTTCGCGACCCGCGCAAGGCCGACCACCTGCGCGTCCGCGGCGTGCGGGTCCGCCGGGGCGACTTCTCCGATCCCGCGAGCCTCGCCGAGGCGTTCGCCGGCGCGCGCCGGGTGCTCGTCGTCTCGGCCGCGACGACCGGCACCGCGGCGATGACCCTCCATCGCAACGCCATCGCCGCCGCAGACGCCGTGGGCGCCGAGCGCGTCCTCTACACGAGCCACCAGGCCGCACGCCCGTCCTCGGCGTTCGCGCCCATGCCCGACCACGCCGCCACCGAGGCGGAGCTCGCGGCCTCCGGCCGCGCGTGGACCGCGCTGCGCAACGGGTTCTACGCGGCGAGCGCGGTGATGTTCATGGAGCAGGCGTTCGAGACGGGCCGGCTGGTGGCGCCCGCCGACGGGCCGGTCTCCTGGACCGCGCACGCCGACCTCGCGGAGGCCGCGGCGATCGCGCTGGCCGCAGAGGACGGGGACCCGGCCCTCGCGGGCGCGACGGCCCCGCTCACCGGCCCGGAGGCGCTCGATTTCGCCGCCCTCGCGGCGATCGCGTCCGAGCTGAGCGGCCGGGAGATCGAGCGCGTGACCGTCAGCGACGACGAGTACCACGCGGAGCTGGTCGGGCGCGGGGTGCCGCACGACCGCGCCACGCTGCTGGTCGGCATGTTCGCCGCCAGCCGCGCCGGCGAGTTCGACGTCGTCGACCCCACGCTCGGACGCCTCCTCGGCCGCCCGCCCACCCCCGTGCGCGACACGCTCGCCGCGCACCTCGCCGCGATCCCGACGAGCTGATCAACGCCATCTGGCGAGGGCCATCGTCGCGGCTGGGACGGCCGGGCGAAGGGCGTTAGGCCGCCAGGCCGGTGCCCCTTCGCTCGGTCGTTCCAGGCGCGGCGAGACCCCGCCAGATCAGGTTTCGCCGCGGCCGCGGGCGATGGCGATCTCGCCCGTGCGCATCATCTCGATCAGGCCGAACGGGCGGACCATGTTCTCGAACGCCTCGATCTTGTCGGTCGTCCCGGTGACCTCGACGATCATCGAGCGCTTCGTCACGTCGACGACCTTCCCGCGGAAGATCTCGGTGATCTGCATGACCTCGGCGCGCTGGTGCCCGTCGTTGATCGCGACCTTGAACAGCGCCAGCTCGCGCGAGACGGTCTCGCTCGGCTCCAGGTCGCGGATCTTCAGGACGTTGACCAGCTTGTGGAGCTGCTTGGTGACCTGGTCGATCGGGTGCATCGCGCCGTCGAGCGTCAGCGTGATGCGCGACAGCTGGTCCTCGTCGGTCGGGCCGACGGTGAGCGTGTCGATGTTGAACCCGCGGCGGGCGAACAGCCCGGCGATGCGCGTGAGCACGCCGGGCTTGTTCTCGACGAGGATCGACAGCGTGTGCTTGCGCCCCGTGCGCAGCGACGCGGCCGCCTCGAGGTCCTCGAGGCTCAGCAGCTCCTTGGTGCCCGGCTCGCCCATCTCGATCAGCCCACCATGTCGCGGGCCGCGGCGCCCGGCGCGACCATCGGGTACACGTTCTCCTCCGCCGTGACGCGGATGTCGACGATCACGGGGCCGTCCGTCTCCAGCGCGGCCTTGATGGTCTCGTCGAGCTTCGACCGCTCCGACACCCGGAAGCCCGTGCACCCGTAGGCGTCGGCGAGCTTGACGAAGTCGGGGTTGCCGCCCAGCGTCACCTCGGAGTAGCGCCGGTCCCAGAACAGCTCCTGCCACTGGCGGACCATGCCCAGGTAGCCGTTGTTCAGGATGAACGTCTTCACCGGGATCCCGTTGTCCGCGCAGGTCGCGAACTCCTGGGCGTTCATCTGGATCGAGCCGTCGCCGGTGATGCAGACGACCGTCTTGTCCGGGCACCCGACGGCCGCGCCGAGCGCCGCCGGCAGGCCGAAGCCCATCGTCCCCAGGCCGCCGGAGTTGATCCACTGGCGGGCCCGGTTGAAGTGGTAGTACTGCGCCGTCCACATCTGGTGCTGGCCGACGTCGGAGGTCACGATCGCGTCGCCGTTGGTCGCGGCGTAGATCGCCTCGATCGCGGCCTGCGGCTTGATCTCGTCGCCGTCCGGGTCGTCGTAGCGCAGCGGGTGCTTCTCCCGCCACGAGTTGATCCGGCTCCACCAGTCCTCCAGGCGCGAGGAGTCGGCCTCCAGCGCCCGGTACTCGGCGTTGAGCTTGGCCAGGATGCGCTTGGCGTCGCCCACGATCGGGATGTGCGCCGGCACGTTCTTGGAGATCTCGGCCGGATCGATGTCGATGTGGATGAACTTCGCGCGCGGGGCGAACTCGGAGAGCTTGCCGGTGACGCGGTCGTCGAAGCGGGCGCCGATCGCGAAGATCAGGTCCGCCTCGTCCATCGCGTAGTTCGCGGTGCGCGTCCCGTGCATGCCGAGCATCCCGAGCCACTGCTCGTCCGGCGCCGGGTAGGTCCCCAGGCCGTTGAGCGTGCAAGTCACCGGGAAGCGGCCGTGCGACGCGAGCGCGCGCAGCTCCTCGTGCGCGTCCAGCGCGCCGCCGCCCACGTAGAGGACCGGCCGCCGCGCGGACGCCAGCGCCTTCGCGGCCTGGCGGATCTGCTTGGCGTTGCCCTCGACCGTCGGCTGGTAGCCGGGCAGGTGGACGTCGGTGACCGGCTCGTACGGGATGTCCATCCGCGACAGGTCGGTCGGGATGTCGACCACGACCGGGCCGGGGCGGCCCGTGCGCGCGACGTGGAACGCCTCGTGCAGCACGCGCGGGATCTCGCGCGGGTCGGTGATCATCCACGAGTGCTTCACGGCGGGCATCGTGATGCCCATCGTGTCCGCCTCCTGGAAGCCGTCGGTGCCGAGCAGCTCGGTCTTCACCTGGCCGGTGATGAACACGACGGGGACCGAGTCCATCATCGCGTCGACGATCGCGGTCACCAGGTTGGTCGCGCCGGGTCCGGACGTGCCCAGGGCCACGGCGACCTTGCCGGTCGCCTTCGCGTAGCCCTCGGCGGCGTGGCCGCCGCCCTGCTCGTGCCGGACCAGGATGTGGCGGATGCCCGCGTCGTAGAACGCGTCGTACGTGGGCATGTTGGCGCCGCCCGGGTACCCGAATACGGTGTCGACGCCCTCGGCCTTGAGGCACTCCATGATGGCGTCGACGGCTCGCATTGCTGCTGGACCTCCGTGCGGGTGGGACGGGATGGAACGGAAATCGGCCGCCGGAAGGCGGCCGGAGCAGTCCAGCTTACCGCGCGGCGGCTGCGGATTCCGGCGGGATCACGGTGACCTCGTCGGTCCACTCGAGCTCGGTCCCGCACCGCGTGCAGAGGGCCTCGTGGAGCTTCACGATCTTCCCGCATCCCGGGCACTGCCGGCGCGGCTCGTCGAGCTCCACGCGGTAGAAGATGGCGGCCAGCAGGCCGACGAACGGCAGGATCGCCGAGATGAGGAACCAGAGGAAGAAGCTCGACCCCTTGATCTTCCCCACCGCGCCGCCGGCGAGGCCGAAGAAGAAGGCGATGACCAGGTAGGCCATCCGCGCGTCAGAGCCGGTTGAGGGCCCAGAAGACGGCGAAGATCGCGAGGACCACCGCGATGATCGTCGCCAGGCCGGCCACGAGGCCGATGACGACCTTCAGGAGGAACCAGCCCGCCACCGCGAGGACCACGATGGCGATGAGCTTCTGGGCGACGTCCGAGGCCATGTCGCCCAGCTTACTCGCGCGGGGAAGGTGCCCGCGCGAGCGTGTCAGTCGTAGGCGCGCGTGAGCTGCGGGTGACGAAGGGCCTGCTGGTCGCGGCGCTCGAGGAGCCGCAGGCGCGCGAGGCGGTAGCGGCGGATCTTCTGGGCGTGCGGCCCGGCGGCGGAGGAGCGTGCCTCCGGCACGAGGAGGACGCGGTTGGCGGCGGCTGCGGCGGTCGTTGCGGTCATGAACAGCATGGTCGGTCCTCCTGACCGTTGCCACCACGGCCCGCCGGTCGGAACTGTCAGCCGCGCGGTTCTCCCGGATGTCCAGCGCGGGCGTGGTCGAGCGCGGCGCGGGTCGGCCACGGGAGGCGCCGGCGGATGCGCCAGGCGGCGCCCGCGAACGCGCGGTTGGCGACCGTCGCGAAGCCCTGCTCGTCGGTGCGCAGCGCGAGGACGAGGTGCGCGACGCGGTCGGGGCCGGGCAGGTCGGGGTCGGCGACGCGGACGCAGAACGCGTAGACGGTGCGGCGGTCGACCAGGAGCGCGCCCTGCTCCCCCACGACCCAGGTGCCGAGCCGGCCCGGCTCGACGACCGCGCCGGTGCGCGTGTAGAGGTCGCGCTGCTCGTGGCCGAGGAGGTCGCCGAGCAGGCCCAGCGCGGTGGTGTGGGCGGCGCCGTCCGCACGGGGCCGCGGACGCATCACCTTCGCCCCGCGGTTGGCGTACAGCTCGGGGATGATCCACGCCTGCGCGAGCGCGAGGAGCGACATCGGCGCGAGCCACGGCTCGATCAGCACGAGCACGACCGCGGTGACGCAGAACGGGACGACGTGCGCGAGCGTCGTCGCCGTCCACGCGCGCCGGTACGCGGCGAGCGCGCGCTCGTCGACCGTGCGGCGCCACGGGACGCCGGCGCGCTCGGGAAGCGCGGCGGTGGTGGGCTCAGCCGCCACTGATCGGCAGGCGCAGGATCACCGTGTCGGCGTCGACCGGCAGCTCCTTCACCTGCTCGGCGTGGCCGGGGCCGGTGGTGACCATGCCGAAGTAGCCGCGGTCGAGCTCGCGCCGGAACGCCTCGACCGCCGCCTCGACCGACGCGGGGTCGGCCGCGTCCCACGTCGCCAGCTCGGTGTGGCCGGTCTGGTCCATGCGGATGAGTCGGCTCATGCCTCGCCACGTTACGCCTGTCGCGCGCGCCGCGCCACACCCGCCGTGCGCCACCTCCGCACTGGTTGGACCAGCTGCGCAGACTGGTTGGACCAGTGGCGGCGGGTTGGTGCGGGCGGCGCGGGGTAGCGGCTTGGGCATGACCGAGACCACCCGACTCGAGCTCGCGGACGCGCTGGGGCTCACCCAGGCCGTGCGCGCCGCGGCCGCCGACGCCGCCGCACACGTGGCGTCCGGCAAGCTCGCCAAGAAGCTGCAGGCCGTCGACGCCGACCTCGCCGTGGTGCAGGAGGACGTGAACGCGCTGGTCGTCGCGGGGTCGCCGGCGAGCCGGGCGCGGCTGACCGCGCGGTCGCGGCGGCTGCGGGACGTCGAGAGCGAGGCGCAGGGCGGCCGGCTCGACGACGCCGACGGGCTCGACGCGCTGCAGGCCCTGGCCGCCGAGGCGGCGTTCGCGCTCGTGCAGTGGAAGGTCGTGCGGCGGCTCGCCAAGGCGACGGGCGACGACGCGGCGCGGGCGCTCGCCAAGCGGGCCGAGCCGCTCGCGGAGGAGCACCTCGCGCTCGCCGTCAAGGCGTGCGACAAGGTCGCCAAGCGCCAGGCGAAGGCGCTCGCGGAGGGCTAGAGCCGGGCGACGAGCGCGCGCGTCAGCTCCAGGAGCTGGCGCGGCGGCGCGGTGCGGGCGACGCCGACGACGAGCGTCTCGTCCTCGAGCTCCGCCTCGGGGCGCAGCGGGTGGTCGGCCAGCCACGCGCGGCTCGCGTCGTCCAGCGACGTGCGCGCACCGGCGGGCTCCTCGCTCAGGTCCACGAGCGCGACCAGGCGCGTCTTCAGGAACGCGATCCGCACGTCCGGGCCGTACACGTCGAGGTCGCCGCTGACCATGTGCGCGGGCGCGTGGTCGTCGCGGAGGATCGCGGTGACGCCCGGGACCGGCCGCACGCCGTCGTACGTCAGCCCGGTCTCACGCGCGACCTGCTGGTAGCGGCGCGCGTCCGAGCCGGCGAACGTCAGCGCGCCGACGATGACCGTGGTCGCGACCAGGACCGGGATCGCGAAGACGATCGGATCCTGGTCGTCGGTGAGGATCACGCCCACGGCGGCGAGCACGCCGAACGCGCCGATGAGCGCGCGCAGGCCGTAGACCTCCAGCCACGCGCGGACGCCGCTCGGGCGCTGGTCGGGCTCGGGGTCGCGGGCGGCGTCGGTCATGGCGGCGGTGGCGTGCATCGTCCGGGAGAAGCTATCCGGCAGGCGGCGCCGCGGTCCCGCCGGGCGTCGTCGCGGTGCCCGGCGGCGGGGTCTCCTGCGGCGTGGTCGGGACCGTCTCGCTCTGCGGCGCCGGCGTCACCGGGGTGGTCGGGACGGTCTGCGGCGTCGTCTGCGGCGTCGTCGGGACGGTCTCGGTCTGCTCCTCCTCCGGCGTCGTCTCCGTCGTCTCGGCGGGAGCGGTCTCCGTGGTCTGCGTCGTCTCGGTCGTCTCGGTCGTCGTCTTCTTGTCCGTGTCGGAGGAGCGCTGCTTGCCGGGGATGATCGTGGTGCGGTCTCCCCCACCGCCGACCGAGCCGCCGAAGACGAGCTCGGTCGCGGTGAGCGCGAGGGCGCCGATGGCGAACGCGAGCGCGCCGGTGGCCATCGCGATCTTGAGCGGGCGGCCCTTGATGCGGTCCCAGAACGAGCGCTGGTCCGCCTCCCAGATGCCGAACCGGTCCTCCTCGCGGCGGCGGCGCGCGGTCGGCGCGTAAGGCTCCTCGGCGACCTCGGGCGGCGGCGCCATCGGCGCACCGGCGCCGGTGCGCGGGACGTCGGTCTGCTCGTCGCCGCCGTAGCTGCGGCGCGGCTTGGTGACCGGCGTGACCGCGGTGATGACCTGCGCCGGCTTCTTCAGCGCCTCGCTCACGAGCGCGACGATGATCGGCGTGATGGCGGCGCCGACGATCGCGCCGCCGGTCCAGATCATGTGGGTGAAGACGGCGGCGGCGACGGAGCCGGCGCTGGCGATGGCGAGCGTCTGCAGGGACAGCCCGCCGCCCGAGCGCGGCTCGGGCCTGGGGTTCTCTCGCGAAGCGGTTGCCACGTCCATCCAGGCTGGCACACGCGGCGCGTGACCTCGGTCACACGCCGCGCTGCGTCAACCCGTGGTCAGAGGCCGAGCTTCTCGCGCACGAGGCGCGTGACCTCGCCGCCGTCCGCGCGGCCCTTGGTCTCGCGCATGACGTGGCCGATGATCGGGCCGATCGCCTTCATGTTGCCGCCGCGGATCTTCTCCGCCGCGTCGGCGTTCGCGGCCAGCGCCGCGTCGACGATGCCGGACAGCTCGTCGCCGGCCTCCATCGCGCCGAGGCCCTCGGCCTCGACGATCGCCTCCGGCGAGCCGCCCTCGGCGACGAGCTTGTCGAGCACCTGCTTGGCCGCCGTCGGGGTGATCTTCTTGCCCGCGACGAGCCCGACGAACGAGCCGAACGCCTCCGGGGAGACCTTGGAGTCCTGCGGCTCGACGTCGCCCAGACGCGGGCCGAGCTCGTTGAGCAGCCAGTTCGCGACCGTCTGCGCCGGCGCGCCGTTCGACGCCGCGGCCTCGAAGTACGCGGCCACCTCGGGGCGGAACGCGAGGTCGCGGGCGTTGTCGGTCGACAGCGACAGCTCGCGCTCGTAGCGGTCGGCGCGCGCCATCGGCAGCTCGGGCAGCGCGGCCTTCGCGCGGTCGAGCATCTCCTGCGTGATCGCGATCGGGACGAGGTCCGGCTCCGGGAAGTAGCGGTAGTCGTGCGCCTCCTCCTTGGAGCGCAGCGACGTGATCGCCCCCGTGCGCGGGTCGAAGTGGAGCGTCTCCTGCACGACCTCGTCGCCGGCCTCCTTGATCGCGATCTGGCGCGCGATCTCGGCCTTGACGCCCTGCTCGAGGAAGGCGAACGAGTTCATGTTCTTCAGCTCGGTCTTCGTGCCGAACTTCGACTCGCCCTTGGGCCGGATCGAGACGTTGGCGTCGCAGCGCAGCGAGCCCTGCGACATGTCGACGTCGGAGATGCCGAGCTGGCGGACCGTCTCGCGGAGCATCGTCAGCCACTCGCGCGCGTGCGTGCCGTCGCGGACGTCCGGCTCGGTGACGATCTCCACCAGCGGCGTGCCGCCGCGGTTGAAGTCGACGACGCTGGTCGCGGAGCCGTGGATGCGCCCCGTGCCGCCGCCGTGGACGAGCTTCGCCGCGTCCTCCTCCAGGTGCACGCGGTGGATCCGCACGTCGCCGAGCTGCCCGCCGCTGCAGAGGGGCTCGTCGTACTGGCTGATCTGGTACGCCTTCGGGTTGTCCGGATAGAAGTAGTTCTTCCGGTGGAAGATCGACCGGTCGGCGAGCTTGGAGCCCATCGCGAGGCCGATCAGCAGCCCGTAGTCGATCGCCCGCGCGTTGACGACCGGCAGCGCGCCCGGGAGGCCGAGGCACACCGGGCAGGTGCGCGTGTTCGGCGGCTCGCCGAAGCCGAGCTGGCACGAGCAGAACATCTTCGTCTTCGTCGCGAGCTGGACGTGGATCTCCAGCCCGATGACGGGCTCCCACTCGACCTTGCTCATGCGCGCGCCTTCGATCCGTCGAAGCCGATGGCCTTCTCCAGCGCGAACGCCGCGTCGAGGATGCGGTTCTCGCTGAACGCCGGGCCCGCCATCTGGAAGCCGACCGGCAGCCCCTCGGACAGGCCGGACGGGATCGAGATCGCCGGGATGCCGGCGAGCGAGATCGGCACGGTGCAGAAGTCGTTGAGGTACATCGCCCAGGGGTCGTCGGTCTTGTCGCCGAGGCCGAACGCGACCGTCGGCGCGGTCGGGGTGACGATGAAGTCGAACTGCTCGAAGGCCGTGCTGAAGTCCTCCGCGATCTTCGTCCGCACCTGCTGCGCGCGCCCGTAGTACGCGTCGTAGTACCCGGCGCTCAGCGCGTACGTGCCGAGCATGATCCGCCGCTTGACCTCGGGGCCGAAGCCGTCGTGGCGGGTCTTCGTGTACATCGACAGCAGGTCGGTCGTGCCCTCGGCGCGCAGGCCGTAGCGCACGCCGTCGAAGCGGGCGAGGTTCGACGACGCCTCCGCCGGCGCGAGCACGTAGTAGGCGCTCAGCGCGTGCGGGGCGTGCGGGAGCTTCATGCTCTCCACCGTCGCGCCGAGCTCGCGGGCGAGGTCGAGCACGCGGTTGAAGGAGTCGAGCACGCCGGGCTCGATGCCCTCGCCGCTCAGCTCCTCCGGGACGCCCAGGCGGATGCCCTGCAAGTCGGTCGCGGACGGGAGCCGGACCTCCTCCGGGTAGTCGAGCGAGGTCGAGTCGCAGTGGTCGCGGCCGACCATGTGCTTGAAGAGCAGCGCGGTGTCGGTGACGTCGCGGGCGAGCGGCCCGGCCTGGTCGAGCGAGCTCGCGAACGCGATCATCCCGTAGCGCGAGCACGAGCCGTACGTGGGCTTGAGGCCGACGATGCCGGTGAGCGCCGCGGGCTGGCGGATCGAGCCGCCGGTGTCGGTGCCGAGCGCCCACGGGACGAGCCCCGCCGCGACCGCCGCGGCGCTGCCGCCGGAGGAGCCGCCCGGGACGCGGGTGCGGTCCCACGGGTTCCGGACCGGGCCGAACGCCGAGTTCTCGTTCGACGAGCCCATCGCGAACTCGTCCTGGTTGGTCTTGCCGAGGATCGACGCGCCGGCCTCCTGCAGCTTGCGCACGACCGTCGCCGTGTACGGCGGGCGGTAGTCCTCGAGGATCTTCGAGCCGGACTGGCTCGGCAGGCCCTCGGTGCAGAAGAGGTCCTTGACGCCGACGGGCAGGCCGGCGAGCGGCGTGTCGGTGCCGGGCAGGTCGGCGGGCGTCGCGTCGGGGACGTGGACGAACGCGTTCAGCTCGTCCGCGGCCGCACGCGCGCGGTACGCCTCGTAGACGTCGGCGGCGGTGGTCTCCCCCGCGCGGATCTTCTCGACCGCCTGGGCGGCGGTGAGGGCGATGAGATCGGCGCTCATGCCTGCGGGCTCGGCACGGCGAAGCCGTCGTCGGCGACCTGCGGCGCGGCGGCCAGCATCACGTCGCGCGGGAACGACGGTCGCGGCTCGTCAGGACGGAGGGCGTTGGAGACCTCCACGACGTGGGACGTCGGGGGCACGCCGTCGAGGTCGAGCTCGCCGATCTTCTCGATGTGGCCGAGGATGCCGGAGAGCTCGTGGCTCATGCTCTGCACCTCGTCGTCGGTCAGCTCCAGCCGGGCCAGGCGGGCGACGTGCAGAACCTGCTCGCGATCGATCATCAGTGAGGGAAGGGTAGGAGTTGGTCAGGCCTCGCGCGGGCCGGTCGCGGCCGCCTCGCGAGGGGGCGCAGGACGCGCGGCGCCGCGGACGCGCAGGACGTCCTCGGTCTGCTGACGAGCGTCCGCGGTGTCGGTCCGCTCGTCGCCCATCGACCGGCCGCCGCCCACGGCGACCGCGAGCGCGGCGAGCAGCCCCAGCCACGCCGCGGGCTCGAGGTCCACGTCCGCGTTGCCGGCGTCGACGCCGAGCCCGGGCTGCGCGATCAGCCGCACGACGATCGCGAGCACCGCCAGCACGCCGAACACCGTGGCGAAGACGCCGAGCACGACCGACCAGGCGGGCGCGTCGTACGTGACGGTGGTGAAGGCCAGGGCGAGCGCGGAGCCGATCGTCGCGACGCACAGGAAGGCGGCGAACCAGCCCAGCCCGCGGATGCCGGTCTCGTGCGCGCCCAAGCGGGCGTCCGGGGTGCTCAGGTAGAACCAGTCGCAGACCAGGAGCACGGCGAGCGCGACCCCGCCGACGAGGGCCAGCCACTCCCCTGCGCGCAGCCGCGAGAGCTTCACGCCTGGAGCGTACCCGCCGCCTGCAGCTTCGCGGCCTTCAGCGTGTTCGCCAGGAGCATCGCGATCGTCATCGGGCCGACGCCGCCGGGGACGGGCGTGATCGCGGACGCGACCTCCATCGCCTGCGCGGTGTCGACGTCGCCGTTGAGGCCGTCGTCGGACCGGTTCATGCCGACGTCCAGCACGACCGCGCCCGGCTTGATCCAGTCGCCCTTGACCATCCGATCGCGGCCGACGGCGGCGATGAGGACGTCGGCGCGACGCGTGACCTCGGGGAGGTCCTTCGTGCGCGAGTGGCAGACGGTGACGGTGGCGTTGGCCTGGATGAGCAGCTGCGCCATCGGCTTGCCGAAGAGGTTGGAGCGCCCGATGACGACCGCCTCCTTGCCGGTGAGGTCGACGCCGGCCTCGGCCAGCAGCACCATGCAGCCAGCGGGCGTGCACGGCTGCAGCCCCTCGCGGCCGAGCGCCAGGAGGCCGGCGCTGGTGGCGGTGAGGCCATCGACGTCCTTGTCCGCGCGCACGAGGCCGCTCATCTCGGTGCCGTCGAGGTGCGGCGGGAGCGGGAGCTGGACGATGATGCCGCTGACCTCGGGGTCGGCGTTGAGGCGCTCGATGAGCTCGACGAGCTCCTCCCGTGAGGTGTCCGCGTCGAGCCGGTGGTCGAACCCGTTGATGCCGACCTCGCGGCACGCCTTCTGCTTGCCGCCGACGTAGATCGCCGACGCGGCGTCGTCGCCCACGAGCACGGTCGCCAGCCCGGGGCGCCGCCCACCGTCCGCGACGTACGCCTCGACGTCCTGTCGCACCTGCTCGCGGACGCGCGCCGCGACCGCCTTGCCATCGATCACCTGTGCCGCCATGTCGGCGGAGAACCTATCCAGCGCGCGCGACGGCGCCGATCAGCGCTTGGAGATCGGCGCGTAGTCGGCCATGAGCTTGCGCTCGCTGCCGTCCGACGCGAACCGCACGACCACGATGCCGCCGGGCTCGGCGCCGACGATGACGCCGTCGCCGAAGGCCGCGTGGACGACGTCGTCGCCGACGTTGTACGAGCTGCCGCCGGCGGCCCCGCCCGCGCGGGGAGATCTCCGCTCCTCCGCCCGGGCCGCGCTGCCGGCGGCTGCGGCGGCCCAGGAGCTGCCGCCGAACGAGCCCGGCCGGACGCGCGGCTCCTCCTGGTCGGTGAGGTCCGCGGGGATCTCCTCCAGGAAGCGCGACTTCATGCCGTAGGTCTGCGAGCCGAAGACGTTGCGCCGACGCGCGTAGGTGAGCGTCAGCTCGCGCTTGGCCCGCGTGAGGCCGACGTACATCAGCCGCCGCTCCTCCTCCAGCCCGCCCTCGTCGAGCGCGCGGTTGTGCGGGAAGACGCCCTCCTCCATGCCGACGAGGAACACGACGGGATACTCGAGGCCCTTCGCGTTGTGGAGCGTCATCAGCGTGACGATGCCCTCGTCGTCCTTGCGGGTGTCGGTGTCCGCCACCAGCGCGACCTGCTGGAGGAACTGGTCGAGCGTGTCCTCCCCCGGCTCGGCGGCCGCGTCGAACTCGCGCGCGGCCTCGACCAGCGCGCGGAGGTTCTCGATGCGGCCCTCGGCCTCGATCGTCCGCTCGGCGCGCAGCGCGTCGAGGTAGCCGGTGTCGTCGAGCACCGCCTCGAGCAGGTCGCCGACCGGGACCTCGTCCGCCGCGCGCTCGCGCAGGCCGACCATCACGTCCATGAAGCGGGTGAACGCCTTCACCGCCGCGGTGCCCAGGCCGGGCACGTTCGACGGCTGCTCGGCCGCCTCCCACACCGAGATGCCCTCGACGTCGGCGTACGACAGGACGCGCTGCAGCGACGTGGCGCCGATGCCGCGCTTGGGCGAGTTGGCGATGCGGCTGAACGAGATGACGTCCTGCGGGTTGCTGAGCCACAGCAGGTACGCGAGCGCGTCCTTGATCTCGGCCCGGTCGTAGAACTTCGTGCCGCCGACGACCTGGTAGCCGATCTCGCGCCGCACGAGCTGGTCCTCCAGCACCCGCGACATCGCGTTCGTCCGGTAGAAGATCGCGATCTCGCTGAGCGAGCCGCCGTCCTCGACGTGCCGCTCGATCTGCCCGAGCACGAACCGCGCCTCGGCGTGCTCGTCGTCGAGCTCGCGGACCTTGATCTTGTCCCCGCCGCCGTTGTCGGTCCACAGGTGCTTGGGCTTCTGCTCGCGGTTGTACGAGATGACCGCGTTCGCCGCGTCGAGGATCGTCTGCGTCGAGCGGTAGTTCTGCTCGAGCTTCACGACCGCCGCGTCGGGATAGTCCTTCTCGAAGTTCAGGATGTTCGAGATGTCCGCGCCACGGAAGCTGTAGATCGAGTTGTGGGTGACGAGGCCGCTCGCGACGAAGTTGTGCGTGTGCTCGATGTCGAGGTCGTGCACGGTCGCGTGGCCGTAGCGGCGTTCGACGGACCTGACGACGTCGTACTCACCGTCCTCGCCGACCATGACCATGCCCGGCCGCACCGCCGAGGCCGCCATGAACGGCAGGGAGCTGCCGCCGCGACTGCGCTCGGCGTTCGTGGCGATCCGCGCCATCGGCCGCAGCGCGACGTCCATGCGGTTCGCGATCAGACCGACCGTCGCCAGCGCGCCGCGGTAGTCGGCGTGCGCGGTCTCGAACCGCCAGCCGTCGGAGCCGCGTCGGGCGGGCCGCACGCTCAGCCCGAGCGATTCCAGCTCGCGCCGCCCGTCCTCGTCGTAGCCGAACATCGAGATGCGGTGCATCGGGCGCGCGCCGCGCCGGTCCCCGCAGAGCGTGATCGTGAGGTTCCGCCGGCGAACCCCATCGCTCCCGCAGGTGTGCGTCGCGGGACGGAAGTGCGGCTGCCCCGTGGACAGGCCCTGGTCGCGCAGCAGGCGTTCGCCGTTGATCTCCGTGTCGAGCGAGGCGAACAGCGCGTCGATCCGCGCCTGGTCACGCACCAGCGACCGGCCGTCCGCCTTCCCGCGTGCCACGAACGGCATCGTCGGCAGGCCGTACCGCGCGGCCAGCCGCGCCTCCTCCATCCGCGCGTCGACCTCGTTGTCGTGGGTGCCGACGATCCAGACCGCGTCTGCGCGCTCCATGTTCGCGCGGATCGCAGGCCCGAGCGCGGCCTTGCCGCGCCGGTCGGTGTACGTCCGCGACGTCCCGACGCGGTAGCCCATGCCGCGGCGCCACATCAGGTAGGTGACGTGCTGCTGCGGCGTCTGGCCGTAGAGGTAGCCGGCGAAGTGCGTGTGGTCGGGCGTCGAGACGATCGTGCGGCCGGACGCCGTGGTGATCTCGATCAGCTCGGTGACGTTCGCCGTGTGGGTGCGCATGACGCGCGCCGGGCGGAAGTCGCCGCTGCCGTACGACGAGAGCACGACGTCACCGGGCGCGACGTCCTCGATGGCCTTCGTCGTCCCGTCCCCCATCGTCACCGGCGTGCCGGAGACCAGGCACTGCGCGTCGTCGCCGACCACCGCGAGGTTGCGGTGCCGGGTCGTCAGGAGCTGGAGCCACTGGTACTGCGCGTGGTTGGTGTCCTGGTACTCGTCGACGAGGATGTGGCGGAAGGCCGAGCCGTAGCGGTCGCGGACCTCGGGGAAGAGCTCGAGGACGTTGACCGCGCGGAAGAGCAGGTCGTCGAAGTCCATCGCGTTCATGCGGACCAGCTCGCGCTCGTACAGCGCGTAGGCCTCGCCGACGGTCTGCTCGAAGTACGAGCCCATCAGCTTCTGGTAGTCGTCCGCGGCGCGGAGCTTGTTCTTCGCGTCCGAGATCTGGTTGTGGACGGCGGCGGGGGTGAACCGCTTGGGGTCCGCGCCGATCTCGTCCAGGCAGCGCTTGACCAGGCGGCGGGCGTCGGCCTGGTCGTAGATCGTGAAGGTGCGGGTGTAGCCGAGCTTGTCGGCCTCCGCGCGCAGCATCCGGGCGCACGCGGCGTGGAAGGTCATCACCCACATCGCGCGGGTGCGGCGGCCGAGGAAGCCCTCGACGCGCTCGCGCATCTCCTGCGCGGCCTTGTTGGTGAAGGTGATCGCGAGGATCTCCGACGCGCGCGCCTGGTCGGTGTGGTTGAGGTAGGCGATCCGCCGCGTCAGGACGCTCGTCTTGCCCGAGCCTGCGCCGGCCAGGATCAGCAGCGGTCCGTCGCCGTGCGTCACGGCGTCGCGCTGCGCCGGGTTCAGCCCTTCCAGGAGGTGCTCGAGGTGCTCGTCGGTGGCGGCCATCCGGGAACCGAGGATAGGCGCGCGACCGGCGTCAACCCGAACGCTTGTGCGCCTCGCGGTCGTCGCGCGCCATGACCCGCGGCGAGTCCATCACGATCCGCCGCCGGCGCAGGCCGCCGAGGCCGTGGTCGGGCTCGTGGGAGGCCACCAGCGTCGCCACGTCCTCGCGCAGCGACACGCTGTAGCGGACGCCGCCGGCCTCCGCCGGTCGGCCGTCGACCTCGACGTCGAAGCCGCTGAACGTCGGGTGGACGACCAGCTCCACCTTGGCCGTGTCGTGCACCACGATCGGGGGCGCGGAGCCGCCGTGCATCGCCAGCGGCGTGACGACGTAGACGGGCGTGGGACCGACGAGGATCGGCCCGCCGCCGGCCATCGAGTACGCGGTGGAGCCGAGCGGCGTGGCGCAGACGACGCCGTCACCGGCCATCCGCACGTACGTCTCGCCGTCCACCGCGACGTCGACCGCGACCTGGCCGCCGCTGCGCCGCACCACCACGAAGTCGTTGAGCGCCATCCGCTCAACGCCGTCCTCCTCGCAGCGGACGACCAGCGCGGGCAGCCGCCGGGCGGTCCACGTGCCGGCGAGGAACCGGTCGAGCGCGTCGGGCAGGTGGTCGGCCGCGACGTCGGTCAGCGCGCCGAGGGAGCCGCACGCGACGCCGAGCACGGGCGTGCCCGTCCGCAGCGCCGCCCGCAGCGACGCGAGCACGGTGCCGTCGCCGCCGACCGCGACGATGAGGTCGCAGCCGTCGACGTCGCCGAACTCGGCCACCGGGCGGTTGCGGTTCGTGCCCGCCTCGATCTGGACGAGCTCGAGCTCCTTCTCCTCCACCCATCCGCGCAGCGCGGCGAGCGCGTCGTCGATCGCGCGCGTCGGGTGGACGACCACGCCGACGCGCTGGAAGGCGCCCGGGCCGCACTCGAGCGGCGTGGGGACGATCTTCGGCGCGCTCATCGCGGCGGCCTCCACATCAGCCACAGCTTCGGACCCCACAGCAGCTTCACCTCGTCGGTCACGCGGAAGCCGTGCCGTTCGTAGAACGGCACGTTCTCCGGCTTGGAGCTCTCCAGGTAGGCAGGCACGTGCTCTCTGTCGCAACGGTCGAGCATCGGTCGCATGAGCTCAGAGCCCAGTCCCTGGCCCTGCGCCGACGGCTCGACGCCGAGGATCGCAAGGTAGTAGTGCGGGTCCCGCGGGTGCCGGTTCTCGACCCGCATCCCGCCGAGGAGGAAGAGCGGCGTGTTGCGGCTGAAGACGCGCGTCCGCAGCAGCTCGGACAGCGGCGTGCGCCAGCGGTCCGGGGCGGCCCAGAGCGCGGCGCCGGTGCGGTCCTCGGTCGTGTAGACGAGCTCGTCGCCGGTGAGCGTGCGCAGGCGCTCGGTGTAGAAGCGCGTGAGCTGGCCGGGGCGCCGGCGGTCGCTCGGCAGCGAGTAGCGCGCCACGGGATCGTCGTGGAAGGCGCGGGCCAGCGCCGGCGCGAGCGCGGGGGCGTCGTCGAACGTCGCGAGGCGGACCAATGCGTGGGCCACCCTACCCTTGTGCGGTCGTGTCCTCGCCTGTGACGCTTCCCGAGTCGGTCCGCGCGCACGCCGCGTCGGTGGTCCGCGACGCCCGCTGGGTACGGGTGGACGAGGAGCGGCTGGAGGCGTACGACGCGCGGGTCGAGCAGCCCGAGGAGCCGTCGCTGGATCCCGACCGGCACTACCTCGACGGGTCCGAGGCGGACGTCGCGACGTTCTGCCTGACCCTGACGGCGATCAACTTCGGCAGCGGCTGGTTCCCGACGCTGCGCAAGCGGCGCGGGATGAGCGGCTACTTCACGGTCGCGTCGTCGCTGACGGACCGGTTCCGCGGCGACGGGCCGTGGTCGCCGGAGGAGCTGCGCGCGTTGACGGCGGACGAGGTCGCTGCCGTCATGGGGCAGCGGCGCGACCACGAGCTGATGGCGCTGTTCGCGCAGGCGCTGCGGCAGCTCGGCACGTGGCTCGGCGAGCGGAGCGCGCTCGACGTCGTGCGGGCGGCCGGCGGGAGCGCCCGCGCGCTTGCGGCGACGGTCGGCCGCGAGATGGCGATGTGGAACGACCGCGGCTTCTACAAGCGCGCGCAGATCCTCGCCTCCGACCTCTCGCTGGCGGGCGTCGCGACGTTCGCCGACCTCGACGCGCTGACGATCTTCGCCGACAACCTCGTCCCCCACGTCCTGCGCTGCGACGGCGTGCTCGTCTACGACCCGCTGCTCGCCGCCCGGATCGACGCGGAGGAGCTAGTGCTCGACGCCCGGCAGGAGCGCGAGATCCGTGCCGCGGCGGTGTGGGCGTGCGCGGAGCTCTCGGCGCGCACCGGCGTCCCCGAGCGTGTCCTCGACATGTGGCTGTGGACGCGCGGGCAGGCGCCGGAGTACAAGGCGCGCCCGCGCCACCGCGCCCGCACGGTCTTCTACTAGCCCGCGTCGGGGTAGAAGCGGGCGCGCAGCAGCGCGAGGAGCTCGCGCTCGATCGCGGCCATGTCCGTGCCCGGCCGCGTGGTCCAGTCGGTGAGGAGCGCCCCCATCGCGCCGGCGACGGCGTGTCCGGCCAGCCGGCGCGTGGTCGCGTCAGGGCCGGCGCGATCGCCGAGCAGGGCCGCGATGCCCCCGGCGAGCGTGTCGATCTGGCGGCGGCGGTGCTCCTCCATCACGCGGCTCACGCCGACCACCGCGACGAAGGCGACGCCGATCCGGCGCGGATCCTCCTGGTAGTAGGAGAGCGTCGCCCGCACGACCCGCTGCGCCGCCGGCCACGACGACTCGCCGTCCGCGGCCGCCACGGCGGTCGCGAGCGCGCCCTGGCCGACCCGCTCGTCGACCTGCCGGAGCAGGTCCTCGCGGTCCTCGAACAGCTCGTAGAACGCCCGCCGCGTCTGGCCGGCGGCCGCGACGATCTCGGCGACGGCGACGTCGTCCGAAGGGCGTGTCCCGTAGAGCTCGAGCCCCGCCTCCAGGAAGGCGGCCCGCCGGGCGGCGGCGCGCTCCTCGGCGCTCCGTCCTCCCCACGCCCGTGCGCCCTGCGCCGTCGTCCGTGCCATGCCGCGGCACCGTACCGGCTCAACCACCACAAAACGAGAACTGTGGTTCTCAGTTGGTGCTAGCGTGCCGCGGCGGCGACGCCCGTCGCCGGGTCCGCACCACCCCACGGAGGAGAACCATGCGCAAGTGCGTGGCGGCCGCTGTCGCGGCCGCATGTCTGACGGCTGCCGCGCCGGCCGCGGCGGCCGATGCCGGCTCGGAGCGCTACACGAACCGGGGTGGCTGGACGACCGACGCCTCCGGGCGGGTCGCCGTGCTGCGCGGCGTGAACATGGTCAACAAGATCGGGGCGTCGGGGTACGCGCCCGACGCGATCGGGTTCGGCGAGGACGACGCGCGGTTCCTGACGGCCAGCGGCTTCAACGTGGTGCGGCTCGGGCTGATCTGGAAGGCGGTCGAGCCCCGCCCCGGCGCGTACGACGACGCGTACCTGGACCGGATCGAACGGACGGCCCGGACACTGCGCCGCCACGGCATCGCGGTGATGCTCGACTTCCACCAGGACCTGTACAACGAGCGTTTCCAAGGCGAGGGCGCGCCGGACTGGGCGGTCCTGGGACGCGGGGTGACCGAGCCGGCCGAGCCGCGCGCCGGGTTCCCCGCCAACTACCTCCTGCAGCCCGCCGTCAGCTACGCCTTCGACGCGTTCTGGGCCAACACGCCGGTGCCGGCCACCGGCCGGGGCGTGCAGGACCACTACGCCGCCGCGTGGGCGCACGTCGCCGAGCGGTTCGCCGGGGAGCCGGGCATCGTGGGCTACAACCTCCTCAACGAGCCGTGGATGGGGACCGCGCTGCGCGAGTGCATGGCGGCGATGCAGGCGACGACGCCGAACGTCTGCGGCGGGCTGCTGCAGTTCGAGGCGGGGGCGCTCACCGCGTTCCACCGGCGCGTCACGGCGGCGATCCGCGCGGTCGACCGGCGCACGATGGTCTGGCACGCGCCGACCCTCGCGTTCGACTTCGGCGCGCGGAGCGGCGTGGGCCGTGTCGATGCGAACGCCGGGTTCGCCTTCAACGCGTACTGCGCGAAGGCAGCCGGGTTCGACGCGGTCATCCCCGCCGCGCGCGGGAAGTCGTGCGTGGAGCTGGCGAGGATGACGTTCGACCACGCGGAGGCCGTGCGCCGCCGCAACGGGGATGCGCTCTTCCTCACCGAGTTCGGCGCCGGCGACGACGTTCCCGGGTGGAGCGACTACCTGGTGGCGGCGAACAAGCGCTTCGTCAGCTGGGCGTACTGGTCGTACTGGAACACCGACCCGTCGGGCGAGAAGCCGGTCGAGGGCGTGCTGCACGACCTCCGCAAGGCGCCGGCGGGGGCGAACGTCAAGCGCGAGAAGCTCGCAGCGCTCGCCCAGCCGTACCCCGCGTTCACCGCCGGGACGCCTCGCGCGGCGAGCTGGACCGCGCGCACACGCACCTACCGCCTGGCCTACACCCCGCGGCGGGCGGGCGGCGGCCGCGCGTTCGCTCCCGGCTCCATCACCGAGGTGCGCGTGCCGCGGCTGCATTACCGCAACGGGTACGGCGTGCGGGTGAGCGGCGCACGCGTCGTCTCGGCGGCCGGCGCGCCGGTGCTGCGGCTCGCGCTCTGCCGCGGCGCGCGCGAGGTGCGGGTGCGGCTCGCGCCCGGCGGCACGCCCGCGCGGGCCCGCCGCTGCGCCTAGGACCGGCGGCGGCGCTTGGGCGGGAGCGTGTACCGGACGGTGTCGCGCAGCGCGCCGCGCACCATGCGCGGCTCCTGCGAGGCGAGGACGAACCCGGCCTTCTCGGCGACCCGGTGGGACGCGACGTTGCGCGCGTCGGCCCACAGGCGGAGCTGGAGCAGGCCGAGCTCGTCCTCCGCGAACGCGATCGCGAGCCGCAGCGCGCGCGTGGCCAGGCCGAGCCCCCGGTGCTCGCGGGCGATCCAGTAGCCGCACGAGGCGCTCCCGAGGTCCTCGACCACGTCGGCGACGGCGACCGTGCCGAGGAGCCGGCCCGGGTCGTTCTCGGGGGCGACGGCGAAGTGGTAGCCACGACCCGCGGCGCGCTCCTCCTGCGCGAACGCCACGTACGCCCGCGCGTCCTCGCGGGTGTACGGATCCGGGACCGCGTCGGTGAACTCGAGCAGCTCGCGGTCCTGGCACGCGGCGAAGATCGCCTCCTCGTCGGCGGCGACCGGCGGCCGCAGCACGATCACGCCGTCGGTGAGGATCAGCCGCCCGCGGGGTTGGGGCCGCGGACCGGCCGGAGCGGGCGGACGTCCGCGTCCTCCTGCCCCGCGACCTGCTCCTCGAGGCGCGAGATGCGGCGGGAGAGGTCCTTGATCGCGTCCGCGATCGGGTCCGGGAGGTGGATCCAGTCGGCGTCCGGGCCCTCGGGCTTGCGGCCCTCGATGCGGACCGGGTGGCCGGGGTTGCCGACGACCGTCGAGTTCGGCGGGACGTCGTGGATGACGACCGTGTTGGCGCCGACCTTCGCGCCGTGGCCGATCGTGATCGGGCCGAGCAGCTTGGCGCCGCTGCCGACGGTGACGTTGTCCTCGATCGTCGGGTGGCGCTTGCCGGTCGCGAAGCCGGTGCCCCCGAGCGTCACGCCCTGGTAGAGCGTCACGTCGCGGCCGATCTCCGCGGTCTCGCCGATCACCACGCCGCTGCCGTGGTCGACGAAGAAGCCCGGGCCGATCTTCGCGGCGGGGTGGATCTCGATGCCGGTGACCGCGCGCGCGACCATCGACATCGTGCGCGGGACGAGCGGCACGCCGACCTCGTCCAGCGCGTGCGCGACGCGGTGCGACAGCAGCGCGTGCACGCCGGGCCACGTCGCGAGGATCTCGAGGCTGGTGACCGAGCGGGCGGCGGGGTCGCGCTCGCGCACGGCCTGGACGTCGCCGTGGAGCTCCTTCGCCACACGCGCCAGCGTGCCGAGGCCGAACATGCATGGCATGGTACGCCGAGATGCGGTACCTGATCCTCCACGGATGGCAGGGCTCGGGGCCCGGCCACTGGCAGCCCTGGCTGGCGGAGCAGCTGACACGCGCCGGGCACGACGTCGCGTTCCCGACGCTCCCGGATCCGGACCATCCGCGCCTGGAGGCGTGGCTGGACGCGCTGGAGGAGGCGCGGGGCGGCGACGCCGGCGGCGAGATCGTCCTCGCGCACTCGCTCGCGTGCGTCCTGTGGCTCCACCACCGCGCCCGCGGCGGCCCGCCGCCGGAGCGCGCGCTGCTCGTCGCGCCCGCGATGCCGAAGCCGGCCCCGCCCGAGATCGCGGGCTTCTACCCGGTGCCGCTCGAGCCCGCGCTGGCGGAGCGCTGCCGCATCGTCTCAGCGCCCGACGACCCGTACTGCCCCGGCGGCGCGAAGAAGGCGTTCGTCAAGCCGCTCGGCTGCCCGAGCGACTGCGTCCCGGGTGGCGGGCACCTCAACACGGACGCCGGCTACGGCGCCTGGCCGGCCGCGCTGGCGTGGGCTCAGGGCGCGAAGAACGGCGTCGAGACGTAGCGCTCGCCGCTGTCCGGCAGCACCGTCACGATCCGCTTCCCCGCCGACTCGGGCCGCTTGGCGATCTCGATCGCCGCCCACAGCGCCGCGCCGCACGACAGCCCGACCAGGACGCCCTCGCGCCGGGCGCACGCGCGGGCGGTCTCGATCGCCTCCTCGTCGCCGACCGGGATGACCTCGTCGAGCACGTCGCGGTTGAGCACCGGCGGCACGAACCCGGCGCCGATGCCCTGGATCTTGTGCGGGCCGGCGGCGCGGCCGGACAGCACCGCGGACGACGCCGGCTCCACCGCGACGATCTTCACGTCCGGGTTCTTGGACTTGAGGAACTCGCCGGTGCCGGTGATCGTGCCGCCCGTCCCGACGCCCGCGACGAACACGTCCACGCGCCCGTCGAGCGCGTCCCAGATCTCCGGGCCGGTGGTGCGGCGGTGGATCTCCGGGTTGGCCGGGTTGGAGAACTGGTCGGGCAGGAACACGTCGGGGTCCTTGGCCATCGCCCGCGCCGCGTCGACGGCCTCGTTCATCCCGCCGAGCGACTCGGTGATCTGGACGGTGGCGCCGTAGAGCTTGAGCAGCCGCTCGCGCTCGCGGCTCATCCCCTCGGGGAGCGTGAGCACGAGGTCGTAGCCCTTGGCCGCGCAGACGAACGCGAGCGCGATGCCGGTGTTGCCCGACGTCGCCTCGACGATCGTGGTGCGGCCGGGCTCGATGAGGCCCTCCTTCTCGGCCGCCTCGAGCATCGCGACGCCGATCCGGTCCTTGACGGAGCCGCCCGGGTTGTACGACTCGAGCTTGCCGTAGAGCTCGGCGCCCGAGCCGTCCGGGGTGAGGCGGGTGAGCTGGACCATCGGGGTCCGCCCCACGTGGTCGGCAATGTTGATCGGGATCGAGGCCATTCGCGGGCCAACACCCTAGCCGCAGCCGTCACGTTCCCCGCAGTTTGCGGCCGCGGGGGCGCGGGCAACCCTCAAGCGAGCGCATCCTGCTTCCGATCAACGTGAGCAGAGGCAGAGGGCCCCGAACAGGGGCCCTCTCGCTGTGCGGACACGGTCCGCGCGCCGGTGCATCGCGCGGGCTGCGCACGGGTAACCGACCGACTCGTGTTCGGTGCCACGGCACCCATGCTCCTCGAGCGGGAGAAGGAGCTGGAGGCGCTTGCCACCACGCTGGCCAACGCCTGCGACGGCGAGGGCGGCCTCGTGCTGATCGAGGGCGGCAGCGGGAGCGGCAAGTCCGAGCTGATCGCCGTCGCCGACGAGCTGGCCCGCGACGCCGGCGCGCTCGCGCTCGTCGCGCACGCCTCGGAGCTGGAGCGGGACCAGCCGTTCGGCGTGATCGTCCAGCTGCTGGGCACGGCGCTCGCCGCGCTGCCGCCGGACGAGCGCCGCGGGATGCTCGACGGGCCCGCGCGGCTCGCCGCGCCGCTCTTCCCGGCGTTGGGTGGCGCGAGCGGCGGCGCGACCGGGAGCCGGGATCCGTTCGCGCTGGTCCACGGCGTGTACTGGCTCGTCGCCCGGCTGGCCACGCGCGCGCCGCTCGTGCTCGCGGTCGACGACGCGCAGTGGGTCGACGAGCGCTCGCTCCAGGTGCTCCGCTACGTCGCCGCGCGGATCGTCGACCTGCCCGTCGCGCTCGTCGTCGCGGGCCGCGGCGCGCCGCTCGACACGCTCGCGCGCGCGGAGGAGCCGGTGCGGCTACGGCTGCGCCCGCTGTCCCCTGACGCGGTCGCGCGGCTGGCGCTCGCCGAGTTCCCCGACGCGGACGTCGGCTTCTGCGCCGCGGCGGCCGACGCGACGGCGGGCGTCCCGCTGCTCGTCCACGGGCTGCTGGCGGAGGTCCGCACGCAGGGGCTGGAGCCGACCGGCCGGACGCTCGCGGGGCTGCGCGAGATCCCGCTCGAGCACGTCGCCCGCACGGTGCTCGACCGGCTCGCGGTGCTGCCGCCCGGCGCTGACGCGCTGGCCCGCACGGCGGCGGTCCTGGGCGAGGACGCGGAGCTGCGGCTCGCGGCCAAGCTTGCCGGCCTCGACCCGCTGCAGGCCACGCTCGCGTTCGACGCGCTGTGCGCCTCGGGCATCGTCGAACCCGACGACGTGATGCGGCTGCGCCAGCCGATCGTGCGCGCCGCGCTCGAGGCCTCGGTCGAGCCCACCGTCCGCGCCCGCCACCACCTGCTCGCCGCGCAGCTGCTGCTCGGCGAGGCCGCGCCGCCAGAGCGCGTCGCCGGCCACCTCCTCCACGCCGAACGCGCCGGGCGCCGGTGGGTCGCCGAGACGCTCCGCCGCGCCGCCGCGCGCGCGATGGCCCACGGCGCGCCCGCGTCGGCCGCGCGCTACCTGGACCGCGCCCTGTCCGAGCCGGCGCCCGAGGACCAGCACGCCGAGGTCCTGCTGGAGCTGGCGCGCGCCGAGGCCGCTGCCGGCGCGCCCACCGCGCCCGCCCGCATCCGCGCGGCGCTGGCGCCCGTCGACTCCGCGGGCGAGAAGGCGCGGGCGCTGGCCGACCTCGCGCGCGACCTGCCGTCCGGCGCGCTCGACGACCGGGCCGCGCTGGTCGGCGCGTTCGTCGACGGCCTCCTCGCCGCCCGCGACGTCGGCGCCGACCCGGAGGCGACGCGGTGGCTGGAGGCGACGCTGCTGGCCGAGGCACGCGACGACCCCGCCCTGCGCAGCCAGGCCCTCGCGGTGCTGGGGAAGGCCGGCGCGGCCGATCCCGCGACGCCCGCCGGCCGCGCGCTGGCGGCGCAGCGCGCGCTGGAGCTGGCCCTGGCGGGCCGGCCGGCGGGCCAGGTGCGCGCGACCGCCGAGGCCGCGCTGGGCCGCGGCGCGCTGCTGGCCGAGGACCGCCCGGGCGGCCCGCACCTGCTCGCCGCGATCCGCGCGCTGATGCTCGCCGGCGACCTGCAGAGCGCCGAGCTGGCCCTCGCGCTGGCGGTCGAGCGCGCGCGGGAGAGCGGCTCCCCCACCGGCTACGCGCGGGCGTGCGCGCTGCGCGCCGACGTGGCGCTGCGGCGCGGCTCGCTGGCCGATGCGGACGCCGACGCGCGCGCCGCGCTGGACGCCTGCGACGATCCGCCACTGGAGGCCGCGGCCACGCTCGCGCTGGCGCTGCTCGAGCACGGCGACGCGCAGGGCGCGGCCGAGGCGCTCGACGACCACCGGCCCGAGGAGCTGCCGCCCGCCGTCGCCGCCGCGCTCCTGCACGCCCGCGCGTACGTCCGGCTCCACGCCGGTGACCGGACCGCCGCGCACGCCTGCGCGGTCCGCGCCGCCGAGCGCCTGTGGGAGCTGGGGCTCGACCCGCCCGCCGTGCTGCCGTGGCGGACGCCGGCCGCGCTCGCGCTCGCGCCCGACGACCCGCTCGCCGCGTGCCTGCTCGCCGAGCGCCAGCTCGACCTCGCCCGCCAGGCCGGCGCGGCGCCCGCGATCGGGGCGGCGCTGCGCGTGGCGGGGATCGTCGACCGCGGCGACACCGGTCTCGCGCTGCTCCACGATGCTGCCGCCGAGCTGGAGGGCACGCACGCGGCGCTGGAGCGGGCGCATGCGCTCGCCGCCCTCGGCACGCGCCTGCGCGCGGCGCAGCGGCAGGTCGAGAGCCGCGGCCCGCTGCGCGAGGCGCTCGGGCTCGCCCAGCGCGCGGGAGCGGCGATGCTGGAGGCGTGGGTCGACGCGGTCCTCGCCGAGAGCGGCGAGCGCCACCGCCGCACCGAGCCCGGCGACGGCGCGACGCTGAGCCCGATCGAGCGCCGCGTCGTCGACCTCGCCACCGACGGGCTGACCGCGGACGAGATCTCGGGCGCGCTGTTCCTCACCACGCGCGCCGTCGACTGGCACCTGCGCTCGGCCTCCCGCAAGCTCGGCGCGCGCTCGCGCGAGCAGCTGCTGGAGTCGATGAGCGGCGGGCGGCCGAGCGGCCCCGCCGTGCATCCGTAGTCCGCCGCGCCGGGCGGACGGCTGAGCGCGGATGGACGCGGGGCTGGGGCGTCCGATCCTCAGGCCAGCATGATCACCACCATCCCGCTCCTCCCCACCGGCACCTGGACCGTCGACCCGGCCGCCTCGACGGTCGGCTTCAGCGTGCGCCACCTCGGCATCGCCACCGTCAAGGGCCGCTTCGAGCGGTTCTCCGCGACGGTCGTGGCCGGCGACGACGGCACGCTGCGCGTCACCGGCGAGGTCGACGCCGCGTCGGTCGAGTCCGGCAACGACATCCGCGACCAGCGCCTGCGCGAGGAGCTGTTCCTCGCCGCCGAGCACCCCGTCTTCACGTTCGCCGCGCGCGACGACGACCGCGACGAGCTGGAGGGCGAGCTGACCATCCGCGGCGTCGCGCGGCCGATCGAGCTCGACCTCGAGAGCGCCCGGCCGACCGCACCCGGCCGCGTGCGCCTGCGCGCGAGCGGCTCGATCAGCCAGGCCGACTTCGCCCTGGAGTGGGACGCGCTGCGCGAAGCGGGCCGGCTGCTCGTGTCCGACCGCGTCCGCATCCAGCTCGACGTCGAGCTCGTCCGCGCGGACGGCTAGACGCCGGCCGCGCTCCGCAGCGCCCGCGCGAGCGTCTTGCGGCGCCCGACGTCGAGGCGGCCGACGAGGTGCTCGTCGTTGCGCACCCGCGCGTCGGTGAGGATGCGTGCGCGGGTCGGCTCGTCGAGCGCCTCGATGGCGTCGAGCAGGCGGGCGACCGTCATGTGCTCCGACGTCGTCGTGCGGCCGACGAGACCGCGCTCGACCGCGGTCGCCGCCAGCTCCAGCGCGGCCGCGGCGTCCGCCTCGCTGCGCAGCGCGTAGCCGAGCCCGACGCGGCGCGCGAGCACCAGGCCCTCGGGCTCCTGCGGGCCGGTGGCCGCGACCGGGGACGGCGCGGGGTGCGGGTCGCGCCGCGACGGCGGCGGGGCCGGCGGGCGGTACGGCTTGGTCGGCGTGAGGCCCGCCTCGGTGAGGAACCGGCTCGCGGCCGTGCGGGTGAGCGTGACGACCAGCCGCTCCTGCGCGCGGGTGAACGCGACGTACGCGAGCCGTCGCTCGGCCTCGATCCCCTCGCCCGCGCGCTGCACGTCGGGCGGCGCCTCGATCGCGTGGTGGTGCGGGAGCTGGCGCTCCTCGCAGGCGAACAGCTCGACGTGCGGCCACTGGCGGCCCTTGGCGCCGTGGATCGTCGACAGCTCGATGCCGTGCGTGTCGTCGCGGATCGCGCCGAGCCGGTCGGTGCGCCGCGCCAGCAGGTCGGCGTACTCGGCGACGCTCAGCCCGGCCGCCTCCTCCTCGGCCTGCTCGAGCGTCTCCAGCGCGACCTGCTCGGTGCCGCCGAACAGCGCCTCCGCCTCGGCGAAGTGGTCGTCGAGCCCGCCGGCCGTGCGCAGGCGGCGGACGAACCGCGCGGCGTCGTCCGTGCGCGCGAGCGCGTCGAGCACCTTGCCGGCCTCGTCGAGCCGGCGGCGCTGGCGCTCGTTGGCCGGCAGGTCCGCCAGCGCGGCGGTGAACGTGGCGCCCGCCCGCAGCCGCGCGGCGACGGTCTCCTCGCTCTCGTACGGCAGGCCGCGGTTCGGCTCCCGGCAGACCGCCACGACGTCCTCCGCGCGCGCCTGCGCCGGGTCACCGCACAGCCGCAGGTAGGCCTCGAGCGCCCGCCGCGCGCCGCGCACCTCGAACACCGCGGCCGGCGCGGCGATCGGGACGCCGAGGTCGGCGCACGCCAGCGCGACGGTGCGCAGCAGGTTCGTCGTGCGGGCGAGGACGACGACCTCCCCACGCCGCCGCGCCGCCAGCAGCCGCGCGATCGAGGCCGCGCCGTCGGCCTGGCGCTCCTCCTCGCGCAGCGTGATCGCGGCTCCGTCCTGGGCCCCTGCCGCGCCCGGTGCCGGCAGGATCTCCTTCGGGAACCGCACCGCGTTGTGCTCGATCAGCGCCCGCGACGCCGTCACGATCGCCGGCGGACAGCGGTAGTTGTGGGCGAGCGAGACGCGCTGCAGGCCCGGGTAGCGCAGGTCGAGCTCGATCATCCGGTGCACGCTCGCGCGCCGCCAGCCGTACAGCGTCTGGTCCTCGTCGCCGACGCAGAACAGCCCGTCCTGCGGCGCGGCGAGGATGCGCACCAGCAGCTCCTGCGCGGGCTCGACGTCCTGCGTCTCGTCGACCAGCACGTGGTCGTAGCGCTGCTGCCAGCGGTTGCGCAGCGCCGCGTCCTCGCGCAGCGCGCGGACGGCGAGGAAGAGCTGGTCGTCGTGGTCGTGCGCCTGCCGCCCGCGCTGGTGGCGCTCGTAGGCGGCGTAGATGCGGGCGATCGTCGGGCCGTCAGGGACCAGCCGGGGCGCGGCCGCCAGCTCGGACGCGGTGCGCAGCAGCCCGAGCTTGACCTGCGCGATGGCCTCCGCCGCGACGGCGGGCTCGATCCACCGGTCGTCGCGGGCGACCTGCGCGCACAGCCGCCGCCACTGGCCGAGCGACGGCACGCGCAGCTCGCCGTGCCAGCTGCCGTGGTCCTTCGCGATCGCCATGCCGACGCTGTGGAACGTGCGCGCCTCGACGGCGTCCAGGCCGGTCGCGCGCAGCCGGTCGTGCAGCTCGCGCGCGGCGGCGCTGTTGAACGAGAGGCAGAGGATGCGCGCCGCCGGGACGCCGCGCCGCAGGAGCTCCCGCACGCGCTCGACGAGCACCGTCGTCTTGCCGCTGCCCGCGGGCGCGATGACCTGGACGACGCCCTCGTGGGCGCCGACCGCGGCGCGCTGCTCGGCGTCGAGCGGGACCGTCCGCGCGGGCGGCGGCGTGGCCGGCGGCTCGCGGACCGGGTCGCCCTCGTGCAGCCGTTCGAGCACCGCCAGCGCGCGTTCGAGCGTGAACGCATGGCCGAGCTCCGGCTCCACCAGCCGCTCCGCCGGCACGCGGCTGAGCTTCTCCTCGCACTCCACCACCACGCGCGCGCCCGCGCGCCACGCCGGCTCCAGCACGTAGCCGTGGAGCGCCGCGAGCGCCTCGACGTCGGCGAGCCGCACGCCCAGCACCGCCACGGTGTGCGCCGCCGCGACCTGCGCGAGCCACGCGTCCGCCGGCCGCCCGAGCGACGTCCGCCCGCCGCCCGCCAGCGCCGTCCACGCGCGCACGTCCTCGATCAGCCGGGCGTGCTCGACCACCAGGGCACCGGACGTCGCGAGCGCGGCACGGTCGACCGTGGCGCTCCACGTCAGCCGTCCTGCGCCCTGCCGCGTCATCCGGCGGGGCATGATGCCGCGCGCGGCGGCGGAGCCGGGGCTCAGGCCGCGGTGAGCCGCACGGCGCCGACCGTGCTCATGACCGGCGCGAACAGCTGCGCGAGCACGCGCGCGCGGTGGATCTCGTTGCGGTGCCACGGGCGGCCCTCGGGCGCGAGCACCTCGAGCACGCCGACGGTCTGCCCGCCCTGCTCGATCGGCAGCACGAGCAGCCGGCCGGCGGCCTCCGCGAACTCGGGCCGGGTGGCGTCCAGGCGGGCGCCCGCGGTGAGCGGCATCCCGGCCAGCGTCGCCAGCGAGCCGTCGGGCATGACGCGGCGCAGCGCGGCGCGCTCGGCGGCCAGGTCCCGTGTGGCCTCGTCGAGCGCCGCGGGCACGTCGTCCTGGGAGCGCACGCCGGCGATCGCCGCGGCCACGCGCTCCAGCGTCGCCTCGGTCGACGACGCGACGCCGCTCTCGCTGCGTCCGTGCAGCGCCGACTGCCACGCCGCGTAGCAGGACGCGGTGGCGGCCTCGTCGACCTCCGGCCACGGGCGGCCGGGCGGCGACAGGACGAACCCCTGGCCGTAGGTGACGTCGAGGTCGGCGAGCACGCGCAGGTCCTGCAGCGTCTCGATCCCCTCCGCGCAGATCTCCGCGCCGATCGAGCGGCCGAAGCCGACGAACGACGCGATCAGCGCCGCGCGGTAGTCGTCCTGGGAGACGCCGTCGCACAGGTCGCGGTCGAGCTTGATGATGTGCGGCCGCACGCGCAGCAGCTGGGTGAACCCGGCGTACCCGGCGCCGGCGTCGTCCACGGCGATGCGGGCTCCGCGCTCGCGCAGCTCCTGCAGCGTGTCGTCGAGCGCCGGCCCGGCGGTGACGAGCTCGTTCTCGGTGATCTCGACGACGATCTGCGACAGGTCGTCGGGGAGGACCGCGCGGACCTCCTCGGAGTTCAGCGTCGAGGGCGAGCAGTTGAGCGTGAGGAACGCGGCGGACGGACGGCCCGGCGTGTCGAGCGCCTTCTTGATCGCGGCGGCCTCCAGGCGCGCGCCGAGCCCGGCGCGGTGGGCCTGCGAGAACCAGACGTTCGGGGGCCGGTGGGTGGGCGAGGCGAAGCGGGCCAGCGACTCGAAGCCGGCGATGCGCGCGGTGCGCAGGTCGAGCAGCGGCTGGAACATCGCGTGGACGCCGTCGGGCTTCTCCAGCAGCGACAGGACCTCGGCGCGCTGGTCCTCCGCGCGGCGGAACCACGTCATCCGCTCGGCGGACTCCTCGTCGGCGCCGGCCTGCGTGGGCGCGTCGCCGAGCGCCTCGGCCAGCGTCGTGTCGAACACCTCGTAGCGGCCCTTGCCGTTGTGCTTGGCCGCGTACATCGCGACGTCCGCGTGACGGAGCAGGTCCTCGACCAGCTCGTCGCCCACGTCGGCGATCGCGACGCCGATCGACGGGCGCACGTCGAGCTCCTCCCCCGCGACGTCGAACGGGTGGCGCATCGCCGAGAGCATCCGCTCGGCGACCTGGATCGGCTCCGAGCGCTCCCCCACGCCCTCGAGCAGGATCCCGAACTCGTCGCCGCCCAGGCGCGCGGCGGTGTCGCCGTTGCGCAGGCAGCCGCGCAGGCGCTGCGCGACGGTGATGAGCAGCTCGTCGCCGGCGGCGTGGCCGAGCGTGTCGTTGACCTGCTTGAAGTCGTCCAGGTCGAGGATGCAGACCGCGACCAGGTGCCCCTCGCGCGCCGCGCGGTGGAGGGCGTGCTCGATCCGGTCGTAGAAGAGCGAGCGGTTCGGGAGCTGCGTCAGCGGGTCGTGGAACGCGCGGTGGCGCAGCTGGGCCTCGGACGCCTTGCGCTCCGTGACGTCGCGGCTGGTGAGGATGATGCCGCCGACGTCCGGGTCGTCGCGCATGTCCGCGACCGCGGTCTCGACGTGGACGTAGTGCCCGTCGAGGCTCTTCAGCCGCCACTCGATCGGCGAGTCCACGTCGCGCGCGAGCAGCTTGGTGAGGATCGGCCGGTCGTCCTCGTGGACGAGCCGCTTGAACGGACGGCCGAGCAGCTCCCCGGCCCGGTGGCCGAGCACCTCGTGGCCGGTCTGCATGATGATCGTCCCGCGCCGGTCCAGGACGAAGATGAGGTCGGTGGAATGCTGGACGAGCGCCTGCAGCCGCCGGTCGTCGCGGCGCGCGCGGCCGCCCTCCTCCTCGCGCCGGCGGAACGTCGTGAAGATGACGATGCCGGCGATCGGCAGGACGAGCCCGCCGAGCAGCCAGGTGAGCGTGTCGAGCCGGCCGCTGGCGTCGCGCTCGTCCGCGCGGACGACGTTCAGTCGTGAACGCAAGTTCGTGCGCCACGCGCGCGTCTTGGCCTGGTCGCCCCGCCGCTCGAGATCAACGATCTGCGCGCGCAGGGACGTCTGCTCGGTCTGCGTGCTGCTGATCTGCCACAGGCAGAGGCCGGCGAGGAGGCAGAGCAGCAGCGGCACCAGGGCGACAGGGGCACGCCACAGCGGCCGCGTCGTTCCTGAGCGTGAGGCCATGCACACACCATCGGCCGCAGGCGCGTGCGACTTGACGCATGGCAGCTTTCGCGGACGGCATCCGGGAACGCGGTCGTCCAGGTGGCGGGTCCCGACGGCCGCGCCCGCCGCTGCGCGTCCTGCCCGGCGCAGGTCACGCCGGCCGCTTGACGGCAGTTATGCGGCCGTGAGGACCGGCGCTGCGAGCGCGAGGTCGGCGCGCATCATCTTCACGAACGCCGCCGCGAGCCGCGGGTCGAAGTGGCTGCCCGCGCAACGCTCGATCTCGGCCAGCGCGTCCTCGGGCGTCCACGGCTCCTTGTAGGGGCGGCGGCTGACGAGCGCGTCGTAGACGTCGCAGACCGCGACGATGCGGCCCTCGAGCGGGATGTCCTCGCCGCTCAGGCCGTGCGGGTAGCCCTTGCCGTTCCACTTCTCGTGGTGGGTGAGCGCGATGAGCTCCCCCATCTGGACGAGCGGGGAGCGCGAGCCGGCCAGCAGCCGCGCGCCTGTCGTGGTGTGGGTCTCCATGATCCGGCGCTGCTCGGGGCTGAGCGGCCCGGGGTGCTGGAGGATCGAGTCGGGGATCGCGACCTTGCCGACGTCGTGCATCGCGGACGCGCGGCGGACCATCTCGGCCCGGTCGGCATCCATCCCGATCGCGCACGCGAGGCCGTGGGCCAGCGACGTGATGCGGTTGATGTGGTCGCCGGTCTCCTCGTCGCGCGAGTCGACGGCCTGGCCGAGGCGCTCGAGGATCTCGCGCTGCAGCGCGTCGAGCTCGGAGGTGCGCTCGCGGACGGCGGCCTCGAGCTGCGCGTTGTAGCGGCTCACGCGGCGGCGCAGCGCGCGCTCCAGCACGTGGCCGGCGACCGTGGTCGTCACGGTCGACACGGCGAGCGCGAGCAGCGGGCCGGCGAACGGCAGCACGGTGCCCTTGGTGAACGCGACGTAGGTGAGGATCGCGTAGCCGATCGCGGCGACGAGCCCGATCACGCACGTGACGAGCGGGCCGAAGCGCAGCGCGGCGAGCGGCACGAGCAGCGCCAGGCTGGCGATCGCCAGCAGGTGCACCCAGCCAGGCGCGCTGCGCAGCGGGAAGCCGTTGAGCGCCGTCCAGATCGCGTTGGCCTGGATCTCCGGGCCGGGCATGAGCTGCTTGCGGTCGATCGACGTCGGGTGGATGTCCTGCAGCGTCGCGGCGGACGCGCCCACGACGACGACGCGGCCCTCGAACTTCGAGGCCGGGACCTTGCCGTCGATGACGTCGGAGAAGGAGTAGGTGGGGATCGTGCCCGGACCGCCGCGGTAGTCGATCCACGCCGCGCCGTCGGCGGAGAACGCGTCGCGATCGACGGGCCGGCCGAGCCGCTTGGCGACCTGGACGGCGATGGTCGGCAGGCCGCCGGCCTCGCGCCAGTAGCGGCGCACCACGCCCGCGTCGTCGTCGGGCATGTTCGACGCGCCCGCGACGGCGTCGATCTCGGCGAGGTTGTCGGGGCCGCCGAGGACGATGTGGCCGCCCTCGCCGTCCGTCTCGCTGGTGGCGAGCACGCCCCCGCCGCCGCGCTCGAGCGCCTCGTAGAGCGCCCAGTCCTCGGCCTCGTCCTCGCTCGGCTCCGTGTACTGGACGTCGTGGACGATCTCGCGCGCGCCCGCGTCGTGGAGGATGTCGTTGACCTCGGCGAACCGCGTGCGCGGGAACGGCCAGCGCCACGCCTTGTCGTCGAACGTCTTGTCGTCGACCGCGACCACGACCACCTCGTCGGAGGGCCGGTCGGGGCGCAGGCTGAAGCGCATGTCGGTCGACTGGTCCTCCAGCGAGGCCAGCACCCCGGTCGCGTGCGCGCCGCCGACGACCGACGCGGCGAGCACGCCGGCGATCAGGAGGGTCCGGAGGCGGTGCGGCACAACATGTGGATCGGTCGTGGCGCGCCGGGAGTGGAGCGCCATGGACGGATCACCGAGTCCCGTTTGCGTGGACGAGCAGCGACTCGCCCTTCTTGACGCGCGTGACCTCGCCGGTGCGCTTGGCCCGCACGTCGACCGCGCCGGCCGTGACCTTCGTGTACGTGCCGTCGCAGCGATCCTCGGTGAGCCAGCGCGTGCCGCGCACCGTCGTGACCGAGGCGGAGCCGTGCGTGCGGAAGCGGCCGCCTTCGTCCTCGGCCCACAGCTTGCGGACGCTCTTGCCCGAGCGCTTCTTCTTGGCCGTGCCAGCGATCGCCGCCCGGGCAGTCACCCGCGTGCTCGCCTTCGCGCAGCCCGCGAAGCTCCCGCCGGTCAGGACGATGTCGGTCACCCCGCGCAGGTCGCGCGGCTGGCGGACCTGGAAGGCGCCGCCGCTGAACGTGCCGGTCTGCGTGCGGCCGCCCGGCAGCTGGCTGGTGAGCGTCACCGTGCCCGCGCGCGCGTCGACGACGGTGCCGACCGGGAGGCTCTTGGCGTCGGCGAGCGAGACGTACGTGTCGCTACCGGGGAGCTTGACCTTCACCTTGCCCTGCTCGGCGTCGAGCACGACCGACTTGCCGAGCGCGGGCGCGGCGGGGGTCGCGGGCGTCGCGGGGATGGCGGGCGTCCCGGGCGTGGCCGGCGTGGCGGGTGTGGCGGGTGTCGCGCGCTGGTCGGCGCCCTGGCCGTGGTCCGCGCCGCTCTTGCCTGGCGCGCCGTCGCCGCCGCCGTTCCCGTTGCCGCCGCCGACCGGGCCGCCGTCGCCGCTCGGGTCGGTCCCGGGGCCGGGGTCGGTGCCGGGGTCCGGGTCCGGATCGGGCACCGGGCGGCTCTCGGTCGACTCGTACGCGCCGATGTCCGGCGCCGTGCCGAGCGTCCGCGCGCGGCCGTCAGGATCCGTGCTCCCCAGCTTCGCGTCGGCGGTGCCGCGGTCGATCATCGGCGAGCCCGAGCCCGGCCGCAGGTCCTGCGCCGCGGCGTCGAGCACCTGCGGGTCGTCCGCGACGTTGCCGCCGCGCACGGTCACACCATCGAGCTTGCCCGCCCGCACGCCCGAGTGGCCGACCGAGCAGCCGGCCGGGTCGCCGCGGACGTCGTAGGCCGACCCGCGCACGAGCGTGTTGAGGATCGTCGTCTGGCCGCCGGCGTCGTCGCAGCGGATGCCGCCGGCGCCGAAGGCCGACCAGACGGTGAGGTTGCGGACCGCGACCGGCTGCGTGCCATCGATCCGCAGCGCCGCCGTGCCGCTGTCGCCCGAGCGGCTGATGAGCACGCTGTCGCGGACCACCACGTCGCCCTGGCCGGCCTCGACCGCGGTCGCCGGGCCGGTGGCCGAGACGACGAGGACGTCCTCGATCGTGCCGCGGTCGCGCAGACGCAGGGCCGGCTGGCCGAGCCCCGTCGCCGCGATCTCCAGGTGGCGGACGGTCGCGTTGCGCGCAGTGAGCGTCGGGCCGAGCAGGTCGAGCGTCGCGCCCAGCTCGGCGTGCGGCTTGCCGGGCTCCCCCACGATGCTCACGCCCGCGGGCAGGTCGAGCGGCGCGGTGAGCTGGTGCCTGCCGCTCTGCAGGACGATCGTGTCGCCCGCGTCCGCCTCGCTCACGGCCTCCGCCAGCGTGCACGGATCGAGCGGCAGGCAGAGCCCGAGTCCGAGCAGCCCGGGATCGGGCGTGACGACGATCTCGTCCGCGGCGCTCGCCGTCGCGGGAGCGATCAGCGCGGCGAGCGCGACGCCCAGGAGCGTGGTGTGACGGCGCAGCACACAAGCAGCATCGGTCTCATGTCCAGGCCGCGCGAGCTTCGCGGACGGATGTCCGGCTCGCGCGGCGGCGCCGCGCCTACTTGAGCTTCGGACGCGGCAGGCGCTTGACGAGCACGGACTGCCCCGCCTTCACCCGCGTGACCTTGCCGCTGCGCTTGCCCTTGACGTCGACCGCGCCCTCGGTCACCCGCGTGACCGTGCCCTCGCACGTGTCCTCGGTGACCCAGGAGGTGCCGCGGACCGTCGTGATCGACGTCGCGCCGTGGGTGCGGAACTTGCCGCGCTTGTCCTTCGACCACAGGCTGCGGACCGGCTTGCGCTTGCGCCCGGCGGCGGCCGCGGCGCGCGCGGTCACCTTCCCCTTCTTGGCGGCGGCGCGCTGCGCGGCGCGGGCGGCGCGCTCGTCGGCCGGGATGCAGGACTGGAACCAGCCGCCGCGCAGGACGATGTCGGTCATCCCCTGGCCGTCGGCGGACTGCGCGACGCTGAACTTGCCGCCGCCGAACGTGCCCGACTGCGTCGTGCCGTCGGCCAGCTCGCTGGTGAGCGTGACCGAGCCGTCGTTCGTGTCGACGATCGTCCCGACGGGGAGCGTCGAGGCGCTGGCCAGGTCGACGTAGCGGTCGGTGCCGGGGAGCTTGACGCGGACGGCGCCGGCGGCGGCCTGGAGCGTGACGCTCTTGCCGAGGTCGGGCGCGGTCGCGGGCGGGAGCACGATCTGCTCCTCCTGCGCGAGCGTGCTGAGCGGGGCCGCGGTCGTCGTCGCCGTCGGCGCGGGCGTGGGAGTCGCGGGCGCGGGGTCCACGGTCGGGGTGCCCGTGTCCGGCGTGGCCGGCGCGACGTACAGCTCGTAGGCGCCGAGGTCGATCTTGCCGTCCAGGACGCGGGTCTGGCCGTTGACGTCGCGGCGGGCCGCCTCGGTGCCGTCGGTGACGCCGGCGTCGACGGTCGGCGAGCCCTTCGCGGGGACGTAGTCGCCCGTCGCGGCGTAGACCGGGTCGGCGGCCGTGTTGCCGCCGCCGTCGACGATCGACGGGCTGGAGCTCGCGGCGCGATAGGCGCTCGACGTGACGGTGCAGCTGGTGCTGGAGACGTCGGCGACGTCGAGGCCTGCGCCGCGGAGGATCGAGTTCGTGATGGTCGTCGTGCCCGCGCCGCAGCGGATGGCGCGCGCGGAGCCCGCGGCCGCGATCGCGGTGACGTTGACCAGCCGGACCGGCGCGGACGGCGTGCCGTCGCGGAGCGAGACAGCAGCGGCCGACGTGACCGCGGACTCGCTGATCGCGACCGTGTCACGGAGCGTGATCGCGCTGCCGCCGATGCGCGCGGCGGTCGACGCGGAGCGCACGACGAGCTGGGCGCCGGCAGCGCCCGTCGCCAGATCGACGCCCAGCGCCGAGGGGGCCGGGCGGGCGTCGAGCTCGAGCCCGGCGACCGTCGCGTCGGTGCCGCTGGCGCGGACGACGGAGCCGCTCAGGGCCGGGTCGGCGACGAGCCGCGGGCGGTCGTCGGCGTCAGCGGCGCGGAGCGTGACGTAGGCCGGGACCTGGATCGTGGTCGCGACGACGTAGTCGCTCGAGCCGGTGGTGACGACGACCTCGTCGAGCGCGACAGCGCCGCTCGCCGCATCGGCGAGCGAGCAGGGGTCGATCTCGAGGCACGGGCCAAGGCCGTCGCCGTCGGGGGCTGCCCACCGCTGCGCGGCGCTGGCCGACGCGGGGAGGGCGAGCACGGCGAGGGCGAGGCTGGAGAGGAAGATGGAGGCCCGCTGGGACACGATCCACAGCATCGGTGGGGCAGGGCTGTTTCACCACGCTCTTCAACGGATGTACTGGGCGCGCGTCCCCACAAGGGGGGTGGGCCGATCAGCCGGTCGAGAGGTTGGCCTGGGCGAACCCGAGCTGCCGCCACGCCTCGTAGACCGCGATGGCAGCGGTGTTGCTGAGGTTCAGCGAGCGGCGACCGGGGAGCATCGGGAGCTTCAGCCGGTCGGTCACATGTGTGTCGTACAGCACGTCGTCCGGGAGCCCCGTCGCCTCCGGCCCGAACACGAGCACGTCGTCCGCCGTGTACGCGACGTCGGTGTAGGTGCGCTGCGCGTGCGCGGTGAACGCGTACACGTTCGCCTCCCCCAGCACCGCCCACGCGTCCTCCAGCGTCTCGTGCACGGTCAGGTGCGCGAGGTCGTGGTAGTCGAGCCCCGCCCGCCGCAGGTTCGCGTCGCTCAGGTCGAACCCCAACGGCCTGATCAGATGCAGCTCGCACCCGCTCACGGCCGACAGCCGGATCGCGTTCCCCGTGTTCCCGGGGATCTGGGGCTGGAAGAAGACGATGCGCAGCACGGCGGCGAGCCTAGCCCCGGTGGAGGATCAGGCGCTCGTCCTCGCCCTCGTAGTACGCGAGGTGGCCGGGGCGGGCGATGAGGAGCGTGCCGGGCCGCCAGCCGACGGTCGCGGCGAGCGCCGCGTCGAGCTCCCACGTGCCGCCGTCGAGCTCCTCGTCGTCGGAGAGCGCCGTGACCGTCTCCCCCGCGCGGCGCCGGCGCAGCTCGGCGGCGATCCAACCGGCCGTCTGGTCGCGGGGCGCGATCGGGACCGTGTAGCGGCGCTCGAAGTCGTGGAAGTGGTGGAGCAGCGCGGTGACGTCGGCGCGGCTCGTGATGGCGAGCATCCGGGCGCTGCGCCGCGGGGTGACGAGCGCGCGCAGCGTCGTACGCTCGGCGTCGGTGAGGGCCGGCGGGCGGGTCAGATGTAGTACATCGCCGCGCCGGCGTCGCGGCGCTCGCGCTCGACGACGTCGGCGATGGAGGTCTGCTCGAGGACCGCGCGGGCCGCGGTGGCGGCCTCGGCGAAGACGCCCTCGGCGTCGCGGCCGAGCGGGCCGTCGAGCAGCTCGACGATCTCGAGGACCGTGATCGTCGACGGCTCCTTGGCGAACGAGTAGCCGCCCTTGACGCCGCGCTGGCTCTTGAGGATGCCGCCGCGGCGCAGCACCGCGAACAGCTGCTCGAGGAACTGGACGGGGATGTCACGGCGACGGGCCAGCTCGCCGATCGGCACCGGCTCCGTGCCGCCTGTGCGGCCGAGCTCGGCGAGCGCCTTCACGGCGTACGGGGACTTCGTGGTGATCGAGATCACGGCCCCGGCAGTCTACCGGCTAAACCCCACAAACCCGCCCGACAATCACGCGCAAGGTGCGGGCCGCTCGCGGCGGAACTTCCCACCCGCGCCGGCCCGGAACGACGAAGCGCCGGCGGATGCCGGCGCTTCGGTCAAGCGTGGTGGTGCGGTGTGGCCTAGAGCCAGCCGCGCTCGGTGGCGAGGAGGACGGCCTGCGCGCGGTCGACAGCGCCGAGCTTTCCGTAGATGTTGTGCAGGTGGGTGCGGACGGTGCTCGTCGAGAGCGAGAGCTCGTGCGCGATCTGCTTGTAGACCTTGCCCTCGGCGAGGCGCTTGAGGACCTCGAGCTCGCGCGAGGAGAGCGGGCACGGGTCGATCGAGCGCTGGCGGCCGGTCTGCGGGTACGGCAGGTCGTACATGACGCTGCGCAGGTCCGCGGGGCCCATGCCGATGACGCGGGCGGTCTTGAGCAGCTCCGTCGGCGAGACGGCCTGGCCCTGCGAGTAGTGCGCGAGCATGTCCGCCAGGCGGACGTACGCGGCCTCGCCGGAGACGTCCTCGGCGTGGTGGCGCTCGATGACCGACGCGACCGACTTCGGCAGGCCCCACCGGCGGGCGAGGACGCCGCCGACCAGCGCGTGGTCGACACCGAGCTCGCGGCGCTCCTTGTGGATGCGCTCCTCAGGGGTGCGGGCGCCGGAGTGCACCTGGCCGGGGTAGCCCGGGTACGCGTGCATCAGGACGAGCTTGCCGATGTCGTGCAGGAGCGCCGTGACCATGAGGCGGTCGCGGTTCTCGTAGCCCGTCTCGGTGGCGAGACGATCGGCGGCACGCTGCGTCGCGATGCCGTGCAGGCGGAAGCGCTCGGGCGCGGCGTCCCAGACGGACGAGCGCTCGAAGAAGTCGTAGGTGCGAGCCCGCGACGCCAGCGCCTGGACGGCCTCCGGCGACAGCAGCTCGACGGACTTGACCACCGACTCGACGCGGCCGCGCGAACGGCCCTCGACCTGGTTGGCCAGACGAAGGACCGAGATGACGAGGGCGCAGTCGGACTCGACGGCCGCGACGACCTCGCCGGCGGAGACGCGCTCCTGCGAGACGACGCGGAGAAGACGGTTGCGGGACTCCGCGAGGGCAGGGAACGCCTCGAGGGCCTCGAACGCCGCAGTCAGACGACGGCCGTGGCCCTCGTTATGGCGGCGCTGTGCGCCAGCCTGCGCTGAGGGCGGCGTCGTGCGTGTAGCGGTTTCGGGCGTGGACATTCCTTGCTGAGCTCCGGGACGGGTGGATCTGGCCCCGTTATCGGCAGCTATGGACGCATGGTTGAGTTGACAGGAGCGAGCCGCCCGCGTCAAGCCCCCGTGAACGGTGTTCTACCTCATCGGGCCAGGGCGGCGTCGATCCGCCGCAGCGACTCGTCGCGTCCGAGCACGGCCAGCGTCTCGAAGATGCCGGGCGACACGGAGGTGCCCGAGAGCGCCACGCGGATCGGCTGGAAGACCTTCCCCGGCTTCTCCCCCCGCGCGTCGATGACCGCCTGAAGCGCGCTCTCCAGCGATTCCACCGAGAACCGGTCCACCGCCGCGAGCGCCTCGCGCGCCGCGGCGAGGTTCGCCACCCCCGCCTCGTCGAGCCACTTCTTGACGGCCTTCTCGTCGTACCCGTCGACGCCGTCGTAGATGAAGCCCGCCAGCGGCCAGAAGTCCGCGAGCGTCTGAAGCTTCTCCTGGGAGATCTCGACCGCCGGCCCGAGCCCGTCGCGCCCGTAGAACGCCTCGACCCGCGCCGTCAGCTCCTCCACCGGCAGCTCGCGGATGTAGATGCCGTTGAGCCAGCGGAGCTTCTGCTCGTCGAACCGCGCCGGGTTCTTCTGCACGCGTGCGACGTCGAACCGCTTGACGAGCTCGTCGGTCGCCATGATCGTCGTGTCGTCGTCCGTGCCCCACCCGAGCAGCGACAGGTAGTTGCGCACCGCCTCCGGCAGGTAGCCCGCGTCGCGCAGCTCCTGCACCGACGCAGCGCCGTGGCGCTTGGACAGCTTCTTGCCGTCCGGCCCGTGGATGAGCGGGATGTGCGCGTAGACCGGCGGCTCCGCCCCCAGCGCCTCGAAGACGAGCAGCTGCTTGGGGGTGTTGGAGAGGTGGTCCTCGCCGCGGATGACGTGCGTGACGCCCGCGTCGAGGTCGTCGATCGCGACCGCGAAGTTGTAGAGCACCGAGCCGTCCGCGCGGGCGATCACGGGGTCGTCGAGATGCACGTGCCGGAACGTCGTGTCGCCGCGGATGAGGTCGTGGACGACCGTCTCCCCCTCGTCGGGCACGCGCAGGCGGAACGCGCCCTCGCCCTCGTCCTCCCCGCGGAAGCCCTTGTCCGCCCCGTGCTCGGCCTTGTACGCCTTCACGTCGTCGCCCGTCGCGGTCGAGCGGTAGACGTGCCCGGCATCGATGAGCTGCTGCAGCGCCGCCTGATGGCGCTCGGAGCTGGCGACCTGCGAGACGGGGCCTTCGTCCCAGTCGAGCTCGAGCCACTTCAGCGCGTCGAGGATCTGCTCGACGTTCTCGGGCGTCGACCGCTCGCGGTCGGTGTCCTCGATGCGCAGCAGGAGCGTCCCGCCGTCGTGGCGGGCCTGGAGCCAGTTGAAGAGAGCGGTGCGGGCGCCGCCGATGTGGAGGGCGCCGGTCGGGGAAGGAGCGAAGCGAACGCGCATCGCACGCCAGGATGACACCGCCCGTGCCGCGACACCCGAACGCTTCGTCACGGAAGTGCGCAGAGACTGCGACTAATGTCTGCGGCGCATGTTGATCGGAGCCCACGTCTCGCCCGCCGGCGGGGTGGCCAAGGCGGTCGAGCGCGGTGTCGAGCGCGGCTGCCACGCCATCCAGATCTTCAACCAGAGCCCGCGGATGTGGAAGCCGCGCGAGTACCCCGACGCCGAGATCGAGGCGTTCCACGCCGCGAAGGACGCGTCGGACGTCGACGCGCTCCTCATCCACGCGGTGTACCTCCTCAACTGCGCGTCGGAGGATCCGGAGATCCGCGCGAAGACGCTGCTCTCGCTGAAGACGTCCCTGCGCGCAGGCGACGAGCTCGGCGCGGTCGGCGTCGTGCTCCATCCCGGCAGCGCGAAGACGGGCGACGTCGGCGAGGCGATCAAGCGCGCCGGCGAGGTGATCCGCGAGGCACTCGAGGAGTCCGAGCGCTGCCCGCTCCACCTCGAGAACACCGCCGGCGCGGGCGGCACGCTGGGGCGCTCCTTCGCCGAGCTGGCGGCGCTGATCGACGCCGCGGGCGGCGACGAGCGGCTCGGGCTCTGCCTCGACAGCTGCCACCTGCTCGCCTCCGGCTACGACATCCGCACCGCCGAGGGCCTCACCCAGACGCTCGACGAGTGCGTCGAGAAGGTCGGCGTCGAGCGGCTCGGCTCGCTGCACCTCAACGACTCGCAGTTCCCCCTCGGCTCCAACCGCGACCGCCACGCGGACATCGGCCAGGGCGAGCTGGGCGACGACGGTTGCGCGGTCTTCCTCTCCGAGCCGCGGTTCCAGGACCTGCCGTGCGTCCTGGAGACGCCCGGTCCCGACAAGCAGGGGCCGACGCCGCAGGAGATCCAGCACGTGCGGGAGCTGCGCGAGCGCGGCCTCGCCGCGCGCGCCTAGCCGGACTAGCTGCCCTCGAACCCCAGCGCCAGCGAGTTCATGCAGTAGCGGACGCCCGTCGGCGCTGGGCCGTCGTCGAAGACGTGGCCGAGGTGCGACTCGCACTTCGCGCAGCGGACCTCGACGCGGATCATGCCGTGGCTGCGGTCCTCGAGCAGCTCGACCGACCCGGGCTTGGCGTCGTAGAAGCTGGGCCAGCCGCAGTGCGAGTCGTACTTGGTCTCGCTGTCGAAGAGCTCGTTGCCGCACGCCGCACACGCGTAGGTGCCGTCGGCCTTGTTGGCCAGCAGCGCCCCGGTGAACGGCCGTTCGGTCCCCGCCTCGCGCAGCACGTGGTACTGCTCGGGCGAGAGCTGCTCCCGCCACTCCTGCTCGGACTTCACAACCTTCTCCATAGATCCCACGGTAGGGCGGCGCAGGTGAATCGCAGCTAACGGCGGCGGAGGGTGAACGGGGCGCTCACCTCGACCGCCTGCTTGACCGCCGCGGGCACGAACCGCAGCCGGAGCGTTAGCGGCACACGACTCGCCCGGGCGAGCAGCCGCCGGCCCTCCTTGGTCGGCGTCACGATCATGCGCGCGCGGAACCCGCCGCCGACCCTCCGCGCGGCGGCGCGCGCGACGGTGATCGGCGCGCTCCCGGCGACCCGCAGGCCGTGCCTCCGCGCGACGGCCGCCGAGACCGTCCAACGGACGCCCAGCTGCCCGCGCGACGGCGGGACGACGGTGTGGGCCAGCGCGGCGCCCACGCGCCGCGGGTCGCGCTTGGCCAGCCCCGTGGCGAGCGGTCCGACCTGCGCCGTCAGGTCCGAGCGCGCCCGCGCGAGGAGCGCGGCGGGCGCCTCGCGCGCCTCGGGCGCGGGGCGCCGGACCGGGGCCGGGAGGCGGTGCGGAAGCGACGGCACCACCGGCGCCGTGCCGACGCCGATCGGCGCGGAGAAGGCCGACCATCCCAGCGACTCCCCGGCACGGTTGGACGCCTGCACGCGCGCGCGGATCTTGCGCCCCGCGAACCACGGGTCCAGGAACAGCTCGGAGCGGGTTCCCACCGTGTCGCACGTCTGCTCGCAGTGCTGCCACTCGACGCTGACGTCGAACGGCCCGCCGAGCAGCGCCGTCTCGACGCGCACCGTGCCGTAGGTCCACGGGTCCCCCGTGATGCGCGGAGCGGCGGTCATCTCGGGCGCGGCGACCTCGCAGCCCGCGGCCGTCTCCACGAGCCCGTGCAGACGGACGCTGTCGTCGCCGGCGCCGCAATCGACCACCGGGTCGAGCACGGGCTCCTTCTCCTCGCCGACGCGCGCGTCGACGAGGTCGTTCCCCTCGCCACCGCGCAGGACATCCGCGCCGAGGCGGCCTACGACTCGGTCGCTCCCCGCGCCGCCGTCGAGCACGTCGTCCCGCGGGGAGCCCTCCAGCTCGTCGTCGCCCTCCTCGCCGTGCACCTCGAACCGGAGCCATCCGTGGACGGAGAGGTCGTCGTCGCCCGCCCCCATGAAGACGCGCAGGGTCTCGACGCCCGTCGCGGGGCACTGGACCACGCGCGGGCGGCGGAGCGTGCACGGCGCGATCGGCGTCGCCATCGCGTCGACGGCGCGAGTGTCGTGGACCGTGACGAGCGGGCCGTCGACCGCGTCCTCGAACGCCTCGACGAGGAAGCCGTTGTCGTCGCCGTCGGGGTCGGTGAGCACCACGGCGTCACCGGAGACGCCGACCGTGATCGTCGCGGGCGCCGCCGCGGGGAACGCCGCGGCCGCGAGCAGGGCGAGGAGGAAGGAGACGCGTCCGTGCATGAGGCCGCGCAGCTTGACGGACCGCGCGGCGGAACGCCAGCCTTCCGACTACGCGGCGAGCAGCGCGCCCGTCGGCTCCAGCTCCAGGTTGCGGCCCTCGTCGTCGGTGGCGAAGAGGTGGACCCCGCGGGGGTCCAGCCACACACGCGCGCGGTCGGCGACGGCGAGCAGCGACTCCGCGTCGAGCCGCACCGTCAGCGCGTCCGCACCCTCGGCCGCGACCTCGGCGAACGTCTCGCTGCCGAGCGCCTCGAGCACCTCGACCGTCGCGTCGAACGCCACCCCGCGCGCCAGTTGGGCCTCGTCGAGCAGCGCGGCGTCCGCGAACGCGTGCGGGCGCAGGCCGACCACGACCTCGTCGCCCTCGCTGACGGGCAGGCGCGAGCGCCGCGCCTCCCCCAGGTCGACCGTCGCGAACGGCAGCTCGACCCGCGACCCGGAGATCCGCCCGCGCAGGAGGTTCATCGCCGGCGAGCCGATGAAGCCCGCGACGAAGACGTTGGCCGGCCGGTGGTACAGCTCCTTCGGCGCGCCGACCTGCTGCAGCACCCCGCCCTTCATCGCCACGACGCGGTCGCCGAGCGTCATGGCCTCGGTCTGGTCGTGGGTGACGTAGAGCATCGTGGCGCCGAGCCGCTGCTTGAGCCGCGCGATCTCGGCCCGCAGCTGCACGCGCAACTTCGCGTCGAGGTTCGACAGCGGCTCGTCCATGAGGAACGCCTTCGGGGAGCGCACGATCGCGCGCCCCATCGCCACGCGCTGACGCTGGCCGCCCGAGAGCCGCGCGGGCTTGCGGTCCAGCAGCTCCTCGAGCTCCAGCGCGGCCGCCGTCTCGCGCACGCGCGCGAGGGTGTCCTTCTTCGAGACGCCCCGCAGGCGCAGCGCGAAGCCCATGTTGTCCGCGACGGTCATGTGCGGGTACAGCGCGTAGTTCTGGAAGACCATCGCGATGTCGCGGTCGCTCGGCGCCTTCTTCGTGACGCGCTCGCCGTCGAGGAGGATCTCGCCCTCGCTCACCTCCTCCAGCCCGGCGACCATCCGCAGCGCGGTCGACTTCCCGCAGCCGGACGGCCCGACGAGGATCACGAGCTCGCCGTCGGCGACCGTGAGGTCCAGGTCCCGCACGGCGACCGTGCCGTCCGGATAGCGCTTGGTCACGCCCTCGAAGGCGATGTCGGCCATCAGCTCCTCCTCCTGTTCATGCTGCTGCCTGCAGGCCCGCGACCCACGTCGCGCGGACCTCGAAGTCGTCGTCCCACCACACGAGGTCGGCGCGCCGGCCGGACACGATCTCGCCCCGCGTGGCATCGCCGAGCGCAGCCGCGGGCACGGACGTCGCCGCACGCAGCGCGGTGTCGGCGGGGATGCCGAGCCCGATCACGTTGCGCACCGCCTCGTCGAGGTGGAGCGCCGAGCCCGCGAGCGTCCCGTCGGCCAGCCGCGGAGGCCCGTCGGCGTGCGCGTACGCGGTCAGCGGCCCGTGGTGGAACGGGCCCGGCGCCATCCCGGCGGCGGCGACCGCGTCGGAGACCAGCGCGATGCGACCCGGCCCCGCGGCCGCGAACGCCACGCGGATCACGTCCGGCGCGACGTGGTGCAGGTCGGCGATCAGCCCGCAGACGAGGCGCGGGTCGACCAGCGCCCGGCCCGGCACGCCCGGCTCGCGGTGGTGCAGCGGGCGCTGCGCGTTGAAGAGGTGGGTGACGAGCGTCGCCCCGGCCGCCGCGGCGTCGGCGATGCGCGCGGCGGTCGCGTCGGTGTGCCCGAGCGAGACGCGGATGCCGGCGTGGGCGAGCCGCGCGATCGCGTCGCGGGCGCCGGGCAGCTCGGGCGCGAGCGTCACGAGCGCGACGTCGTCCCGCGCCTCCAGCACGGCGTCGATGGCCCCCGGCGTGGGCTCGCGCATCGCGTCCGGCGGGTGCGCGCCGGCGCGGCCCGGCGCCAGGAACGGACCTTCGAGGTGCGCGCCGAGCGGCTGGGCGACCGGGCACCCGGCGAGCAGCGAGGCCGCGTGCGTTGCCTCGCCGGCGAGCGCGAGCAGCCGCTCCAGCGGCGCGGTGATGAACGTCGGGCAGAACGCGGTGACGCCGTGCGCGGCCTGGTGCGCGGCGGCCCGCCCCCACCCGTCGGCGTCGGCCGACGCCAGGTCGACGCCCGCGCAGCCGTTGAGCTGGAGGTCGACCATTCCGGCGGACAGGACGCCTTCGTCCAGCACGGTGTCTCCGGGCGCCGGCTCTGCGCGCTCGTGCACGGCGGCGATCGTCCCGTCCGGGCCCAGAACGACGGCGGCCGGCACGAAGCCGGCACGCAGGAGGGTCCTCGCGCTCCAGAGGCTGGTCACGCCCGCTCCGGTTGACAGAACGTCGACCGCATGCAATTCATTATAACGTCATATTGGTATTCCCTATCGAGCGGGCCCGGACCGCAGCGAGGGACCAAGCGGCAGGGCACACCGAAGGAGGGGGAAGCACCCGATGTTCAAGACGACGCGATGGCTGGCCGTTGGCGCGGCCATCAGCGCCCTGGCGCTCAGCGCCTGTGGGGGCGACGACAACGACGACGGCGGCGAGGGCGCCGCGGCCAGCGGCTCGGGCCCGGTCGAGCTGACGTTCCTCACCCACTGGGCGCCGGAGACGGTCAAGCAGCTCGAGGCCGTCGCCGCCGACTACAAGACGCAGAACCCGAACGTCACGGTCAAGGTCAAGGCCGTCCCGTTCGCGGACCTGCGCACGACGCTCCAGTCGTCGGCCGGCAGCGACAACGGCGCGACGATGGCGTCGATCTACGACCTGTGGCTGCCCGAGCTCGTGCGTGACGGCGTGGTCGCCGAGGCGCCGGCCGAGGTCGGCACCGAGCTGCAGTCCGCGTGGCCGGAGAACCTCGTCGGCGCGGCGAGCGTCGACGGCAAGCCGTACGGCATCCCGAACGAGGTCGACCTCTACGCGCTCAACTACAACAAGCGTCTCTTCGAGGAGGCCGGGGTCGCCGAGCCGCCCAAGACGTGGGACGAGCTCGTGGCCGCCGCGCAGAAGCTGACCAAGCGCGACGGCGACCGGATCACCCAGCAGGGCTTCGGGATGATCTCGTCGTGGAACTCCGGCGTCGTCCACCCGTGGGCGTCGCTGCTGGGCTCCAACGGCGGTGCGCTCATCACCGACGGCAAGACGACGCTCGACACGCCGCAGGCGAAGGAGACGTTCGAGCTCGTCGAGCGGCTCGTGAAGGACAAGGTCACGAGCGCCCAGATGAGCCAGGCCGACGCGAACACCACCGGCCCGTACCTCGACAACTTCGTGTCGGGCAAGACGGCGATGATCATCATGGCCAACTGGTGGGAGTCGGCGCTGAAGGCCGGCATGAAGGGCAAGTTCGACGACGTCGCCACCGCGCCCATCCCGGTCGGCCCGAGCGGCACCGAGCCCGCCCCGATCTCCTACTCGTGGCTGTCGATCGTCAACGGCAAGGCGAGCGAGCGCGAGCAGGCCGAGGCCTGGAAGTTCCTCCAGTACCTCAACTCGCCGGACTCCGGCAAGGACGGCGCCTCGGCGATGGCCGACCTCCTCCAGTCGATGGGCATCCTGCCGTCGCGCACGTCGGACATCGAGGCGTACGCGAAGGACCTCGACCGGCCGTTCCTCAAGGCCTACGTCGACATGCTCCCGCAGGCGAAGCCGTTCCCGATCGTGGTCGGCGGCGCCGAGTTCACCGACGGCCTCCAGAAGACGCTCGAGGCCCTGCAGGCGGGCCAGATGAGCGCCGCGGACGCGCAGCAGCGCGCCCAGGAGGACGGCGACTCGATCCTGGAGAGCGCCGGCTGATCTGAGCGACCCAGCGAGCGGGGCTCACGTCGGCCCCGCTCGCTCTCGCCGCCGGCTCCCCACCCATGGCCATCTCGCGACAGCGCTGGTGGACCACGCTCTTCTTGGCGCCCAGCGTCGGGCTGATCGTGGTCTTCGTCCTGCTGCCGATCGCCCTCACCGTCTGGCTGTCGCTGCACAAGTGGTCGACCGCGACCCCGTTCGGCGAGGCCGAGTGGGTCGGGCTCGACAACTTCCAGCGGCTCTTCGAGGCCGGCTCGGTCGGCCGCGACTTCCGCCAGGCGCTGCGCAACACCTTCGTGTACGCGGGCCTGTCGATCGTCCTGATCCTGCCGCTCTCCGTGCTGTTCGGCATCCTCATCCAGCGCGCGACGCTGCGCGGGACGACGGCGCTGCGCACGATCCTCTTCTCGACCTACACGGTGCCGATGATCGCCGTCGCGATCGTGTGGTCGAAGCTGTACTCGCCCACCGAGGGACCGCTCAACCAGGCGCTCGGGTGGTTCGGGATCGACCCCCAGCCGTGGCTGTCGGACACGAGCAGCGCGCTGGTGTCGCTCGTGCTGCTCAACGTGTGGCAGCAGCTCGGCTACTTCACCGTGCTCGTCGTCGCGGGCCTGACGCAGATCCCCGCGTCCGTCTACGAGGCCGCCGCGCTGGACGGCGCGCGCCACGTGCGGCTCCTCTTCCGGATCACGATCCCGCTGCTGCGCCGGACGCTGCTCTTCTGCGTCGTCATCGCGCTCATCAACGCGATCCAGGTCTTCGAGCCGGTCGCCGCCATCACCCAGGGCGGCCCCGTCGGCTCCACCAACGTGCTCACGTACCACATCCGCGAGGTCGGGATCGAGCGCTCGCAGGGCGGTCTCGCATCGGCGATGGCCGTCACGCTGCTGCTCGCGCTGATGGTCGTCGTGACCTTCGTGTTCGCGCTCGCCCGCCGGGGGGACGACCAGTGACCTTCGTCCGCCTGGGCCGCCGCGGCCTCGCCTACTCGTTCGTCCTGGTGTCGTGCGTCGTCGCGGCGTTCCCCGTCCTGTGGATGGTGCTGACGTCGCTGAAGACCGCCGACGAGACGCTGCAGACCCCGCCCGTCTGGGTGCCGGGCTCGCCGTCGCTGGACGCGTACACCGGCGTGGCGGACGTCATCGACGTCGGCCGCTCGTTCATGAACTCGGCGCTCATCGCGGGGATCACGACGGCCGGGATCCTCGTCACGTCGCTGCTCGCCGGCTACGTCTTCGCCAAGTACCGGTTCCGCGGCAAGAACGCGTTGTTCGCGCTGCTGGTGGCGACGATGTTCCTGCCGCCGATCGTGACGCTCATCCCGCTGTACCGGATCGTCGGCGAGCTCTCGCTGGACGCGTCGCTGACGGGCGTGATCGTCCCGAACCTCGCCAACGCGTTCGGCATCTTCCTCATGCGGCAGTTCATCGCCGGGGTGCCGGACGAGCTGATCGAGGCCGCACGGCTGGACGGCGCGTCGGAGCTGAGGATCGTGTTCCGCATCGTCGCGCCGACCGTGGTGCCGGCGATGGCGGCGCTCGCGCTGTTCGCGTTCGTCTACCACTGGAACTCGTACCTGTGGCCGCTGACGGTCCTGCAGGGGAACGAGGAGAGCGCGCCGATCGTGCTGTCGCTGGCGCGGCTGCTGACCTACACCGGGTCGGCGGAGAACACGCCGCTGGTGATGGCCGGCGCGACGCTGGCGGTGCTGCCGCCGCTGATCCTGTTCGTCTTCCTCCAGCGCTTCTTCGTGAACACGATGGCGCGCACGGGGCTGTCGGGATGAGCGCGCTGCTGGGCATCGACCTCGGCGGCACGTCGCTGCGGGCGGCGTGGGCGTCGGCGGAGTTCGCGGACGCGGTCACCGCGCCGGTGGTCGTCGCGGACGAGGCGGCCCCGGCGTCGGTCGCCGAGCTGGTCGAGAGGGTTGCGCTGCACGCCTCGCAAGTAGAGGGTTCTCCCATCGCCGGCGTCGGCATCACCATCCCCGGGCTCGTCGACGGCACCCGCTGCCGCTGGGTGCCGAACCTGCCGTTCCTCGACGGCGTGGACCTCGCGTCCGCGCTGGCGCCCGCGGTGCCGGGCGCCCGGGTCGTCGTGGCCAACGACGCGCACCTCGCGCTGCTGGCCGAGGTCACCCACGGCGCGGCGCGCGGCACGCGCGACGCGCTCCTGCTCGCGGTCGGGACCGGCATCGGGTCCGCCGTGCTGTGCGAGGGGCGGATCGCGCGGGGCGCCCACGGCGGCGCGGTGTCGTTCGGGTGGGCGTCGGCCGACGTGGACGACGTCGCGCACCCGCGGCTCGGGTGGCTCGAGCGGCAGGCGTCCGGCGCCGCGCTCGACGATCTCGCGACGAAGCTTCCGCAGATCCGTGACGGACGCGGGTTGATCGACGCGGCCCGACGTGGTGACGTGGCGGCGCGGGACGCGCTCGCCGGCGTTGCGACCGCACTGGCCACGACGGTGTCGGGCGCGATCGCGCTGCTCGACCCCGAGGTCGTCCTGCTCGCCGGCGGCGTCGCCGCGGCCGTGGACGTGCTCGGGCCGCTGGTGTCGGAGGGCATCGACGCGCGGGTGCCGGCGCACCTGCGCGGCGTGCCGGTGCGCGCGGGGGCGTTCGGCCCGCGCGCGGGGATCGTCGGAGCACTGGTCGCCGCACGAAGCGGCGCCGTCTGGTGGGAGGTCAGGGGGTGACCGAGATGACGGACACGAGCGACCTGCGGCCGCTGGACCGCTCGCGGCCGGAGCCGCTGTGGCACCAGCTCGCGGAGGCCCTGCGGGACCGGATCTCGTCCGGCGCCTGGCGGCCGGGCTCGCAGATCCCGCCCGAGGACGTCCTGTGCGACACGTTCGGCGTCTCGCGCATCACCGTCCGCCACGCCGTCCAGCGGCTGGAGACCGAGGGCCTGCTGCGGCGCGACCAGGGCCGCGGCACGTTCGTGCGCGACGCGCGGATGGTCGCGGGCGCGACCGGGCTCATCTCGTTCACCCACGAGATCCAGCGACTGGGCTTCGTCCCCGGCACCCGGCTGCTCGACGCGACCGTCGTGCCCGCCTCGCCCGAGGTGGCCGCCGCGCTCGACATCGTCGAGGGCGTCGAGGTCCACCGGCTGCGGCGGCTGCGGACGGGCGACGGCTCCCCCGTCGGCGTGCAGACCGCGCACATCCGGATGGACCGCGCGCGCGACCTGGCGCTGACCGACGAGGACACCTCCCTGTACGACGTCCTGCGCGACCGGCACGGCATCACGCCGCGCGAGGCCGCGGAGGTCTACCGCGTCGACTCCGCCACGGAGGCCGACGCGGAGCTGCTCGAGATCGCGCCCGGCTCCCCCGTCTTCGTCGTCGAGCGGACGACCGTGGACGCCGAGGGCCCGTTCGAGTTCACCCGTTCCACCATGCGCGGCGATCGCTACGAGATCCGCTCCGTCCTGCGCAGCTTCTGACGCTTCTTGTTCACACGAAAGGACCCACCCCACATGGCTGACCTCTACCTCCCCCGCCTCATCGCGCTCCTGCAGCAGGCCGAGCAGACCAACGCCGAGGCGCTGGAGGAGGCGGCGGCGGTGTTCGCGTCGACGCTCGCCGACGGCGGGCTCGTCCACCTCTACGGCTCCGGGCACTCGGTGCTGCCGACGCAGGAGGCGTTCCCGCGCTACGGGAGCTTCATCGGCCTCAACCCGCTCACCGACCCGCGCGTGATGTGGCACAACGTGCTCGGCGCGGGCGGCGTGCGCGAGCTGCTGTGGCTCGAGCGCACCGAGGGCTACGTCGACAAGTTCCTCGCCCATCAGCCCATCAACGAGGGCGACGCGATCATCGTCTACTCGCACTCGGGCCGCAACGCCGCGGGCATCGAGACGGCGATGTACTGCAAGGAGCGGGGCGTGACGGTCGTCGCGGTCACGTGCGCGAAGATGCTCGACCAGAAGGCGTCGCACTCGTCCGGCAACCGCCTGCCCGACGTCGCCGACATCGTGATCGACACCGGCGCGCCGGTCGAGGACGCGATCGTGCCGGTCGACGGGTGGTCGCGCCCGGTCGCGGGCTCGTCCACGGTGCTCGCGATGGCGCTCACGCACGAGTTGATCGCGCGCACCGCCACTGAGCTGGCGGCACGCGGCGTCGAGCTGCCGACGTTCGCCTCGCCGACGGTGCCGGGCGTCACGCTCACCGACACCGACCAGGTCTACGGCGTGTACCGCGAGCGGATGCTGGAGGCGCAGCAGCGGCAGCTGCCGTCGTTCCAGGCCGCGATGCAGGGCTAGGGCCGCCGGCCGTGGCCGGGCCGCTGGGCGCCACGATGGCGTCCGAGATCGCCGAGGCGCCGCGCGTGGTCGCGGCGCAGCTCGACGGCGTTGCCGGCTGGGCGAGGCCGCTGCGGGCGCTGGTCGCCGCGGCGGCGCCCGCCGGCCTGCGCGGCGTGGCGCTGACCGCCCGCGGCTCGTCCGACCACGCCGCCGCGTACGGGCGCTACCTGCTGGAGCAGGCGCTCGGCGTCCCCGCGTGGTCGACGGCGCCGTCGCTCGTGACGCGCTACGGCGCGGCGCCGTCGCTGGAGGGCGTGCTGGCGATCGCGGTGTCGCAGTCGGGCCGCACGCCGGAGATCGTGTCGGCGCTCGAGGCTCAGCGGGCCGGCGGCGCGGTGACGGTGGCGGTCACGAACGATCCGTCGTCGCCGCTGGCCGACGCCGCCGCGCTGTGCGTGCCGCTGGAGGCGGGGGTCGAGCGCGCGGTGCCGGCGACGAAGACGTTCACCGCGACGCTGCTGGCCTTCGCGCTGCTGGCGGCGGAGCTGGAGAGCGGCGAGGGGTGGCCCGGCCGCTTCGCCGTGCCGGCCACCGCGGTGGTCGACGCGATCGCCGCGGCCGTCGCGACGCCGGAGGCGGTCGAGGAGGCGGCGACGTGGCTGGCGCCCGCCGAGATCGCGATCCACGTCGGGCGCGGGGTCCTCCTCCCCATCGCGCGGGAGGCGGCGCTCAAGCTCATCGAGACGACCGCGACTGCGCACCTCGCGTGGTCGACGGTCGACGTGCGGCACGGGCCGATCGCGCTCGCCGAGACCGGCCATCCGGTCCTCGTCCACCACGCGCCGGGGCCGGTGTCGGACGACGCGGCGTCGCTCGTGGAGCGGCTGGCCGCGGGCCCGGGCGCGCCGTGGGTGATCGGCGAGCCGCTCGCCGGGCAGGCCGGCGTCGTGCCCGTCCCGGGCAACCTGCCCGAGCACCTGCGGCCGCTCGTGCACGCGATCCGGCTCCAGCAGCTCTCCCTCGCCGTCGCCCGCGCGCGCGGCGCCGACCCCGATCAGCCTGCAGGCCTCAACAAGGTCACCGCGACGACCTGAGGACCTGCGCCCCGCCGTGCCGCCCGCTCCTCCTGGCGGCGCGGCGGGGCCGCTTCCGGTGCCGCGGGCGTGCGCGGGGCGGACGACCCTCCGCCCCGCGCGCGTCCGCGGCTACCGGCGGCGGAGCGTGAAGGCGTCGCGACCCCGGAACGCGCGCGTAGCGGAGCCGTCGGAAGGCGTGAGCTGCAGCCCGGCGTCGATGCGCAGGCGCTTGGCGCGGCGCAGCAGCGTGCGGCCGCGGGCGGTGAGGCGGACGCGGAGCTCGACCTGCTGGCCGCGGATGCCGCTCGCGGCGCCGGTGCCGAGCACGACCGCCTTGCCGCCGCGTACCTTCAGGCCGTGGCGGCGCGCGGTCGCGGCCGGGACGGTGAGCGTCGCCCGGGCGGTGCCGCTGAACGGCAGCGTGAGCGGGATCGTCAGGACGCCGCGCCGCGCGGCCCGCCGGATGTCGCGGCCGGCGAGCCTGCGAAGGCCCGCGCTCAGCGCACGCTTGACCTGCGCGTCCGAGGCCAGGGCCGGCTCCGGACGCCGGGTCGGCGGACCCGGGATGAGGATGGGCGGCGACGCGGCGATCGTCGGCGTCGTCGCTGAACGGGCGGTCGCGCTGCCGGCGCGGTTGGTGACCGTCACGACCGCGGCGAACGTGCTGCCGGCATCGGCGGAGGTCAGCAGGCGGCTGACGATGTCGCCCTGCGCCGGCTCCTCGACGCACCCGCCGGCGCCGCAGCGGATCCACGTGAGCGTCGACGTCGGCGGCTCGTTGCCGATCGAGATCCCGTCGTGGCGCGCGACGAGCAGACCCTGGTCGGTGAACGGGCCGCCATCGATCGTGACCGTGAACGGCCGCGGCGCGATCGCCTCGCAGCCGAGGGCGAAGGGGTCGAGCGGGTCGTCGTCGAGGTCGTCGTCGCCGGCCCCGCAGACGAGCATCTTGTCGGCCTCGCCGTCGTCGCTGAGCAGCTTGTCGCGGTCGCCGCCGCCGTCGAGGTAGTCGCGGCCCGGGCCGCCGTCGAGCGTGTCGCCGCCGTGCTCGCCGGAGAGGTCGTCGTCACCCGGGCCGCCGTCGAGGCGGTCGGTGCCGTAGCCCGCCGTGACCGCGTCCCGGCCGTCCTCGCCGTGCACGCGGAGCGGGAGGTCGAAGCCGAGCGCGTCGAGCGCGTCGTCCCCCGGGCCCAGCCGCACCTCGAGCGCGGTCACCGCGCCGCCCGGGCAGCGCACCTCGCTCGGCCCCGACAGCGTGCACGGCCCGGCGCCGCCGGCGAGCGTCAGCTGGTCGATGAGCGGGTTGAGCTCGGCGACGACCACGTCGCCGCCGCTGCGCGCCACGCCGATCGTGTTCTCCTCGACGGCGGTGCTGGTGACGGTGAGCGTCGTGCCCTGCACGCCGACGGTCGCGGAGGCGTGGGCGACCGCCGGCAGCACGGCCGACGTCAGCAGCAGCGAGAGCGGGGCGACGAGCTTCAGCAAGCGCGCCACTTCACTGAACCGACGTCAACCCGTCCATACGACACCGGTCCACCCCTGTTCCACTTAACTGGGGAGGCGGCGGACGACGGCCGCCGCCGCGGCTAGGCCGCGGCGGGGGTGGGCTCGGGGGCGCTGGCGGTGGCGGTGATCGCCGCGCCGTCCGGATCGGCGGCGGCGTGGTCGCCGTTGCCGTTGCCGTTCGTCGTGATGGCGGCCGGGCCCATGAGGTGGAGGAGCTCGGCGCGGAGCGAGGCGTTGTACGCGACCTTGACCGACGCCGGGAGGCGGAGCGTCGTGCGCCGGCCGTCGCCGTGGAAGTCGACCACGACGGGCGAGTCGCCGGGGAAGTTCTCCAGCAGCTCGCGCAGGTCGGCGTTGAACGACGGCGGCAGGAGCGCGGGCCGGACGCGGATCCAGCACGGCTCGGGGCCGACGCGCATCTTCGCGACCTGCTCCTTCGCCGCCTCGACCTCCTCCTCGGTCGGCTCGAACTTCGTCACCGACTGGACGACGATGCAGGTCTTGTTCGCGTCCTTGTGGTCGACGCGGCCGCGGACGGTGATGACCTCGTCCACGTCCAGCGCGCCCGCGTACTGCTCCAGCGCGTTGCCGAAGACCAGGATCTCGCACGTGCCCTCGAGGTCGTCGAGGGTGGCGAACATCATGTAGTCGCCCTTCTTCGTCCGGATCTTCTTCGCGGCGGTGATGATGCCGCCGGCGGTGACCCAGTCGCCGTCCTTCCACGAGGAGAGCTCGGCGAGCGGCGCGTCGACCGTGACGCGCAGCGCCTCGCGCACGTCCTTGAGCGGGTGCGCGGAGATGAAGACGCCGATCGACTCCTTCTCCATCGCGAGCAGCTCGGGCTTCTCGAACTCCTCCGACGGGATGGGCGGGTGCGCGGGCGCAGCGAACGCGTTCGCGGCCTCTCCCCCGCCGCCGGCGTCGAACATGTCGAAGATCGAGCCCTGGCCGATCTCGGCGTCCTGCTGCTGCTTCTGCCCGGCGGCCTGCGCCTGCTCGAGCACCGCGAGCATGCCCTTGCGCGAGGCGCCGGTCGACCCGAAGGCGCCGCACTTGATGAGCGCCTCGATGGACCGCCGGTTGACCGCGCGCGTGTCGACGCGGGCGCAGAAGTCCCAGATCGACTCGAACGGGCCGCCCTCCTCGCGGGCGCGCTTGATGGCCTCCACCGCGGCGTAGCCGACGCCCTTGACGGCGTCGAGCCCGAACCGGATGTTGCCCTCGACGACGACGAAGTCGTGGTCGGACAGGTTGACGTCGGGCGGCAGGATCTCGATGCCCATCGACTCGGTCTGGGCGACGAAGAACGGGACCTTGTCCTTCGTGTCCATGACCGACGAGATCAGCGCGGCCATGTACTCGGCCGGGTAGTTCGCCTTCAGCCAGGCCGTGCGGTAGGCCACGAGCGCGTAGCAGGCGGCGTGGGACTTGTTGAACGAGTAGTCGGCGGACTTCTCGTTGGTCGCCCAGATCTGCTCGATCAGCGCCTCGTTGGTGCCCGACTTGCGGCAGCCCTCGAAGAACAGCGGCTTGAGCTTCGCCATCGCCTCGCGGTTCTTCTTGCCGATCGCCTTGCGGAGGTCGTCCGCCTGCGCGCCGGTGAACCCCGCGAGGTCCTTGGAGATGAGCATCGCCTGCTCCTGGTACAGGATGACCCCGTACGTCGGACCGATGATCGGCTCCAGCCGCGGATCCGGGATCTGGACCGACTCCGGGTCGCGCTTGCCGCGCGCGTACGTCGGGATCTGGTCCATGGCGCCCGGGCGGTAGAGCGCGTTGAGGGCGATGAGGTCGTCGAGCTCGGTCGGCTTGACCTTCCGCAGGGCCTCCTGCATGCCCTCGGACTCGAACTGGAACACGCCGACCGAGTCGCCCCGGGCGAGCATCTCGTACGTCTTCTTGTCGTCGAGCGGCAGCGTCGCCATGTCGGGACGCTCGCCGGTCGAGCGGGCGATGATGTCCAGCGCGTCCTCGATGACGTCGAGGTTGCGCAGGCCCAGGAAGTCCATCTTGAGGAGGCCGAGCTCCTCGACGGGCTTCATCGAGAACTGCGTCACCGTGCGGAACGTCTTGTTGCCGTTCTCGTCCGTCCCGGCCTCGGCGAGCTGCAGCGGCACCAGGTCGGTGAGCTGCCGGTCGGAGATGACGACCGCGGCGGCGTGGATCGACGAGTTGCGGACGATGCCCTCGAGGCCCTTCGCCACGTCGACGATCTGCTTGGCGACAGGATCCTCGTCGTAGGCCTTGCGGAGGTCCTCGCCCTCCTGCAGGCAGTCGTCGAACGACGGCGGGCGACCCATGATCGGATCCGGGATCAGCTTCGCCAGCCGGTCCCCCGCGCCGTAGTCGTGGCCGAGCACGCGCGCCGCGTCGCGCGTCGCCGCGCGCGGGAACATCTTGCCGAAGGTGATGATCTGCGCGACCGCGCCCTCGCCGTACTTGTCCTTGACGTAGCGCATGACGCGCTCGCGGCCGCGGACGGAGAAGTCGATGTCGATGTCCGGCATCGACACGCGCTCGGGGTTGAGGAACCGCTCGAAGAGCAGGTCGTACCGGAGCGGGTCGACGTCGGTGATGTTGAGGCAGTACGCGACGAGCGAGCCGGCGGCCGAGCCACGACCCGGGCCGACGGCAATGCCGTTCTCCTTCGAGTACTTGACGAAGTCCCAGACGATGAGGAAGTAGGCCGAGAAGCCCATCTTCTCGATGACGCCGAGCTCGTACTCCATCCGCTCGACGGCCTCGGCCGGGGCCGGGTTGCCGTAGCGGCGGTGCAGACCGTCGAGGACGAGCTGGCGCAGGTACTCGCGCTCGGGCTCGCCGTTCGGCGTCGGGTACTTCGGGATGAGCTGGCGGCCGAGCTCGATCTCCGTGTTGCACCGCTCGGCGATGACCAGCGTGGACTCCAGCGCCTCCGGCCACTCCGCGAACTTCTCCGCCATCTCCTCGTTGGAGCGCAGGTAGAACTCGTTGGTGTCGAAGGTCATCTTCGGCGCCGCGAGCGTGGACTTCGTCTGCACGCACAGCAGCGCCGTGTGGTGGTGATAGTCCTCGCGGCGCAGGTAGTGGATGTCGCCCGCGGCGACCAGCGGCCGGCCGACCTCGCGCGCGATCTTCACGATGCCCGCGTTGGCCTTGTCCTGGTCGGCGATGCCGTTCTTCTGGACCTCGAAGAAGACGTTGTCGTGGCCGAAGACGTTGAGCAGGTCGTCCGCGTGCGCGCGGGCCGCGTCGTAGTCGTCGCGCACGAGCCGCGTGCACAGGCGCGAGGCGAGGCAGCCGGACATCGCGATGATGCCCTTCGAGTGCTGCGCGATCTGCCCGAGGTCGACCGTCGGCTTGCCGCGGTTGAGCCCCTCGAGGAAGCCGAGGCTGGAGAGCTTGACCAGGTTGCGGTAGCCCTCGTCCGTCTCGGCGACGAGCGTGAGGTGGTTGCGCTCGACCTTCTCCGTCCGCGCCTTCTCGTGGTCGTCCGTGAGGTAGATCTCGCAGCCGATGATCGGCTTGATGCCGTGCTTCTTGGCAGCCTTCTGGAGCTCGACGGCGCCGTTCATCACGCCGTGGTCCGTCAGGGCGATGGCGGGCTGGCCGAACTCGGCAGCGCGCGCGGCGAGGGCGTCGATCTTGGCGGCGCCATCGAGCAGCGAGTACTCGGAATGGACGTGGAGGTGGCAGCAACCGGCGGACATCAGGAGCAGGCAGGTTAGGCGGGGGTCCGGACGGCTTCGGGGTCGTGACGCGGGGTCACGAGGTCAGCCCGCGGAGGCCCCGCGGGCCCGATCGAACCATGCGTGCAGGGCTTTCGCCGCACGCGCGTCGCCGGAGACCTCGACGCCCTCCGCAGAGCCTGCGAGAAGCTGATGCAAAGTCTTCGCAGAGAGCGCGATCTTCGCGTGAGACGGCGCGTCCGGGCCGGCCACGAGCAGCGGCCTGCCGTCGTCCGCGACGACCGTCAGCGAGGTGACCTCGTCCCCCGCGCCGGCGATCTCGTACGTCACGCCGAAGCGGTGGCCGGCCGTCCACGTGGGGTCGACCGCGGCGGCGAGCGCGAGGAGGAGCGCGCGCGGCGGCGGGTCGGTGGCGGCGAGCTGCGCGAGCGTGACCGGCGCCCGCTGCGCCTTGAGGAGCTTCTTGACCGCGCGGCGGTCGCCTTCGATCGTGAGCGCGCGGGCCGGGCGCCACGACGGCGCGCCGCCGGCGGCCAGCGGCGCCAGCGTGGTCAGCTCGCCGGTGATCTGCGAGGGCGGCGCCACGGGGCCGCCGCCGACGCGGACCGTCCCCAGCTCCGGCGCGGAGACCGTGTACGCGATGTCGAGGCCGTGGCGCTCCTGCGCGGGCAGCGCGGCGGTGAAGACGTCGGCGGCGGCCTTGGCGTCGGTGGTCGCGAGACGCTCGATCGCCGTGCGGAGCCACGGCGTCTCATGCTTGATCGCGGGCGAGCGGGCCGGCAGCGATGTCGTCGGCGGCGCGGGCGTCGGCTCCGGCTCCGGCTCCGGGGCGGCAGCGACCGGCTCGGGCTCGCCGACCGGCGCGGGCTCGGGCTCCGGCGTCGCGGCGACCGGCTCGGGCGACGGGGCCGCCGGGGCCTCGGGCTCCTCGATCCGCGTCAGCTCCGCCTCCGCCGCGGCCCGCAGGCGCTCTGCGGCCTCCTGCAGGCTCGTGATCACCTCGCGCGCGGGAACCGTGCGCTCGGGGGTCGGGAGCGAGGCGCGCAGGTCGCGCTCGATCTCCTGGAGGCGGCGGTGCGTGTCGTCGTCGGCGCGGTGCGGGTCGCCCGCGGTCAGCTCGGGCGCCCCGGGCTCGGCGTCGGCCGCGAGCTCCTCCTCGCGCGGCGGCAGCACGGTGTCCCACGCGAGCTGCTCGCGCGCGGACGCGATCTGGTCGCGCAGGCCCGCGAGGAGCAGGTCCATGGCGGGGTCGCCGGTGGGCGGGAGCGGCTCGGGCCGGGCCGCGGCGGGCGCGGGTGCGGGCTCGGCCGGCGCCACGGCCTCGGGCTCCGGCGACGACGGCGGAGGTGACACCGGCGCCTCCTCGACCTCAGCCGGGCCGACCTCCGGGGCGGCCGCCGCCTTCAGCGCCTCGACCTCCTCCGTCAGCTCCCGCACGCGCGCGTCCAGCGCCGCCCGCGTCGCCCGCTCGGCCTCGAGCGCCGCCCGCAGCCCGGCGGCCTCCTCGCGCGCGTCGGTGATCGCCACCCGCGCGTCCGCGAGCGTCGCGCGCGCCTCGGACAGCGACGCCTCCAGCTCGTCCCCGCGCGCCTCGGCAGCCGCGAGCTGCGCGCGCAGCGCCGTCGTCCCCGCGCGGCCAGCGTCCACGCGCGCGCGGATCTCCCCCAGCTCCGTGCGCACGACCTCGATCGCCTGCTGCACCTTCGACTGCGTCGCGGCACGCGCGGAGAGATCGGCCTGCAGCGTCGCGACCTGCCGCACCAGCGCCTGCTCGCGCTCGGTCGGCGCGCCCGGCTCCACGACCGGCGGGGCCGCGGCCAGCCGACGCCGCAGCTCCGCGGCCTCGGCCACCGTCACGTCGAGCTGCGCCCGCGCCTCGGCCGCCGCGGCCTCGGCCTCCTCCACGCGCGCCTCGAGCCGCGCCCGCGCCGCCTCGGCGATCTCCGCCCCGCCGCGCAGCCGCTTGACCTCGGCCTCCGCCTCGGTCGCGCGGCGTACCAGCGCCTCGCTCACCGCGGCGGTGTCGTCCATCCGGGCGCGCAACGCCTCCTGCGCGGATTCGGCCTCCGCGAGCTGCGACCGCAGCTCGTCGACCGCCCCGGTGTCCGCGACCGGCGCCGGCCGCTCGGCGAGCTGTCGCTCCAGCGCGGCGCGCTCGGCCTCCACGCGCGACAGGCGGTCCGACAGCACGGCGGCCTCGCGCCGCAGGCGCTCCTCCGTCTCGGCCAGCCGCGCCTCCAGCGCGCGCACCTGCTGGCGCGCGGCGTCCTCACCGGCGCTCGACGGCGTGCCCGCCTCCAGCTCCGCGACGCGGCCCAGCGCCTCGCGCAGGCGCGCGTCGACCCGGGTCGCTGCCGCCTCGGCAGCCTCCTGGCGCAGCCGGGCGACGTGCAGCTCGCGCTCCAGCGCCTCGGTCACCTCGACCGCCGACGCGAGCCGCTCGCGCAGCTCGGACAGCTCGTCCTCGGCCAGCCGGCGCGCCTCCGCGGCCTCGCCCTCCAGCTCGGAGCGGCGCCGCCGCTCGGCCTCCTCGCGCTGCTCGGCCAGCCGCAGCCGGCGCTCGGCGTCGACGACCCGCGCGGCCAGCGCGTCCCGCTCGCCCGCGGCGCGCGACAGGCGCTCCTCCAGGTGCGAGAGCTGCACGCGCAGCGTCTCCGCGGCCTGCTCGGCGGTCGCGGCGCGGTCGGTCGCGCTCCTCTCCGCCAGCTCGGCCCGGCGCGCGCGGCGCTCGGCCAGCACGGCGGGATCGACGAGCGTCCCACCCTCGGCCTCCGGCTCCTCCCCACCGATCCGCCCCGGCCCGCCCGCGGGGAGCGCGATCAGCGTCCCGTCGACGTCCAGCGCGGCCTCGCCGGCCTCGACCGCGGCCCGCGCCTCGGCGGGCACGTGGAAGACGGCCGCCCACGCCGGCGGGGTCGACGGCTCGTTGGCCCCGACGATGCGCAGCGCCCCGACGACGAGCACGGTGCGCGGCGGCACGCTCGGGCCGTTCCAGGCGCCGGACACCCGGACCTCGATCTGCTCGGGGGACGACGGCACCCATTCCACGCGCTCGGGCGTGAGGTGCTCAGGGCGGCTGTCGGGGTTCACGCGCCCAGTATGTCCACCTGCCGGCGATCAGGCGGGAGGATTTTCCCCAAACTCCGCGAAGGGTCCGCGCGCGTACAGGCGGCACGGCGTGCCCCGCACGACGGTCTCGCCCTCCAGCGCCATCCCGAGCCGCTCGGCGACCGCGATCGACCGCACGTTCGACGGCACGATCAGCGAGCCGATCCGCGCCACGCCCAGCGTCGTGAACCCCCACTCCAGCGCCGCCCGGCCCGCCTCCGTCGCGTAGCCCTGGCCCCAGGCCGAGCGCACCAGGGCCCAGCCGACCTCGAGCACCGGCCAGCCCTCGGGCTCCCACAGCCCGGCGCGGCCGAGGAACGCGCCGTCGGACCGCCGCTCCACGGCCCACAGGCCGAAGCCGGACAGCGACCACCCACCGGCGAACATCGCGAGCGTCCGCCATGCGTCCTCCCGCGACTGCACGCCGCCGACGGTCGACGCGACCTCGGGGTCGGCCATCATCGCGGCGAACGCGTCGAGGTCGGAGGGACGGAACGCCCGCAGCCGCAGGCGTTCCGTCAGGACCTCCGGAACGGCTACCGCTGCTGGTTGCGGACCCGCCACGCCATGCGGGACTGCAGCGACCACAGCTCGATGAAGCCCGGCGACGCCTGCTGCGAGAACAGGCCGCCCGACTCGGCGAACGTCGCCAGCTGCGCGTCGTAGACCGCGTGCGGCGACTGGCGCGTGACGGCGCGGACCGAGCCCTTGTAGAGCTTGAGGCCGATCGTGCCGGTGACGAACTCGTTGACGCTGTTCATGTACGCGTCGAGGTTCTCGCGCAGCGGCTCCCACCACAGGCCCGCGTAGACGAGGTACGCCCACTGGCGGTCCAGCTGCGGCTTGAACTGGTTCTGGTGGATCGTGCCGACGAGCTTCTCGAGCTCCGCGTGCGCGGTGAGCAGGATCTCGGCGGCCGGGATCTCGTAGATGTCGCGCACCTTGAGGCCGACGATGCGGTCCTCGATGTGGTCGACGATGCCGACGCCGTGCTTCATGCCCAGCTCGGCGACGCTCTCCAGCAGCTCGACGAGCGGCAGGCGCTGGCCGTTGAGCCCGACCGGGACGCCGGCCTCGAACTCGATCTCGATGATCTCCGGCGTGTCCGGCGCCTCCTCGGGGCGCGTGACGAGCTGGAAGACGTCGTCCTCGGGCGCGTGCGAGAGGTCCTCGATCCACTTGCCCTCGGACGAGCGGCCCCAGAGGTTGTCGTCGATCGAGTACGGCGCCTCCTCGACGCCGCCCTTGACGGGGATGCCGTTGTCGCGCGCGTACTTGATCTCCTCGTCGCGGCCCATCGACCACGAGCGGACCGGCGCGATGAGCTTCAGCTCGGGCGCGAGCGTCGCGACCGTCGCCTCGATGCGGACCTGGTCGTTGCCCTTGCCGGTGCAGCCGTGCGCGATCGTGTCGCAGCCGGCCTTGCGCGCGTAGTCGACGGCGAGCTTGGCGATCAGCGGGCGGCCGAGCGCGGTGAAGAGCGGGTAGTGCAGGCCGTAGATCGCGTTGGCCTTGATGGCCGGCACGATGAAGTCGCTGGCGAACTCCTCGCGCGCGTCGACGACGTACGTGTCGACCGCGCCGAGCTGGCGCGCCTTGCCCTCGACGACCTCGTAGTCCTCGCCCGGCTGGCCCAGGTTGACGGTGAGCGTGACGACCTCGGCGTCGTACTCGTCCTGGATCCACTTGAGCATGACGCTCGTGTCGAGCCCGCCCGAGTACAGGAGCAGGACGCGGTTGACCTCCTCCGGGCGCGCCTCGTACGAGGCGGTCGCCTGGGCGGCCATGCGTTCGCTGGCCTCGGGAGCGGGGATGGTGTGTGCGGAGATGCGCGGAGCGTCGGAATCGGCCATGCGGCGTCGAACATTAGAACCATGAGCGCGAATGCCGTTGACGCCCGCCTGCGTGAAGCGGTGGGGAACCACCTCCGCCGCCACCTGGGCCCCGTCGAGGGCATCGTGGCCGAGCACGAGACGACGCACGTCCCGATCGACCTGTTCGTGGTCGCGCCGACCGAGCGGCGCCCGTTCCGCGTCGTCGTGACGTGCGGCATGGCGGCCTTCCGGATGCACCCGCCGGAGGAGTTCGCGACGTGCCAGCGCGCTGAGCTGTTCCTCGGCCTGCCGTCGCGGTGGCCGCTCGACACCGAGGCGCTGCGGGATCCGCGGACGTTCTGGCCGCTCGGGCTGCTGAAGAAGCTCGCACGGTTCCCCCACACCGGCGGCGGCTGGTTGTGGGAGCGGCACATCGTGGGGGCGGAGACCGACGCGCCGTTCGGCCCCGGTACACGCATGAACGGCGCGCTGGTGGCGCCGGCGATCAACATGCCGCCGGCGTTCGAGTCGCTGCGCTCGCCCGAGCTGGCCGGCGAGGTGCGCTTCCTCTCCGTGCTGCCGCTGCACGCGGCCGAGATGAAGCTCGGCCGCGACGACGGGGTGACCGCGCTGTACGGCGCGTTCGGCGACGCGGACGTGGACGTGGTCGTCTCGCCCGCGCGGCCGAGCGCCGTCGTCTAGGCGGGGTAGCGCTCGCGCGCCTTGGCGCGGCAGGCGGTGCGGGCGCTCGCGGTCTTGCGCGTCTTGCACCGCTTGATCGAGCGCTGCTGGAGCTGCCGGTTGCGCGCGATCGCCTTCGTGCCGAGCGGGAAGTCGCGCGTCTGGTCGCCGCTCGTCGCGATGTTGGAGTCGCGCAGCGTCACCCACCCGCAGTCCCACGGCCGGTTGGCGAACAGCGGCACGTCGCCCGTGACCGACGCGGTGGCGCCGGACGCCGCGCCGAGCACGCCGCTCTCCCCCAGCACCTGGTCGCCGAGCTGGGCGAGCCGGATGTTCGCGGGGATGAACGAGGACGGGTCGAAGACCGGCGGGTACTGGAACGTGCCGGTGATGCCGCCGACGGCGCCGAACGGCTGCTGCGGCGTGTCCTTGCAGACCCGCTCCTTGTCGTACGTGCCCGCGTAGAAGACGACGTTGACCTGCTTGCCCTCGAGCTGCCCCGCGGCGGTCACCGCCCCCTGCAGCCTGCCGGCCGTGTCGTAGCTGACGGTCGCCTTGACGATCCGCACGTCCGGGTCGGCGGGCTTCTTGTACCCGGCCCCCGCGGACCCGTTCCGCACCTCCGCCTGCGCGGGCGCGGCCGCACCCGCCGCCACGCACACGATCGCCGCTGCCACGAGGGCTCGCTTCATCCCCTGACCTCCGGTTGTGGTTCACGCCGGTCCCGTTCCGGCGTGGCCCCGATGCTAGACGGCGCTCAGGACGCGGGTGAGGCGGGTGAGCGCGTCGTCGACGTGGGACTCGTCGATGAGGAGCGGCGGGAGCATGCGGAGGGTCGACGGGCCGGTCGCGTTGATGACGAGGCGCTCGTCGAGGAGGGCCGCGCGGGCGGCGGCGACCGCGTCGGCGCCGGGCTCGAGGTCGAACCCGACCATCAGGCCGAGACCGCGGATCTCGGTCACCTTCGGCACCTCGCGGAGCGCCTCGCGCAGGCGCTCGCCGAGCTCGTTCACGCGCGCGTGGAGCGCCTCGTCCGCGAGGATGTCGAGGACCGCGTGCGCCGCCGCCGCGACGACCGCGCCGCCCGCGAAGGTCGAGCCGTGGTCGCCGGGCTGGAGGACGTCGCGCAGGCGCTCGCCGGTGATCAGCGCGCCGATCGGCAGGCCGCCGCCGAGCGCCTTCGCGGTCGTCATCGCGTCCGGCACGACGCCCGACCACTCGTACGCCCACATCCGGCCGGTGCGTGCAAGCCCGGTCTGGATCTCGTCGAAGATGAGCGCCGCGCCGTGCTCGTCGCACGCCGCCCGCGCGGCCCGCAGCGCGTCATCGGGCAGCGGATGGACGCCGGACTCGCCGCGGATGACCTCGCACAGCACCGCGGCGGTCGAGGGCCCGACGGCCGCCGCGATCGCCTCGGCCGACGGCGGCACGACGACGAACCCGGGCACGAGCGGCGCGAACGGCGCCTGCTTGGCCTCCTGCGGCGTCGCGCTGAGCGCCCCGTACGTGCGCCCGTGGAAGCCGCCCTGGATCACCACGATGTCGCCGCCGCGCTTGGCCTTGCGCGCGAGCTTCAGCGCCGCCTCGACCGCCTCCGCGCCGCTGTTCGTGAAGAACACGCCGCCGCCCAGCGACGACTCCGCGAGCCGATCGGCCAGCGACGCCATCGGCGCGTTGAAGTACAGGTTGCTGACGTGCATCAGCGTCGCGGCCTGCTCCTGGATCGCCGCGACGACCTGCGGATGGCAGTGCCCGACCGACGAGACGCTGATGCCGGTGAGGAAGTCGAGGTACTCGTTGCCGTCGGCGTCCCACAGCCGCGCGCCCGAGCCGCGCTCGAACGTGACGGGGAACCGCGCGTACGTGGAGAGGAGGTGCGACCCGGGCTCGGCCATCACGACGCCGGCCGGATCTTCGTGCCGACGCCGGCGTTGGTGAACAGCTCGAGCAGGAGCGAGTGCGGCACGCGCCCGTCGATGATGTGCGCGTACGACACCCCGCCGTGGATCGCGTCCACGCACGCCTGCAGCTTCGGGCGCATCCCGCCCACGACGTCCTCCAACGCGGCCTCCACCTGGTTCGCGCCCGCCTCCGACACCAGCGACGACGGGTCGTCCTTGTCCTCCAGCCACCCGATCACGTCGGTGAGGAAGATCAGCTTGTACGCGCCGAGCGCGCGCGCCACCGCGCCCGCGGCCTCGTCGGCGTTGACGTTGTACGAGTTGCCCTGCCGGTCCGCCGCGACCGACGCGATCACCGGGATGTAGTCGCGCGAGATGTGGCGGATGACGTCCACGTCGACGCGCTCGATCTTCCCGACGAACCCGATGTCCTCGCCGCCGGGCGCCTCCATCCGCGACGCGCGGAACAGCATCCCGTCGTCGCCCGAGAGCCCGACCGCCGGCTGGCCCTGGCGGTTGATGCGGCCGACGATGTCCTTGTTGACCTTGCCGACGAGCACCATCTTCGCGACCTCGACGGTCTTGGCGTCGGACACGCGCAGGCCGCCGACGAACTCGACCGGCATGTCGAGCTGCTTCATGTAGCTCGTGATCTCCGGCCCGCCGCCGTGGACGATCACCGGATCGAGGCCGACGTACTTGAGGAGCACGACGTCGCGCGCGAACTCCTCGCGCAGCTGCGGGTCGTTCATCGCCGCGCCGCCGTACTTGATGACCACCGTTCGCCCGTGGAACTCCCGGATGTAGGGGAGCGCCTCGAGGAGGGTCTGGACATCTCTCATGTCGTGTAGTCCGCGTTGATGGTGATGTACTCGTGCCCGAGGTCGGAGAAGAAGACCTCGGTCTCCGCCCCGTCGCCCGGCAGCGCGATCTCGACCTCGATCTCGTTGCCGGTGAACTCGGCGACGGTGCCGGTCGCGAACCCGCCGCTGCACACCAGCGCGCCCTCGACCCGGATGTCGTAGACGAGCGGGTGCATGCCCGGCAGCGCCGCGCCGACCGCCTGCGCGATGCGGCCCCAGTTGGGGTCGCCGCCGTAGATCGCGGTCTTGACGAGCGGCGAGTTCGCGATCTCGCGCGCGACGCGCTCGACGCCCTCGGGGACGCCGCCGCGGACCACGACCCGCGCGACGCGCCGCGCGCCCTCGCCGTCGCGCACCATGAGGATCGCCAGCCGCCGCAGGAGGTAGTCGAGCGCCTCGCCGAACCGCAGCTCGTCCTCGCTCTCGGGCTCGACCACGACGCCCGACGCGCCGCTCGCCTGCAGGATCGCCGTGTCGTTGGTCGACAGCTGCCCGTCGACGGAGATGCGGTCGAACGAGCGCTTGACGCAGACGCCGAGCAGCAGGTCGCACGTCTCCGCCGACAGCGCCGCGTCGGTCTGCACGAAGCAGAGCATCGTCGCGAAGTTCGGCTGGATCATCCCCGCGCCCTTGGCCTGCGCGGTGAGGCGGACGGTCCCGGACGGCAGGTCGACCCACAGGGCGGCCTGCTTGTCGATCGCGTCCGTCGTCTTGATCGCGTCCGCGAAGTCGAGCGCGCCGTCCTCGCGCAGCTCCGCGCGGGCGGCGAGCAGGCCCTTCGTCACCTTCTGGCCGTCGAGCTGGACGCCGATGACGCCGGTCGAGCAGACCGCGACCTGCTCGGTGGGCGCGCCGGAGCACATCGACGCCGCGCCCTGCATGCGCGCCGCCTCGTCGAGCCCGGGGCGGCCGGTCGCCGCGTTCGCGTTGCCGGAGTTGGCCGCGACCGCGCGGATCGCGCCGAGCGTCGTGCGCTCCTTGGTCACCTGCACCGGCGCGGCCAGCACGCCGGAGCGGGTGAACTTCGCGGCGGACGTCGTCTCGTGCGGGTCGGCGACGATCAGGCCGAGGTCGAGCGTCGGCGGGTCGGACTCCTTGATGCCGGCGGCGACGCCCGCGGCGCGGAAGCCCTGCGGCAGCTGGCCGAGGTCGTCGTCCTCGCGGACGTGCGGTGGGGCCTCCACCCACCGCGAGGTGAAGGCGTCGGTCACAGCAGGCTCTCCGTCTCGTCCTTCCCGAACATGAGGTTCAGGTTCTGCACGGCCTGCGAGGCCGTGCCCTTCCACAGGTTGTCGATGACGCTGAAGACGAGGAGCTTCCCCGTCCGCGCGTCGCTGTGCGCGTGGATGCGGCAGAGGTTCGTCTCCCGCACGTCCCGCACGCCCGGGCCGACCTTGGCCAGCTCGACGAACGGCTCGTCGTCGTAGGCGGCATGCAGCAGCTCGTCCAGCTCGGCCTGCGCCACGGGCCGGGTCGGCGTCACGTACGCCGAGATCAGCTCGCCCTGGTCGAGCGGGATCAGGTGCGGCGTGAACAGGCAGGTGATCGGATCGCCGCCCGCCAGCAGCCCGAGCTCCTGGTCGATCTCCGGCGCGTGCCGGTGCTTGCCGATCCCGTACGGGTTCATGTTCTCGTCGGCGGTGACGAAGTGCGTCTTCTGCGTCGCCGCGCGTCCCGCCCCGGACACGCCCGACTTGGCGTCGATGACGAGGTCGGCGATGAGCCCGGCCCGCGCGAGCGGCGCCAGCCCCAGGATCGCCGCGGTCGGGTAGCAGCCCGGGTTGGCGACGATATGAGCATCGGCGATCTTCTCGCGATAGATCTCTGGGAGCCCGTAGACGCTGTGCCCGAACAGGCCCGGCGCGCCGTGCTCGCCGTACCACTCCGCGTAGACCTCGGGGTCGCGCAGGCGGAAGTCGGCGGACAGGTCCACGACCTTCACGCCGCGCTCGTGCAGCGCCGCGACCGTCTCGGCCGCCGCGCCGTGCGGGTACGCGACGACCGCCGCGTCCACGTCGCCGTGGGTCTCCAGGTCGAACGCGTCCATCACGAGCGGTACCCGGTGGTGCGGGTACAGCTCGTCGAGCCGCAGCCCGACGTCGCTGCGCGAGGTGACGCCGACGAGCTCGAAGCCCGGGTGCCGCCAGAGCAGCCGCGCCGTGAGCGCGCCGGCGAACCCGGACGCGCCCGCCACGATGACGGTCGGCTTCGCGGGGTGCTCAGCCACGCTGCTCGGCCCCGAACGCCGCCTGGAGCCCGCCGGTGATGTTCGTCAGGGGCTTGCGGATGTCATCGTCGGTCAGCGTGCGGTCGGGCGCGCGGAACTCGAGGTGCAGCGCGAGCGACACGTTGCCCGCGCCGACCTGCTCGCCGCGGTAGACGTCGAAGACCTCGACGGAGCGCAGCAGCTTGCCGCCCTTGTCCCGCGCGACCGCCAGGATCTCGGCCGAGGGCACGTCGTCCGAGACGACCACCGCGAGGTCCTGGTGGATCGACGGGTGCGTCGGGATGGAGGAGAACTGCGCGATCTCCGGGGCGGCGTCCACGACGAGCCCCAGGTCGAGCTCGAACGCAGCGACGGCGCCCTCGACGTCCCACTCGGCCGCGACGAGCGGGTGCAGCTCGCCCAGCCAGCCCAGCTCCGTCTCGCCCGCGTACACGCGCGCGCTGCGGCCGGGGTGCAGGAACGGGTGCGGCGCGTCGTCGGCCCGCACGTCCCACGTGACCCGGAGCGTGTCGAGCACCGCGCCGACCAGGCCCTTCGCCGCGAAGAAGTCCCACGGCTTCGGCTTCGTGTCGCCCCACGACGCCGGCAGCGTCGCCCCGACCAGGAGCGCGCCGAGCGCGTGGCGCTCGAGCGGCAGGCCGTCGTGGTGCGTCCCCGCGCCGTTGGTGAGCGGATCGCCGTCCGCGCTCAGGCCCGCGGCGTCGTCGGCCGGGTTCTGCGCGAGGTAGATCGTCCCGCTCTCGAACAGCCGCAGGTCGCCGGCGCCGCGCGCGAGGTTGTGCTTGGCCGTGTCGAGCAGCGACCCGAGCAGCGTCGTGCGCAGGTGCGACTGGTCCTCGGACATCGGGTTGGCGAGCTTGACGAAGCGCCGGCGCGGGTCGTCGGCGGCGAGGCGCAGCCGATCGGCCACGCCGGGCTCGGTGAACGACCAGCCGACGATCTCGTGCAGGCCGCGGCCGACGAGCACGTCCTCGGCCCGGCGCCGGCCGCGCTGCTGCACGGTCAGCCGGCCGCTCGCGCCCCGCCGGGACGGGAGCGTCGCGGGCAGGTTGTCGAGCCCGTCGATGCGCGCGACCTCCTCGACGAGGTCGGCCTCGCGCGTGACGTCCATCGCGCGGAAGTGCGGGACGTCCACGACGAGCGTGTCGCCGGTGTCGGTCACGCCGAACCCGAGCGACGCGAGGATGCGGGCCTGCTCGTCGCGCGGGACCGGCTTGCCGAGCAGCTGCTCCACGCGCTCGGGGCGGAGCGTCAGCTCCTCCCCCGCACCGCCCGCGCCGGGCGCGCGCACGTCGACGGTGCCGGGCACGACCCGCGCGCCGCACAGCTCGATCATCAGCTGCGTGGCGACGGCCTGCGCCTCGATCGGCTGCCCGGTCGACAGGCCCTTCTCGAAGCGGCCGGACGCCTCGGAGCGCAGCGCGAGCCGGTTCGACGTGCGCTGGATCGTCGGCGCGTGCCAGGACGCGACCTCCATCAGGACGCGCGTCGTGGTCTCCGAGACCTCCGATCGCGCGCCGCCCATGACGCCCGCCAGCGACGTCGGGCCGTCGGCGTCGTCGATGACCAGCTCGCCCGCGAGCAGCGTGCGCGTCTGGCCGTCGAGCGTGTCGATGGTCTCGCCCTCGCGCGCGGCACGCACGACGAGCTTCTGCCCGGCGACCTGGTCGAGGTCGAACGCGTGCAGCGGCTGGCCGGTCAGGAGCATCACGTAGTTCGTGATGTCGACGACGTTGGAGATCGAGCGGATGCCCGCGGCAGCGAGCTTGGCCTTCATCCACGCCGGCGACTCGCCGATCGTGACGTCCTCGAAGACGCGCGCGGTGAAGCGCGGGCACAGCTCCGGCACCTCGACCTCGACCGTCACGCCCTCGACCGGGCCGGTGGAGCCGGGGTCGTCCGACCACGGCGCGGGCTGCAGCTCCGCGCCGGTCGTGGCGTGGATCTCACGCGCGATGCCGTAGACGCCGAGGCAGTCCGGGCGGTTCGGGGTGATCTCGAACTCGAGGACGTCGGTGACGATCGGCAGCACCTCGGTGAGCGGGGTGCCCGGGACGAGCCCGTCGGGGCTGTCGCCCTCGGCCAGCACGAGGATGCCCTTGTGCTCGTCGCTCAGCCCGAGCTCGCGCTCGGACAGGATCATCCCGTCGGACGGGACGCCGCGGAGCTTGGCCTTCTTGATCTTCGTGCCGTCGGGCATCAGGGCGCCCGGCCGGACGACCGCGACCGTCTGGCCCGCGTCGACGTTCGGCGCGCCGCAGACGATGTTGGCCGGCTCGGCCTCCCCGACGTCGACCGTGCAGACGCTCAGCCGATCGGCGTCCGGGTGCTGCTCGCGCGTCAGCACCTTGCCGACGACGAACCCCTCGGGCGTCGTGGTGCCGTGACGGTGGATGCCCTCCACCATCGTGCCGGTCATGGTCAGCTTGTCCGCGAGCTCGCGCGCGGGCAGGCCCGCGTCCGCGTACTCGTACAGCCAGTCGAGTCCGACCTTCATCCGAACTGCTCCAGGAAGCGCACGTCGTTGTCGTACAGGAGGCGCAGGTCCGGCACGCCGTGCTTGAGCATCGCGATCCGCTCGATGCCCATGCCGAACGCGAAGCCCTGCACCTTCTCCGGGTCGTACCCGTGCTCGCGCACGTACCCGAAGACGTTGGGGTCGACCTCGCCGGCGCCGAGGATCTCCAGCCAGCTCTCGCCGCGGCAGACCGGGCACCGGGAGCCGTCCTTGAGGAAGCCGTCCTTGCAGTTGAAGCAGGAGACGTCGACCTCGACGGAGGGCTCGGTGAACGGGAAGAAGTGCGGGCGCAGGCGGATCTCGCGCTCGTCGCCGAAGATCGCGCGGCTGAACGCCAGCAGCGTCCCCTTGAGGTCGGCCAGCGTGACGTCCTCGTCGACCGCGAGGCCCTCGATCTGGTGGAACTGCGGCGTGTGCGTCGCGTCGCTGTCGCGCCGGTAGACGCGGCCGGGGACGACGATGTAGAGCGGCGGCGGATGCTGCTCCATCGCGCGGATCTGCATCGGCGACGTGTGCGTCCGCAGGACGCGCTGGTCGTCGACGTAGAACGTGTCGGTCCACGCCCGCGCCGGGTGCGTCGGCGCGTGGTTGAGCGCGTCGAAGTTGTAGTGGACGAGGTCGACCTCCGGGCCCTCCATCACGTCGAACCCGAGGCCGAGGAACACGTCCTCGATCTCGCGCCGGGTGGCGGTCAGGAGGTGGAGGCGGCCGACGGGCTGCGGCGGGGTGCCCGGCAGCGTCACGTCGACCCTGTCGGTGGCGAGCTTGGTGTCGAGCTCCTGCGCCTGGAGGGTCGCCGCGCGGTCGTCGGCGAGCGCCTCGAGCGCCTTGCGGGCCTCGTTGGCGGCGCGGCCGACGGTGCCGCGCACCTCGGGGGCGAGCTGCGCGACGCCGCGGAGCAGGTTCGGCAGCTCGGCCTTGCGCCCCAGGTACTGGACGCGGACCCGCTCGACCTCCTCCGAGGAGGTGGCGGCCGCCAGCGCCTGCTCGGCGGCCGAGCGGAGCGTGTCGATGGTGGTGATGTGGTCGCTCAAGGCAAAAAAAGAGGCGCCCAGTCATGGCGCCCCGCGAGGAGAGTCGGAGATGGCCGCGTCAGGCCAACGTCCCCCCGGGGGTCGGCGTGAATCGGCGGAATCGGAAGGGACGGGTCGGCACGGTTCTCCATGGAGTTGTAGCGCACGGCGGGGGTTGCCGCTATCTCCGGGAGATCTCGTACAGCGCGACGGTGGCCGCCATCGCGGCGTTCAGGCTCTCGCTGGCGCCGGCGATCGGGATGTGCGCCACCACGTCGGCCGCGCCCTTCACCGCGGTGGGCAGCCCGTCGCGCTCGGCGCCGACGAGGATCGTGCCGGCGGCCGCGTCGCCCACGTCCCGCAGCGCCTCCCCCTCCCGCGCGGCCAGGGCGATGGTCGGGCGCGGCAGGTCCTCCACACCCTCCACCCGGCACACCGGCACGTGGAAGATCGCGCCCATGCTGGCGCGGACGGCCTTCGGGCCGAACGGGTCGGCGCAACCGGGGCCGAGCGCGACGCTCGCGGCGCCGAACGCGAGCGCGCCGCGGAGGATCGTGCCGACGTTGCCCGGGTCGGCGACCCCGAAGAGCGCGACGCACAGCGGGCCGGCGGGCTGCTCGGCCCAGCACTGCGCGTAGATGCCGACGACCCGCGTCCCGCTTCCCAGCCCGGAGGCCTTCGCGAGGAGCTCCGGCTCGACCTCGATGCCGTCCAGCCCGCTGCCGGCGGCGACGAGCACGTCCTCGGCCTCCCACCCCGCGGCGCGCGCGGCGGCGACGAGGTCCTCGCCTTCCGCCGCGAACCGCGGCGCGCGGCCTTCGCCGGCCACGTCGCGCGCCTTCTCCGGCGCCCGCGCGAGCCTGCGGACCGTCTTGAGCTTCTCGTTCTGCGGCGAGGTGATCATGAACGACGAAGGGCGCCCCGCGGGACGCCCTTCCTCAAGCTTCGATGCAGGCGGCGCCCTACGCGGCGGCCTTGGCCTGCTCGTTCGCGGCCTTGGCGGCCTCGGCGATGCCGGCGAACGTCTCCGGGTCGCGCACGGCGATGTCGGCGAGGACCTTGCGGTCCAGCTCGATGCCGGCGGCCTGGACCCCGTGGATGAACTGCGAGTAGCTCATGCCGTTGAGGCGCGCGGCCGCGTTGATGCGCGTGATCCACAGGCGGCGGAAGTCGCGCTTGCGGTTGCGGCGGTCGCGGTACGCGTAGGAGTCGGCCTTGAGGACGGCCTCCTTCGCCTTCTTGTAGTGCGAGTTGGCGTCGCCACGGAAGCCCTTGGCGCGCTCGAGCGTCTCGCGGCGCTTCTTCTTGGCGTGGACGGATCGCTTGACACGAGTCATCGGACTACTTCACGCCCTTGTTCAGCAGCTTCTTGACGCGCTCGGCGTCGTGGGGAACCAGAACGGAATCGTGGCCGAGTCGACGCTTGCGCTTCGCCGACTTCTTGCCCAGGATGTGGCTGGTCATCGCGTGACGCGCCTTGACCTTGCCCTTCGCCGTGAGCTTGAACCGCTTCTTGGCTCCGCTGTGCGTCTTGACCTTCGGCATACGGATGGGCCAGTGTAGCGGGGTCGTCATCGGGATCCGGCGCGGGTTTCACCCTGCGTGCGCGCGACGAACCAGCTCGAACGCCAGCGCCGCGGACGCCGTCGCCACGTTGAGCGACTCCACGCCGCCCGCCATCGGGATGTGCAGCCACTGGTGGACCCACTGCGCGGCCTCGGGCGAGACGCCGTAGGTCTCGCCGCCGAGGACGAACGCCGCGCGCTCGGGGACCTCGACGTCGAAGTACGGCTCGCCCTGCTCCCCCGCGAGCCCGAAGATCATGAAGCCGGCCTCGCCGAGCAGCGTCAGCGCGTCCACGACGGTCGGCGCGCGGAGGATCGACGCGCGGTACGCGACGCCCGCGGACGCCTTGATGACGAGCGGCCCGACCTCCGGCACGCCCTGCCGCGGGAGCACCACGCCGCTCAGCCCCGCCGCTGTCGCGGTGCGCAGCGTCATGCCGACGTTGGCCGGGTTGGTGACGCCGTCGAGCACGAACACGCTCGCGCGCGCGCCGGCGTCGAGGTCCGCGAGGTAGTCGGGGAGCGTGCGCATCGCGGGCGCCACGACGTCCGCGACGACGCCCTGGTCGTGGCGGCCGTTGCGCGAGATGCGCGTGATGCGCTCGGGCGGGAGCCGCTCCAGCCGCACCCCCCGCTCGGCCGCGGCGTCGAGGATCGCCTGCGCCGACGCCTCGCGCGCGGTGGTCGCCAGCAGCACCTTGTCGATCGTCACGCCCGGGTCGGCCAGCGCCTCCAGCACCGGCTTGCGGCCGTAGATCGTGATGAACGTGTCGCGCGGGGAGGGAGCGGGCATCGCCGCCCGACAGTACGACCCTGGCTGCGTCTCAGCCGTTGCGCAGGACGAACCGCGTCGCCGCCGGCCGGGCCTGGCCGGCCTCGTCGCGCCCGCGCGCGGCGAGCCGCACGCGCGTCGCGCCGCCGAGCCGCCCGAGCGTCGCCCGGCCGGACTCGGTGAGCCGCACCGGGACGTCGAGCGCCGTGCCCGCCGGGACGTTGAAGCGGGCGGCGCCAAGCGTCGCGAAGCGCAGCCGGCCGCCGGGCGTCCGGAGGCGGCGGAACGTGACGACGCGGACGGCGCCGACGCAGCGCACGGCGGCCTGCGGCGGGCAGCTCACGCGCACGGGAAGCGTGCCGTCCTGCGCCGTGCGGCGGACCGGCGCGAGCGTCACCGCGAAGCTCGTCAGCTTGGACTCGCAGTCGGCGCCTGGGCGGTCGCTGCCGTCGACGAACGCGCGATCCCCCTCGCTCCCGCAGATGACGGTGTCGAGCGTGCGGTCGCGCGCGAGGAGCCGGTCGAAGCCCTGGCCGCCGTCGAGCCGGTCGCGCCCAGGCCCGCCGCGCAGCACGTCGGTGCCGCGCAGGCCGTCGAGCCGCCCGGCGTTCTGCCCTGCCGCCAGGACGTCGTCGCCGTTCGTGCCGCGGACGTGCTCGACGTCGGGCATCAGGTTGTCGCTCTCCGGTGCTGCGAGCGCCGCGATCGACGGCACCGGGCCGACCGCGCTCAGCTGCCCACCGGGGCGCTCGCCGTCGTCGGGGAGGCCGTCGGGGTCGGCGACCACGCCGTGGACGCCGCGCGCGGAGTAGTCGGCCCGGTCACCGCCGCTGCCGCCGCTCATCGTGTCGGCGCCGTCGCGGCTCGACGCGGCGGCGAAGACGTCGTCGCCGTCGCCGCCGAGCAGCGTGTCGTCGTCGAGCCCGCCGGCGAGCACGTCGCCGCCGCCGCGGCCGTCGATGCGGTCGTTGCCCGCGCGGCCCTCGATCCGCTCCCCCGCGCCGCTGCCGGTGAGCACGTCCGCGCCGGCGCCGCCGACGAGCTGCTCGACGGCGAGGACGTCGTCGCCCTCCCCCGCCGCGCCGTCGTTGGCGCCGTCGGCGATCGTGATCGCGAGCGGCTCGGTGCGCGCCTCGTAGGTGACGACGTCGCGGCCGGCGCCGCCGTCGAGCTCGTCGGGCCCGCCGCCGCCGGACAGCACGTCGTTGCCGCTCCCGCCACGCAGCCGCGTGCGCAGGCCGACCGGGCGCGCGATGCTGATGCGGTCGTCGCGGTCGCCGGCGTCGAGCACGATCTCGCTCACGCCCGCCGCGGCGCAGCGGACGGTGCGGCCGGAGAGCGTGCAACCGGCGCCCGCGCGGATCGTCGCGCCGCCGTCGGTGATGCGCAGCTCGCTGCCGGTGCGCGAGACCGCGAGGCGGTTGCGCTCCCCGGACGAGCCGGTGACGGTGAGCGTCGTGGCCTGCACCCCGGCGGTGGAGGCGTCGGCCGCGGGTGCGGCGGCGGCGAGCGCGGCGAGGGCCGCGAGCGCGGCAGACGTGGCACGGCGGCGTTCCATGGGTCGCCCCGCAGAACACCACACGTGCCCGTTCGTTGCGCTCACCCCAGCTGGCGGGTGACGTCGATCTCCATCTGGGGGATCGTCAGGACGAAGTCGACGCTGCGCGTGCGGCCGCCGATCTCCTCCAGCGTCCCCTCGTAGACCCCGGTGCACGGCTGGCCGCCGATCACCTCGTAGCCGTCGTTCGCCTCGGCGATGTCGAACGGGAACCGCCCGAGCGCCAGCGGCCCGCTGCTGAGCGCGCGGACCGGCGTCGTGCTGCCGACGACCGGCGTGCACTGCGGCGTGTGGTCGTTGCCCTGCGCGTACTTCGGCTGGCCCCGGACCTGCTCGGCCATCAGCCGGTACTTGGCCCCCTTGATCGGGTTCGTGACCTGCAGGATGACCTTCGGGGTGAACCCGGCGGGCGCGAGCGGGTCCGCGGCGGCGGCGAGGCGGAGCTTGACCTGGCGCGGCTTCTTCTTCCCCTTGGCGTGCGAGGCGGCGGCGAGCGGCGCGGCGGGAACGGCGGGCGCGGCGACGGGGACGAGGAGCGCGGCGACGGCGGTGGCGGCGAGGGCGTGCTTGAACATGCCCCGACCCTCTCCGTCCCACCGCACCTCGACATCGGGACCGGCCCCCAACCCGAACCCCGAAGTTCGCGCGCGCCGCGGCGAGACGCGCGCGGGCGAGACGCGGCGGGGGCGGGTTGGACGGCGGGCAGGCGACGGCGGTGGTCCTTCGCGCCGCCCCGCTGACCCTCCCAACGTCGCGGCTCAGCGGCCGGTGGGAGGGTTACCTGCGTAGAGCACGGGTTTCTCTCCCAGCGCTGGTGTCGGGCCGGACGGTGGGAGGGTTGTCGGGGTCCCGCCGCCGACGCACGCCCCCTCAGCCGCCACGACCGACACCCGCGGCGCGCGGCGAGGCGTGGCGGCGCGCGGCGAAGCGTGCCCCCGGGGTGCGTCAGGCGGCGCGCGCGGCGGTGAGGCGGCCGGCGAGCGTCGCGGCGCGGTCGGGCGGCAGGAGCGACAGGGCGCGTGGGCCGGCCTCCGGGCGGCCGCGGTCGACGGTCGCGACGATCGCGTCGTCCGACAGGGACTCGAAGGCGACCGAGAGCGACGCGTCGGGGAGGTGCTCGGCGATGCGGGCCATCGAGCTGTAGCGCCCGCGGACCGCGAGCTCGGCCGCCGCGCGAGCGACCAGCGGCGGCGGGATCGCGCCGAGCAGGGCCGCGCAGCGCGGCAGCTCCGCCCACTCGGCGACCTCGGCGAGATACGCCGGGTCGAGCCGCGCGATCACCGCCGAGCCCGCGTCCGGCGGCAGGTGGCCCGCCAGGCGCGCGACGAACCGCGTGGACATCCGCTCCTGTGCGACCTTCGCGACGAGCTGCGCCGGGAGGCGGTCGACGAGGTTGACGATCGGCTCCAGCCGCTTGCGGTCCCGCCGGTGCAGCGCGTCGGAGACGTGGTCGGTCAGCTCGAGCAGCGCGTCCTCGCCGAGCGCATGGACGCCGGCGGGCAGCGCCGACGGCTCCACCGCGAGCAGCGCGGCGAGCCGGCCCAGATGTGTCGCCCTCACCGGCCGAATGCCTTGCCGACGGCCTTGCGCACCGGCCACGGGAGCGCGCCGAGCGCCGCGTCCAGCGTCTCCAACCCCTCGGCGTCGCGCCGCGCGTGCTCGGCGCGGACCAGCGCGGCGAGCGCGTCCGCGTCGGCGGGAGCGAGGTCGCGCACGGCGGCGGGCGGCGCGGCCCCGCGGAGGAGCGTGTCGAGCTCGCTCACAGCTCCACCTCCGACGGAGTGTCGCCCCGCTGGGGCGACGCCTCCTCCCCATCGTCCCGCCGCCGCTCGATCAGCACCATCGCGACGAGGCCCCCGAACACCGTCAGCGGCGGGAGGGCGAACAGCCAGTGGCCGGCGTGAGCCAGCGGCAGCAGGACGTCGACGCTCACGCGGCCACCGTCTCCGGATCGGGCGCGCGCGAAACGGCGGGATCGAGCACGTAGCTCCCCGCGTCGAACGTCGCCAGCTCACGCCGGAAGCGCCAGGTCGGCCCCGGCCACAGCGTGCGGTTCTTCCCGTACGCGTCCAGGTACCAGCTCGCGCAGCCGCCCGCGTTCCACACCGTCCCCTCCAGCGCGCGCTGCACCTCCGCGTTGAACGCGTCCTGCGCCTCGCGCCGCACGTCGAGCGCGCCGGAGCCCGAGCGCCGCAGCACGTCGAGCGCCTGCATCACGTACTCCAGCTGCGACTCGATCATGTAGACGATCGAGTTGTGGCCCAGCCCGGTGTTGGGGCCGACGAGGAAGAACAGGTTGGGGAACCCGCTGACCGTCGTCCCGCGGTGCGCCTGCATGCCCTCGGCCGCCCACACGTCGGAGAGGCGCCGCCCGTCGCGGCCGCTCACCACGCGCGCGACGGGCGGGTCGGTGACGTGGAACCCGGTGCCGAGGACGATCGCGTCGACCTCCACCCGTGTCCCACCGGCGCCGACGAGCGACGATCCCTCGACCCCCACGACGCCCTCCGGCACGACGCGCACGTTCGGCTGCGTCAGCGCCCGGTAGTACGAGTTCGACACCAGCGTCCGCTTGCACCCGACGCGGTACGACGGCGTGAGCACGCGGCGCAGCTCGGGGTCGCGCACCTGCGACGCCAGCCATCGCTCGGCCACCTTCTGGATCGGCTCGAGCAGCCGGGGGTGGTTCAGGCCGGTGCCGAACACCTCCTGCACGCCGTACGTCACCCCGCGCACGACCTTCTGCGCCGCCGGCACGCGCCGGAAGAGCGCGCGCTCGGCCCGTGTCGTGCGCCGGTCGGCCTGCGGGAGCACCCACGGCGGCGTGCGCTGGAAGACGCTCAGCTCCCCCGCGATCCCCTGCAGGTGCGGGATGGCCTGGATCGCCGACGCGCCCGTGCCGATCACCGCGACGCGCTTGCCGCGCAGGTCGGCCTCGTGGTCCCACTCGGCGGTGTGGAACCGCACCCCGGGGAAGTCGTCGAGCCCGGGCAGCGACGGGACCTGTGGCGTGCTCAGCGGCCCGGCCGCGGCGACGAGCACCTGCGCCCGCACGACCGACCCGTCGGAGCAGGTCACCGTCCAGCGCTGCTCGGTGTCGCTCCACGCCGCGTCCGTGACGTCCACCCCGAACCGGATGTGCGGCCGCACGCCGTGCTCGTCGACGACGCGCCGCAGGTAGGCCTCGATCTCCGGCTGGCGCGCGTACCAGCGCGACCAGTCCGGGTTGGGCGCGAACGAGAACGAGTACAGGTGCGCCGGGATGTCGCACGCGCAGCCGGGGTACGTGTTCGCGTGCCACGTGCCGCCGACGTCGGCGCGGCGCTCGAGCACCACGAAGTCGTGCTCGCCGGCCTGGCGGAGGCGGATCGCCATCCCGACGCCGGCGAACCCGGCGCCGACGATCGCGACGCGGACGTCCTGCGCCTGCCCGCTCACGCCGTCACCGCCTCGGGGACGCGCGCGCCGGCCTCGTGGACGCGCCGTGGCGGTGGGCCGGCGGTCGACGCCGCGGCCAGCCGCGAGAGCGTCCAGAAGATGAAGGCCAGCAGCGTCACGACCGACCCCGCGACCGCCGCCGACGCCGCGCGCCAGAGCGGCCCGTCGGTCGCGCTCTTGCGCTCGCGCTGCAGCAGCTTGGAGTCCTTCACGAGCGTGCGCGTGAACTGCGGCGGCGCCGGCACCAGCGGCGCGGGGATCGCCGCGTCCTCGGGCAGGTAGACCGGCAGCGAGGCCATCTCCGGGCCGCGGTGGTAGCGGATGAGCGTCTTCCACGACCCGTCGACCGGCAGCGGCTCGGTGGTGCGGTAGACGCCCTCGCTCACCCGCTCGAGCGGCTGCACGACGCGCCGGTGCTCGCCGCCCTGCCACGCCATCGCATAGAGCCAGTCGGCCTCCTCCACCGCGTCGGCCGGGGAGAACCGCACCGTCGCGTGGGCCGAGCGGCCGTCGCCCTCACCCGGCGCGTCCGTCAGCTGCACCGTCGCGCGCGCGTCCGGGGCGGTCGTCGGCAGCTCGGTCGCCAGCACCGCCAGCGCGACGATCATCGCCGCGGTCGCGCCGACCCACGCGCGGGTCGGCGGCGCGTCGAACCGCCGCGCGCCGGCCCGCGCCGTCAGCGCGACGAACGCGCCGACCAGGCCGCCGATCACCGCGACGGCGGTCGAGAGCGCGAGCGCCTCTGGCAGCACGTGCGCGGGCCACGCGAGCGGCATCCACACGTGGGACCAGCCGTACTCGGCGAGCACGCCGACCGTGCCGAGCAGCACGCCGGACACCGCGCCGAAGACGTACGGCCGCTTGGCCGCGAACGCCAGCGCCGCGAGCTCGACGAGCACCGCTTCGGCCGCGTAGAGCGGGAAGTGGAGCGTGCTCTCCCCCAGCCCGACGACGATCAGCGTCAGCACGCCCTGGATCACGATCGCCCAGAACGCCGTGACCAGCGCCATCCCGCGCCCGCCGATGATGCGCACCGGCACGAGCACGAGCGCCGCCGACAGCGCGATCAGCATCGGCTGGAACATCAGCGAGAACTGCGGGACGCCGTATCCGAACTCCTGCTGGAAGGCGATCGTCAGGCCGCACAGCAGCACCGAGCCGGTGTGCACAAGGCCGGGGCGGCGGATCGCGCGGGTGCCGCGCTCGCCCTGCTCCCCGCGGACGGCCAGCCGGCCCTCGCGCACGAGCAGCGCGGCGGCGACGAAGTGCAGCAGGCCGCCCGTGATCATCATCAGGTGAGTCGGGCCCCACAGCGTCACGTCCTGGCCGAAGAGGTTGTGCCAGACGTCGTCGAGCGGGAAGCCGAGCAGCGAGAACGAGCCCGCCGCGAGCATCGCGACGCCCGCCGCGGGTGCGTACCAGCCGCGCGCGAGCTTGATCGCGGCCGGCCCGGCCTCGCGCCCGCGCGGCATGCAGATCGCCAGCCAGCCGGCGGTGAAGAAGGAGAACGTCCCGACGATGAGCCCGTAGTGGGACGGGTTGGCGAACGGCCCGGCGTCGCGACCCTGGTCGATGTGCAGCGCGACGTCCCAGACGAAGCCCGGGCCCGCGGCGAGGAAGCCGATCAGCGACACGACCGGCGGGAGCACAGCCCACGCGGGCAGGCCGGTCCGCTTCACCAGCGGCGCGGCGGCGCGGTCGAGCACCGCGCTGCGGCCGGAGCGGTGCAGCAGGCCGAGGACGACGAAGACCGCCGTCAGCGTCCCGATCACCGCGGTCCCGATGACGATCTGGCTCGTCTCGGCGCCGCCGGCGGGCGCCGCTTCCACCGACCCGAGAACGACCGACCCAAGTGCGCTCATGGGTGACACCGTACAACGTGACGCCATTTGGTGTCACGCCAGATGGAGGCACGTCACAGTGCGTCGGTACCCTCAGCGGTCGTGGACGAGATCGACGAGCTGGAAGAGGGTTCGGCCGACGAGTACCCGTTCACGATCGAGGAGCTGGCGGCCGAGACGGGCACGAGCGTCCGCAACCTGCGCTCCCATCGCGCGCGCGGGCTGCTCCAGCCGCCGAAGATCCGCAACCGCACCGGCTACTACGGCCGCGAGCACGTCGACCGCGTCCAGCTGATCCGCCAGCTGCAGGACGAGGGCTTCAACCTCGGCGGCATCAAGCGGCTGCTCAACCTCGCGCGCGGGCCGTCCGGTCTGCTGCTGCGCGTCGTGCAGACGGCGTCGACGCCGTTCGAGTCCGAGCAGCCGCGCGTCTTCACGCGCGAGGAGCTGACGCAGCGCTTCGGCGCGGACGAGTGGGACCGGCTGCTGGAGACCGCGATGCGGCTGCGGCTGCTGGCGCCGGAGGGCGACGGCTTCCTCGCCCCCTCCCCCTCGCTGCTCGATGCGGCCGAGGAGGTCGTCAAGCTCGGCGTCCCGCTCCACCACGCGCTCGCGGTGATCGCGAAGATCCAGCGCTCGTGCGAGGACGTCGCGGAGGAGTTCATCCGCCTGTTCCTCGACGACGTGTGGCGGCCGTTCACCGCCGACGGCTTCCCGCTGAAGGGGTGGTCGGAGGTGTCCGGCGCGATCGAGACGCTCCGCCCGCTGTCCAGCGAGGTCCTGCTGCGGACCTACGAGCTGACGATGACGCGCGCGGTGGAGCGCGCGACGGCGGAGGAGCTGCAGCGGCTCACGAAGCGCCGCCGGGGCTGAGGCTCAGCCGCCGGCGACGCCGCGCGTGAAACCGGGTGCTAGTCCGCGAGCTGCTCGGGGGAGCCGAGCGGCTGGGCGGACTTGTCGGTGTGGTGGACCTGCGGCCCGCCACGCTTGCCCTGGGCGACCGGGGTCTCCTCGGGCGTCTCCTCCTCGGCAGGCGGCTCGATCTCGCCGCTGAGCACGGCCTTCGAGGGGCCGAGCATCATCGTCATGTTGCGGCCGTCCTGCGTCGGGCGCTGGTCGACCTGAGCGATCTCCTGCAGGTCCTCGGCCAGGCGGTTCAGGATCATCTCGCCGCGCTCGGGGTGCGTGACCTCGCGCCCGCGGAACATGATCGTGACCTTGACCTTGTCCTTGTGGAGGAGGAAGCGCTCGACGTGGCGCTTCTTCGTCTCGTAGTCCTGGTCCGCGATCTTCGGGCGGAACTTGATCTCCCGCACGACGATCGAGGTCTGGTGCTTGCGCGCCTGCTTCTGCTTCTGCGCCTGCTCGTACTTGTACTTCGAGTAGTCGAGCACACGCGTCACAGGGGGACGCGCACCGGGGGCAACCTCGACGAGATCGAGGTCCTTGTCCTGCGCGTACCGCAGGGCCTTCGACGTCTCCATGACGCCGAGCTGCGCTCCGTTCTCATCGATGAGACGGACTTCCGGCACGCGGATCCGCTCGTTGATGCGAGTGGTGTCGCGCTCCGGGGGGCGCCGGTCGAACCTTCTCGGTACCGGCACTAGCTGTAGCTGAGGTTAGTCGTCAAGCGCTGGTGAGAATAGCAACGCTCAGGCCCGTTGTGCGGCGCTTTCGCGCAGCAGGCGTTGCGCGAAGTCGGACACCGGTTCGGTTCCGGTGTCGCCCTTCTTGTGCTCGCGGACCGCGACGGTCCCCTGCTCGGCCTCGCGGTCGCCCACGACGAGCATGTACGGGACCTTCTGCAGCTCGGCCTCGCGGATCTTCTTGCCGACCGACTCGGTGCGCTCGTCGATGTCCGCGCGCACACCCGCGGCGCGCAGCTCGGCCACGACCTTCGCGGCCGCCTCGTTGTGGCGGTCGGCGATCGGGAGCACGACGGCCTGGGTCGGGACGAGCCACAGCGGCAGCTCGCCGGCGGTGTCCTCGAGCAGGATGCCGATGAACCGCTCGTACGAGCCGAACAGCGCGCGATGGAGCATCACGACGCGGTGCTCGGCGTTGTCGGCGCCGGTGTAGGTGAGGTCGAACCGCTCCGGCATCTGGAAGTCGACCTGGACGGTGCCCAGCTGCCATGAGCGGCCGAGCGAGTCGGTCATGTGCAGGTCGATCTTCGGGCCGTAGAACGCGCCGTCGCCCTCGTTGATCTTGTACGAGAGCTCCTTCTCGCGCAGCGCGGTGGCGAGCAGCTCCTCGGCCTCGTCCCACTGCTCGTCCGAGCCGATGCGGTTCTCCGGCCGGGTTGACAGCTCCAGGTCGACCTCGATGCCGAAGTGCTTGTAGGTCTCGAACGCCATGTCCAGGCAGCCCTTGATCTCGTCGAGGACCTGGTCGGGGGTGCAGAAGATGTGCGCGTCGTCCTGCACGAAGTGGCGGACGCGCAGCAGGCCGTGCAGCGCGCCGGACATCTCGTTGCGGTGCAGCAGGCCCGGCTCGGAGTAGCGCACCGGCAGGTCCTTGTAGGACCACTGCTGCATCTTGAACAGCTGGGAGTGGCCCGGGCAGTTCATCGGCTTGAGCGCGAGGTCGCGGCCCTCGGACTCGGTGACGAACATGTCGTCGCGGTACTTGAACCAGTGGCCGGAGGTCTTCCACAGCTCGGCGTCGTAGAGCTGCGGGGTCTTGACCTCGGTGTAGCCGTGCGCGTCGCACATGTCGCGGCTGAGCTGGACCAGACCGTTGAAGACCTCGGTGCCGGGCGGCATCCAGAACGCGGCGCCCTGGGCGACCTCGGAGAACTGGAAGAGCCCGAGCTCGCGGCCGAGCTTGCGGTGGTCGCGCTTGCGCGCCTCCTCCAGCCGCTCGAGGTGCTGCTCCAGGTCCTCCTTGGTGAAGAACGCGGTGCCGTAGATGCGGGTGAGCTGCTCGCGGTTCGCATCGCCGCGCCAGTACGCGCCGGCGATCGACTGGAGCTTGAACGCCTTGATGCGCTTGGTGCTCGGGGCGTGCGGGCCGCGGCAGAGGTCGGTGAACGGGCCGTTGGTGTAGAGGCTGACGGTGTCGACGCCTTCGTTCTTGACGAGGTCGTCGATCAGCTCGACCTTGTACTTCTGGCCCTCGTCGACGAACCGCTGGCGCGCCTCCTCGACGGACACGTCCTCGCGCACGAACGGCTCGTCGGCCTTGACGTGCTTGCGCATCTCGGCCTCGATGCGCTCGAAGTCCGCGTCGGAGACGGTGACGCCCTCGGGGAACTCGAAGTCGTAGTAGAAGCCGTTGTCGATCGCCGGGCCGATGGAGATCTTGACGCCCGGGTACAGGTCCATCACCGCGGCCGCCAGGACGTGCGCGGTGTCGTGCCGGATGATGTCCAGGGCGCCGTCGCTGGACGGCGTGATGATGGAGATCGGCCCCTCCGTCAGCGGCGCGGACAGGTCCTTGACGCTGCCGTTCTGCTGCACGGCGAGCGCCGCGCGTGCGAGACCGGGGCCGATCGCGTTCGCCGCGTCGAGGCCGGTCGCGCCGTCCTGGAGCTCGAGCTCCTTGCCGTCGGGGAGGGTGACCTTCATCGCGCACAGCATCGTATGCGGAGCACCAAGGGTGTGACCGCGCGCACGCATGTTCGAACCCTGCGAGGTAGCCTGCGCCGCGCCTTGGAGCCCGCCGACCTCCGCTCCCGCTTCCCGGTCCTCGAGCGCGTCACGTACCTGAACGCCGGGACGTGCGGGCCGCTTCCCGCCGACGCGCGCCGGGCGCAGGAGGAGCTGTACGAGCTCGGCGAGCGCGAGGGCCGGCGCATCCCGTACTACGAGCGGACGCTCGCGCTCCACGACCGCCAGCGCGCGGCGTACGCGGGCGTCCTGGGCGCGGAGGCCGGCGACGTCGCGCTGACGACCTCGACGAGCGAGGGCGTCTTCCGCGTCGTCGCGGGGCTCGGGCTGCAGCGCGGCGACGAGATCGTCACGAGCGACGAGGAGCACCCGGGCCTCGAGGGGCCGCTGCTCGGCGCGCGGGCGCGGCTCGGCGTGACGATCACGCGCGTGCCGCTGGCGCAGGTCGCCGAGGCGGTCGGGCCGCGGACGCGGCTCGTGGCGTGCTCGCACGTCGGGTGGGTGCGCGGCGACGTGGCGCCGGCCGCGCTGCGCGAGGTCGCGGCGGCGGGCGTGCCGGTGCTGCTGGACGGCGCGCAGGGCGTCGGCGCGGTGCCGGTCGACGTCGACGCGCTCGGCGTGACGTTCTACTCAGGCAGCGGCCAGAAGTGGCTCTGCGGCCCGGTCGGGACCGGGATGCTGTGGGTCGCGCCCACGTGGCGGGAGCGGTTGCAGCCGATCGGCCCGACGTACTCGGCCTTCGACGGCCCGTACGGCGACCCGGACGGGTGGCGCCTGCACGCGGGCGCGCGCCGGCACGACACGCCGTCGCTGGCGGGTGAGCTGTCGGCCGCGGCGCTCGCGGCACATGACGTCCTGGCGGCGTTCGGGTGGGAGCGCGTGCACGCGCGCGCCGCAGGGCTGGCCACGCAGCTCGCCGAGCTGCTGCGCGACGCCGGCCGCACCGTCGCGCCGCGGGGCGCGACCACGCTCGTCTCGTGGGAGGACGCCGATCCCCCCGCCACCGCCGAGCGCCTCGCGCAGGCGGGCGTCGCGGTCCGCAACCTCCCGGACACGCCGTACCTGCGCGCCTCCGTCGGCGCGTGGAACGACGAGTCGGACCTCGAGCGGCTGCTCGCCGCGCTCTAGCGGCGCTCCCACGCGCCGGGGAGCTTCGTCAGCTCCGCGACGTGCGGGGGCAGCTCGTTGTGCGCGACGTCCGCGAGCGTGACGACCTCGAGGACCTCGCGGAGGCTCGCGCGCACCGCGACCCAGACCTCGCGCAGCGGCTGCGCGGAGCCGGTCAGCTCGAGCGCGTCGGGCGAGATGCCGCCGACGTTGGCCAGCGGCCCGTCGATCGCGCGGATGACGTCCGCGAGCGTGATCTCCTCGGCCGGCTTGGCGAGCCGGTGGCCGCCCTCCGGGCCGCGGCGGCTGTCGATCAGCCCGCCCTGGCGTAGGCCCTGGAGGATGTTGTCGAGGAACTTGCGCGGGATGGCCTGCGCGCGCGAGATCGCCTCGGCCTTGATGAGCACCCCCGCGTCGGCGGTCGCGAGCTCGACCGCCGCTCGGACGGCGTAGTCGACCTTCGCAGACACGCGCACGGCGGGCATCATGCCAGGCGCGGCCGACGGCACGTCATCCGCGCCGCCCGGCACGATGGACGGGATGCCCCAGCCGCTGACCATCCGCGCCCCCGACCCGCCCGACGTTCCCGACCGCCTGGAGCCGCTCGACGCGGGCGACGGGCCGTTCGAGGACGAGGCCCGGATCGAGCTCGTGCAGCTCTCCGGCCAGGCGCCCGGGATCGACGCGCGCGTGATCACGCTCGCCGAGAGCCGCGTCACCGCCGCGCTGCCCGGCGCCAAGCTCCGCGACGCCCACGTGCGCGACTGCGTGCTCCACACCGCCGACCTGGCCAACGCCGACCTGCGCGGCACGGCGCTGCACCGGGTCGAGGCCCAGGACGTCCGGCTGACCGGCGCGTCGCTGCCCGAGACCTCCCTGCAGGATGTCCGCTTCGCAGGCTGCCGGCTCGACCTCGCGACGCTCGCCGACGCCCGCGTCGAGCGCGTCGCGTTCGTCGACTGCGACCTGCGCGAGGTCGCGTTCGACGGCGCCCAGCTGCGCGACGTGCGGTTCGAGCGGTGCGACCTGGCCGGCGCGTCCTTCGCGCGGGTCCAGCTCTCGCGCGCCATCATCGTGGGCTGCGACCTGGCGCGTGTGCGCAACGTCGCGGACCTGCGCGGCGCCGCCATGCGCTGGCCGGACGTCGTCGACAACGCCGGGGCGTTCGCGAGCGCGATGGGCATCAGGATCCTCGCGGGCGACGACTGACCTACCCTCCGAGCCGCATGAGCGGCGCGGGAGGCAGGCCCGACGTCCGTCCGATGCTGGCGGACCTGTGGGAGGACGCGCGCGAGCGGGCGCTCGCGCGGGTCGGCGTCGTGGAGGACGCGATCGCGGCGGTGATGGCCGGCGCGCTCGACGAGGAGCTGCGCGCGGGCGCGCGGCAGGAGGCGCACCGGCTCGTCGGGGTGCTCGGGACGTTCGGCGTCGCGGGTGCGAGCGCGACGGCGCGCACGCTGGAGGCCGCGTTCGTCGAGCCGCCGCTGCTCGCTGCCGCGCCCGCGCTCGCCGGCGAGGTGCTGCTGCTGCGGCGCGCGATCGAGGCGCACGACCCCACCGCCCCGCGCGCCGAGCCCGAGACGACCGCCTCCCCGCTCGCGATCGTCGACGTCGACGAGGAGCTGGTCGGCCGGCTCGACGCCGGCATCACCGAGCGCGGCTGGCGAATCGCCGCGCCTGACGAGCCCGCGGCGCTCGCGCTCGTCCGCCTGCGCACGCCCGCCGACCTCGCCACGCTCGACCGCATCTCGGCCCTGGAGCCGGCCCCCGCCATCGCCGTGCTCCTCGACCCACCCGACGGCGACCTCATGTCGATCGACCACGTCGACGCCGTGCACCGCGGCGCGCTGCGCCTCATGCCGGCGACCCTCCCGCCCGCCGCCATCCTCGACGAGCTGCTGACGCTGGAGCGCTCGCGGCGCGAGGCGGCCGGGACGGTCCTCGCGCTGGAGGCCGACCCGGCGGCGCTCGACGCGCTCGACGCCGCGCTGCGGATGGACGCGCACACGCTCGTCACCGGCGCGGAGGCCGCCGAGCTGCCCGCGCTGCTCACCGCGCACGAGCCGGACCTGCTGATCCTCGACGTCGACCTGCCCGACGCGGACGGCATCGCGGTCTGCCGGGAGCTGCGCGCCGACCCGCGCTGGAGCACGCTCCCGATCCTCTTCCTCACCGCGCGCGCCGAGCACCAGACGATCGTCTCTCTGTTCGCGGCCGGCGCCGACGACTACGTCCCCAAGCCCGTCGTCGTCCCCGAGCTGGCGGTGCGCGTCCGCAACCGGCTCGAGCGCGTCCGGCTGCTGCGCCGGCTGCGCGAGGTCGACCCGCTCACCGGCCTGGTACGACGCGAGCCCGCGACGGCGCAGCTCGAGCGGCTCGCCGCGTCCGCCGAACGCCTGCGCCAGCCGCTGTGGGTCGCGGTGCTCGGCATCGACGACCTCGCCTCGCGCAACGACAACTTCGGCCACGCCGCGGGCGACCGCGCGCTCGTGGCGCTCGCCGAGGCCATCCGCCGCGCCGCCGGGCCCGCCGACGTCGCGGGCCGCTGGGCGGGCGGCGCGCTCGTGCTCGGCATGCTCGGCACCGGCGCCCACGACGTCCGCAGCCGCGTCGGCGACGTCGTCGAGGCGGTGCGGCGGCAGGAGCTCGACGGCGGCGCCGCGACCGCGTCGGCCGGCCTGGCGGAGTTCCCGACGCACGGCACGACGGTCGCGGAGCTGGTCGCCGCGGCGACCGCGACCCGGCGCGCGGCGGTCGAGGCGGGCGGCGACCGCGTGCTCCACCCCTGGACGCCGGGGCAGCCGACCGACCGCGCCGAGGTCGTGGTCGTCGAGGACGACGAGGTGCTGGCGCGCCTGCTCACGCATGCGCTCGAGACACGCGGGTACCGCATCCGGACGATCTCCGACGGCAACGACGCGGCCACCCTGCTCGGCGGCCACCGCCCGCAGCTCCGCACCGACCTCATCGTGCTCGACTGGGACCTCCCCGGCCGCGACGGCCTCACCGTCCTGCGCCAGCTGGCGGCCGACGGCGTGCTCTCCTCCACCCGCGTGCTGATGCTCACCGCGCGGGCGTCCGAGCGCGAGGTGCTCGCGGCGCTGGAGCTCGGCGCCGACGACTACGTCCAGAAGCCGTTCAGCGTCGCGGTGCTGCTCCAGCGCGTGCGGCGCATCCTCGGCCGATGATCGGCTACGAGCTGCTCACGACCGCGGCGATGGTGCTCGGCGGGCTGCTGCTCGTCGCGCTCCTGGCCACCGGCGGGCACGGCGTCGCGGTCGCGGCAGACGACGTGCTCCTGCGCCGCCACCGCCGCCGGGCGCGGGCCGCGCTGGCCCGGGCGGTCGAGCGCCGCCGCGCGGACGACGAGGACGTCAAGGCGTTCAAGGCGCTGCCGGTGCGCGAGCGGATCGTCGCCGTGGTGGAGATCGCGACCGCGCTGGAAGCCGCCGACCGCGCGCCGATCACCGCCGTCGCCGAGCGGGCCGGGCTCATCACGTGGGCGGTCCGCCGCACGCGCAGCCGGCGCTGGCGCCGCCGCCTCCAGGGCGCGCGGCTGCTGACCATCCTCGGCGCCGGCGGCGAGCACGTCCTGCCGCTGCTCGACGACCGCGCCCCGGTCGTCCGCACGCAGGCCGCCGAGTGGGCGGGCGCGCACGGCGGCGAGGAGGAGGCGCGGGCGCTGGCCGCGCGGCTCGGCGAGCCGAACCTGCTCTCACGCGCGGCGGTCGTCGACGCGCTCATCCGGCTCGGGCCGGCCGCGATCGGCCCCGTGCACGAGGCGATCAAGTCGCGCGATCCCGAGGTCGTGCGGCTCGCGCTGCTCGTGGCCGAGCACGTCGGCGACCTGCGCCTCGGCGCCGCCGCGGCGGACCGGGTGGAGGACGCCCAGCCGGCCGTCCGCGCCTCGGCCGCCAGCGCGCTCGCGGCGGTCGGCGGTGAGGAGCACAGCTCGGCCCTGGTGGAGCTGCTCGACGACGACGACGTGGAGGTGCGCCGCGCCGCCGCCGGCTCGCTCGGCCGCCTCCAGTACTGGCCCGCCGGCCCGCGCCTGGCCGCCGCGCTGCGCGATCCCGCGTGGGACGTGCGCCACGAGTCCGCCCGTGCGCTGCGCCGCATGGGTCCCGCGGGGGCGATGCTGCTCGAGCGCGCCACCCGCGACGAGGACCGGTTCGCGCGCGACATGGCGCGCCAGACGCTCGACCTCCCCGGCGCGGAGGGCCCGTGACGGAGGTCGTCGAGGCGATCCTGACCGGGTCGGCCTGGTTCGTCCTCGGCTACTTCCTGCTCGTCAACGGCTGGCTGTTCGCGCTGCTGATCTCGGCCGCGCTGGAGCTGCGGCGCACCCGCGCGGAGGAGTGGCACGAGCCGCTGTGGCGCGTGCTCTCCTCCCCCGTCGCGCCGACGATCTCGATCCTCGCGCCCGCGTACAACGAGGAGGCGACGGTGAGCGAGAGCGTGCGGTCGCTGCTGACGCTGCGCTATCCGAACCTCGAGGTCGTCGTCGTCAACGACGGGTCGCCCGACGGAACGCTGCAGCGGCTCTGTGACGACTTCGACCTGCGCCCGATCCACGCCGCGCCGGTCCGGCGGCGGCTCGCGTCCGCGCCGATCCGCGGCATCTTCCGCTCGCGCCGCACGCCGTCGCTCGTCGTCGTCGACAAGGAGAACGGCGGCAAGGCCGACGCGCTCAACGCGGGCCTCGACGTCGCGACCGGGGAGCTGATCTGCGCGATCGACGCCGACACGATCGTCGAGCCCGACGCGCTGCAGCGGATGGTCCGCCCGTTCCTGGCCGGCGACGACGTGGTCGCGGCCGGCGGGACGATCCGGGCCGTGAACGGCTCGGAGGTCCGGGACGGCCGGGTCGTGCGCCCGCGTGCACCGCGGCGCCTGATCCCCGCGCTGCAGGCCGCCGAGTACCTGCGCGCGTTCGGGGCCGGGCGGCTCGGGTGGAACCGGCTCGGCGGCAACCTCATCATCTCCGGCGCGTTCGGGCTGTTCCGCCGCGAGGCGGTGATCGCGGCCGGCGGCTACCTGCACGGCACGGTCGGCGAGGACATGGAGCTGGTGGCGCGGATGCGGCGCGTCGCGCGCGAGCGCAAGGCGCGCGAGCGCGTGCTCTTCATCGCCGACCCCGTCGCGTGGACCGAGGTGCCCAGCGACCTGCGCGTGCTCGGCCGCCAGCGCGACCGATGGCACCGCGGGCTGGCCGACGTGCTCTCGCGCCACCGCCGCGTGCAGCTCAACCCGCGCTACGGGACGCTCGGGATGGTCGTCATGCCGTACTTCCTCGCGATCGAGCTGATCGCGCCCGTGATCGAGCTGCTCGGCCTGGTCGCGCTCGTCGCCGGCCTGTGGATGGGCGCGGTCGACGTCCACTTCGCGCTCCTGTTCCTCCTCGTCGCGTACGGCCTCGGCCTGCTGGTGACGGCGACGGCGATCGCGCTGGAGGAGTGGACGTACCGCGCGTACGGCGGCACGCGCGATCGGCTCTGGCTGCTCGGGGCGGCACTGATCGACGGGTTCGGCTACCGCCAGCTGACGTCGGTGTGGCGGGTCCGCGGGCTGTGGCGCTTCGCGCGCGGGCGGACCGAGTGGGGCGCGATGACGCGCGCGGGCTTCCGCCCGGCGTCCGCATCGCCCGGGCCGGCGTCGCCCCCGAGGCAGGGCGACCGCGGGGCTTAGGCGTTTCGCCGATGCGGCCCGCCGCGGCGTGCGCGAGCGTCCGGCCGCATGGTCCGCCATCTCCCGCCGCCTTCGCTGTCGCTCGCCCTCGCCCTCGCCCTCGTGCTGCTGCTCCTCACGGTCGAGGGCGTGGCCGGCAGCGGCGTGCGCGGCGGCGGCATCGGGGCGAACGCCGTCACCGCGTCGTACGCGGCCGGCGTGTGGACGATCCGCGGCACCGCTGGGCGCGACGGGCCGGGCTACGACCTCGACGAGGACTGGTTCAAGATCGCCCACGCGCGGCTCGTCGGCGACTACTGCCAGGAGCACGCGGTGGAGGAGGGCACGCCGTGCGCCGCCGGCCTCCCGGTCTGCCGCGACCGGATCGGCCCGTACGTCCTCTGCCGCCCGATGCCGATCACGCTGATCCGCTTCGAGCTGGCAGGCGGCAGCGACTTCCTCGGCGGGAGCGAGGAGACGATCCCCACCGTGATCGTCGCCGGCGAGGGGCACGACGAGATCGACGGCGACGCGGGCGACGACCGCATCGAGGGCGGGCCGGGCAACGACGCGATCAACGACCAGGACGACCGCAAGCCGGACACGCAGGACGACGACGTGATCGAGGGCGGCCCAGGACGGGACCAGATCAGCACGTCGGGCGGCCACGACCGGATCGACGGCGGCGCGGGCGACGACTTCATCACCGTCGCCTTCGGCGTACCCGCCAGCGTCGACGCGGGTCCTGGGAACGACCACGTGAACAACTTCTCCAGCCGCGCCGTCATCGACTGCGGGCCGGGCAGGGACATCGTGAACGTGCGGCCCGGCGTCCGCACCAGGCACTGCGAGGTCAAGCGGTGAGCCGCGGGCGGTGGCTCACCGCGGTGACGGTCGCAGCCGCTGTCGGGGCCGCCGCGCCCGCCGCGCACGCCGGCAACGTGCACACCCGCGACTTCCTGCTCACGATCGAGGGCACGAAGACCCGCACCTTCGGCGCCGCACCCGCCGAGCCCGCCATGTGCCGCGACGGCATCGAGGTCCGCGGGCAGGGCGCCGAGACCATCACGTTCCGCACCTCCGCCGCCGTCCGCGTGCGGCTGCTGATGACCGGGCGCGACTCGATGACGTACGTGCTCACGCGCGGAGGGACGAAGATGCTCGTCCCGATCACCGCGACCCGCACCGCCACAGGGAACGTCGCGACGCGGCCGTGCCCGCAGACGCGGTTCACCGATCCGACGTGGCGGCCCGCGGACGTCGGGGCGTGCGTCGGCACCGGGACGCTCGCGGCGCAGGCCGACTTCGCCCCACCCGATCCTCGCCGCCCGGCCGCCACGCTCATCGCGCCGATCATCGAGGACGTCCCGGGGTGCTCCGCGCGGCCGTGGACCGCGATCGCGTACGAGGCCAACCCCCTCGAGACCCGTGGGAGCCTGCGGGTGGACGAGCTCCTCCGGTCGCGGCGGGCGGTGACCGTCCGCACGAGCGGCCGCGAGAGCTGCTCGAACGCGTGGGTCGCCGTCACCTGCACCTCCGAGGTGACGGCGACCGTCCGGCTCGTCCCGCAGCAGCCGCCGGTGGGCGGCCGCCGCGGGCGGGGCAGCCGGCGCCGCCCTTAGGCGGCGCTGAACTCGCGCACGCGGTCGGGCCGCAGCCACACGATCTGGCCCTCGACCAGCTCGAGCGCGTCGGCCTCGTCCTTGGTGAGCAGCGCGGTGACCGGCTCCCCCTCGCCGAGCGCGAGCTCGAGCCGCACCTCGAAGCCGACGCGGATGATGCGCTCGACGATCGCCTCCAGCGCACCCGGCTCGGCCTCCTCCAGGACGGTGAGGTCGTGCGGGCGCACGAGCCGGCCGCCGAGCTGCGAGACCGGCCCGACGAAGCCCATGACGAACGCGTTCGAGGGCTCGTCGTACAGCTCGTCCGGCGTGCCGGCCTGCTCGATCCTGCCGTGGTTGAGGACGGCGATCTGCTCGGAGACCTCCATCGCCTCCTCCTGGTCGTGGGTCACGAAGATCGTCGTGACGTGGACCTCGTCGTGCAGGCGGCGGAGCCACTCGCGCAGCTCCTTGCGGACGTTGGCGTCGAGCGCGCCGAACGGCTCGTCGAGCAGGAGCACCTCGGGCTGCACCGCCAGCGCGCGGGCGAGGGCCATGCGCTGGCGCTGGCCGCCCGAGAGCTGGTTGGGGTAGCGGCCCTGGAAGCCGTCGAGGTGGACGAGCTTGAGCAGCTCGTCGACCCGATCGCGGATCTCCTGCTTGGGCGTCTTGCGGATCTGCAGCCCGAACGCCACGTTGTCGCGCACCGTCATGTGCTTGAACGCCGCGTAGTGCTGGAACACGAACCCGACGCCGCGCGACTGCACGGGCCGCCCGGTGACGTCCTCGCCGCCGATGTGCACGGTGCCGGCGTCCGGCGTCTCCAGGCCCGCGATCACGCGCAGGAGCGTCGACTTGCCGCCGCCCGACGGGCCGAGCAGCGCGGTCAGCGAGCCGTCGCGGACCGTCAGCGAGACGTCCTCCAGCGCCTGGAAGTCGCCGAAGCGCTTCGAGACGCCCTTGACCTCGATGGCCATCTAGGTTCCCTCCTTCTGCCGCCTGCGTTCCAGCAGGGTCATGGCGAGCAGCACCGCCAGCGCGAGCAGCGCCAGCAGGGTCGAGGCGGCGTACGCCCCGGCCAGGTCGAAGTTCTGGAAGCGCTTCTCGACGAGCAGCGTGAGCGTCTCGGTCTCCCCCGACACCTTGCCGGAGACGATCGAGACGGCGCCGAACTCGCCGAGCGCGCGGGCGGTCGACAGGACGATGCCGTAGATCAGGCCCCAGCGGATCGCCGGGAGCGTGATGCGGCGGAACGTCTGCCACCCGTTCGCGCCGAGCGTCTGGGCGGCCTGCTCCTGGTCGGTCCCGATCTCGCGCAGCACCGGCGCGACCTCGCGGACGACGAACGGGAGCGAGACGAAGATCGTCGCCAGGACGATGCCCGGGAGGCTGAAGATCACCTGGATGCCCAGCTCGGTCAGCTCGTCCCCGAACCACCCGATGCGCCCGTAGACGAGCAGGAGCGCGAGGCCGACGACGACCGGCGAGACCGCGAACGGCAGGTCGATCAGCGCCTCCAGCAGCGCCTTGCCGCGGATGTTCGAGCGCGTCAGGACGAGCGCGGTGATGACGCCGAAGACCGTGTTGAGCGGGACGGCGATCGCGGTCACGAGGACCGTGAGGTAGAACGCGTGCTGGGCGGCCGGCGTGGTGATCGAGCCCCACACCGAGCCCAGGCCCGGCTCGAACGTCTTGTAGACGACGAGCGCGACCGGCACGGCGAGGATCGCGCCGAGGTAGCCGAGCGCGACGAAGCGGAGCGAGAGGCGCCTAGCCATCGTGCCGGGTCCCCCACCGCTCGATCAGGCGCAGCCCGATCAGCACCAGCAGCGAGACGAGCAGCAGCACCACCGAGACCGCCGCAGCACCGCCGATGTTGTCGGACTCGATCTGCTTGTACGCGTAGACCGCCGACACCTGCGTGTCGAACGGCTTGTTGCCGGAGATCAGGACGACCGAGCCGAACTCGCCGACCGCCCGCGCGAACGCGAGCGCGACGCCCGAGACGATCGCCGGGACCAGGTTGGGCAGGACGATGCGGCGGAAGACCGTGAAGTCGGACGCGCCGAGCGACTGCGCGGCCTGCTCCATCTCCGTGTCGAGCTCCTGCAGCACCGGCTGGACCGCGCGGACGACGAACGGCAGCGTCACGAACAGCAGCGCCAGCACCACCGCGGTCTTCGTGTAGGCGATCGCGTCGCCGTAGAGGGCGAGCAGCGTCAGGCCGGCGACGATCGTCGGCAGCGCGAACGGCAGGTCGATCAGCGCGTTGACGAACGACTTGCCGCGGAAGTCGTCGCGGACGAGGACCCAGGCGATCAACGTCCCCATGACCGCGTTGACCGCCGCGACCCCGAGCGAGACCAGCAGCGTGAACTGGAGGGCCGAGACGGCCTGGCGGCTCGTGACCGAGTCCCAGAAGTCGCCCAGGCCCTCCTGCAGCGAGCGATCGACCACCGCCGCGAGCGGCAGGAGGACGATCAGGCTGAGCCAGAGGGAGGCGACGCCGAGGCCGAGGGCGGACGCCCCCGGCCTCCAGGCCCGCCGGCCCGTCGCGCCTGCGCGCGTGGGTGCGGCGACGGTGCTCACTTGGCCGTCGACACTCCGGCCTCTTCCTCGATCTTCGCGATCGAGCCCTTCTCAGGGTCGAAGAGCTCGTCGTTGACCTTCGACCAGCCGCCGAGGTCGTCGATCGTCTTCAGCGTCTCGGGCTCCGGGAACTTCGCCTTGTTCTTCTCGAGCGTCGCCTCGTCGACCGGGCGGTAGCCCCAGTCCGCGAAGCGCTGCTGGGCGGGCGCGGAGAGGACGTAGTCGAGGAACTTCTGGGCGACCTCGGGGGCGTCCTTGGTCTTGCCGATCGTGATGTCGATCTTGAGCGTGTCCGGCGGGATCACGTACTCGACCTCCTCGCCCTTCTTCTGGGCGGTGGTCGCCTCGTACTCGTAGGAGAGGAGCACGTCGCCCTCGCCGCCGGTGAAGGCCTGCAGCGCCTCGCGGCCGGACTTCGGCTGGACCTCGACGTGGTCGTGGATGAGCTTCTCGACGTACTCGATGCCGCCGTGCGCGTAGGCGCCGAGGAGGTTCCACTTCGCCGCGCCGGAGGTGAACGGGTTCGGGGTGACGACCTTGATCCCGGGCTTGAGGAGGTCGTCCCACGTCTTGATGTTCTTCGGGTTGCCCTTGCGGACGACGAAGGAGACGACGGAGGTCGTCACGAGGCCGTCGTGCGGGGCCTGGTTCCAGCTCGCGTCGACCAGGCCGGCCTTGACGAGGCGCTCGATGTCGGGCTCGACGGAGAACGAGACGACGTCCGCCTTCAGGCCGGACTCGACGGCGCGGGACTGCTCGCCGGACGCGCCGAACGAGGTCTTGAACTCGACGCCCTTGCCCTCCGGCGTCTTGTTGAAGTCGGGGATGATCTCGTCGTACACGACCTCGGGCGTCGAGTACGCCACGAGACTGAGGGACCCTCCGCCGCCGCCCTCGCCGGATGAAGCCGTGGCCTCGCCGCCGGAGGAGTCGTCCGCGCCACCGCACGCCGCGAGCGCCAGGGACGACGCCAGCACCGCCGCGATCCCGCCCCACCGGAGGCTGCGGCCGTTCTTGAGTTTCTCAGTCGAGATCATGATGCGGGGAAGATACACATTCCGGATCGGATTTGAAGACTTTTGTCCGCGGGCGGGGCGTTGCGGGCCGTCCGAGGCGGTCCGTAGCGTCCGGGAACAGATGTTCGATGGCTCAGAGCTGAACCCCGAGCAGCTGGCCGCTGCCACCCATCCGGGCGGGCCGCTGCTGGTGCTCGCCGGCGCGGGGACCGGCAAGACGACGACGCTCTGCGCGCGCGTGGAGTGGCTGCTCGATGCGGGGGCCGCGCCCGAGCGGGTGCTGCTGCTGACGTTCACCCGGCGGGCGGCGCGAGAGATGCTCCAGCGCGCGGCGGGACGGGCGCCGGGCGCGCGGCGGATCGTCGGCGGGACGTTCCACGCGGTGGCGCACCGGCTGGTGCGGGCGCACGCGTCGTCGCTGGGGCTCTCGCCCGGGTTCACCCTGCTCGATGCGGGCGACGCGGCGGACCTGCTGGACCTGATCCGAGAGGAGCAGGGCTACGCCGCGGGCAGCGGATCTCCGGGCGCGAAGCGGTTCCCGCGCAAGCACACGCTGGCGGACATCTACTCGCGGACGGTCAACGCGCAGGCGCCGCTGCGCGAGGTGCTGGCCGACGCGTTCCCCTGGGTGGAGGAGCACGCCGACGCGCTGAGCGGGCTGTTCCGCGCGTACACCGCGCGCAAGCGGGCGCTCGGCGTGCTCGACCTCGACGACCTGCTGCTGTTCTGGCGGGCGCTGGTGCGCGACGAGGTGGTCGGCGCGCGGATCGCGGACAGCTTCGACCACGTGCTCGTCGACGAGTACCAGGACGTCAACGGGCTGCAGGTCGACATCGTGCGCGGGCTGCGGTCGGGCGCCTCGCGGGACGTGACGGCGGTCGGCGACGACTTCCAGGCGATCTACGGGTTCCGCTCCGCGAGCGCGCAGCACATCCTCGACTTCCCGCAGCACTTCCCGGACGCGCACGTGGTGACGCTGGAGCGCAACTACCGCTCGACGCAGCCGATCCTCGACGTCGCGAACGCGGTGGCGGCGCAGGACGACGGCGGCTTCCGCAAGGTGCTGCGGGCGCAGCGGTCGGGCGGCTCGTCGCCCGCGCTCGTCTTCTGCCGCGACGCGTCGCAGGAGGCGTCGCTGGTCTGCGACGCGGTGCTCGAGGCGCGCGAGCAGGGCATGCTGCTGCGCGAGCAGGCGGTGCTGATGCGCACGTCGCACGACTCCGACCTGCTGGAGCTCGAGCTCGCGCGGCGGCGCGTGCCGTTCGTCAAGTACGGCGGGCTGCGCTACCTGGAGGCGGCGCACGTGAAGGACTTCCTCGCGCTGCTGCGGCTGGCGGAGAACCCGTCGGACGAGATGTCGTGGTTCCGCGTGCTGCAGCTCGTGGAGGGCGTCGGGCCGGCGCGGGCGCGGCGGGCGGTCACGGCGCTGCTCACCGCCGACCCGCCGGGGTCACGCGCGGGCTGGGACACGGCCCTCGCCGCGCTCCCCTCCTCCGCGCACGAGCACGCCACCGCGGTCCTGACCGCCCTCGCCGCCGCGCGCGGCGACCGGGACCTCTCGGCGGCCGATCGCGCGGGCATGCTGCACGAGGCGCTCGTCCCGCTGATCCGCGCGCACTACCCGGACGCGCCGGTGCGGCTGGAGGACCTCGAGGCGCTCGTCGGCGCGGCCGGCGAGGCGGCGGACCTGACGACGTTCGTGTCCGAGCTGCTGCTCGACCCGCCGTCGTCGACGCAGGACCTGGCCGGGCCGCCGCTGCTCGACGACGACTGGCTCGTGCTGTCGACCGTGCACTCCGCGAAGGGCCTGGAGTGGCAGGCGGTGCACCTGCTCGCGGTCTACGACGGCAACTTCCCCGCGTGCATGTCGGCGGGCTCGCGCGAGGAGGTGCGGGAGGAGCGCCGGCTCCTCTACGTCGGCCTCACCCGTGCGCGCCGCTCGCTCTCGGTCTACGTCCCCGCCCGCTTCCACCACCGCCCGCACGGCCGCGACGACGCGCACGGGTACGGCCGCCCCTCCCGCTACCTGACCAAGGAGGTGCAGTCGCACTTCGCCGTGCGGCGCACGGGCGTGGATGCGGTGCCGGGCTTCGGCGGCGAGATCGCCGCGACCCGCAAGATCGAGGTGTCGGTCGACGAGCTGTTCGCCTGACCTACGGCGTCGCCCGGACGAACCGGGGGCGGTAGAGGAGCGCGTCCGCGAACACGTCGGCGAAGACCGTGGCGTTGTGGCTGGTCCCGACGAGCAGGCCGCCGGCCGTGCCGAACTGCGGGTGCGCGGCGGCGTTGTACGCGAAGCCGTTCGCCGGGACCGGGAGCGTGGCGACCTTGCCGCGGCGGGTCCACGGGCCCTGGGGCGCTGGGGCGTCCCACGCGATCAGCAGGGAGGAGAACGGCGGTTGCTCGAGCATCGTGTAGCCGGTCTCGGTCGCGACGACGCTCACCTGCGCACCGGTCGCCGCCGACGTCAGGTGCGTCGCGGCGTGCGGGTCGGGCGACCAGCCGCTCCCGTCCCACCACGCGTACGGGCCCGCGAGCGCGCCCGGCGCGGTGCGGGCGACGACGGGCCGGTGCGCGAGGTCGTCGATGCCGTACACGTAGGTCGCGTCCGGCGTCGTGACGGTCGCGACGCCGAGGTAGACGCCGGGCCGCGTGGGCAGCTCGACCGGCGCGCCGGGCACGAACCCGGGCGCGCGCACGTCGACGAGCGCGCTGCCGTCGATCGCGAAGTCCCACATGCCGCCGCCCGTGCCCGCGCGCCGCATGCGGATCACGAAGAGCTGCGCGCCGCCGCCGTCCGCCGCGGCCACACCGCCCGCCGGCCACCACCACCGCACGTCGTCGCCGTCCGGGTGCGCGAGCCAGGGCCCGGGCCGCTCGGCCGTCCCCGTCGCGAACGTCTCCAGGCAGCCGCCGTCCTGCAGCACGACCGTGTTGCGGACGAGCCGCGCGGCCGGGTCGCGCGTCCCGCCGTCGCGCACGCCGCCCACGAACGAGTCCCCGAACAGCCACAGCGAGCGGCCGCCCGCGAGCGGCACGGAGAGCGCAGCGTCGCCGCCGCTCCACCCCGTGCGAGAGGCGGCGAAGAGCTGGGTGAAGCGCTCGGCGGGGTCGTCGGCGGCGGCGCCCGGGAGGCCGCACTCGCGGATCGCCAGCGGCGCGGTCGACGGCGGCGGCTCGGGGACGGGCGCCGGCGGTGCGGGCGGCACCGGCGGCGGGGTCGGAACGGTGCGCGCGGGGCGCGGCACGGGCGCGGGAGCCGGCATCGGGTCCGGCCGCGCGGGAGCCCGCGGCTCGTCCACGCGCACGGTCCGCAGCGTCCGGCACCGCCGCGGCCGGCCCGCGCAGGCGAGGACCCGCCACCGCCCGGCGCGAGCGGCCTCCGGGACGCGGAACGTCGTCCGCCGCGCCCGGCTGCGCCCGCGCGCCGCAGCCCGCCGCACGACCGCCGGGCGCACGTCCCGCGCACCCGCACGCCGCAGCAGGACGGTCGTGCCCGGCTTGACCTTGGCGACGAACGTCCCCCCGGGCGGGATCGCCCGCGCCGTCCCCGGCGCCGCACCGGCGAGGAGGAGCGTCGCGACCGCCGCCGCGAAGAGCGCCCTCCACCAATTCCTCACCGTCGTCCTTGCCGGCATCGCCTCCAGTCAACGCCGCCGCCCACAGGAAGTTGCGGTGGCGCCGCGCGAGGCCCGCCGGAGGGAGGGCCGGCGGGCCGCGCGCGGCGCGCTCACACCACCGCGGGCGCCTGCACGCCGGCGGCGGCGATGTGCTTCGCCGTGTCGGTGAAGTGGCGGAAGCGCACGACCTTGCCGTCCGGGCCGAGCTCCCACAGGTGCAGCTCGCTGTCGCGGTAGACGGTACCGGTCACCCGGACGCGCGCCTCGATCTCCACCACCGCGCACACGCTGCGTTCACCCGCGAGCAGCTCCGTCACCGCGAAGCTGCGGATGTCCAGCTGCTCGGCGAGCACCGCGAAGAAGCCCGCGACGCTCTCGCGCCCGGTCCGCTCTGCCAGCCACGGCACGCCGGCCTGCTGCGCCGCGTTGCCGTGCGGGTGGCGCTCCCACGCGACGTCCTCGGCCAGCCGGTCGAGGATCGCCGGCACGTCGCCGCGGCCGAACGCCGCGTAGATCTCGGTGACCGTCTGCGTGTGGCTCATCGGCCGACCGTACGGCCGGCCGACGAGCCTCGCCATCGTCCGAAGGAGCGATCCGGGCTCAGCGCGTCACGCGGAAGCGCCCGACAAGCGCCGACAGCGTGTCGGCGTGCTCGGCCAGGTGCTGCGCGGACGCCACGATCTCCTGCGAGGACGCCGACGACTCCTGCGCCGACGCGGCGACCTCCTCGGTGGTCGCGGACGCGGACTCCACGACGAGCGCGACCTGGTCGATCTCCTGCTGCATCCGCTCCGCGAGCCCCGCGACGGCGCGCGCGGTCTCCCCCATCTCGAGCGCACGGCCGGTGACGTCGGCGGTCGCGTCGCCGATCTGGGCGAACGCCGCACCGGCCTGGGCGACCACGGCGGAGCCGTCCGCGGTGCGCTCGGTCGACGCCTCGACGACGCCGACGACGCGGCTGGTGTCGGCCTGGATGTCGCCGGCGAGCGTGGCGATCGACGCGGCGGCGTCCCGCGAGTCGTCGGCGAGCTTGCGGACCTCGTCGGCGACGACCGCGAACCCGCGGCCCTGCTCGCCCGCCCGCGCGGCCTCGATGGCGGCGTTGAGCGCGAGCAGGTTGGTCTGGTCGGCGATCTCGGTGATCGTCTCGACCATCCCGGTGATCTCCAGCGACTTCTCGCCCAGCGCGCGGATGGCCGCGCCGGTCTCCTCCGACGCGTCCTGCAGCTGGCGCATCGCCCCGGTGGCGCGCTCGACGACCTCCGCGCCGTCGCGCGCCAGGCCCGCGGCCTCCTCGGCCGCGTCGCGCGTGCGCGCGGCGCCCTCGGTGTTGCGGGCGATGATGTCCGCCAGCTCCTCGGCCATCGCGCGGAGCTGCTCGACGCTCTGCGCTTGACGCTCGGCGCCGGACGCGATGTCGCCGATCGCGCCGGCGATCTGCTCCACCGCACGGCCGGACTCGCTCGACGTGGCGGCCATGTCGCGCGAGGAGCCGTGCAGCGTCCCCGCGGCCCTGCCCAGCTCCGCGATCAGCGCGCGCAGCTGCTCGGTCATCCGGGCGATCGCGGCGCCGAGCGCGTCGTGCTCGGAGCGCGGGCGCACCTCGACGTCGAGGTTGCCGTCCGCGATCTCCTCGGCCGCGGCAGCCGTCTCGCGCAGGCTCGCAGTCATCCGCGCGAACGCGCGCGCCATCCGGCCGCTCTCGTCGGTCGCGCGCGTATCGAGCTCGACGCGCAGATCGCCGTCCGCGATGCGGTCCGCAGCGTCGGCGACAGCGACGATCGGGCGGGTGATGCGCGACGCGACGGCGACGGTCGCGGCGGCGATGACGACGATGGCGAGCAGGCCGAGCAGGAGGAGGTCGCGGCGCGTCGCGTGCGCGCTCGCGAGGACCTCGTCCACCGGCGCGAACGCGACGAAGGCCCAGCCCGGCCCCTCGACCGGCGCCCAGCTCACGAACGACTCCTCGCCCGTGAACGGGTTCGTCGCGCGCAGCTGCCCGGCGCGGCCGTCGGCGACGGCGTCCGCGACCTGCTTCAGCGCGGGCGTCTTCCTGGCCAGCGTGGCGAGCGTCGCCTTGCCGACCTGCCCGCTGCGGCCGGTGCCGATCACGGTGCCGGCGCCGGTGACGAGCAGGCCCTCGCCGCTGTCGTAGAGCTTGACCTTCGCCACCGCGGCGCTCAGGTCGTCGAGGCCGACGTCGACCCCGGTCATGCCGACGAACTCGCCGTCGCGCTGGATCGGCGACAGGTAGCTCGTCATCAGGACGTTCGTGATCTCGTCGACGTACGGCTCGACGACCGTGTCGGCGTTGTTGCGCCGGACGGCGGTGAACCAGTCGTCGTTCGGGTCCTCGTCGCTGATCGGATCGGTCATCAGCGCGCTGAGCGTGAGCTTCTCGCCGTCGCGGATCCACCAGGCGCCCACGCGGTCGTCGACGTTGCCGCTGACGGCGTCGAACGGGCCGGGGAACTCCCCGGCGTCCCAGCCGGCGTAGACGCCGATGACCTGCGTGTTGCGCGCGGCGATGGCGCGCATGTCGCGGACGATCCGGTCGTCCTCGCCGGCGGTCGCCGCGCCGAGCTGGGCGGCGAGCGTCCGGGCGATCGACCAGTCCGCCCCGACCTCGCCGGCGGTCTGGCGCGCCTGGCTGACGGCGGTCTCGCGGAGGCGCTGCTCGGCGCTCGACTCCGCCTCGGACGTCGCGCGCGAGGTCGCCAGCAGCGTCAGGGCGGCGACCGCGACGACGGCGATCGCGACGATCGTGGCGGTCAGCTTGACGCGAATGGAGAGTGGAGGCATCGGCCCCTGGCTCGGCTGCGCACCCGGCGGCTTGAGTGACGCGCGTCCATCGAAGCGCAACAGCGTTGTCCGGCAACCCAGATAGCGTCGGCGCCCTCATGCCCGAGCGCCTGCATCTGCTCTTCTACGACTACGTCGAGGACATCGCCGCCAAGCGCGGCCCGCACCGCCCCGACCACCTCGCGCACATCGACAAGTGGAAGGCGACCGGCCGGCTCGTGATGGCCGGCGCGGTCGGCGACCCGCCGCACGGCGGCGTGTTCGTGTTCCGCGTCGAGGACCCGGCGGAGATCGACGCGTTCGCGGACGCCGACCCGTACGTCGCCGCGCACCTGGTGACGGGGCGGCGCGTCGAGCCCTGGACGGTGGTCTAACCCGCCGCCTGCGCCGCGTGCTCGCCGTCGGCGGCGAGCTGCGCGAGAAGGCGGAGCGCGGTCTCGCTCGGCGAGCCCGGCTCCGCCGTGTAGGTCAGCAGCATCTGGCCGTCGTCGCCGGGCAGGTGGAGCGTCTCGAACGACAGCTCCAGCCGGCCGACGATCGGGTGGTCGTAGCGCTTGACGCCGAACGCCTTCTCATACACGTCGGCCGTCGCCCACCACCGCGCGAACTCGGCGCTCTTGACCGACAGCTCCCCCACGAGCGCCGCGAGTCGCTCGTCGTCGGGCCACTGGCCGGCCGCCCAGCGCAGCGCGCCGGCGGTGTCGTGGCCGACGGTCTCCCAGTCGACGTACACGTCGCGCGCCTCGGGGCTGAGGAACGTGTGGCGCGCGAGGTTGCGCTCCTCCGGCGCGAAGTGCGCGAGGCCGCCGAGCAGCGTGCGGCCGACCGCGTTCCACGCCAGCACGTCGAGCCGCCGCGTGACGACGTACGCGGGGGTCGTCGCCAGGCTCTCGACCAGCCACCGCACCGCCGGCCGCGCGCGCTCGGCCTTCGCCGGGCGGGAGCGGCGGGCGCGCGGGGCGCTCGCGAGGTCGTGCAGGTGGCGGTGCTCGAGCTCGCCGAGGCGCAGCGCCCGGGCGATCGCGTCGAGGACCTCCGCGGACGGGTGGGTGGCGCGGCCCTGCTCGAGCCGGACGTAGTAGTCGACGCTGACGCCGGCGAGCTGGGCCAGCTCCTCCCGGCGCAGGCCGGGCACGCGGCGGCGGCCGTAGTCGGGGAGCCCGACGTCCTCGGGCCGCACGCGGGCGCGGCGGGCCGCGAGGAACTCGCCGAGGTTGGTCGTCTGCTGGCCCGCCATCGCCCTGCAGCTTGGCAAACCGGCCGGCGCGGATGGTGGTCCTGCGAGACCCAGGAACCGCAGGGATCTGGCTGGAGCCGGCTCGAGCTCGCACCGTGTTGGGCCATGAGCACTTCCACCTCGCCCATCACCACCGCCACCGCCCACCCGCTGAACGGCCGCGTCGCCGTCGTCACCGGCGCGTCGAGCGGGATCGGCGCCGCCGTCGCGACCGCGCTGGCCGCGGGCGGCGCGCAGGTCGCCCTGCTGGCCCGCCGCGCGGACCGCCTCGCCGCGCTGGCCGCGTCGCTCGGCGGCGAGGAGCGCGCGCTGGCGGTCGCCGCGGACGTCGCGGACGCCGCGTCGCTCGACGCCGCCGCCGCGCAGGTCGCCGCCCGCTTCGGCCGGGTCGACCTCGTCGTCGCCAACGCGGGCGTGATGCTCCCCGGCACGTTCGCGAGCCAGCCGTTCGCCGAGCAGGAGCAGATGGTCGACGTCAACGTGACCGGCGTCCTGCGCACGGCGCGCGCGTTCCTCCCGTCGCTGCTCGAGGCCGGCGCCGACGGCGCCCCGGCCGACCTCGTCACGGTCTCGTCGATCGCCGCCCACCAGCGCTTCGACGGCTACGCGGTCTACTGCGCGACGAAGGCGGCGGTGACGATGCTCGCGGCCGGCCTGCGCCTCGAGCTCGCGCCCGCGGGCGTGCGCGTGACCAACGTCGAGCCCGGCCTCGTCGAGAGCGAGCTGCGCGGCCACGCGACCGACCCCGCCCACATCGAGGCGCTGCGCCAGTGGGAGCAGTCGACCCCGCCGCTCGCCACCGAGCACCTCGCGGACCTGCTCGCCTACCTCGTCTCGCGCCCCAAGGAGGTCAACGTCCCGCAGCTCCTCGCGCAGCCCACGATCCAGGGCTGAGAACGGCGAGAGCCCCGCGGCGGCGGGGCTCTCGACCAGAGGCGTCGACCGGAATCGAACCGGTGTACACGGCTTTGCAGGCCGCTGCGTAGCCACTCCGCCACGACGCCAGGGGTCACACACTGTAGGAGGTGGGACAACTCGGCTGGTGTCCGCCACGCGCGCTGCTACTCTGACGCCTCCCAGGGGCGATTAGCTCAGCTGGGAGAGCGCCTGCTCGACAAGCAGGAGGTCACTGGTTCGAGCCCAGTATCGCCCATGAAGAAGCCCCGCCAGCGCGGGGCTTCTCTCGTTCTGGGCTAGTCCTTGTACGGGTCGAACGTCTCCATCCCCGCCATCGCGACCCCGATCGGGCGCAGGCGGTGGAGCACCTCGATCGTCGGGCCCTGCGCGGCGAGGACGGTGTCGAGGCGCTTATAGGCCTCGGGCGCCTCGTCGGCGCCGCCGCCGCGCAGGACGATGCCGGAGGCCGCGAGGCGCTCGGTCACCGCCGGCCAGTCGACCAGGCCCGGCCGCTCCACCACCAGCCGCTTGCCGAACCGCGTGTTGCCGCAGTTCGGGCACGTGGCCGGCTTCGACGTCCGGGGCGGCTGCACCCAGTCGCAGTCGCGGTTGGAGCACGCCCAGCGCCGGCGCGACTTGCCCGCGGCCTTCGTGCGCGACATGACGCGGCCCGCGCCGTGGACGGTGGAGAACAGCAGCTCGGCGCCGGCCGGGTCCTCGGTCCCGCGCAGGATCACCGAGTCCTCGCCCATCGTCGCGCCGACGAAGCCCTCCTGGCCCGGGAACGCGGGCGTGCAGCCCTTGCGGATCACCCACACGTCGCGGCCGTCGTGCTCCTCCCGCCACGCGTAGTTGTGGTGGTTGTGCACCTCGTAGGTCGCGCGGGCGCCGAGGATCTCCAGCACGCGCTCGACCACGACGTCGCGGCCCGCGTACGCGTAGTCGCCCGCGAGCTGCATCGCGCTGATGTACGCCTGCCCGAGGTCGGAGTCGGTGGCGAGCAGCGTCGGCGGCGCGTCCATCTCGCCCTCCTTCGCGTGCTCGTCGAACCGCAGACCCTGCGCGAGCGCGAGGAACCCGGACGCGGTCCGGTGGCCGAACCCGCGCGAGCCGAAGTGCACGCCGACCCACACGAAGCCGTCGTCGCCCGCGAACAGGTTCACGTAATGGTTGCCGCTGCCGACCGTCCCCAGCTGCTTGGCCGCCATGTCGTGCAGCTCGCGCTGGGGCGCGAAGTCGGCGGTCTTGATCTTGTCGAGGACCGGGTGGTCGACCGGCTCGTCGTTCTTGCGGCCGACGCCGAACGAGATGCGCGCGGCGACCTGGTCCATCAGCCCGTCGACGCTCGTCGCGACGTCCTCGTAGCGCACGTCGGTGCGGACCGCCTTGTTCCCGCAGCCGATGTCGTAGCCGACGCCGGACGGCGAGACGTGCTCGGCGTACGCGATCGCGCCGCCGATCGGCTGCGAGTAGCCCACGTGGCCGTCGGCCTGCAGCGCGGCGCGCGTGGCGCTGCCGGCGGCGGCGCAGCGGCGCAGCTGGTCGACCGCGCGCGGGTCGACGTCGCCGCGGACGGCGACCGGGATCGTCGTCTCCATGTCAGGGCTCATGCCCTCGACGCTAGAGCGGTGAAAGCGGGGGTGCGCCGGGTGGTTCGAGCCCGTACGCGGCGTCGTCCTCGTCGATGACCGGCGGGGGAGCGAGCAGCTGCCCGAGCGCCTCGCTGAGCCGGACTGCGAGCGCGCCGCCGAGCAGGAGCGTGCCGAGCACCTCCGAGCACTCCTCGACGAGCGTCTCCGCGAGCCCCTCGCCCGCGTCGCCGATGAGCGTCATCTCGCCGACGACGCCGAGCGCGAGCACGCCGAGGCCCGCCGCGACCATCGTCCCCAACGGCCGCCCGAGCCACGCGACGACGCGGAGCACGACGAACGTGCCGAGCAGCAGGACCGGCAGGTAGATCAGGGTCCAGTCCGAGACCTCGCGGTCGTCGCCGCTGACGCCGAGCCGCGTCCCGATGCGCTCGTGCAGCCCCGCGACCTCCTCCAGCGAGAGGCCGACGAACCCGGCCGCGAGCGCCGCGAGCGCCCACAGCGGGCGCCGGCCGAGCCGTCGCTCGCACAGGTACAGCGTCCCCGCGGTGAGGCCGGCGACGAGCAGGACCGTGGACGACCACCAGGCCGTGAGGTTGCCCTCGCCGCTGAGGTCCACGACCCAGGCGGGGTCGGTCAGGAGGTACGCCGCAACCAGCGCGGCCTGCACGAGCAGCGCGCCGAGGAGCGTGAAGGTGAGCGCGCGCGGGGCTCGTGGCACCGCGCAACGCTTTCACATCCGGTTCACGCCGTGGGGAAAGTTGCGCGGTCAGCCCGGCGGGGACCCGCGGGTCCCCGCCGTGGCGCGTGGATGACCGGCGCGCGTGGTGCTAGCGCGCACGGTGGCGGTGCCCGATGTGCGCGGAGGCCTGGCCCCCGGCGGGGCCACGCTCGAACCGGCGCATCTGGGCGCCGCGGGCCTTGCGCTCCATGAGCTCGGCGAGCTTGCGCTGCTGCTCGGCGCGCGGGTCCCGCGGCTGCTGGTCCTGCTGGTCCTGCGGCTGCTGGTCGTGCTGGTTGGCTGACATGTGGTCCTCCTGGGTTCGTGCGACGAAGCGCGTACGAGGACGCCCAGGCGGCCCGGCTGAGGGGTCGTGATGATCTCGCGTACCACCGGGCCGCCGGAAAGGAACTGCGGGCGGCCTCAGGTCAGAAACGGGTGCGAAGGGATCTACACGATCACGACGCGCTGGACGGTATCAGCTAACCGAGGACGTTGTCCAGGATCATCATCACGACGAACCCGACGATGAACGCGAGCGTCGCGAGGCGTTCGTTGCCGTTGCCGTGCGCCTCGGGGATGAGCTCGTCGACGACGACGTAGATCATGGCGCCGGCCGCGAAGGCCAGGCCGCCGACGAGGAACGCGCCCGCGATCCCGGCCGCCGCGGCGGCGAGCAGGGCGGCGGGCGGCTCCACGGCGCCGGTGGCGAACGCGAACCCGATCGCCTTCCGCTTCGAGGCGCCGGCCTGCAGCAGCGGCGCGGCGGCGGCGAACCCCTCGGGGACGTTCTGGGCACCGATCGCGACCGCGGTCGGGACGCCGAGCTCGGGGCCGCCGGCGGCGAACGCGAGGCCGACCGCCATGCCCTCGGGCACGTTGTGGATCGTCAGCGCGCTCAGCAGCAGGACGGCACGGGAGCGAGCCGAGTGGCGCTCGTCGTCCTCGTGCCCGGCCTCGACGAACCGCGCGTGCACGTGCGGGACGACGATGTCGAGCGCGGCGAGGAACGCGGTGCCGAGGAGGAACCCGGTGACGACGCCGCCGACGGTGCCCTCGTCGAGCGCCGGGACGAGGAGGCTGAAGAACGACGCGGCGAGCATGATCCCGGCGGTCAGGCCCGTGAGCGCGTCGAGCGTGCGCGTCGACGGCGTGCCCCGGAACGCGAGCAGCGCGAGGCCGCCCACGCCGGTGGCCAGGCCGGGGAGGATGGCGCCGGCGGTCTCGGAGAGCGTGAGGTCCACGGGAGCGGACGGTTCTACCACCCGTCCCAACTGGTCCAACCAGTGCGGTCGGGTGGTCCTACCAGCGCAGCGCGGGCAGCGGGTCGACGTTCGCGCCCCGGCTGAGGACCTCGAAGTGCAGGTGGGGACCAGTCGCGGCGCCGGTCGCTCCCACCAGGCCGACGCGCGTGCCGGTGGCGACCTGGGTCCCGCGACGGACGTCGATCTGCGACAGATGTGCGTAGAGGGTGCGCACGCCGGCCCCGTGCTGGACGACGACGTACCTCCCCCACCCCGCGTCGTGCCCGACGACGTCGACCGTGCCGGGCGCCGCCGCCTTCACCGCCGCCCCGGCCGGCGCGGGGAAGTCGAGGCCCGCGTGCAGGCGGGCGCCGCGCATGCCGTAGCGGTCGCCGACCGGCGCGGCGACCGGGCGGGCGAGCGCGATCGGGCTGGCCGGCGACGGGCGGCTGCGCAGCGCCTGCAGCGTTGTCGGCCCCGCGACGCCGTCGGCGACGAGGCCGGTGCGCGCCTGGAAGCGCACGACCGCGGCGACCGTCCGCTCCCCCAGCCCGCCGTCGATCGGGCCGCACGGGAACCCTGCGCGCGCGAGGAGGAACTGGAGCGCGGCGACGTCCCACCCGCGCGCGCCGCGCACGAGCGCACGCGAACCTGTCACGGGACCGCCGCGCGGCCCCAGCTCGCGCCGCGTGGCCGGGCCCGCGACGCCGTCGGCGGCGAGCCCGGCGCGGCGCTGGAACTCCCGCACGGCGGCGTCGGTCGCGGGCCCGCGCAACCCATCGACGTTCCCCGTGTACGTTCCCTCGGCATGCAACGCGACCTGGAGCGCCGCGACGGACGGCTCGCCCGCGAGGGCGCGCCCCGGCGCCGGTGCGACCAGGCTTGCCGCCAGGACCACCAGCGCCAAACCGGTGCATCGCGGCGCGAAGGCGCTTGCGCGCGACGGGATCGAGGGTGAAGCTCCCATCCCTGCATACGTCGTTCGCAGTCGGGGAACACCGCTCCTTCGGGGTGAGCGACCGGTGAGAGGTTTGCTCAGCCCCCAAACCTGGCAGGCTGCCCGCCATGGGGCCTGAAGAGGGGCGCTCCGCGACCGCGTTCGGCCGCACCGTGCCCGCCCTCGCGGAGAACGTCGCGCCGCTGCGGCACGCGGTCGTGGACCTGTCCGAGAAGTGCGGCGCCGACGAGGAGGTCCGGACCGACCTCGCGCTCGCCGTCGGCGAGGCGTGCGCGAACGTCGTCGTCCACGCGTACCCGCCCGGCGACGTCGGCCCGCTCATCCTCCACGCCGAGGTCCGCGGCGGCCAGATGCACATCTCGGTCGTCGACCAGGGTCAGGGCATGACGCCGCGCCCCGACTCCCCCGGCCTCGGCCTCGGCCTGCCGCTGATCGCGAACCTCTCGGACAAGCTCGAGATCCGTGACGGCCCGGGCGGCGTGGGAACCGAGCTCTGCATGGTCTTCAGCCTCAAGCGCAGCTAGGCCAGGCGCGGCGCGCTCAGCGCGGGCGCAGGCGCGCCGCGTTGTGGTGGGCGCCCGCAAGGCGGGCGCCCGGGCCGGTCAGGTCAGGGAGGCGTCGCGCGACTCGGCCGCGGCGGCGACCGCGCGCTCGACCGCGTTGACGTCGCGGACCGCGCCGGTGTCGGCGGAGGTCGCCATCGCCGCGTAGGCGCGGAGGGCCGGGGAGACGATGCGGTCGCGGGCCGCGGGGACGTAGCCGCCGCGGGCCTCGAGGTCGGCGCGGCGCTCGGCCAGCACCTCCTCGGGGACGTCGAGCGTCAGGCGCCGGTTGGGGATGTCGATCGAGATCGTGTCGCCGTTCTCCACCAGCGCGATCGCGCCGCCGGAGGCCGCCTCGGGCGACACGTGGCCGATCGAGAGCCCCGACGTGCCGCCGGAGAACCGCCCGTCGGTGATCAGCGCGCACGCCTTCCCCAGGCCGCGACCCTTGAGGTAGGAGGTCGGGTAGAGCATCTCCTGCATGCCAGGGCCGCCGCGCGGGCCCTCGTAGCGGATGACGACGACGTCGCCCTCCTTCACGCCCCCGCCGAGGATGACGTCGACCGCCTCGTCCTGCGACTCGACCACGACGGCCGGGCCGCTGAACGTCAGGATCGACTCGTCGACGCCCGCCGTCTTCACGACGCTGCCGCGCACCGCGAGGTTGCCGTAGAGGATCGCCAGGCCGCCGTCGGCGGAGTAGGCGTGGGCGATGTCGCGGATGCAGCCCTCGGCGGCGTCGAGGTCCAGCGACTCCCACCGCTCGGACTGCGAGAACGCGCTCGCCGAACGCCGGCAGCCGGGCGCGGCGTGGAACAGCTCGATGGCCTCGTCCGTCGCGCGGCCGCTGCGGACGTCCCACGCGTCGAGCCACTCCGCCACGCTGCCGGAGTGGACGGTCGTGACGTCCTCGCGCAGCAGCCCGCCGCGGCGCAGCTCGCCGAGGATGGCCGGGATGCCGCCCGCGCGGTGGACGTCCTCCATCAGGTACGTCCCGTTCGGCGCGACCTTGCAGAGGCACGGCACGCGGCGCGACAGGTCGTCGATGTCCTTCATCGTGAAGTCCATCTCCGCCTCCTGCGCGGCGGCGAGGATGTGCAGGACGGTGTTGGTGGAGCCGCCCATCGCGATGTCGAGCGTCATCGCGTTCTCGAACGCCGCGCGCGAAGCGACCGAGCGCGGGAGCACGCTCTCGTCGTCCTCCTCGTAGTAGCGCTTCGCGATGTCGACGACCGTGCGGCCGGCCGCCTCGTACAGCTCCTTACGCGCGGTGTGCGTCGCGAGCGTCGAGCCGTTGCCGGGCAGCGCCAGGCCGAGCGCCTCCGTGAGGCAGTTCATCGAGTTCGCGGTGAACATGCCCGAGCACGAGCCGCAGGTCGGGCACGCGTGCTCCTCGATGATCGCGATGTCCTCGTCGGACACGTCGTCGGCCACGGCCTCGGCGATCGCCGTGACGAGGTTGAGGCCCTTGCGGACCGTGCCGTCGACGAGCGTCGCCTGACCGCCCTCCATCGGGCCGCCGGACACGAAGACCGTCGGGATGTTGAGCCGCAGCGCGGCGTTGAGCATCCCGGGCGTGATCTTGTCGCAGTTGGAGATGCAGATCAGCGCGTCCGCGCAGTGCGCCTGCACCATGTACTCGACGCTGTCGGCGATCAGGTCGCGCGACGGCAGCGAGTAGAGCATCCCGCCGTGGCCCATCGCGATGCCGTCGTCGACGGCGATCGTGTTGAACTCGCGCGGGATGCCGCCGGCCGCCTTCACGGCGTCCGCGACGATCTCCCCGACCGGCTTGAGGTGGGTATGGCCGGGCACGAACTGCGTGTAGGAGTTGGCGACGGCGATGATGGGCTTGCCGAAGTCCTCGCGGGCTACGCCGGCCGCGCGAAGGAGGGCGCGGGCGCCGGCCATGTTGCGGCCGTGGGTGACGGTGCGGGACCTCAGATCAGGCATGTGCCCGAGCGTATCGGTCCTCTTCTGGAACACGAAGGCGCCGCTCCCAGCGCACGTGGAGGACCGGCACGCTGGCCACCACGAGCGCGCCGCCGAGCAGCTGCCAGGGCCCGAGCACGTCCCCGAAGACGGCGAACGCGAGCACGACCGTGGCGACCGGCTCGACCGTCGACAGGATCGCGGCGCTCGTCGGGCCGACGCGACGCAGCCCGGCGAAGAAGAGGCCGATCGCGATGAACGTCGGGAAGACCGCGAGTGCCACCAGCCACAGCCAGCCCGCCGCCGTCAGGTCGCCGGGGCGCAGCTCGCCGAGCACGGCCGCGCCGACGGTGAGCGTGACCGCCGCACCCGTGCAGACGATGGCGGCGAGCACGCGCGGATCAACGCGGCCGGCGACGCCGTCGCTGACCAGGATGTACGCGCTGTACGTGAGCGCGGACGCCAGCCCGAGCGCAACGCCGAGCGGATCCAGCGCGCCGGTCCCTGCGCCGACCAACACCAGGCCGACGCCGCCGAGCGCGAGCACGAGCGCGGCGGCGTGGCGGGGGTTCGCGCGCTCGCGCCCGAGCGCGATGGCGGCGACGGCGACCATCGCGGGGAACGTGTAGACGAGCAGCGAGAGCAGGCCGGCCTCGATACGCGACAGGGCCGCGAAGTACGCCCCGGCTTGGAGCGCGTAGCCGACCGCGCCGAGGCCGACGGCGAGCGCGAGGTCGTGGCGGGAGAGGGCGCCGCGGCGCGGCGCCGGTGCGGCGGAGGGCGCCTCGACGACGGCGGACGCCGGCGCGGGCGCTGCGTCGCGCATGCGGCGGGCGCGGAGGAACGCCAGGAGCGCCCAGAACAGGACGGCGGCGACGGCGAAGCGGACGACGAGGAGCGTGCCGACCGTCGCGCCCTCGTCGTAGGCGAGCTTGCCGAGCACGCCCATCGTGCCGGAGGCGGTGCCGGCGGCGAGGACCAGAGCGGTTCCGGAGGAGGAGCGAGTCATGGGCGCACGCGCATGATGCGGCCGCTTCTCTGTAGGAACAACGATGATTCGTGAAGAAAGAGCGTAAGCTTCGCTACAGGAAATGCTCGAGCTGCGCCGACTTCGCCTCCTGCGGGAGCTGCACGCCCGCGGCACGATCGCGGCCGTCGCGGACGCGCTCCACCTCACGCCGTCGGCCGTCTCCCAGCAGCTCTCGATCCTCGAACGCGAGGCCGGCGTGCCGCTGCTCCAGCGGGCGGGCCGCGGGGTCCGCCTCACCGACGCCGCGCTCGTCCTCGTCGACCACGCGAGCGCGATGCTCGAACGCGCCGCGGAGGCCGAGGCCGACCTCGCGCAAGCGGCCGGCACCGTCGCGGGCCGCGTGCGCATCGCCGGCTTCCAGTCCGCGCTGATCCGGCTCGCGCTCCCCGCCACGCGCGCCCTGCAGGCCACCGCGCCGCGGCTGCGCGTCGAGCTGGTGGAGGCCGAGCCCGAGCACGCGCTCCCCCGCCTCGCGCGCGGGGACGTGGACGTGGTGCTGGGCGACGAGTGGCACCACCAGACCTGGCCCCTGCCCGCCGGCGTCGTCCGCGAGGAGCTGCTCGACGACCCCGTCTACGTGCTCCTACCTGAGGACCACCCGCTGGCGGACGGGGGCGCGGGCACGGTCGCGCTGCGCGACCTCCGCGACGCGGTGTGGGTCGGCGGGCACCCCGCGATGGGCTGGGAGGCCGTGATCGAGTCGACCTGCCAGGGCCTCGGCGGGTTCACCCCCGACCTGCGCCACCGCGTCAACGACGCCACCGTCGCGATGGCGCTCGTCGCGGCCGGGCAGGCGGTGACGCTGCTCCCCGAGTTCGTCCTCGCCGCGTCGCCGCGCGAGGGCATCGCGGTCCGCCGCATCGCGGAGGGCACGGTCACCCGCAGGATCTTCGCGGCGACCCGCGCGACCGACGCGCGCCGGCCCTCGACGCGCGCCGTGCTGGAGGCGGTCCGGAGCAGCTAGGGGCGCGTGCGGCGGAGCATCTCCACCACGAGGAACGCCAGCTCCAGCGACTGCTGCGTGTTCAGCCGCGGGTCGCAGGCCGTCTCGTAGCGCGAGCCGAGCTGGTCCGACGAGATCTCCTGCGCGCCGCCGAGGCACTCGGTGACGTCCTCGCCGGTGTGCTCGACGTGGATGCCGCCCGGGTGCGTCCCCAGCTCCTGGTGCACGGAGAAGAAGCCCTCGACCTCGTCCATCACGCGGTCGAAGTGGCGCGTCTTGTAGCCGCTGGCCGACTCCTCGGTGTTGCCGTGCATCGGGTCGCACTGCCAGACGACCTTGTGCCCCGCGCGCGTGACCGCCTCGACGATGGGCGGGAGCGCCTCGCGCACCTTCTCGTTCCCCATCCGCGACACGAGCGTCACGCGCCCGTCGATGCGCGACGGGTCGAGCCGCTCGACGAGCGCGACCGCGTCGTCCGGGGTGGTCGAGGGACCGATCTTCACGCCGATCGGGTTCGCCAGGAGCGCCGCGAGCGCCACGTGCGCGCCGTCGAGCTGCCGCGTGCGATCGCCGATCCACAGCTGGTGCGCCGACAGGAGGTAGAGCCGCTCGTCCTCCAGCCGCAGCAGCGCGCGCTCGTAGTCGAGCACGAGCATCTCGTGCGACGCGTACAGCTCGACCGTCCGCAGCGACGAGTCGTCGACCCCGCAGGCGGACATGAAGCGCAGCGAGCGGTCGATCTCGCCCGCGACCCGCTCGTACCGCTCCCCCGCGTTGGACTGGCGGACGAAGTCCATGTTCCACTCGTGCAGGTGGTGCAGGTCGGCCAGGCCGGCGCCGGTGATCGCGCGCGCGAGGTTCATCGCCGCGGCGGCGTTCGCGTACGCGCGCACGAGACGGCCCGGGTCGGGGCGGCGCGCCTCTTCGGTCGCCTCGATCGCGTTCACCATGTCGCCGCGGTACGACGGCAGGCCCGCGGCGTCGAAGTCCTTGGAGCGCGGCTTGGCGTACTGACCCGCGATGCGCCCGAGCTTGACGACCGGCATCGACGTCCCGTACGTCAGCACGACGGCCATCTGCAGGAGCGTGCGGATCGTCCCGCGCAGGTGCTCCTCGGTGTTGTCGACGAAGGTCTCCGCGCAGTCGCCGCCCTGGAGCAGGAACGCCTCTCCGCGCGCGACCGCGCCGAGCCGCTCCTGCAGCGTGTCGACCTCGGCCGGGACCGTCACGGGCGGGACCGCCTCGAGCAGCGCGCGCACGCGCTCGACGTACTCGGGATCCGGCCACGGCGGCTGCTGGGCGGCGGGGCGGGCGAGCGCGTCGCGGAGCGCGGCGGCGAGCGCCGGGGGCAGCGGGGGAAGCTCGGGAAGCGCGCCCACGGGCACGTCGACGGTCCAGTTCATCGCCCCCCGAAGGTAGTGGGAACGGGCGGGTTGCTGCTTGGCGGACGTGGTTCTATGGTCGCCTGACCGTGGAACCCGACACCGCGCCCCCGCCGAAGCTCCACGGCCGGGGCGACGAATGCGCGGCGCTCGACCGCCTGCTCCACGACGTGCGCGGCGGCGGCAGCGCGGTGCTGGTGCTGCGCGGCGAAGCGGGGATCGGCAAGACCGCCCTCCTCGACCACGTCGCCGCGCGGGCTTCCGGCTGCCGGATCGAGCGCGCGAGCGGGGTCGAGTCGGAGATGGAGCTGGACTACGCGGGCCTGCATCAGCTGTGCCGCCGGATGCTGTCCGACCTGGACCGCATCCCCGCGCCGCAGCGGGACGCGCTGGGCGTCGCGTTCGGGCTGAGCGCCGGGGACGCGCCCGACCGGTTCCTGGTCGCGCTCGCCACGCTGAGCCTGCTGTCCGAGCTGGCGGACGACCAGCCCCTCGTGTGCCTGGTCGACGACGCGCAGTGGCTCGACGGCGCGTCGGCGCAGGCGCTGGCGTTCGTCGCGCGGCGGATGCTCGCCGAGCCGGTCGCGCTCGTGCTCGCGGTCCGCGACGGGGAGCCCGGCGACGTGCTGGCCAACCTCCCCACGCTGGCCGTCGGCGGGATCGGCGACGCGGCCGCGCGCCGGCTGCTCACGTCGGCGCTGCACGGGCCGCTGGACGAGCGCGTGCGTGAGCAGCTGATCGCCGAGAGCCGCGGCAACCCGCTCGCGCTGCTGGAGCTCTCGCGCGGGCTGGAGCACGCGGGGGTCGCGGGCGGCTTCGGGCTCCCTGAGGTCGGCTCGCCCGCCAGCCGCGTCGAGCGGAGCTTCGCGCGGCGGCTGCACGGCCTGCCTGCGGACACGCGCCTGCTGCTCCTCGCCGCGGCGGCCGAGCCGCTCGGCGACGTCACGCTGCTGTGGCGCGCGGCGGAGCGGCTCGGCATCGGGATGGAGGCGGCGCAGGTCGCGCAGGCCGAGGGGCTCGTCGAGCTGGGCGCGCGCGTCCGGTTCTTCCACCCGCTCGTGCGCTCGGCGGTGTACCGCTCCGCGCCGCTGGAGGAGCGCCAAGCCGTGCACCGCGCCCTGGCGGACGTGACGGACCCGGAGCTCGACCCGGACCGCCGGGCGTGGCACGCGGCCCAGGCGGCGCGCGAGCCCGACGAGGCGGTCGCGGCGGAGCTGGAGCGGTCGGCCGGGCGCGCGCGGGCCCGCGGCGGCGTCGCGGCGGCCGCGGCGTTCCTCGAACGCGCGTCGGCGCTCAGCCCCGACCCCGCGCGGCGCGGCGCGCGGGCGCTGGTCGCCGCGCGGGCGAAGCTGGAGGCGGCCGACGCCCAGGCGGCGTCGGCGCTGCTCGCGGTCGCGCAGGCCAGCCCGCTCGGGGAGGTCGAGCGCGTGCGGCTCTCGGTGATGCGGGCGGAGATCGCGTTCGCCCGCCGGCGCGGCAGCGAGGACCCGCCGCTCCTGCTGGAAGCCGCCGAGCGCCTGGCGCCGCTCGACCCGCAGCTCGCCCGCTCGACCTACCTGGAGGCGCTCAGCGCGGCGATCTTCGCGGGCCGCCTGAGCAGCGTCGACGTGCGGCGCGTCGCTGAGGCCACCCGCTCGGCGCCGGCGGTCGAGGGGCCGCCGACGGTGGTCGACCTGCTGCTCGAGGCGCTGACGGCGCGGTTCACGCGCGGGGCCCCGGCGGCGGCGATCGACCTGCGCCACGCGCTCGCCGCGCTCGCCGAGGCCGACGACGACCCGCGCTGGCTCTGGCTCGCCTCCGGCCTGGCGGCGGAGTTGTGGGACGACGCGCAGTGGCACGCGTGCGCCGAGCGCGGCGTGGCGACGGCGCGGGCAGCCGGGGCGCTCACGGTCCTCCCCATGGCGCTGATGTACCGGACCGGCCTGCAGGTGATGAGCGGCGACTTCGCCGGCGCGGCCGCGTCGCTGGCCGAGATCGACGCCGTCGACGACGTGACGGGGAACCCGCCGCTGCGCGCCCCGACGCTCGTGCTGGCCGCCTGGCGCGGCGACGAGCGGCAGGCGACCCGGATGATCGAGGCGGGCATCGACGAGGCGACGAGCCGCGGCGAGGGGCGCGCCATCGCGCTGGCCGAGTACGCGACCGCGGTGCTGCACAACGGGCTCGGGCAGCACGACCGGGCGCTGGCGGCCGCCGAGCGCGCGTGCGCCCACGACGACCTCGGGTTCTTCGGCTGGAGCGCGGCGGAGCTGGTCGAGGCCGCGGCGGGCGACGGCCGGCAGGAGGCGGCGGAGGCGGCGCTCGCGCGGCTGGTGGAGCGGACGAGCGCGAGCGGCACGGACTGGGCGCTAGCCCTCGAGGCCCGCTCCCGCGCGCTGCTCGCCACGGGCGCGGCGGCCGAGGAGCTGCACCGCGAGTCGGTGGAGCGGTTCGCGCGCACGCGCGTGGTCGTCCAGCACGCGCGCTCGCGGCTGCTCTACGGCGAGTGGCTCCTCGCCGCGGGCCGGCGCCGCCCCGCGCGCACGGAGCTGCGCGCCGCGCACGAGACGTTCGACGAGCTGGGCGCCGCGCTGTTCGCCGCCCGCGCCGCGCGGCGGCTGGTGGCCGCCGGCGCGACGCCGCGTGAGCGCACCGCGGACGCGCTGGAGGCGCTCACGGCGCAGGAGGCGAAGATCGCGCAGCTCGCCGCGAGCGGCCACAGCAACCCCGAGATCGGGGCGCAGCTCTTCCTCAGCCCGCGCACGGTCGAGTACCACCTGCGCAAGGTGTTCGCCAAGCTCGGCATCCGGTCGCGGGCGGAGCTGCCGGAGGCGCTGCACGCCGCCGCCGGCCCGGCCGTCTCGGCGTAGCCGCCGGGCACCCGGGCCAGGGACTAGGGACCGGACGCGGGACATGCCCGGAGGTCAGCCGGGGCCAGAAGGCGGACGCTCGCGGCATGCAGACGCTCGAGCTCCCCAGCCCACCGCCGGTGTCCGACGCGGACACCGCCTCGTTCCAGACCGTGCGGCCCCGGCTGTTCGGGATCGCGTACCGCGTCCTGGGCAGCGCGACCGACGCCGACGACGTCGTCCAGGACGCGTGGATCCGCTGGCAGCGGGCCGACCGCAGCCAGGTCCGCGACGCCCCGGCCTTCCTCGCCACGACGACGACCCGGCTGGCGATCAACGCCGGGCAGACCGCCTACCGCCGGCACGAGACGGCGATCGCGCCCGAGGTCGCGCACACCCTGGACGCCGGCGACGCGACCGACCCGGTGGCGCGCGCCGAGCGCGCCGACGCGGTGCGCCGGGCGCTGCGGACGGTGCAGGAGCACCTCGGCCCGGTCGAGCGCGCGGTCTTCCTGCTGCGCGAGGCGCTCGAGTACCCGTTCCGCCAGATCGCGCAGGTGCTCGACCTCACCGAGGTCAACGCCCGCCAGATCTTCCGCCGCGCGCGCCGCCGGCTGGAGGCGCAGCTCGGCGCCGGTGGTGACCGGGACGAGGTGGAGCCCGAGCCGCTCGAGCTCGACCCGTTGAGCCCGGTCGACGTTCCCGCCGAGGGCGTCAGCGACGAGCCGCTGGAGCTCGATCCGCTGAGCCCGGTGCAACCGCTGACGCCGCTCGCTCCGCTGGACCCGTTCGCCCCGCCGAGCCCGTACGAGGAGCGCCTGCCGCTTGCTGCCTAGCCGGCGTCCGGCAGCGCCCGCGCGAGCTCCTTGCGCGACGCGATGCCGAGCTTGGCGAAGACCTTGCGCAGGTGGTACTCGGCGGTGCGCGGGCTGATGAACAGCTGCGCGCCGATCTCGGGGTTCGTCTTCCCCTGGGCCGCAAGGCGGGCGACCTGCGCCTCCTGCGGGGTGAGCGCATCGGCGTCGTCGGCGCCGCGCCGGCGGGCGGTCTCCCCGGTCGCCTGCAGCTCCCCGCGCGTCCGCTCCGCGAACGCCTCCGCCCCCATCCCCGCGAAGGTCTCGTAGGCGGCGCGCAGCTGCTCGCGCGCGTCGATGCGGCGCCCCTCGCGGCGCAGCCACTCGCCGTAGCGCAGCCGCGCACGCGCGACGTGGACCGTGCCGCAGGACTGCTCGAGGTGCGCGATCGACTCCCGGTAGAGGCGCTCGGCCTCCTCCCCCTCGCTGACCAGCGCGTGGGCGCCCGCCTCGGTGCCTCGCGCCCACGCGGTGCCTGCCGCGCGCGTGCGGGTGCGCAGCCGGCGCAGCGCCTCTGCGGCCAGCTCGGGCCGGCCGCAGCGCATCGCGGCCTCGACCAGCTCGCCCTGGGCCTGCGCGTACGTGCCGACGTCGTCGTGCTCGCATGCGCGCTGGGCCGCCGCGAGCGCATCGGCGTACCGGCCGGAGGCGTTGTGGAAGATCGCGGTCACCCAGTCCAGGCCGCCGACCGCCATGCCCTCGCCTCGCTCGACCGTCCCCGGGCGCGAGCCCTCGAAGAGCGCACGCGCCTCGCCGTCGTGCCCGCGCCACGCGGCGAGGATGACCGCGCCGTACCAGGCCGGCGCCGTCCCGGTCGCGGCGGTGATCGCCTTGCCCTCGTCGAGCAGCTCGGCCGCGGCGCCGAACCGGCCCGCGTGGACGTGGAGCGCGGCGCGGTAGGTCGCGGCGAGCGGCAGGCGCGCGATCGCCCCGGCCTCGCGCACCTCGCGCAGCCCCTTCGTCGCCAGCACGTGCCAGAGCAGGTCGTCCCACAGGTCGGTCGCCAGGCGGACGCCCAGCCACAGCCAGCGGGTGTTGTCGGGGTCGCCGGGCTCCCCGGCCGCGAGCGCGTCGAGCGCCTTGCGCAGGCGCGGGACCGCCTCGGTGTAGCCGCCGGCGAAGCGCGCCGTCAGCGCGTCGAGCAGCAGGTCGCTCACCCGCGCGGGCGCGGGCGCGGGCGGTGCGAGGCGCGCGGCCTCGGCGATCTCGCGCACGCTCGGACCGCTGCCGAGGCGCCCGGCGAACATCCCGGCGACGAGCGCCTCCAGGTACGTCTCGCGCGCGGCCGCGGCGTCGAGCCCCTCCAGCCGGCGGGCGGCGTCGAGCAGCAGGCGGGGCGAGTCCTTGCCGCGGTAGCGGGCGAAGACGACCTGCGCCCGCATCCGCTCCTGCCGCGCCCGCTGCAGCTCGTCGAGCGGGCCCAGCTCGGCGGTGGCGAGCAGCTCCAGCGCGGCGTCGGGCGCGGCGACGTCGAGCTTGGCCTGGGCCGCCGCCAGCGCCCGCGCGCCGCGCCGCTCCAGCTCCGGGGTCAGCTCGGTCGCACGCTCCAGGAAGGCGGCCGCCGCCGCGAGCCCGCCCCGCGCCTGCGCACGCCCGGCCGAGCGCTCCAGCTCCGCGGCGACGTCCTCGTCGGGGCCGACCGTCGCCTGCGCCCGGTGCCACGCGCGCCGGTCGGGGTCGGTGGCGGGGTCGGTCGCCTCCGCGAGCGCGCGGTGCACGGCACGCAGCGCGTCCGGGCCCGACGCGCGGTAGGCGGCCGAGCGCATCAGCGGGTGGAGGAACCGCACGCCCGGCCCCTGCGCGATCAGCCCGGCGGCCTGGGCGGGCAGCGCGGCGTCGGGGCCGAGGCCGAGCACGTCGCCGGCGCGCATGAGCAGCGCGAGGTCCCCGACCGGCTCGGCCGCCGCCATCGCCAGCAGCCGCCGCGTCGCCTCCGGCAACGCCTCGATGCGGCGCACGAAGCTCGCCTCCATCCGGCTGGCGAGCGGCATCACGTCGGGCAGCCCGAACCCGCCGCCCAGCTCCGCCGGCGACAGGCCGCGCGGCAGCTCGAGCAGCGCCAGCGGGTTGCCGCGCGCCTCGGCGACGATGCGGTCGCGCACCTGCGCGTCGAGCCGCCCGCGGATCGCGGAGTCCAGCAGCGCGCGGGCGTCGTCCTCGTCCAGCCCCTCGACGACCAGCTCCGGAAGGCCGGCCACCGGCAGCTCGTCGGCGGGCTCGCGCGCGGCGAAGACGAGGCCGACCGACTCGGCGAACAGCCGCCGCGCGACGAACGCGAGCGTCAGCGCGGTCGCGTCGTCCTGCCACTGCGCGTCGTCGACGATGCAGACGAGCGGGCGCTCCTCCGCGGCCTCGGAGAGGAGGCTGAGCACCGCGAGCCCGACGCGGAAGCGGTCCGGCGCGGGGCCCGCGGTCAGCCCGAGCGCCGTGCTGAGCGCCTCGCGCTGCGGGGCCGGTAGTCGCTCGACGCGGTCGAGCACCGGCAGGCAGAGCTGGTGCAAGCCGGCGTAGGCCAGCTCCATCTCGGACTCGATGCCGGCGGCACGCAGGACCCGGCAGCCGGTCGCGTCAGCACGGTCCGCGAGGTGGTCGAGCAGCCTCGTCTTGCCGACGCCCGCCTCGCCGCGGACGAGGAGCGTCCGGCTCTCCCCCGCCCGCACCCCGGCCAGCAGCGCGTCGAGTGCCTCGCACTCCCTGCGCCGTCCACGCAGGCCGGGACCGGGAGCGCCGTCGACCATGTGAGGGCCAGCCTAGAACCGCCTTCACGGCGGGACAAGCTTGCGCCGCTTCGCACGTGTCACGCCCGCGGGGCCCTGCCCGGTCTTCGCTCGCAGAGAGGTCGTCCGCACCACCGCGCGGACGACAGACACGACAGAAGGAGCAGGCATGAAGATCGTGGTCATCGGGGGCGCCGGGCTCATCGGCTCGAAGCTCGTGGCCAAGCTGAGCGAGCACGGGCACGACGTCGTCGCGGCCGGCCTGGGCGGCGACGTCGATGCGGTCGTCAACGCGCTCACCGGCGAGGGCCTGGACGAGGCGCTCAGCGGCGCGCAGGTCGTCGTCGACGTCACCAACTCGCCGTCGTTCGAGGAGGAGGCCGCCACCGAGTTCTTCACCACCACCAGCCGCAACATCCGCGCCGCCGAGGAGGCCGCCGGCGTCGGCCACCACGTCGCGCTGTCGGTCGTCGGCACCGAGGAGCTCGCGCAGACCGAGGGCGGCGGCTACTTCCGCGCGAAACTCGCGCAGGAGCGGCTGATCGCCGCGAGCCCGATCCCCTACTCGATCGTCCACGCGACGCAGTTCTTCGAGTTCCTCAAGACGATCGCCGACGTCGGCACCGTCGACGGTACGGTCCGCCTCGCGCCCGTGCTGATGCAGCCGATGGCCGCCGACGACGTCGCCGCGGGCGTCGGCCGCGTCGCCGCCGGCGAGCCGATCGACGGCATCGTCGAGATCGGCGGCCCCGAGCCGTTCCGGCTCGACGAGATCGTCCGCCGCCGCCTGGAGGCCGAGGGCGACGAGCGCGAGGTCGTCGCCGACCCGGCCGCCGGCTACTTCGGCATGCAGGTCACCGAGCGCGTCCTCGTCCCCGGCCCGGACGCGCGTCTCGGCGCGATCCGGTTCGAGGACTGGATCAGCGTCCCCGCCAACGCCGCGTAACCCCGAGGAGCCATCCGCATGCAGCCCACCATCGTCCTCGTCCACGGCGCGTTCGCCGACTCCTCCAGCTGGAACGGGGTCGCGCGTTCGCTGCTCGCCGCCGGCCACCGGGTCGTCGCGGCGGCCAACCCGCTGCGCGGACTCGCGTCCGACGCCGCTGCCGTCAGCGACGTGGTCCGCGCGATCGACGGGCCGGTCGTGCTCGTCGGCCACTCGTACGGCGGTATGGTCGCCACGAACGTCGCGGCGGACGCCGGCGACCTCGTGTCGATCGTCTACGTCGGGGCGTTCGCGCCCGAGCCCGGGGAGAGCGCCCTGTCGCTGGCGGAGATGTTCCCGGGCTCGACGCTCGGTGCGGCGCTCCTGCCGATCCCGCGCACCGACGGCACGACCGACCTCGTCATCGACCCCGAGAAGTTCCACGGGCAGTTCGCCGCGGACGTCCCGGCGGAGACGACGGCGCTGATGGCCGTCGCGCAGCGGCCGGTCACGCAGGAGGCGCTCAGCGAGGCGTCCGGGCCCGACCCGCTGTGGCGCCACGCCCCGTCGTTCTTCGTGTTCGGCGAGGAGGACCGCAACATCCCGGCCGAGCTGGAGCACCACATGGCGCGGCGCGCGGGCGCGCACCGCACGGTGGAGATCCCGGGCGCGTCGCACGCGCTGGCGGTCTCGCACCCGGAGGCGATCGCCCACCTCGTCCGCGAGGCGGCGTCGATGAAGGCGGCGGCATGACCCACACGCTCACCCACCAGCCGGTCGTGCTGGAGCCCGCCGCGCAGGCGTTCGCCGAGGCGGCCGCGACGCCGCCGTTCGTCTACGAGCTGACGCCCAAGCAGGCACGGAAGGTGCTCGACGACGTGCAGTCGGCGCCGGTCGGCAAGCCGCACGTGGAGAGCCAGTGGCTCCGCGTCCCGGCGGCGGTCGGCGACGTCGACGTCCGGATCGTGCGCCCGCCCCACGCGGACGGGATCACGCTGCCGGTGATCCTCTACATGCACGGCGGCGGGTGGGTGCTCGGCAACTCGGGCACCCACGACCGGCTCGTGCGGGAGCTGGCGGTCGGGACGGGCGCCGCGGTCGTGTTCGTCGAGTACGACCGCTCCCCCGAAGCGCGCTACCCGATCGCGATCGAGCAGGGCTACGCGGCCGCGCAGTGGGTCGTGGCCGAGGGCCGGTTCCACCACCTCGACGCGGACCGGATGGCGGTCGCGGGCGACTCGGTCGGCGGGTGCATGACCGCGGCGCTCGCGCTGATGGCCAAGGAGCGCGGCGACGTGCGGTTCGTCCACCAGTCGATGTACTACCCGGTCACCGACGCGGCGATGGACAGCGGCTCGTACGAGCAGTTCGCCGAGGGCTACCACCTCAGCGCGAAGGCGATGGCGTGGTTCTGGGACCAGTACCTGCCCGACGTCGAGCGGCGCACCGAGCCGTACGCGTCGCCGCTTCGGGCCAGCGACGAGCAGCTCGCGGGGCTGCCGCCGGCGTACCTGTGCGTCGACGAGGCGGACGTCCTGCGCGACGAGGGAGAGGCGTACGCGGCCCGGCTGCGGGCGGCGGGGGTCGACGTGACCACCGTCCGCTACGACGGGACGCTGCACGACTTCATGATGCTCGCCCCGCTCGCCGGCACCCACGCCACGCGGGCCGCGGTCGCCCAGGCGATCGCCGTCCTGCGCGGCGCGCTGCGGAGCGCCTGACCGCGCCGTCCCCGCCGCGTTCCGCCGGGGCCCCGACGCCGCGCCGCGCCCCGCCCCCGGCGCGGCGCGGCGCGGCGTTCGTGCGTCCTCAGGCCTCGCTCGGCGGGACGAGGATGTCGGAGAGGGAGAACGCCGCACCGCGGGACGGGAGCGTCGGCGCCCACTGCGGGTCGACCGCGCGGTACGAGCCGGGGTCCGCATCGACGATCCCCACGAGCACCTCGCCGACGATGCGGCCGCCGACCGGCCCGAGGCGATCGCCGTCGTGCAGGACCTCCGCCTCCTTGAGGACGTACAGCCACAGCGGCGTCTCGTCCGTCCAGCCCGTGGCCGCGAGGCCGGCCTGCTCGGCGGTGAGGGCGGGCACGCCGAGGCGGCGCGCGACGGCCTCCCCCGACGGCAGCCCGACCGCCTGGCCGCGCTGCAGGTCGCGGTTGGCCAGCGACGCGTAGTCGGTGCCCGGCGCCGCGCCGGAGACCTGCGTGGGGAGTGCGATCAGCGCCGCGGGCAGGCGCCCGTCGATGCGCTTGGCGCGCTGCGCCGGCGGGTGGCCGGGGACGTCGATCAGCAGCGTCCAGTCGACGGCGTGCTCGGGCGGGACGGGGCCGAACCCCATGAGGTCGGGGAGCAGCGGGACCGGGCCGAGCTGCGCGTTGACCTGGTACCGCGGGCGGATCTGCGCGTGGCCGTAGCGGTAGGCGGCGTCGGCGAACTCGAACGGGATGTAGGGCTCGTGGCCGTCGCCCAGGCGATAGAGCCGCGGGCCGGCGGCGAGCAGCTCGTCCGTCAGCTCGCGGCCGATCAGGCCGGGCAGCAGCTCGCGCAGGATCACGTGCTGGTAGTGCCAGGTCGCGGCGCGCCGGGCCTGCTCGAACAGCTCCTCCTCGGCGGTGCCGTCCTCGCGCAGCCGGTCGACGAGCCGGTTGTGCAGGGCGATGAACGCGACGACCATCTGGTTCGTGAAGAGGTGGACGTCGTTGCGCGGGTCGCCGATCAGCGCGATGCCCTCCTGGTTGCGCGGGACGTCGCAGCCGTCCGGCGCGAGCAGGAGCTTGGCCGGGTCGTCCCGGCGGTACAGGTAGGGCGAGCCGACCGGACCGGCGCCGTACAGGCCCTCGAGGTCGGCGCGAGGCGCGCGGTGGTTGCGGATCTGGCCGGGCTCGGCGCGGCTGCGCAGCGGCGAGCGGTCGGCGGTGATGTCGTGCGCGACGAACTGCGCGAAGAGCGGCCAGACCGCCGCCACCTGGGCGTCCGGGTCGGCCTGGAGGAGGTCGTCGTCGCCCAGGTCGCACGGGCCGCCGGGACGGCCGAGCGCGTGGAGCGCGCGTTCGTCGACGTCGAGCGGCGGCAGGTCGCCGAACAGCGGGCGGTAGCGACCGCCGAACAGCGGCGCGTCGACGCGCTCCGGCGCCAGGCAGTGGTCGCGGGCGGTGTGCGGGAGGTGCTGCACGTGCTGGCTCATCGCCAGCGCTGACCGGACGGCACCCGCGGTTCGTGACAGCTTCCTGCGCCGGCGTGTCACGAACGCGGCCGGCCGCCCGGTCTTCGCTGGCGTGGAGATCGGACACGACACCAACCCGGTGCGGCACCTGCGCCCGCGCGGCCTCGGGACGGGGCAGCCCGTCACGACCTTCGAGCTGTTCTTCGACCTCGTCTACGTCTTCGCGGTCACCCAGCTCTCGCACGTCGTCCTCGACGACCTCACGCTGGCCGGCGTCGCGCGGGCCGCGTTCCTGCTGCTGATCGTGTGGTGGGCGTGGATCTACACGACGTGGATGGCGAACTGGTTCGACCCGGCGTCGCCGCGCGTGCGGGTCGTCCTGGCCGGCGTGATGCTCGCCAGCCTCGTGATGGCCGCCGCGCTGCCGGAGGCGCTGCGCGAGCACGGCCTTGTGTTCGCGGCCGCGTACGTGGTCGCGCAGGTCGGCCGCAACGTGGCGGCGGCGCTGCTCCTCCCCCGGACCGCGGCGCTGCGCGACGTGTTCGAGCGGCTGGTCGTATGGAGCGTGGCGTCGGGCGCGCTGTGGCTGGCGGGCGCGACGCTCGACGGCGACCAGCGGCTGCTGCTGTGGGCGCCAGCGCTGGCGATCGAGCTGCTCGCGCCGGTGGCCGGGTACTGGCTGCCGGGCCGCGGCCGCGGGATGACGGAGAGCTGGGACATCGAGGGCGCGCACTTCGCCGAGCGCTGCCAGCTGTTCATCATCATCGCGCTCGGGGAGACGATCGTCGTCACAGGCGCGTCGGCGTCCGCGGCCGGGCTGGACGCCGAGGTGCTGCTGTCGCTGGCCGGCGCGTTCGCGGTGACCGCGGCGCTGTGGGCGATCTACTTCGGCGGGCCGGCCGAGCAGGCGCGGCTGACGATGAGCACGTGCGAGAACCCCGGCCGGCTGGCGCGCGACGCGTACACGTACGGGCACCTCCCGATCATCGCCGGGATCATCGCGACGGCGGTCGCCGCGGATCTCCTGATCGCGCATCCGGAGGAGCTGCTGCACGGCGTCGGGCTCGCGACGGCGGTCGGCGGGCCGGCGCTGTTCGTGCTCGGCGTGCACGTGTTCCACCGCCGGATCACGACGCCCGAGCCGCCCGCGCGGCACCTGCCCGGGGAGACTGGGCACCCGACGCGGCAGGCACCCTGATGTCACCGGGGCGCGGGCGCGGGAGGTTGGTGGCATGAGCACTCCCAAGCAGGTCCCACCCTCCGAGGCGCGCCACGCCTACGCGCCGCCGACCCCGACCGAGGAGCTCGAGCACGCCGCGGTCGCGGTGGAGCTCGGCGCCGGGGCCGCGCTCCGCACCGTCGAGATCGCCGCCGCCGTGCTGCTCGGGCTGCTGCTCTGCCCGCCGCTCTTCATCCTCGTGGTGATCGTGGCGCTGCCGCTCGTCCTGGTCGTCGCCATCGGGGCGATCGTCGGTGCGGTGCTGCTCGCGCCGATCCTCCTGATCCGTCATCTGCGCGGGCACCACGACCCGCACGTGGCCGAGTACCGGGCGCGGGTGCGGCACGCGGCGCACGCGCTCGTCGAGCTGCTCCCGCACCGCGTCCACCGCGGCGCGAAGGCCGGGGGCCACCGCCATGCCTGAGCTCCACGTCATCGTCGCGAGCCCCGAGGAGGCCGTCGACGGCATCGCCGAGTTCTGGAGCGACGGCCGGATGGTCGCCGAGACGGTCATCCACGAGGAGGCGCTGCACCTGCGCATCGACCCGCGCGCGGACCGTGCGCCGGTGATGCTGGAGGTGCGGAGCCTGCTGCGCGGCCTCGAGGAGGCCCAGCGGAAGCTCGCGTCCTACTGACGGCGCGCTCGGAGCAGCTCGAGCGTCCCGGCCGCCGTCCGCAGCCGCTGCCGCCGCGTGGTGTCCGCGAAGCCCGCGGCGGCGATGGTGGCGGGCAGGCGGCCGGCGCGGTGGTCGCTGGTGCCGGCGCGGCCGTCCACGAGCTGGAGCGCGGTGAACGCGAGGTGCATCGCGGGGTCCTGCGGGCGGCCCCAGTCGGCGACGTGGAGGGTGCCGCCGGGTTCGAGGACGCGGTGGGCCTCGGCGAGCGCGGCGTGCTTGGCGGGTGGTGGCAGGTGGTGGAGGAGCAGGGACATCACGACGACGCCCGCGCTCTGATCGGGGAGCGGGAGCGCGTCGGCCATGCCCGCGCGCCAGTCGACGGCGTCCGCGCCGGGCTTGCGGGCGGCGATCGCGCGCGCTTGGTCGTCGGGATCGACGGCGATGACCGTCGCACCCCGTTTCGCCACCGCGATCGCCAGCGTGCCGGTCCCCGACCCGACCTCGACGACCGTGCCGCCGGCGCCGGCGTCAGCGACGATCGCGTCGACCATCGCGGGGCGCCAGCGGGGCTCGCGCATGGTGAGCGCCATGATCGCGTCGTACGCGCGGGTGAGCGGGACGCGGCCGGTGGCGGGCAGGTAGGCGCGGTCGCCGTCGCTCACGCGGCCGCCTTCGCGGGGGTCGCGAGGATGCCGTGGAGCACCGGATCGAGCGTCGCCGCGCGGGCGCGGTCGGGGCGCCAGCCGTGGCCGGTGCGCAGGTGGATGTAGGTCCAGCCGACCATGTTGAACAGCACGGTCGCGGTCTCGCTCGGGTCGTCCACCCGCAGGGTCCCGTCCGCTTGGCCGTCGCGCAGCAGGCGCTCCAGCGGCTCGGTGAACGTCGTGCGCGTGAGTGCCTCCTCGTCGGCGGTGTGGAAGATCCCGTCCGCCTGCGCGCGGACCGCGACCAGCAGCGCGAGGTGCTCCTCGGCGACCCGGCACAGCGCGTCGAGCGCGGCTGCGAGCCGCTCCGCCCCGGTCCCCTCGCCGGTCAGCGCCGGCCACATCGCCTGCCGGTACCCCTCCGTCGCCCGCGCCACGAGCTCCGCCAGCAGCCCGTCCTTCGTCACCCCGCGCCGGTGCAGCGTCACTCGCGAAACCCCCGCCTCAGCGGCGATCCGCTCCACCGTCGCCCCCGCGTACCCGTACCGCGCCAACGTGCGCTCGGCGGCCTCCAGCAGTTCCGTGTGCTCGACCGGCGACACGTGCGGCAGCGTAACGCTGCCGTCTCACACGTGCAACATGCATGTTGCACCGCGGACACGCGAGAACGCGAAAGGCCCGCCGGAGCGGGCCTTTCGTGAGGAGCGGATGATGGGACTCGAACCCACGACCTTCTGCATGGCAAGCAGACGCTCTAGCCAACTGAGCTACATCCGCGAGGTCGGACGGGGAGTATAGCCACGCCGCCGCCGAGGGTCGTGCGCGTCGTGACGATCAGCCGGAGGGCACGCCGTTGAGCCGGTCGACGACCCGCATGACGTCGCCGACCCCCGCGAAGTCGACCGCGACGATGCCCGGGCGCAGGCCGTCGCGGGCGGTGGCGCAGCGGTCGATCCGCCCCAGGAGGAAGTCGGCGGCGTTGACGATGCGGGCGTTGGAGGGGCGGGGCGCGGGTGGCGTGTCGACCCAGTGGTTGAGGAGGAGCATCGGGTCTGCGGCGCGGCCGCGGTTGAGGTCGCACGAGGCGGGCGCGGCAAGAGCGGCGGGGGTCGCGAACGCGAACGGCGTCTCCTGCGCGACCTCCGCGAACTGGGCGTGGAGCCAGGGCAGGCCGCCGGTCTGCTCCTCCGCCATCACGAGCAGGCGCCGGCCGGCGTCGACCATCTCCCGCAGCGTCGGGGACGTCGCGCTGACGCGGCCGGTCCACGCCTTCTCCAGCAGCCCCGCGTCGCGCATCACCGCCTCCATGTCGTGCGGCGTGACGCTGTCCTCCAGGCTGAGCACCGCGACCTCGCCGGGGTGGCGCACGAGGAAGTCGCGCACGTCGCGCAGCGCGTCCACCGCGAGGGTCGCGCCGACCTCGCAGTACGCGTGGCAGAGGTAGACCTGCTTGCCGGAGCGGTCGCCGCGGAACCCGATCCGCGTCCGCAGCCGCTCGGCCGTCGCGACGAACTCGCTCCCCAGCGGCTCCTCGATCTTCTCGCGGCTCTTCGTCCCCTCGTCCAGCAGCGTGAAGACGCCGCGCGACGTGGGGACGCCGTAGTGCGTGTCGATGAGGAGCGCGCGTACGCCGCGGTCGAGCTGCCGCGGGATCGTGAGGTCCTGCGCCGCGAAGAGCCACCCGTCGTCCGGCGCGGCGGCCATCGCGTTGTGCGTGCCGGCGAACGCGACCCGCGCGAGCGGCCGATCGCACAGCGCCGCGTGGCCGTTGCACGCGGTCACCGGCTCGGGGGGCGTGTCGCCGTCGGAGGTCGAGGAGGCGAGCGCCGCGCCGCCGGCCACCAGCGCGAGGAGCGCCGCGGCGAGCGCGCCGGTGCGCAGGAGCGCCTCCGGCGCGCGGCGACCGCCGGCCTCGTCGTCGGGCCGCGCGGCGGCGGGCCCGGCGGGGACCGCGAGCCGCAGGAGCTCGGCGACTCCCGCGTAGAGCAGCACGAGCCCGCCGGCGACGACCGCGGTGCGCAGCACGCTGAGCGGCGACAGCACGGCCCACACGCCGACCGCGGCGAACGCGAGCGCACGGAGCGCCCGGGCGGCGCGCCGCTCGGGGACCGTCGTGACGGCATCGGCGAGCCGGCGCAGGAGCGGGCCGACCGGTCGTGGGGAGACCAGCGCGGCCGCGGCGCCGCCCACGACGACGCCCGCGGCCAGCAGCGCGAGGCCCCACAGGCGCAGGTCGCCCGCGAACGCCGTCCACACCTCGGCCGCCGCGTCACGCAGGTCGTCGGGCGCCTGCGCGCGCACGACCGCCTCCCCCACGCGCTCCAGCGCGATCGCCGCCACGCCCACGGCGCCGACCGCCACCGCGACCCGCACGAGCGCCTGGCGGCGGTCGCGCGCGAGCAGCACCGCGGCGCCGAGCAGGAGGACCGCGAGCGGGAGCGCCACCAGCCGCAGCGTCCGCACGTCGTCGGCCGCCTGCAGCAGGTCAGCGACGGTCGCGTCGTCGAGCCCGCCGCTGAAGTCGACGAGCCCGACCCGCACGCTGTCGGGCAGCTTCGCGGCGAGGTCGGAGTCGACCGCCTCCAGCGCGTCCGCGACGAGCACCAGCGCGTCGGCGACGACGAGCGAGACCGTCCCGCTGTCGCGCTCGAAGACCGACCGGTGCAGGTCCTCCGCCGCGCTGCGCACGAGCGCGCGGAACGGCCGGCTCCCCACGACCGCGGTCGCGGCGCCGTCGATCAACGGCCGCGCGGCGACGAGGTCCGGCTCGGCGGCGATGACCGCGTCGGTGACGCGCTCCCCCACCGCTTCCCGCACGCTCGGCTCGTCGAGTGCCCGCGCCGTCGCGTCCGCGAACCCGCGCGACGAGATCACCGCCCGGTCCGCCGTGAGCGCGACGACCCCGAGCAGCAGGACGACCGCGCCGAGCGCGCCGAGCAGGATCGCCAACGCGCGCCGGGGCACGCGGCGCAGTCTGACGTCTCAGGCGCCCCGCCGCGAGCGCCGCACGACGTCGCGGACGGGCGCGCGGTCGGTGCTAGCTCTCCGACACGACGTTCAGCTCGATCTCGGCCTCCCAGTCGTGGCGCCAGAAGCCCTTGCGGTCCACCGTCGCGCGCAGCACCCAGTGGACCTCGACGCTCGCGGTCTCCAGCGCCGCCGGCGCGTCGGCCGGCACGGTGATGGAGAGCGGGAGCCGCGTCTCGACGCCGCGCGGCAGCTCGACGCCCGAAGCCAGCACCTCCCGCGCCACCACGTCGTCCACCGGCTCGATCTGCCCGCGGAACCGCAGCCGGCGGACCAGCGCGACCTCGACGTCCGCCGCGCCCTTCGGGTCCTTGAGCGGCGTCAGCGCGAGCGTCCCCGCCACCGCCTCCCCGGGTCGCACCGTCCGCGTGACACCGTCGAACGCGATGGTGCAGTCGTCGTCGAAGTCGGTCTCGAGCGGCAGCTCGGCCCGTGCGGGCACGCCCGGCGTCCCGGCCACCGTCAGCGGCGCGGTCGCGCTGGGATCGAACCCGCGCCGCCGGTCGATCGTCGCCACCATCGCGTACCGCACGAGGCCCTCGGCGCTCGCCGCCGCGTCGGCCGGCACCGGCACCCGCACGACGGTCGTGCCCGCCGCGGGCTCGCCCTCCCACACGGGGACCTCCGCGAGCACGGTGCGCAGCAGCGAGCCCGAGGTCGTCTCCGTGGGCCAGAAGACGTCGAGCACGACGTCGCCGGTCAGCTCCGACCGCGTCGTCGTCTGCGCGGCGAGCTGCACGAGCTCCACCTTCCCGCCCACGACCTTGTCGTCGAGCCGGGGCACCGTCACCCGCGCCTCCACCTCGCCCGCCGCGGCCACCGTGCCGCCGCCGGCCAGCTCCACCTGCACCGCGACCTCGATCTGCGCGTCCTGCGCCTGCGTCTCGCTCATCGCGCGGGATGATCGCGCGTCAGGCGGCGTCTCGAACCTCCCACGCCCGACGCCACCTCCAGGCACCGGCGTAGGGTCGGCCGGAGCCAAGGAGGCACAGGTCACATGCAGCACATCGAAGGCTTCGCCGGGCGCCAGGTCCGGCCGGGGGATGCGGGCTACGACGAGGCCCGGGCGGTCTTCAACGGGATGGTCGACAAGCGGCCCGCGCTCATCGCCCAGTGCACGAGCGAGGCCGACGTGGCGGCCGGCATCGCGCACGCGCGCCGCACGGGGCTGCCGCTCGCGGTCCGCGCGGGCGGCCACTCGGTCGCCGGGTACTCGATGGTCGACGACGGCGTCGTGCTCGACCTGCGGGCGATGAACCACGTGCTCGTCGACCCGCAGCTTCGCACCGCGCGCGTCGAGGCCGGCGCGCTGTGGAGCGAGGTCGACGCGGTGACGCAGGAGCACGGCCTGGCCACCACCGGCGGGCGGGTCTCGACCACGGGCGTCGCGGGCTTCACGCTCGGCGGCGGCTCGGGCTGGCTGGAGCGCTCGTGCGGCCTGGCGGTCGACAACCTCATCGCGGCGCGGATGATCACCGCCGACGGCGACCTCGTGACGTGCAACGGTGCGCACAGCCCCGAGCTGCTCTGGGCGCTGCGCGGCGGCGGCGGGAACTTCGGCGTCGTCACGGAGCTGGAGCTGCTCCTCCACCCGGTCGGACCGGAGCTCTACGGCGGGCTCGCCGTGTGGGACCCGCGGCACGGGCGCACGATGGCCCGCGCGTTCCGCGACTTCTACGCGACCGCGCCGGACGCCGCCGGCGTCGCGATGGGCTACGTCCATGGGCCGCCGGAGGAGTTCATCCCGCGCGAGTGGCAGGGCGAGCTGCTGTTCGCGCTCGTCGGCTGCTGGAACGGCCCGGTCGACGAGGGCGCGAAGGGGCTCGCGGCGCTGCTCGCGAGCGCGCCGCCGGTCGTGAACCTGTTCGGCCCGATGCCCTACACGCAGCTGCAGTCGATGCTCGACGACCCGCCCGGCATGCGGCACTGGTGGACCGGCGACTACGTCGGCGGCCTGCCGGACGACGCGATCGAGGCGTTCTGCCGCTACAGCGAGGACATGCCCGGCCCGACGTCGCAGATGCTCGTCGCGCCGTGGGGCGGCGCGGTCGCGCGCGCGGGCGACGAGACCCCGCTCGCGCAGCGCGAGGCCGCGTTCGTCCTGCACCCGTTCGCGATGTGGGAGGACGCGTCGCGCGACGCCGAGCACCTCGCGTGGGGCCGGCGCAGCCACGCGGTCTTCGCGCCGTGGACGACCGGCGGCGTCTACCTCAACTTCGTCGGCGACGAGGGCGACGCCCGCGTGCGCGCCGCCTTCGGCCCCGCCTACGACCGCCTCGCGGAGATCAAGGCCCGCTACGACCCCGACAACGTCTTCCGCGGCAACCAGAACATCGCGCCGCGGCACGCGGAAGGGGTGCCCGCCCGCTAGTCCTTCTCGCGCTCGAGGGCCTCGACGACCGCGGCGTCGATCTCCGCTTGGTACGCCATGGCATCGTCGAGGTCCCCGATCCCCGCGACGATGACGGATCCCATGAGGGCGAGCGCACCCGCGCGCGAGCTGACCGGCAGGAGACCGTGCTTCGTCGCGATGTGGAGGTCATCGCCCGGGGGCGGGGTGTAGTCGCGGTACTTGAGCTTCACGGCTGCAGGATCCTCGCGCACAGGAGATCAACAAGGTACTTGTATGAATGACGTCCGTCCACGCGGAGCGCCATCCCGAGTGCCCAACGCGTCAGCGGCGTCGGCTCCGTCTGCACCAGCGGCAGACCTCCCCGCACCATCGCGTAGACGAAGAGCACCGTCGCCGTCCGTCCGTTGCCGTCGATGAACGGATGGATCCGGAGGAGGCGGACGTTCAGCCGAACGGCCGCCTCGACGATCACGCGCGTGTCCAGCCTCCTCGCGTCGCTCAGCGCCCGGATCCGTGCCGTGTCCTCCTCGAACCGCCGCAGCGCCTCCGCGACCCGGCGCTCGACGACCTCCGCGCGGACTCCGCGCCGGTTGACCATCACCGGCGTGTCACGCGTCCCCAGCCAGACCGGGTAGACGACCGCCTCACCGGGCTTGCGGAACCCCGCGGCCAGCGCCTCTGCGCGCACGCGCTGCATGGGCGGTAGTTCATCAAGACGGCGCGCGAACCTGTTCGGGAGCACGCGAGGCCGTAGGCCTCACGGCGTGCGGCTCGCCCCGTCCGGGTACCTTCGACAACCGGAATGCCCGCTCCGCCCCGCCCGGACCTCCCCGGCGCGGACGAGCCCCTCGGCCGCGAGGTGTACGTCGTCGCGGCCGTCGTGGTCGTCGGCGTGATCATGTCGATCCTCGACACGACGATCGTCAACGTCGCGCTCCAGACGCTGTCGCGCGAGCTGGACGCGCCGCTCGACACGATCCAGTGGGTCACGACCGGGTACCTGCTCGCGCTCGCGACGGTGATCCCGCTCACCGGGTGGATGTCGGAGCGGTTCGGGGCGAAGCGGGTCTACATGACGAGCGTCGCGCTGTTCGGCGTCGGCAGCGCGCTGTGCGGGCTGGCGTGGAGCGCCGAGTCGCTCATCTTCTTCCGCGTCCTGCAGGGGTTCGGCGGCGGGATGATCATGCCGATCGGGATGATCGTGCTGGCCCAGATCGCGGGCCCGCACCGCATCGGCCGGGTGATGTCGGTGATCGGCGTGCCGATGCTGCTCGGCCCGATCCTCGGCCCCGTCATCGGCGGCCTGATCGTCGACAACCTCGCGTGGGAGTGGATCTTCTACGTCAACGTCCCGATCGCGGTGCTCGGCCTCGTCCTCGCCCACCGCGTCCTCACCGCCGACCAGGGCAGGTCCGACGCCGGCCGACTGGACTGGCTCGGGCTCGCGCTCCTCTCTCCCGGCATCGCGGGGATCGTCTTCGGCCTGTCGGAGAGCGAGTCGCAGGGCGGCTTCGACCACCCGCTCGTCTACGGCCCGATCCTCGCCGGCGCGCTGCTCGTCGCCGCGTTCGTCCGCCACGCGTGGTTCGCGCCGCGGCCGCTGATCGACGTCAAGCTCTTCAAGGAGCGCACGTTCGCCGCCGCCAGCGTGCTCGGCTTCCTCGTCGGCGGCTCGCTGTTCGGCGCGATGATCGTGCTGCCGCTCTACTACCAGGTCGCACGCGGCGAGTCCGCGCTCGACGCGGGCCTGCTCATGGCGCCGCAGGGGCTCGGCGCGGCGATGGCGATGCCGATCGCGGGCCGCCTGACCGACCGCGTCGGCGGCGGCAAGGTCGCGCTCGTCGGCCTCGTCATCGCGACCGTCGGGACGATCCCGTACGCGTTCGTCGGCCCCGACTCCGCCTACGGCTGGCTCGGCGGCGTGCTCGTCGTCCGCGGCATCGGGATCGGCTGCACGATGATGCCGGCGATGGCCGCGGCGTACGCGGTGCTCGGTCCGCAGGACATCCCGCGGGCGACGTCCGCGCTCAACGTCATCCGCCAGGTCGGCGGCTCGCTGGGCACCGCGGTGCTCGCGGTGATCCTCCAGGGCCAGCTCATCGACGCCCGGACAGCCGGTGAGCCGATCGCCGAGGCGTTCGGCCACACGTTCTGGTGGGCGATCGGGATGACCGCGGTCGCGCTCGTCCCCGCGGTCATCCTCGCCCGGGCGCCGCGCGGCGCCCCGGCCGCTACCCCTGCGCCGCTCCCAGAGAGCTGAGCCGCTCGACCTCGTCGGGCGTCAGCGTGATCTCGCCCGCGGCGATGTTCTCCTCGACGTGCCCGACCGACTTCGTCCCCGGGATCGGGACCATCACCGGCGAGCGGTGCAGGAGCCAGGCGAGCGCGAGCTGCGCCGGCGTCGCGTCGTGCTCCCGCGCGACCTCGCTCAACGGGCTGCCCTCGCCGGCGAGCTTGCCGGTGGCGATCGGGAACCACGGGATGAACGCGATCCCCTCGCGCTCGCAGTGCTCGAGCACGTCCTCGCTCTGCCGCGTGACGAGGTTGTAGAGGTTCTGCACCGACACGACGTCGATGTGCTTGCGCGCCTCCTCCAGCTCGTCGACGCTCACCTCCGACAGGCCGAAGTGCTTGATGAGCCCCTCGTCCTGCATCGCCTTGATCTCGCCGAGCTGCTCCTCCAGCGGCACCTGCGCGTCGATGCGGTGCAGCTGCCACAGGTCGATCTGCTCGACGCCGAGCCGCCGCAGCGACATCAGCACGCACTGGCGCAGGTACTCGGGGCGGCCGACGACCTTCCAGATGCCCGGGCCGTGGCGGGTGAAGCCGCCCTTGGTCGCGATCTTGACGTCGCCGTAGGGGTGCAGCGCCTCGCGGATCAGGTCCTCCGACACGAACGGGCCGTACGAGTCCGCGGTGTCGATGAAGTCCACGCCGAGCTCGACCGCCCGGCGCAGCGTCGCGATCGCGGCGTCGCGGTCCGGCGGGTCGCCCCAGACGCCCTTGCCGGTGATCTGCATCGCGCCGTAGCCGAGCCGGTTGACGGCCAGGTCGCCGCCGATCGTGATCGTCTTGAAGTCGTTCACCCCGCAACGACTACCCGGTCCGGGCGGAAGTTCAAGTCCGTGGCGCTCCGCCGCCCGGGAGGATCAGCTCCGCGGGCTCCGGCTCGCGCTCGAACCGGCCCTCGCGGTCGACGTCCATCTCCTCGCCGCGCTGGGCTCGCTCGACGAGCTCGTCGACCATGCCCGGGTCGCGCAGCACCCTGCGCAGCCGCTCCATGTCCAGCTCGCCCTGCCACCGCGCCACGACGAGCGTCGCCACCGTGTTGCCGATCGCGTTGGTGAGCGCGCGGCCCTCGGACATGATGCGGTCGATCCCGACCACGAGCGCGATGCCGACCGCGATCGCCTCGGCGCTGAAGAACGTCCCGCCGAACGCCTGCAGCGACGCGGTCAGCGTGACCAGGCCCGCGCCGGTGATGCCCGCCGCGCCCTTGGACGTGAGGATCATCAGGCCGGCGAGCGCGAGCTGCTCGCCGATCGCCATGTCCGTGCCCGACGCCTGCACGATGAACAGCGCGCCGAGCGTGAGGTAGATGCAGGTGCCGTCGAGGTTGAAGCTGTAGCCGGTCGGGAGCACGACGCCGACCGTCTGGCGCGACGCGCCCGCCGCCTCGAGCTTGGCCAGCAGCCGCGGGAGCACGGTCTCCGACGACGAGGTGCCGACGATGATGAGCAGCTCGTCGCGGATCAGCCGGATGACGCGGAAGATGCTGAACCCGGCCAGCCGCGCGACCGTCCCGAGCACCACGACGACGAACAGCGCGCACGTGCCCCAGAACGTCACGGCGAGCAGGCCGAGGTTCGCCAGCGACTCGCCGCCGAACTGCGCGACGGTGTAGGCCATCCCGCCGAACGCGCCGATCGGGGCGGCCCACATGACGATGCGGATGATCCCGAAGATGATCTGCGAGGCGATCTGGAAGACGCCGACGACCTTCTCGCGCGTGACCTTCGGCAGCCCGCTGATCGCGGCGGCGACGAGGATCGCCAGCACCAGCACGCGGAGGATCTCGTTCTCGACGAACGGGCCGACGATCGACTCCGGCGCGAGGTCCTCGGTGATGAACCCGACCAGGCCCTCCTCGGTGTTGCCGGCCTCGTCGATCGACTCCTTCGCCTGCTCCTGCGAGGCCTCGGACGGGTCGCCCTCGAAGCCGCCGCCGGGCTTGACGAGGTTGCCGGCGAGGAGGCCGAGGCCGAGCGCGACGACGGTCAGCGTGAAGAAGTAGCCGAGCGCGCGGAGCGCGAGGCCGCCCGCGCGCGACAGGTCGCCGATCGCTGCGATGCCGACGACGACCGTGACGAAGATGACCGGCGCGGTGATGGTCGTGATGAGCTGGATGAACGCGTCCGCCAGCCACTTGGCCTTCAGCGCGGTGTCCGGCACCGCGAGGCCGAAGGCGATGCCCGCCGCGATCGCGATCAGGACCCAGAACCACAGCTGCGTGCGCAGCGCCCTGCGCTTGCCGTTCGCCGTCTCCCCCGTCGTCATGTCCCGCGCGTTACCCACGATCGCAACCGTTCGCACGCCGGGTAGCTTTCGCCCGCATGGACGTGCTGCTGTGCGCCGACACGCTGCGCTCGCCCCAGCTCCGCCACGAGCTGCCGGCGGCGATCATCGACGACGTCGTCTACGCCGAGCACGGCGGGCGGGCGTACGTCGCCGCGAGCATCCTCGAGCGCGCCGACGTCGAACGCGTGCGCCCGGACGTGGTGTTCGTCGACGTGGGCGAGCTGGGCGCCGACGAGCTGATCGCGCGCGGGCTGTCGTGGGACGAGCTGAGCGCGCACCTGGCGCTGCGGCTGTGCCAGCGCATCGGCCTCACGCGCGCGGCGGTGCCGCACGGGTTCCCGCTCGGCGTCGCGGACGTGCTGCGCGCGGGCGGGGTCGCGCTCGACGTGGAGGGCCGGTTGTTCGACGACCGCCGCCGGGTCAAGTCCGCGGCCGAGCTGGCGGGCGTGCGCCGGGCGGCCCGCGCGGCGGAGGCGGCGGCGACCGCGATCGCCACGCTGCTGGCGGCGGCCGAGCCGGACGGCGACGGCCTCCTGCGCCTGGAGGACGGCCTGCTGACCGCCGAGCGGCTGCGCGCGGCCGCCGAGGACGCCGCGCGCGCGAACGGCGCGATGCTCGCCGAGTCGATCGTGGCGATCGGGGAGCAGGCGGCGGACGGCCACGACGCGGGCTCCGGGCCGGTGCGCGCGGGCGCCGCGATCGTCTGCGACCTGTGGCCGCAGGACCGCGAGTCCGGCTGCTACGCCGACTTCACGCGGACGTTCGTGGCCGGCGGCGACCCGGACGAGGAGATCGTCCAGTGGCACGGGCTCTGCCGCGACGTGCTCGCGCGGGTGCTCGACGCGACGGCGCCGGGGGTCACCGGCAAGGAGCTGTGGGAGGTCGCCTGCGACGTGTTCGAGGCGGCCGGCCACGCGACGCAGCGGACGAAGGAGCCGGGCGCCGCGCTCGACCACGGCTTCTACCACTCGCTCGGCCACGGCGTGGGGCTGCAGGTCCACGAGGCGCCGGCGCTCGGGCGCAGCGGGCTCGACACGCTGGTGGCGGGCGACGTGATCGCGATCGAGCCCGGCCTCTACCGGCCGGGTCTGGGCGGCGTGCGGATCGAGGAGACCGTGCTCGTCACCGAGGACGGCCACGAGCTGCTGACGACGTTCGACCACGAGCTGCGCATCTGAGCCGCCGGCGCTCCCCTTGTTCGGGCCCGGTCCGAAAAGGGGAGAGCTGCATGGATGCAGACCTCGCGGCTGCTGTCGGCGGGCCCGCTGACCGGCCCGGGCGGCGGGCTGTTCGGCCCCGTCCAGCGCGGCCGCGCGCTGTTCGCGCTCCTGCTCGTCGGGATCGCGACCAGCGCCGTGAGCGCCGCGGCCAACGGCGCCGAGGGTCGCTGGCTCGCGGTCGCGTGCGAGTGCGTGCTGGCCAGCGGCAAGGCGGCGATCGCGGTGTGGGCGCTGCGGACGCCCAGGCGCAACGACGCAGGCGTCAACGCGGCGGTGGCGTACAACACGCTGTGCGCGGTCGCGACCAACCTGCTGTTCGTCGGCGACACGCGCCCGTTCAGCGCCCAGCTGATCCTCGCGGTGGTGTTCGCGGCGCTGTTCGTCGACGGCCGGGCGTTCGTGGCGCACCTGGCGCTCGTCGTCGTCGCGTCCGCGATGACGGTCATCGGGGTCGAGGACGTGGGCGGGCACCTCGCGCGGCTGGCGACGATCGTGCTGACGGGCGGCGCGACCGCGGCGATGTGCCGCACCATCCGCGTCCACTACGACCGCGCATCCGAGCAGGCCTCGCTCGACCAGCTGACCGGCATCGCCAACCGGCGCTCCTTCGACGACCAGGCGCGCGCGGCGATCGCGCACGCCGAGCGGTTCGGCGAGCCGCTCGCGCTCCTCTTCCTCGACCTCGACGGGTTCAAGCGGCTCAACGACGAGGAGGGCCACGAGGCCGGTGACGAGGAGCTCGCGGTGGTCGCGCACCGGCTGTCGGAGCGCGCCCGCGAGCAGGACCGCGTCTTCCGCATCGGCGGCGACGAGTTCGCCCTGCTCCTTCCCGGGACCGACGCGCCCGGCGCCGCGCGGCTGGCGCACGACCTGCTGACGGACGTGACACCCGGCCTGCGGGTCGGGATGACGATCGGCGTCTCGGCCTACCCGCGCCACGCCGACCACGCCGGCGGGCTGCTGCGCGCGGCCGACGTCGCGCTGCTGGAGGGGAAGCGGACGGGCAGGGGCCGCGTCGTCGTCGCGAGCGCCCCGGCGCCGCGCTTCGCCCGCTGATCAGCTCGGCACGACCGCCGGGCCGAACGCGTCGGCGAGCGCCTCGACGAGCGCGCGCTGGTCGTCCTCCTCGCCGGCCAGGCGGCGCTGGCGCTCGGCGCCGGGCTCGCGCGCGAGGAGCGGCACGAGCGCCAGCTCGGCCTCGCAGCCCAGCGCGGCCGCGTGCGGCGCGCACGCGGCGACGACCTCGTCGATGAGGTCGCAGACCGGGACGCGCGTGCCGCGGTCGGGGTCGATCAGCGCGCCCTTGACCCCGTCGCGCGCGGCGAGGAAGCGGTTCTCGTCCAGGACCTCCTGCGCGTGGAGCAGCCGGGACGACGCGTAGCCCTCGGTCACCTCCAGCCGCACGAGGCACTGGACGAGCGCGACGAGCGCCGCGGTCTGCTCGACCGACGCCTGCGCGTCCATCACGCGCACCTCGACGGTGCCGTAGCGCGGCTGCAGGCGCACGTCCCACCACAGGAACGAGTGGTCGGGGAGCGCGTCGGCGTCGAGCAGCAGGCCGATCGACCGCACCCAGTCGGCGTACGACGAGAAGACGCGCGGGATGCCGACGCGCGGGAAGGCCTGGAAGAGCGGCGTGCGCGCGGACGCCAGGCCGGTGTCGCGGCCCTGCCAGTACGGCGAGTTCGCACTGAGCGCCAGCAGCAGCGGGACGTGCGCGCGCAGCTGGTTGAGCGCCGCGACCGCCGACGCCGGCGACGGCACGCCGACGTGGACGTGGAGCGCGAACGTCGGCTCGCGCCGGGCCAGCGCGCGCATCGAGCCGCGGACGGCCTGGTGGCGCTCGGCCTCCGATACGCGCATGTCGTGCCAGACGGCGAACGGGTGCGTCCCCGCGCACGCCGCCCGCAGCCCGCGCGCGGCCAGCACCTCCGCCACCCGCTCGCGCAGCTCACCGAGATCGGCGATCGCGTCGGCCACCACGGCGTGCACGCCGGTGTTCAGCTCGAGCGCCGAGCTGTGCGTCTCCGAGCACACGACCGCCCGCAGCTCAGGCGGCATCGCCTCGAGCACCTCCTCGACGACCTGCGCCAGCGCCCAGTTCCCCGGGTCGAGGAGCATGATCTCCTCCTCCACCCCGACCGTCCACGGCCGCCCCGCGTCGCCGGCCCAGCGCGCCCACTCCTCCTGACCCAGAGTCACGCGGCCGACGTACCCGCCCGCGCGCACCGCCTCACGGTCAGCGGCGCGCTAGCCTCCCGGGCCGAGGTGTGCCGGGAAGACTGGTCGGCGTCCGTCGACCCCTGCCATGACGCCCTTGACCTCACGCACCCGCGGCTTCACCGCCTGGGCCACGCCCGGCCAGCGCGCCGCGCAGCGCTTCCTCACCACCGAGGCCGGCGGCGCGTCGCTGCTGCTCGCCGCCACCGTCCTCGCGCTGATCTGGGCGAACTCGCCGCTCGGCGACGTCTACGACGACCTGTGGCACACCGAGATCGCGGTCACCGTGGGCTCCCACACCATCAGCGAGGACCTCAAGCACTGGGTCAACGACGGGCTGATGGTGTTCTTCTTCTTCCTCGTCGGGATGGAGGTGCGGCGGGAGCTGACGCTCGGAGAGCTGACCGACCGCCAGCGCGCGCTCATCCCGGCGCTCGCGGCGCTCGGCGGGATGGTCGTCCCGGCGCTGCTGTTCACCGCGATCAACGCCGGGGGCGAGGGCGCCGGCGGCTGGGGCATCGTGATGGCGACCGACATCGCGTTCGTCGTCGGGCTGCTCGCGCTCGTGGCGCCGCGCGCGCCGTCGTCGCTGCGCGTCTTCCTCCTGACGCTCGCGATCGTCGACGACATCGGCGCGATCGTCGTCATCGCGATCTTCTACGCCGAGAGCGTCGACCTCGTCGCGCTCGCCGTCGCGTTCGCGGTCCTCCCGCTGATCCTCGTCGTCAACCGCGTCAACGCGTGGCGCGGCCCGGCGTACTTCGTCTCCGGCCTGATCCTGTGGGTGGCGATGTACGAGTCGGGCGTGCACCCGACGATCGCGGGCGTGCTCGTCGGCCTGCTCGTCGACGTGCACCCCCCACGGCGCCGCGACGTCGAGCTCGCCGCGCGGCTGACGCGGCTCTTCCAGGGCACGCCGACGCCGCAGCTCGCCCGCCGCACGAAGCTCGGCGTGGCCGACGCGGTCTCCCCCAACGAGCGGCTGCAGATCCTCTGGCACCCGTGGACGAGCTACGTGATCGTGCCGGTCTTCGCGCTTGCCAACGCGGGCATCCACCTCGACGGCGACATGCTCCGCGACGCGTCCACCTCGGCGCTGACGCTCGGCGTCATCGCCGGCCTCGTGCTCGGCAAGCTGATCGGCGTCGCGGGATCGACGCTCCTCGCCGTCCGCGCCGGCGTCGGCCCGATGCCCGACGGCGTCGGCCGCCCGCAGCTCGCCGGCGGCGCGGCGCTGGCCGGCATCGGCTTCACGGTCTCGCTGTTCATCACCGACCTCGCGTTCACCGACGAGGCGCTGCAGGACCAGGCGAAGGTCGGCGTGCTCGTCGCCTCGGTGATCGCCGCGGTGCTCGCGTCGGTCATCTTCCGCACCGCGGCGCGCGACGAGGTGCCGCCGGCGGAGGGCCCGCCACGGCTCGCGCACCCGGTCCGCCCCGGGCTGGACCACATCCGCGGCCCGGTCGACGCGCCGCACACGCTGCTCGTCTACGGCGACTACGAGTGCCCGTACTGCGCCCGCAGCGCCGACGTGCTCGACGAGCTGCAGGAGCAGATGGCCGACCAGCTGCGGATCGTCTGGCGCCACCTGCCGCTGGAGGACGAGCACCCGGGCGCGCTGCTGGCCGCCGAGGCCGCGGAGGCGGCGGGCGAGCAGGGCGCGTTCTGGCCGATGCACGACCGGCTGCTGCGCGACCCCGAGGCGCCCGACCTCAGCCGGCTGCTCGACCACGCGCAGGCGCTCGGCCTCGACCTCGACCGGTTCGCCGACGACGTGCAGGAGCAGGCGCACCGCGGCCGCATCGACCTCAACGTCCAGGGCGCGCGCGAGAGCGGCGCGCGGGGCACGCCGTCCTTCTACGTGGACGGCGTGCGCCACGACGGGCCGTGGGACGCGGAGGCGCTCGCCGCCGCGCTGAGCCCTACGCCTTCCGGCGGCTGACCGCGACGGCGAACCCGGCGGCGATCAGGCCGATCGCGCCCATCACGATGCCCGCGATGGCCAGGCCGGTCGACGCCTTGCCGTCGAGGTCGTCGGCGGTGACGCCGGACGCCTGCGCGGACGCGTTCTCCGCCGCGACCTCCTCCTGCGCGGCGGCGTCGTCGGACGCGGCGGCGCCGTGGGCGTCGTCCGCGGCGATCAGCTGCACGGTCGCCGCGGGCGCCTCCGGCTCCTCCTGACCCTCGACGGGGATCTCGGCCCAGGCGGTCTCGCCCTCCTCGCACCTCTGGAGGATCTTGAAGTGCACGGGCTCGCCGGCGGTGCCGGCGACGTTGATGGACAGGCCGAACCGCTGGAGCTGGTGGGCGTCGAGCCTGCCGCCGCTCCACGTGATCTCGCGCGGCCCCTCGGTGATCGTCTCGCCGTGCTGCTCGACCGGCTTGGCGAGCTTGCCCTCCTTGACCTTGATGTCCCAGCCCGTCGCGACCTCCGGCGTCGCGCCGACGACGGCGTCCGGGAGCTGGACGGTGATCGAGGTCGTGGGCGACTCGTCGCACCCGTGCGGGACGTTGACGTCGACGAACGAGTAGCCCTCGGCCGGGATCTCGGCCGGCGAGACCGTCACGTGGGCGCCCGCGGTGGCGGGGACGGCGAGGGCGGCGACGGCGACGGCCGCGGTCGTGAGCTTGTTGCGCTGCATTTCCGTATGTGTTCCTTTGCGAATCGATGGACTGACGTGGCTGGTTGGGGTCAGGCCATCGACGGCGGCGCCCGGCCGGCGAGCCGGCGGGCGAGCAGCGCGCCCCCGCGCGGGCGGACGCGGCGCGGCGGGCGGGGCAGGCGGGCGTGGTGGTGCGGAGCGGCCGGCCGCGCGTCGGGGCGGTGCGCCGCGCGGGCGCGGCGGGCCCGGTCGAGGAGCTCCTCCCCCGGGTACGCGCCGCCGCGCAGCGCGGTGAGCGCCACGAGCGCCGGCAGCAGGAGCGCCGGCAGGACGAGCAGGAGCGCGGTCACTCGACCGGCACCTCGACCTTCGCGGTGTAGACGTCGAACGTGCCGAGCCGGAGCGTCGCCTTGAGCTCCCAGTCACCGGCCGGCGAGATCGTCGCCGCGTTGGTCGTGTAGTGCCCGGGACCGGCCTTGCGGAGCGGCAGCTCCAGCGGCCCGAGGTCCTTGTCGGGCAGCGACACGTGCACGTCGAGCTCGTCGAGGTCCTCCAGCTGCGCGCCCGTCTTGCCGTCGAAGAGGTAGACGTGCACCTCCTGGTTGCCGGCCTTCAGCGGGTCGATCGTGAGCTCCATCCGAGCGGGGCCGAGGTCGAGCGACTCGGCGAGCATCCCGGGCGCGGCCGACGCCGGGCTGTAGGACACGAGCGCGGCGGTCGTGGCGATCACCGCGGCGGCAAGCCCGACCTCGGCCCGGAGCGCGGTGCGGAGCCTCAGCCCGTCCGCGCCCGGAGCCTGGTCGCCGTGCGCCGCCAACGCGCGCAGCCGGGGCGCGACCCGCCGCTGGTTGTAGGCGCCGAGCGCGACGAGCCCGCCGAGCAGCACGACCTTGACGACGATCGCGCGCCCGAACGCGGTGTCGGCGAGGTCGTCGAGCGCGCCGAGGTGGACGATCGCCTGCAGCGTGCCGGACGCGATGATCAGCGCGACCGACGCCAACGCGAGCGGCGAGAACCGCGTGAGCGTGGCGGCGAGGAGCTTCGTCCGGTCGCCCGGCGCGGCGAGCGTGCGCGTGGCCTTCGGGACGACGAACAGAAGCGTCACGAGGCCGCCGACCCACGCGCCCATCGCGAGCACGTGGAGCGCGTCGGCGGGAAGCATGAGCCACGTCGGATCCGTGTTCGACGCGTGGCCGCCGAGCCCGAACGACACCGCTCCGGCCAGCAGCCCCGCGCCCGCCACGACCTTCGCGCCGGGCGCCGTCACGCGCGTCGCGAACGCGGCGGCGACCGCGAGCCAGCCGACGAGCCGCAGCGCGGACACCTCGCCGTAGCGCGTGTCGAGCACGTCGCCGATCACGGTCGGGTCGAGCGCGGCCCCAAAGCCGGTGCCGCCCGCGACCGCGCCCTGGAAGACGATGGCCAGCGCGCTGGTGACGACGCCCACGCCGGCCGCGCCGAGCACGACCGCGCGCAGCCGCTGCGCGAACGCGGCGTCCGCCTCCGCCCACCGGCCGGCGGGGAACACGAGCAGCAGGAACGCGAAGGCGCCGATGCCGATCGCGCTCGCGGCGTAGCCGAGCCCGCGCACGACGCCGAACGCGGTTGTCGTCACCGCGCCCGACTCGGTGTCGCTGAGCAGGTCCGAGACCGACGCGCCGGGCGCCGCTCCCCCACTGCCGACCGTGAAGACGAACCCGCCGCTCACCGGGTGCGAGTCGGCGGAGACGACGCGGTAGGTCGCCGTGTACGTGCCGTCCGCGAGCCCCGGCTTCAGGCCCACGGCGACCGAGCGCCCCGAGCCGTCCGGCCGCGAGAGCTCGTTGTCGTCGACCCGCTCGCCGTCCGCGTCGTACACGCGCACCGCGCCGAAGCTCGCCTCGACCCGTTCGTTGAAGGCGAACGTGACCTGCCGCGGTGCCGCGTCGAGCTGCGCGCCGCGGGCGGGGTTGGACGACTCGAGCACGGCGTGCGCCTGCGCCGCCGCCGGCAGCGCCGCGAGCAGCGCCAGCGCGACGAGGAGGGCGCGGCGGATCACCACGCCTCGCGGCCCGCGGGCGCGGACGCGGCCGGTGCGGCCCCGCCATCGCCACCGGCGCCCGCGCGCCGCCGCCGCACGACCACGACGAACGCCACCGCGACGACGACGAAGACCCCGAGCGCAGCGAACATCGCCACCGGCGCCCCGCCGCCCTCGCCGCGCCACCACAGCGTCCCGCGCACCGACGCGCTGGCCGTCTCCGCGTCGCCGAGCCGCACCGGCACCGACCAGTCGAACACCTTCTGGCGCTCACCGCGGTCCTGCTTCAGCGGCGGGTCGGTCCTCGACATCCAGTGCATCCGGTGGTCGTGGAACTCGAACCGGCCGCCCTTGCCGACGACCTTCCACACCGGCGCGGCGTCCTTGTCGACGGTGTCCGGCACGGGCACCTCGCCGAACCGGTCGTCGTTGATGTAGGTCGCCTCGGAGCGCTGGTTGACGGACACGGTGCCGTCGGGGTCGATCCGGGCGTACGGCTCCTCGTCGTAGCCCTCGACGACGAGCGGCTGGGCGCCCTCGTAGACGAAGAGCAGGCGGTCGTCGCCGTTCAGGATCTCGGCCTTCAGGCCGGGGATGCCGTCGACGGAGGTGACGAGCGATTCGAAGTCGGGGTTGCCCTCGTGGGCGAGGGCGGGTGCGGCGGACGTCGCGCCGGCACAGGCGGCGAGCGCGACGGTCGCCAGCGCCAGTCGGCGGCGCAGGGACACGGGTTCTCCAAGGGTTCGGGGTGCACGAACGCGCGCACCTCCCCGGACGACCCGGCGTGACGGCGCGCGCGGCTAGGCGGCGGCTGCTGCGAGGAGCGCGGCGCGCGCGGGCGGGGGCCGCGAGACGTGCGCGGCGGCGTGCACCCGGCCGGCGCCCAGCACGAAGGCAGGCGAGCGGCGGGCGGGCAGCTGGAGGGAGCGGCGGCGCGGCTTGGCCATCACCCCGCGCCCGACGGCCGCGCGGAGCCGCTCGATCGACCGCTCGCCCAGGTACCGGCCGCTCAGCAGCGGCACGACGAGGACGAGGAGCGGGGCCACGAGCAGCGCGTTCGCACCGATCGCGCCCGCCTCCACGCCGAACGCCAGCGCGGCGAAGGCCACCGTGAGGAGGCCGAGCAGCGTCAGGTCGCGGCGCGCGGACATGCGCCGAAGAGCCTATAGGGTGCGCCGCCGAACATGGCGAGGGTCTTCATCACCGGCGCGCTGGGGTTCATCGGGCGCGCCCTCACAGCGCGGCTCCAGGCCGACGGGCACGACGTCACCGGCGTCGACCTGCGCGCCGACCCCGCGCGCGGCGTCGTCGCGGGCGACATCGCGGATGCGGGCAGCTGGCAGCGCCACGCCGACGGCGCCGACGTCGTCGTCCACACCGCGGCGGTCGTCTCGCTCCGCCTCGACCGGCCCGACGACGTCTGGCGGGCGAACGTGCTCGGCACCCACCACGCGCTCGCGGCCGCGATCGCCGGCGGCGCGCAGCGGTTCGTCCACGTCAGCAGCGTCACCGTGTTCGGCTTCGCCTTCCCCGACGGCGTCGACGAGATGTACCCCGTCCGCACGACCGGCGTCCCGTACCCCGACACGAAGATCGCGTCCGAGCAGCACGTCCTCGCCGCCCACGCGCGCGGCGCCATCGAGGCGGTCGTGGTCCGGCCCGGCGACGTCTACGGGCCCGGCTCGCGGCCGTGGGCGATCCAGCCGACCGAGCTCATCAAGCAGCGGCGCTTCGCCCTCCCGGACTTCGGCCGCGGCGTCTTCTCGCCCGTCTACGTCGACGACCTCGTCGAGGGCATGGCGCGCGCCGTCACCGCGCCGCCCGCGGCCGGTGAGGTGCTCACGCTGAGCGGCGGGGTCGGCGTCGCCAACCGCGACTTCTTCGGCCGCTACGCCGACGCGCTCGGGATGCGGCTCCTGCTCCTCCCCACGCCGGTCGCCAAGGCGGGCGCGGCGGTGGCCCGGCAGGCGCTGCGGTTCGGCAGCGGCGACAACGACCTCAACCCGCGCGCGGCCGACTACATGCTGCGGCGCGGGACGTACGGCATCGGCCGCGCGCGCGAGATCCTCGGCTGGGAGCCGCAGGTCGCCGTGGGCGACGGGCTCGACCGCACCGTCGCCTGGCTGCGCGCCGAGGGCTACCTGGAGCGCTAGGCGCGGACGCCCCGCTCGGCGAGCCAGTCCAGGACGGACTGCGGCGGGTTGCCCTCGAACTCCGCGCGCACCGCGAGGCTGATGATGTCGTCGTCGTCCTCGCCGACCTGATCGCGCCGGTGCGCGAGGTACAGCACGACCGCCTGCGCGACGACCACGGCCGGGTCCTCGTCAGCGCCGAACTCGATGCGCTCCTCCAGGTTCTCGATGCCGGTGACCGGCTCGTCGGCGTCCTCGAAGCGCACCTCGAAGTCGCCGAGCACGCCGTCCTCGTCGTTCGGGTCGACGATCTCGCAGGCGCGGCGGACGAGGTCGGAGAGGGTGATCGGGTCGGGTTCTCTGGCCATGTCGCCGGGACTACCCGCCGAGCAGCTGACGGAACGCCTGGCGGATCACGCCGCGGCGGTCGGGGTCGCCGTCGAGCAGCGCGGCGGTCATGTTGCGCGCCTGCTCGAGCGTGATGTGGGGCGGGAGCGGGGGCACGTCGGGGTCGACGATCGCGTCGATGACGAACGGGCGGCCGGCGCCCAGCGCGGCGTCCCAGGCGGGCCCGATCTCCTCCGGCCGCTCGACCCGCACGCCGTCCAGCCCGAGCAGCTTCGCGTAGTCGGCGTACGGGACGTCCGGGAGGTCCTGGGAGGTCGCGTACTTCGGCGAGCCCTCCATCACGCGCTGCTCCCACGTGACGAAGTTGAGGTCGCGGTTGTTGAGGACGAGCACGATCAGCCGCGGGTCGGCCCACGCGCGCCAGCGCTGCGCGACGGTGACGAGCTCGCCCAGCCCGTTCATCTGCATGGCGCCGTCGCCGATGAGCGCGATCGCGGGCCGGTCCGGGTGCGCGAGCTTGGCGGCGATGGCGTACGGGAGGCCGCTCCCCATCGTGAGGAGGTTGCCGCTGAGCCACGCGAGGTGGCCGGGGCCGAGCGTCAGGTCGCGCGCGTAGTAGCCGGTCGCCGTGCCGGTGTCGCACGCGATCATCGCGTCGGGCGGGAGCCGGGCGTCGAGCTCGCGGACGACGCGCTGGGGGTTGATCGGGTCGGCAGGCTCGCCCGCGCGCCGCTCGACCGTCGCGCGCCAATCGCGCACCCACTCCTCGACCTGCGCGCGCCAGCCCTCCGTCCGATCCAGCAAAGGAAGGAGCTCGCGCAGCGTCGCGGCGCTGTCGCCGACGAGGTTGACCTCGGTCGGGTAGCGGAAGCCGAGCCGCCGCCCGTCGACGTCGATCTGCACGGCGCGCGCCTGGCCCTCGGGTGGGAGGAACTCGCCGTACGGCAGGTTCGTCCCGACCATCAGCAGCGTGTCGCAGCCCTGCATCAGCTCCCACGACGCGCGCGTGCCGAGCAGCCCGATCGCGCCGGTGCACCACGGCTCGCGGTCGTCGACGACGGTCCGCCCCAGGAGCGCCTTCGCCACCCCCGCGCCGAGCGCGTCTGCCACCGCGGTCACCTCCGCGGTCGCGCCGAGCGCGCCCCGCCCCACCAGCATCGCCACGCGTTCGCCCGCGTTGAGGAGGTCCGCCGCACGCTCCAGGTCCGCCCGCTCCGGCACCACCCGCGGCGCCGTCCAGCCCACCGACGACCGCAGCCGCCCGTGCTCGGCCGGCGCGTCGGTGACCGCGTCGGCCTCCTGCAGGTCGTTCGGGAGGATGAGCGCGGTGACGGTGCGGTCGGCCAGGGCGATGCGCGCCGCGCGGTCGACGAGGTGGCGGATCTGCGCGGGGTGCGTCGCGGTCTCGCAGTACGCGCCGGCGACGTCCTTGTAGAGCGACGCGAGGTCGACCTCCTGGTAGTACGAGCCGCCGAGCACCGTCCGCGCCTGCTGCCCGACGAGCGCGACCACGGGCTGCCCGTCCATCTTCGCGTCGTACAGCCCGTTGAGCGCGTGGATCGCGCCGGGCCCGCTCGTCGCCAGGCACACCCCGAGCGGCGCGCCGCCGTACTTGACGTACGCCCCGGCGAGGAACCCCGCGGTCTCCTCGTGCCGCACCTGGACGAAGTCGAACCGCTCGTCCGCCCGCCGCAGCGCGCTCGTGATCCCGTTGATGCCGTCCCCGGGGTACCCGAAGATCCGGTCCACGCCCCACGCGGCGAGGCGGTCGAGCAGGAAGTCGCCGACGGTCTGGCCCATGCCGACCGTCCTCCCCGCCCCGCGCGTGCCTAACCCGGACCGAGGACCTGCGCCGTCGTGGCGAAGTGCACCTTCGCCACCTCGTCCAGCACGTCCGGGCCGCGGTCCGCGACCAGCGCCCGCGCCGCCGCGACGACATGCGGCCCCGCGCCTTTCGGGAGCGTCACTGCGAGCCGCTCCGACGCCTCCGCCATCCAGTCGAGGAACGCCTGGCGCGCGACGATCGACGCCGCCGCGACCGCGACGTCCGCCTCCGCGCGGGGGAACTGCACGATGCGCAGCCCGCCGCACCGCCCCTCCGCCGCGTCGTCGACCACGCGCGCGTCGGCGAACTGGTCGACGATCGCATACGCCGGGTCGGCGCCGAGGACGCCGCAGATCGACTCGACGTGCTTGGCCGCGAGCATCTGGTTCAGGCGCTTGCCGTCCGCCCGCCACCGTGCGTACTCGACGTTGTACTCCGGCGGCGCGAGCATGGTCACCGCGCACGCCGCCGCGGTCTCACGCACCAGTGGCGACAACGTCGCCACGCGCTTGTCGGTCAGCTTCTTCGAGTCCTGCACGCCGGCCGCCGCCAGCTCCGCCGCGGCCTCTGGCGTCACGACGACCGCCGCGCTCACCAGCGGCCCGAAGTAGTCGCCCTTGCCGGACTCGTCGACGCCCGCCCACGCGGCATCGCGCGGCAGGTCGAGCGGCATCTCGCCGTAGCCACCCGCCGGTCCGGCCCCCGCCGCGCGCGCCTCCTCCGCCGCGCCCGCCGCACCGGCCTCGCCGGCTGGTCCAACCAGTTCGGCGAACTGGTCGACCAGTTCGCGCGCCCGCACGAGCCCGTCGCCCTTCCCCGCCACGGCGACCGTCCCGGTCCGCCACAGCGTCACGACGCCGCCGTCGAGCGCGTAGCGCCAGACCTCGCCCGCGCCCTTGGCCTCGCGCCGCTCGGCCCCGGCCTTCTCCAGCGCCAGGCGCAGCGCCTCGCGCCGCTCCGGCCCGACCTTCAAGCGCTACTCCGCGTCGATCTGCGGGAACTCGCCCGGGACGCGCGGGCGCCGCCGGTCGCGCGTGTGCCGCTGGCCGCCCGCGCCGTCGGCCTCGTTGCGCCGCTCGGACTTGCGGCGGTCGATGATGACCTCCACGTTGGGGTCGTCCTCGTAGTAGTCGGCGAGCTTGTCGTAGAGCTCGGGCGCGAGCTCCTCGGGAACGACGCAGTAGATCATCGGCTGTGCGGAACTCTACGCAGTTCCGAGCGCGAGCTCGCCACGTTCGTCGGCGCTGGCGTTCGCCACCTTGTCGTGCTCGTCGAGCTCGTCCAGCTCGTAGCCCTTCGCGATCACGCGGACACCGGACGCCTCGTCGGCCAGGTCGACCTCGAAGCGGTACCAGCTCAGCTCCCACGCGACGGTGATCCCCACGACGCTCCCCTCGGTCGCCGACGGCCGCACCGCGACCAGCGGACGCCCGAGCGAGCGCGCGACGCCCGCGACCGTGCGCGGGTGCTCGGAGACGTTGAACAGCTCCAGCGCGCGGCCCATCTTGAGGTCGGCGTTGGTGGGGACGGCGTGGACGTCGCGCCGCTCGCGGGGCGGCTCGTACGCGGGCTCGGCGTGCCGCTCGCGCCCACCCGAGCGCGGTGCCGGCGGAGGAGCGGGCGCCGGCTGCGGCGCCGCGTGCTGCGGCGCGGGCGCCCCGTCGTCCTCCATCTCCCACTCGTCGTACAGCCGCTCGCCGCCGCCGGCGGGGAGCGGGTCGTGCCCGTTCGCCCCGCCGCCGTCGCGCCGGCCACTGCCGCCGCGCAGCCGCCCGAGCAGCGAGCGCCGGCGGCGCCCGTCGTCGCGCCGCGCGGGCCCGAGATCCATCCCTTCGCGGATCCAGCCTTCGTGGGTGGCACGGGCCGTGCACAGCTCGCAGACCATCTTCCGCGACCCGCTGACGAGGAAGACGTCGGCCTGCTCGCCGCGCAGGAGCGTCCGGCCGCAGACGTCGCAGGCCACGGCCGCGTGCGAGGTGGTGATCGACTTCCGCGTCACCCGTTCATCGTAGAAGGGGTCAGGCGGTCGCCCCCTCCTCTGCACGCATCGTCTCAACCACCTTCTGCGCCAAGTGCGTGGGGACTTCCTCGTACCGCACGAACTCCATCGTGTAGTCGCCCTGGCCGCCCGTCAACGCCCGCAGATCCGGTGCGTAGGTGAGCATCTCGGCCATCGGGACCTCGGCCTTGATCTCGGTCATCAGGCCCACCGGCTCCATCCCCTGCGGCCGCCCGCGGCGCGAGTTAAGGTCGCCGATCACGTCGCCCACCGACGCCTCGGGCACCGACAGCGTCACGAGCATGATCGGCTCCAGCAGGGCCGCCTTCGCCGCCGCCATCGCCTCCTTCATCGCCAGCGAGCCGGCCATGCGGAACGCCTGCTCGGACGAGTCGACCGAGTGGTACTGGCCGTCCTGCAGCCGCACGCGCACGCCCTTGAGCGGGAAGCCCGCGACCGGCCCGTGCCGCATGGCGTCGCGCACGCCCTTCTCGACCGCCGGGATGAACGAGTTGGGGATCACGCCGCCCTTGATCTCGTCCACGAACTCCAGCCCGCCGTCGCCGGCGTCCGGCAGGGGCTCGATCGTGATGTGGCAGTCGCCGAACTGCCCACGGCCGCCGGACTGCTTCTTGTGCCGCCCGTGCGCCTTGGCGCTGACGCGGATCGTCTCCTGGTAGGGCACCCGCGGCGGCTTGAGCTCGACCTCGGCGCCGAACCGCTCGCGCAGGCGGTCGACGATCACCTCGACGTGCATCTGCGACAGGCCCGCGACGATCTGCTCGCCGGTCTGCGGGTCGCGGTGCAGGTCGATCGTCGGGTCCTCCTCCTGCAGCCGCCGCAGCGCCGCGAAGACCTTCTCCTCGTCGCCCTTGGCCTCCATCGCGAACGCCATCACCGGCGCCGGCAGCTTGATCTGCGGCATCTGGATCGGCTCGTCGCGCTCGGCCAGCCAGTCGCCCGCGCGCGTCTCCTTGAGCTTGGCGACCGCGCCGATGTCGCCCGGTCCGACGTCCTCCTCCAGGTGGCCGATCCGCTCCTTGCAGTGCGCGCGCGTGTTGAGCACGTTGCTGTCGGAGCTCAGCACGCCCTGGTAGACCCGGAAGAGGTTGATCCGTCCCGCGAACGGGTCGGCCTTCGTCTTGAAGCAGTACGCGTACAGCGGCGCGTCGTCGCGCGGCTCCAGGGTGATCTCGGGCAGCTCCATCGCCCCGTGCTTGACCGGCGACGGGAGGTCCTCCTCGATCGCGTCGAGGAGCCGGTTCGTGCCGAGGTTGCGGGTCGCGACGCCGCAGGTGACCGGGAAGATGTCGCCGTGGTTCGTCCCGTCCTTGAGCGCGGTGACGATCTCGTCGTGGGAGATCTCCTCGCCCTCCAGGTACCGCTCCATCAGCGCCTCGGAGACCTCGGACACCTCGTCCATCAGCTTCTCGCGGTACTCCGCGGCGAGGCCCTGCAGGTCGTCCGGGATCGGGATCTCCCGGCAGTTGTCGCGCGTCGCCTCCGGCCCGTACTCGTAGGCCTTCATGTCGACCAGGTCGATCACGCCCCGCACCTCGTGCTCGGCGCCGATCGGGATCTCGGTCGCCACGACGTGCGGCCCGAACGCGGCCTTCAGCGAGTCGAGCGTGCGGAAGAAGTCGGCCCGCTCGCGGTCGAGCATGTTGACGAACACGAGCCGGGCGATGTCCAGCTCCTCCGCCCGCTGCCAGAGCCGCTGCGTGTTGACCTCGACGCCCATGACGGCGTTGACGACGAACACGGCGGACTCGCAGACGCGCAGCGCGCCCAGCGCATCGGCCACGAAGCTCGGCTCGCCGGGGGTGTCGATGAGGTTGATCTTCCGGTCGTCCCACTCGAAGGAGGTGAGCGAGGCGGAGATCGACATCTGCCGCTGCTGCTCGTCGGGACTGGAGTCGGAAGCCGTCGAGCCGTCCTGCACGGACCCCAGTCGGTTGAGCGCGCCGGCCTGGAACAGCAGCGCTTCGTGGAGCGACGTCTTCCCGCTTCCACGGTGCCCGACGAGTGCGACGTTGCGGATGCGATCGGCACGGTGGTGCACGACCTGACCTCCTCCCGGTCGGTTGCAGGCCGCGACATTAGCGACGATCGGCACGAAGCGCTACACCGGAATTCTCGCAACCCGCAGGTTGCGCTACCGTGCGCCGCATGCGCGTGGCGTTCATCGGGGGAACCGGGCCGGTCGGTCAGGCGTCGCTCCCCCATCTTCGCGCGGCCGGCCACGAGGTGGCGGTCGCCCACACCGGCGCGCACGAGCCGCCGGAGTCCGACGGCGCCGAGCACCTGCACGGCCCCCGCGAGACGCTCCTCGCGGCCGGCGGGCCGGTCGAGACGTGGCGCCCCGACGTCCTCGTCGACACGTTCCCGGGTGGTGCGACCGCGGCGAAGGCGCATGCGGTCTCCGCCCTCGCCGCTCGCGCCGGGGTCGCGCAGCTCGTCGCGATCTCCTCGATCGACGTCTACCGCCACTGCGCCCACGCGGGCGTCGGCGGCTTCCCTCCCGCGCCGCTGGCAACCGACCCGCTGCCGCTGCGCGAGGACGTCTCGCCGCTGCGCGAGGCCGGCGGCGGCCCGTTCTCGGCCGCGCACGACAACGTCGCGATGGAGGCCGCGCTCGGCGGCGCGCCGAAGGTCACGCTCCTGCGCCCGGGCGCGATCTACGGCCCCGCGCTCCACCCCTCGGTCATCCGCGAGTGGTGGCTGGTGGAGCGGATCCTGCGCGGCGAGCGCACGCTTCCGCTTCCCGACGGCGGCACGCAGCTCTTCCACCGCGTCGCGCTCGACCGCGTCGGCTGCGCCGTCGCCGCGGCCGTCGACCACGCCCCGGACGGCGTCTGGGCGTGCAACGTCGCCGACCCGTACGACTGGACGTTCTCCGGCCTCGCGCAGCTCGCCGCCACGACCCTCGGCGACCACGCGTGGGAGCCGCTCCCTGCTGCCGCCGACGACCCGGCCGCCGAGCACCCCTGGCTCGCCCGCCACCCCGTCGTCGCCGACACCACGCGCCTGCGCACGACACTCGGCGTCACCGAGCCCGACCCGCTCGCCGCCACGACCGCCCAGCTGCGCTGGCTGCGCGACCACGCGCAGGCGGTCGCCGCGGTCCCGCCCCGAGCGGGCTAGACGCCCACGCCCTCCGAGGCCATGTACCGCGCCAGCTGCGTGCGCGACTTGATGCCGAGCTTGCGGTAGACCGCCGACAGGTGGTGCTCGACGGTCTTCGGGGAGAGGAAGAGCGCCGCCGCGACCTCGCGGTTGGTCAGCCCGTCGGCGACCCGCAGCGCGACCTGCAGCTCGGCCGGCGTGAGCTCCTCCCCCATCTCGTCGCGCGGGCGCAGCGTCCGCCCCGACGCGCGCAGCTCGCCGCGGCCGCGGTCGGCCCAGGCGGTGGCACCGAGCCGGTCGAACACCGCGACCGCCGCCTCCAGCTCGCTCCGCGCCTCGACGCGCAGGCCCGCGCGCCGCAGCCGCTCGCCCAGCGCCAGCCGCGTGCGCGCCTCCTCGAACGGCTGCTCGAGCCGCGCGTGCCACTCCAGCGCCCGCGCGAACGGCGCGCGGAACGCGTCGTCGGGCGCGAGCATCCCCTCGCCGCGCGCCGCAACCGCGTGGCCCCAGATCCGCCCCGTCGCCGCGCTCCACTCCGCGAGCCGCGCGATCTCCTCGGCCGCTTCGTGGGGCCGCTCGGCCCGCACCAGCGCCTCGATCAGGTCGCCCGGGTACAGGTAGACGCCCGGCTCCGAGCCGCCGAGGGCGAGCATCGTCTTGCGCGCCCGCAGCAGGTGGTCGAGCGCCTCCTCGGGCCGCTCGGCCGTCAGCGCCGCGAACCCGAGCGCCTCGTGCGCGTAGACCGTCATCGGCCCGCCCGCGACCGGCCCGAGCGCCGCGACCGCCTCGCGCCCGTGCGCGACCGCCGCGTCGAGCTCCCCGCGCGCCGCCTCCAGCCGCGCGAGCGCGCTCAGCGTCATCACGAGCTGCGCGATCTGTCCGGTCTCGCGGGCCAGCCGCACGCCCTCGCCCGCGTCCGCGCGCGCCTGCGTCCACCGGCCGCGCCGGAAGCCCAGCTGCGCCTTGACCATCAGGGGGAACGCGAGCCGCCCCGCCGCGCTGGCCGACCGCGCCGCCGCGAGCTGGCGGTCGATGACGGCCTCCGCGACGTCGTAGCGCTCGATCCACATCGCGACCTGGCCGGCCCACGTGAAGACCTCCGACGCGTCGGGCAGCGGGTCGCCCTCGGCGAGCAGGAACGGCACTGCGGCCTCCAGGTCCGCCGCGACCTCGCGCACCCGCCCGACCGGGACGAGCGCCAGCGCCCGCAGCATCGCCGCCAGCTGCGTCAGCTGGTCGTCGTGGCCGGCCGCCAGCTCCCGCGCGCGGTCGGTCGCCGCGACGATCCCCGGCGTGTCGCCGAGCATCACGCCGCCGACCGCCGCCTCGAGCATCAGCGACGCCGCCGCGACCCGCTCGCCCGTCTGCGCCAGCCGCTCGGCCTCGGCCTCCAGCCCCGCCCGGCCCTCCATCACCCGGTTGCCGCGCACCTCGATGCGCGCCCGCAGCACCCGCAGCTCGGGCACCTCGGGGAGCCGCACCGCGAGCCGCTCGGCCTCCGCCACCAGCGCCAGCGCCTGGTCGAACAGCCCGGCGCCGGCCAGGTCCTCGACCGCCTGGACCGTCCGCGCCAGCCGCAGCTGCTCGTCCGCCGTCAGCTCCGCCGCCCGCCGCGCCGCCGCCGCAGCCGCCGCGGCGGCGCCCCGGCCCCGCGCGACGCCGGCCGCCGCCACGAGCGCCGACGCCGCCTCCTCGTCGGTCCCGAGCGCCGCCGCGCTCAGGTGCCACGCCCGCTGCGTGACGTCCTTGGTCACCGACGCGAGCGCCGCGTGCGCCGCCCGCCGCTGCGACGCGCGCGTCGCGTCGTAGACGAACGCCCGCAGCAGCGGGTGGGTGAACGCGACCGTCCCGCCGGAGATCCGCACCAGCCCGCGCGCCGACGGCGCGTCGAGGTCCGCCTCGCCCAGGCCCATCTGCGCCATCGCCGCGAGCGCGTCGTTGAGCCACCCGGACTCCATCGCCGCGACGACCGCCAGCGCCTGTCGCCCCTCGTCGCACAGCGCCGCGTACCGCGCCATCACCGAGTGCTCGAGCATCGAGCCGGCGCACACGCTCGCGCTGATCGGCTCCGTCCCGCTGCGCTGGGCGGGCGTCAGCGACGCGGGCAGCTCGCGCAGCGCCAGCGGGTGCCCGGCGCACGTCTCCAGCAGCCGCTCGGCGACCTCGGCGGCCAGGCCCACGTCCAGGTCCGCCAGCAGCGCCCGCGCCGCACGGTCGTCCAGCACGCCGAGCCGCAGCTCCTCGATGCCGGAGAGGTCGAGCGCGCCGATCTCCCCCGCCCGCGCCGCGCACAGCAGCACGATCCCCTCGGACTCCAGCCGCCGCGCGGTGAACGTCAGCGCACGCAGCGAGCCGTCGTCGAGCCACTGCAGGTCGTCGATCGCGACGAGGATCGGTCCCTCCTCGGCGGCCGTGCCGAGCAGGCTGAAGACCGCGGCCGGGACCGCGAACGGGTCGTAGGACGCGGGCGCCTCGAGCGCCAGCGCCGTCCCGAGCGCCCGCGCCTGCACCTCCGGGATCGCCTCACGCAGCTCCAGCACCGGCCCGAGCAGCGCGTGCAGGCCCGCGTAGGGCAGGTCGCGTTCGGACGCGTAGCCGGTCGCGCGCAGCACGCGGAAGCCCGCGGCCACCGCCCGTTCGGCCGCCCAGTCGAGCACCGCCGTCTTGCCGATACCCGGCTCCCCGAGCACCAGCAGGCTCGACGACGCGCCACGGCGCGCGGCGTCCAGACGCGCCTCGACATCGGAGATCTCGTCCTCGCGCCCGTGCAGCACAGGCGGGACGCTACCGCCCCGAACGGCCTACTCAGAAGCGAGGCGGCTGCGCAGGCGCAGGACGGCCTTGGTGTGGAGCTGCGACACGCGCGACTCCGTGACCCCGAGGACCTCGCCGATCTCGCGCAGCGTCAGGTTCTCGTAGTAGTAGAGCGCGACGACGAGCTTCTCGCGCTCGGGCAGGCGCGCGATGGCGTCCGCGACGCGGTCCTTCATGTCCGTCGCGTCCATGAGCTGCGCTGGGTCGGGCGCGTCCGGGTCCTGGATGGTGTCGAGCAGCGAGACCTGGTCGCCGGAAGAGTCCGAGACGGTCCACAGCTCGTCCAGGGCGGCGACGGTCGAGTTGGAGATCTGGAGCAGCGCCTCCTGGAACTCGTCGACCGTCATCTCCAGCTCGAGCGCCATCTCCTCGTCGGTGGGCGCGCGCTGCAGCTTGTGCTCGAGCTTGGAGTTGGCCTTCTCGATCTCGCGGGCGCGGGAGCGGACCGAGCGCGGGACCCAGTCCAGCGAGCGCAGCTCGTCGATGATCGCGCCCTTGATGCGGGTGATCGCGTACGTCTCGAACTTGATGTCGCGCTCGGGCTCGAAGCGCTGGATCGCGCTGATGAGCCCGACGAGGCCGTACGAGATGAGGTCGGACTCCTCGACGTGCGCCGGCAGCCCCGAGGCCATCCGGCCGGCGACGTACTTGACCAGCGGCGAGTACGCCACGACCAGCCGCTCACGCGCCTTGTCGTCCCCGGTCGCCTTGTAGCGGCGCCAGAGGTCGCGGAGCTCGATTGCCTTGACGTTGGTCTCCAAAGTGGAAGATCCTCGCTCAAGCCCGCGGGTGACTGCGCGCGTACGCATGCTTGAGTCGCGCGGAGTCTACTCGGGTGTAGATCTGGGTCGTTGACACGGAGGAGTGGCCTAGAAGCTCCTGGATAGCCCGTAAGTCGGCACCGCCCTCCAGAAGATGAGTCGCGAAGCTGTGACGCAAGGCATGTGGCGAGATGCCGCCCTGGATCGCAGCCTGTCGCTCCCACGTCCGGAGCCGGCGCCGGACGTCGGAAGTCGACAACCTCCGGCCAGACTTGGACAAGAATAGAGAGGTTTGGTTATCACCGTTCGCCAGGGCGGGCCGTGCACGTTCCAAATAGCGAGCAACGGCGGCGAGCGCGGTCTCCCCGATCGGCACGTAACGCGTCTTGGCGCCCTTGCCCTCGACCCGCAGCTCCTCCTCCTCGAACGAGACGGAGCCGACGTCGAGGTTCACGAGCTCCTCCGCCCGCAGCCCGCAGCCGTACGCGACCTCGAAGAGCGCGCGGTCGCGCTGCTCCAGCGGCGTCGACGCCGGGATGCGGTCGAGCAGGGCCGCCACGTCCGCGGGCTTGAGGGCCCGGGGGAGCTTGCCCGGCTTCTTGGGCGACGGGATGAGATCCGCGGGGTTCTGGCCGATCAGCCCATGCTCTCTCATCACCCGGAAGAACGCACGGATCGCGGCGAGCTTGCGCGAGACGGTCGTCGCGGCAGGCCGCTGACCGGTGCGGCGCGAGCCGAGCCCGGCGACGTAGCGCCGCAGCGCGCGGACGTCCATCTCCGCGGGCTTGATCTGCTGCTGCTGGGCCCAGGTCGCGAGCTGCGTCAGATCCGACGCGTACGCCTTGCGCGTCTTCTCGGCCGCGCCCCGGCGGCGCAGGTCGGCGTCGAGCAGGCGCAGCGCGTCCCCCCAGCCGAGCGGCTGCTCCTCGCTAGCTTCCAGGCTCATGGCGGTCTTCTTCATCGACACCTCGGCGGGCACCGTCGCCACCCATCGTCAGCTCGTCGAGGCCGGCATCGCGAACGGCGTCGACGCGCCGCCGCGCCCCTGGCACAGGATCCAGGGCACGAACGACGCCACGACCCTCTGGTATGCGGTGCTGCGGAAGAAGGAGCGCGGGGTGTACATCGGCGCCCTCGTCCTTCGACACAGCGATCACTACGCCTCCCTGCTGGACGGCGAGTGGGAGGAGGTGGCGCCCGAGGACATCGTCGCGCCCGGCGGCGAGAGCGCGCCGCCCGCGCCGTCGCCCTGGAGCGGGGAGCAAGGCCCCACCGGCTAGGCGATGTAGACCGGGGCGCCGACGGGCACCTGGTCGTAGAGCTCGATGACGTCCTCGACGAGCATGCGGATGCAGCCGTGCGACGCGTTCGTGCCGATCGACCCGCGCGCGTCGGTGCCGTGGATGCCGGCGCCGTTGTAGATCCCCATCCAGCGCGCCTTCAGCGGGTTCTCGGGCACGCCGCCGGGGACGACGGTGCCGGCCAGGTCCCCCGCCCACGCGGAGTTCGGGACGTTCCACGCCGGGTTCACGGCCTTGTTCTGGATCGTGTACCGGCCGGCCGGCGTCTCGAGCCCGACCTGGCCGACGGCGATGCCGTACTCCTTGACGAGCTTGAGCTTCTTGTAGAGCCGCAGGCGGAACCGCGCCCGGTCGACCGCCAGCACCGTGTCGTACCTGCGCGCGAGCTTGGCCGTCGTGACCTTCGGCTTCGTTGTCCGCAGCCGCGCCCGCACCGTCCGTGCCTCGGCGACCGGCTCGAGCAGCGCGTCGACCACGTCGCCGCGCAGCTTGTCGGCCCGCAGCCGCCGGCCCTCGCGGCTGCGCACGACCTCGATGCCGCTTCCCGCCAGCGCGACGCGCGCGTCGCGCGCCTCCTGGTCGACCTTGTCGCGCACGCGCAAGACGAGCTCGTTGACCGCGTCCTCGTCGTAGGTGACCGCGGGCTCGAGGTCCGCCTCCACGTCGCCGCCGGTGAGGCCGCGCACCGTCCGGCTCAGCACGTTGCCGTCGCGGCTGCGGGTGATCGCCTCGTCGACCATCGAGTCGAGGTCGACCTGGACCTTCGCCGTCGTGGCGGTGAGCGTGAACGTCCTGCCGCGCGCGCGGACCTTGACGTCGGCCTTCAGCGGGTCGGCCAGCCGCTCCTCCAGCCGCGCCCGCGCCTCGGCCCGGCTCAGCCCGCCGATGCTCACGCCGCCGACCTTGACGCCCTCGGCGACGCGGTCCTCCTGACTGTGGTCGTACGCGTAGACGCCGGCCGCGCCCGCGATCAGGAGGGCCACCACGGCGGCCACCGAGATGAACAGCTTCGTCTTCACCCGCCGAGTTCCCGGCAAGGGACCCTAAACGGGGAAGCGGCGTTCCCGCAAGCGCGGTTGGACCTACGAGCGCGCCGACTTCGCCTTGCCGGCCTTGCGCGGAAGCTCAGCGGGCGGCCTGCGCGCTGCCGGCGCGGAGTTGCGCAGCCGGTCCGTGGTCCCCCGCACGCTCGGGCTGTAGCGGAGGAACTCCTCCACCTCGCGCTCGTAGCGGTAGGTGCTCTCGTTGCCGCCCTGCTGCGTGATCGGTGCCAGCCGCAGCGTCTCGCGGAAGCGCTGGAACGTCTCGCGCGAGGTGTAGCGGAAGCGGTAGCCGGTGGCCTTGAGCTTGCGGTTGTCCAGCCCGCGCCCGTAGCGGATGAGCTGGAGCAGCTCGTCGGGGATGTGGACGCCGAGGCGCTTGAGCTGGCCGGACGCGAGGCTCGTCCCCCACGGCGGCAGCAGCGGGACGCCGGTCTTGCCCAGGAGGTCGAGCGCCTCGCTGAGCGCCAGCACGCCGTCGGCCGCGCCGTTGTAGATGCCCTCCAGGTCGTCGTGCTGGACCGCGTGCACCAGCACACCGACCAGGTCGTCCTCGTGCAGCACCTGGATGCGCGGGTCGAAGCCGAGGATCGTCGGCACCACCGGGAGGCTGAAGACGTTCGTGAGCGAGGTGTTCACGCCGGCGCCGAGCACGCTGGTGAACCGGATGACGGAGACCTTGACCTTGTCCTCGCTGCTCGCGAAGTCCTGGATCGCCTCCTCCGCCTCGACGATGTCCTTCTCCAGCCGGGTGCGCGGCGGGTGCGGGCGGCGCATGTCCTCGGTGAAGAACGCGGGGTCGTCCTGCTCGGCGCCGTAGTAGTGGGCGCTCGACTTGACGATCAGGCGGCGGACGCAGGAGTCCTGGCCGCTGCACGCCGCGAGGATGTTCATCGTCCCGATGACGTTGTTCTCGTGCGCGCGCCGGGGCGTCGTGACGGTGGAGTCGACGACGAGCCGCGTGTCGACGACCGTGTCGATCTCGGCGGCCTGCACGATGCGCCGGATCAGGCTGTGCGCGTCGGCGACCTGGACGAACTCGGTCCGCTCCAGCGCGAACTTCGGCGGGCGGCGGTCGATCCCGATGATCGTCTCGACGTCCGGGTCCTGCTCGAGCACCTGGGCGAGCCGGCCGCCCCAGTACGTCGACAGCCCGGTGATCAGGACCCGCTTCCCCATGCTCCGCTCCCTCCTAGAACCAGACCGACTCGCGCTTGCCGAGCATGTCGAACAGCTCCTCCTGGATGCGCGCGCGGATCTCCTGGGACACGGTCTGCACGAGCCCGCGATCCTCCCACGGAGCGTCGCCCATGTCATCCGTGCGGATCGGCTCCATGAAGCGGATGCGGAACTTCGCGGGCAGGTAGACGAGCGGGCTGACCGGCGCGTAGATGAGCCCGGTCGCCTTGGCGAGCAACGGCAGGTGCGCGAAGACGGGCTGCGCCTCCTCCGCCCCGACGACCGCCAGCGGGACGATCGGGACCTTGGCCTTCATCGCCGCCTTGACGAACCCGCCGCGGCCGAAGCGCCTGAGGCGGTAGCGGTCCTTGAAGAGCTTCTCGGTGCCCTTCGCGCCCTCGGGGAAGACGAGCACGAGCTGCTCTTCGTCGTGCAGGAGCCGGTGGACGTTCGCGGGGTGCGCGGGGACGCCGCCGAGCTTGGGGAGCAGCATGGAGAGCCCGGGATAGCCCTTGAAGAAGTGCTCCATCGTCAGGTGGAGCGGGCGCGGGTGCGGGTGCTCCTCCTTGATCGCCTTGGCGATCATCGGCGCGTCGGGCGGGAGCGCGCCGGCGTGGTTGGAGACGAGCAGGGCGCCGCCGGACGCGGGCACGTGCTCGATCCCCTCCACCTCGCAGCGGAACCACAGGTGGTAGAGGAAGTCGTAGATCGTCCGGTCGAGCAGGCCCTCGACCCGTTCCGAGCGGCCCCAGTCGGTGATCCGGCGCTCGGGCTCGAGGGCGGGCAGGAGGTCGCGGCGCGGCTCGATCTCGGTCGTCACCTCAGGAACGGTTGCAGCTTGCGCTCCAGCTCGGGCCAGTCGTCGGCGGCCACCACGTCCTCCTCCTCGATGAGGTCGCGGTTCCACGGGTGGGTGATCGTCGCGCCGACGATCCCCACCTCGATGGCGCGCGTGAGGTTAACCGGGCTGTCGTCGACGAGCACGTCGATCTCCAGCTCCTGCGCGCGGGCGATCTTGTCGTACGAGCAGTGCAGGTCGTCGAACGGGATGTCGTGCTTGCTCAGCCACTTCGCGGTGCAGTCGTGCGCGGTGGTCGAACGGTGGCTCGTGATGTGGATCCAGTGGCCGGCCTCGTGCCACCGCTGGACCGCCTCGACGGCGCCCGGGTAGGGCTCGGCCTTCAGCACGATCGGCTCGGAGTGCGTCTCGGCGATGCACACCTTGAGCTGCTCGGGACGCAGCTGGGCGATCTCCCACGTGACCTGGTGCTCGTACGGGAGCTCCACCCCGAACCTGCGCCGGGCGGCCGCCGCGAGGTCGTCCCAGTAGTGGTGCAGGGTGGAATCGATGTCGATGGCGATCTTCATTTGGTAGGAACCCTGGTCTGATGGTACGAGCGGAGTGGATGTCGGTGGACTGGTCGGCGCACCAGAAGTGGGTGTGGGCCTGTGGCAGGCCGGCCAACGTGATCGACCTCGGTGACGGACCGCCGCTGGTGTTCGTGCACGGGCTCTCGGGCTCGTGGCAGAACTGGCTGGAGCAGCTGCCCGTGTTCGCCCGCTCGCACCGGGTGATCGCGGTGGACCTGCCGGGGTTCGGAGAGTCCCCGCTCCCCTCGGAGCCCATCTCCATCTCCAACTACGGACGCTGGCTCTCGGCGCTCCTCGATGCCCTCGACATCCGCGGGGCCGCCGTGGTCGGCAACTCGATGGGCGGGTTCATCGCGGCGGAGGCGGCGATCACGTTCCCCAAGCGGGTCGAGCGCCTGGTGCTCGTGTCCGCCGCGGGGCTGTCGATCGAGCACCAGCGCGACGACCGCATCCTGCGCGTGCTGGAGGTGACCGAGAACGTCTCGCAGGTCGTGCTCCAGCACCTGATGGCGCGCTCCGACGCGCTCGTGCGGCGGCCGCGCTCGCGCCGGGCGATGTTGAGCGTCGTGGCGCGGGACGCCGCGAAGATGCACCCCGCGCTCGCGCGCGAGCAGATCCGCGGCACCGGCAAGCCCGGCTTCGTCCCGGCGCTGGACGCGCTCACCTCGTACCCGATCCGCGACCGGCTCGGCGACATCTCGTGCCCGACGCTGATCGTCTGGGGGAAGAACGACTTCCTCGTCCCCGTCCGCGACGCCTACGAGTTCGCCGAGCTGATCCCGAACTCGGAGCTCATCGTCTGGGAGGACACGGGGCACGTCGCGATGCTCGAGCGGCCGGACGAGTTCAACGAGGCCCTCGCCGAGTTCCTCGCGCGGCAGCCGGACGCGGAGTCCGAGCGCGTGGCGGACGCCGAAGCGCGCGCGGCGTCGTAGCGCCGCGCCGCCCCGCCCCGCGCGTCTACGGCTCCGGAGCGAGGACCGGCCCGGCCTCCGGCTCCGCCGTCGCGCTGCCCGCCCCGTGCGCGAGCGCCGGGTTCGTCACCGCGCCCTCCGACGCGCTCTGCACCAGCGCGGCGTACTTCGCCAGCACGCCGGTCGTGTCGGCGTTCTCGGCGATGCGGTACTCCGCGATCCGCGCGGCGATCTCCGCGTCGGTGAGCTCGACGTCCATGCGGCGGGCGTCGACGTCGATGGTGATCGTGTCGCCCGTGCGGACGGCGGCGATCGGGCCGCCCTTGACCGCCTCGGGCGCGACGTGGCCGGCCATGAAGCCGCGGGTCGCGCCGCTGAACCGCCCGTCGGTGAGGAGCGCCACGTGCTCCCCCAGCCCGGCGCCGTTGATCGCAGCCGTCACCGCGAGCATCTCGCGCATGCCCGGGCCGCCGACCGGCCCCTCGTTGCGGATGACGACGACGTCGCCGCGCTGGATCTCGCCGTTGAGGGTGGCCGCCATCGCCGCCTCCTCGCCGTCGAACACGCGCGCCGGCCCCTGGTGGTAGCGGCGCTCGTGCCCGGAGAGCTTGACCACGCTGCCCTCCGGCGCGAGGTTGCCGCGCAGGATCGCGAGGCCACCGGTCTGCTTGATCGGGTCGGCGAGCGGGCGCACGACCTGCTGGCCCTCCGTCTCCCGGGCCTCCGCGGCGTGCTCCCCGATCGTGCGCCCCTCGACCGTGATGGCGTCCTCGTGCAGCAGCCCGGCCTCCTGGAGCCGCTTCACCACGAGCGGCACACCGCCGGCGTCGTACAGGTCGGGCGCGAGGAAGCGGCCGCCGGGCTTGAGGTCGCAGGTGGTCGGCGTCTTGGCGCTGATGCGGTCGAAGTCGTCGATGTCGAGCGGGACGCCGGCCTCCCGCGCGACGGCCAGCAGGTGGAGCACGGCGTTCGTCGACCCGCCGGACGTGGCGACGGCCGCGATCGCGTTCTCGAGGCTCTCGCGGGTGATGACGTCGCTCGGCTTCAGTCCGCGGCGCAGGACGTCCATCGCGAGCCGGCCGGTCTCCTTGGCCACCTCCGCCTTCGCGCCGTCCTCCGCGGGCACCATCGAGGAGCCCATCGGGCTGATGCCGAGCACCTCGAACGCCATCGCCATCGTGTTCGCGGTGAACTGCCCACCGCACGCCCCCGCGCCCGGGCTCGCGGTGCGCTCGATCTCGGCGAGGTCGGCGTCGCTCATCTCCCCCACCGCGTGCTTGCCGACGGCCTCGAAGACCTCCATGATCGACACGTCCTGGCCCTGGAACGTGCCCTTGTGGATCGAGCCGGAGTAGAGCATCACGCCGGGGACGTCGAGCCGCGCCAGCGCCATGACGGTGCCGGGGATCGTCTTGTCGCAGCCGCTGATGACGACGAGCGCGTCGAACAGGTGCCCGCGCGCGACGAGCTCGATCGAGTCCGCGATCAGGTCGCGGCTGACGAGGCTCGTCTTCATCCCGCTCGTGCCCATCGTGACGCCGTCGGAGATCGCGACGGTGTTGAGCTCCATCGGCGTCCCGCCCGCCTCACGGATGCCCTCCTTCACCTTCGCCGCGAGCGCGCGATGCGTGAAATTGCACGGCATCGTCTCGATCCAGCAGTGCGCAACGCCGATGATCGGCTTGCTGAGTGCCTCGGCGTCGAAGCCGATGCCGTGGAGGTACGCGCGCGCGGCGGCGCGGGCGGGCCCTTCGGTCAGGGCCCGCGATCGATGCTTGACGTCGAACTCGGCCACGGCCGCAGGCTACCCCCGCCCCCGGCGACCTACCGCCGTCGCCGCGCCCGGCGCGTCAGGCCGGGAGGCTGCCGGCGCTGCGGCGCGCGTCGTCGCCGCCGAGCCGCTGGCGCTCCCAGCGGCTCAGCCGCCAGAGGTCGCGCCGGACCTGCTTGGGGTCCACCTGGCGACCGGGCAGGTGCATGTTGGCGCTGTTGATCAGGCGCCGCTCGTCGCCGGTCAGCGCCATCCACTTCGCCAGCACGTCGTCGGAGTCCGGCAGGCGCGTCGTGCCGTAGGGCCGCTCCTCGTCCGGGAACTCGACGCAGTACTCGTTCAGCAGCACGCCGGTCTGCGGGAGGTAGGCGACGATCGGCTTGTGCGGGTAGACGAGGTACGCGTACTCGACGCCGCGCGAACGCTTGCCCCAGACCCGGATGAACCCGAGGTCGCGGTACATCGCCCACTCCTCGTCGTTGACGCACGACCGCAGGAGCGTGCGCGCCTTCTGCTCGGCCCGCAGGTCGCGACCGGGGTCGTGGTCGAACGTCGGCACCAGCGCGCGGCGCGCCTTGTGCCGCTGCCACAGCTCACCGATGCGCGGCATGGACGCCTCCCACAGCAGCACGACGACGACGATCGTCGTGACGCTGAGTGCCAGAGCCATCGGGTGCCGCCTCCCTCGTGGCTCAGCAGCCGCCGGCGGCGCGCGGGAAGAAGATCACGCGCTCCGCGTCGCGGGGGATCTCGTCGAACGCCTTGACCATCTGCGCCTGACGGCGCCCGGCGGGGCCGGTGAGCGGCACGGCGGCCCACATGCCCAGGTCGAGCTGAGCACGGAAGGCCTCGACCAGCTCGCGCTCCTCCTCGCTCACCTCGGGATCACCCTCGGCGATCAGCACCTCGCCGTGTCCCGGCTTCATGCGGAGGAACTTCACACGGCGATTATGGCAAAGCGGCCGACTCGGTTCAGCGCTTCCGGAGCGAGACAGCGCCACGTCAAGCCTCTCCCCTGCTCAACCCGAACACGTCGACCGGGCCCGCGCCGCGCCCGAGCTGGCGCAGCCCGTCGCGGACGGCGGCGCTCGCGGTCGCCTTTGCCGCGGCCGCCGCGGCGACCACCTCGTCGCCCAGCGCGAGCCGCGCCGCGAGGGTGCTGGAGTGCGTGCACCCCGATCCGTGCGCGGCCCCGTCGGGGTACCGCTCGCCCGGGATCTCGGTGACCGCGGCGCCGTCGAACACGAGGTCGGTCACCTCGTCGCGGTGGCCGCCGGTCAGCACCGCGTACCTCGGGCCGAGGTCGTGGAGCGCACGCACGAGGTGGTGCGCGTCGAGCTGCTCCGGCGCCCCGGTCAACGCACGCGCCTCCGGCACGTTCGGCGTGATCACGGTCGCGCGCGGGACGAGCTCGGTCGCGAGCGCCGCCTGGGCCTCTTCGACGAGCAGCCGCGCACCCGACTCGGCGACCATCACGGGATCGAGCACGACCGGCGTGCCTTCCGGCAGCTCGTCGAGGACCGCAGCCACCGCGAGGATCGTCGCGGCGTCGCCGAGCATCCCGATCTTCACCGCGTCGACCCCGAGGTCCTCGGCGACGGCCCGGACCTGCGCCTGGATGACCGCGGTCGGCACCGGATGCACGTCGGTGACGCCGATGGTGTTCTGCACGGTGATGGCCGTGATGGCCGTCGTGCCGTGGACGCCGGCACGGGCGAACGCCTTGAGGTCGGCCTGGATGCCGGCACCGCCGCCGGAGTCCGAGCCGGCGATGGAGAGCACCACGGGAACGCGTCGGTCGGGCATGGGCCGAGCACGGTATCGAGGCCTCCGGGCACGAGTTCGTCCATCAGAACGCGGCCTCGAGGTGGTCGAGGCCGGCGAACGCGCCGGAGCGGTCGAACCGGACGCCGATCGCGTCGAACCGCACGCAGCGGCGCCGCGGCCGGTCGGGGACGTCGTTGAGGTACGCCCGCCCCATGCGGCGCACCTGCGCGCGCTTGCGCGTGTCGAGGTTGTCCCAGGGCGACCCTGCGCCCCGGCGGGTCTTGACCTCGACGATCACGAGCGTGTCGGCGTCCGCCGCGACGAGGTCGATCTCCCCGTAGCGCGTGCGGTGGTTGCGCGCGACGACCTCGTAGCCGAGGCGCTCGAGGTGGTCGGCGGCGAGCTGCTCTCCCTGCTGGCCGAGGAGGTGGCGCGGGTCGTTCGACATGGCCCGGGCAGCTTGCGCGGGAACCTGCAACAGGACTGCGGCGCCGTGTGCCAGATCTGCGCAGTGCAGTTCCTGCGCGATCGCTCCGCACTTCCGTGACAGAAGCGTGATGTTCCGGCGCACGGCCACGCCTACCGTCGCCGCCATGCTCGCTCGCGTCACCACGTTCGCCATCGACGGCATCGAGTCCCGGCGGGTCACCGTCGAGGTCGACATCCGTCAGGGCCTGCCCGCGTTCAACGTCGTCGGCCTCGGCGACAAGGCCGTCCGCGAGGCGCGCGAGCGCGTCCGGGCGGCGGTGCTCAACTCCGGCTTCCCGTTCCCTCAAGCCCGCATCACCGCGAACCTCGCCCCCGCCTACCTCCGCAAGGCGGGCCCGGGGTTCGATCTCGCGATCGCGGTGGGCATCCTCACCGCGGCCGGCCATGTCCCGGCCGAGGCGCTCGACCGCTGGGCGGTGTTCGGCGAGCTGTCGCTCGGCGGGCAGCTGCGCCCGTGCGGTGGCACGCTCGCGGTCGCCGAAGGCGCCGCGCACAAGGGCGTGCCCGGGCTGGTCGTGCCTGCGTCGCTGGGGCCGGAGGCCGCGCTGGTCGAGGGCGTGCAGATCGCGGCGGCCGAGTCGCTCGCGGCGGTCGTCCGCCTCCTCGCCCAGGGCGAGCATCCTCCGGCCGTCGCCGCCACGCCGGCAGCCCTCTCCGACGAGGCCGAGATCGGGATCGACCTCTCCGACGTGCGCGGGCAGGAGCACGTCATCGACGGGCTGATCATCGCCGCCGCGGGCGGTCACAACCTCCTGATGTCCGGGCCGCCGGGCACGGGGAAGACGATGCTCGCCCGGCGGATCCCCACGATCCTGCCGCCTCTGCGCCACGAGGAGGCGCTCGAGGTCACGCGCATCCACAGCGTGGCCGGCAAGGCCGTCGGGCGCGGCCTCGTCCAGGTGCGTCCCTTCCGCGCACCCCATCACACGATCTCGCCGTCGGGCCTCGTCGGAGGAGGGTCGGTCCCGGTCCCGGGCGAGGCGAGCCTCGCGCACGAGGGCGTGCTCTTCCTCGACGAGCTGTCCGAGTTCGCGCGCGGGTCGCTGGAGGCGTTGCGCCAGCCGCTCGAAGACGGGCGCGTGGCGATCGTTCGCAGCCAGCGGACCGCCATCTACCCCACGCGGTTCATGCTCGTCGCCGCGACCAACCCGTGCCCGTGCGGGTACGCGGGCGACACGCAGCACCGGTGCACCTGCACGGCGGGCGACCACGCCAAGCACCGCCGCAAGCTCAGCGGGCCGCTGCTCGACCGGATCGACGTGCTTCTGGACGTCCAGCGCCCGAGCGCCGGAGAGCTCGCGGGAGGCGGCCCGTCGACCTCGTCGGGCGAGGCGCGCGACCGCGTGACCGAGGCGCGCGAGCGGCAGCTGCATCGTGCCGGCCGGTGCAACGGCCACCTGACCGCGGCGGAGATCCGCCGCGACGCGATGCCCGACGAGCAGGGCGCGCGGCTGCTCAGCCGCGCGTACGAGAACGGTCACCTCAGCGCACGCGGCCACCACCGGGTGCTGCGCGTCGCCCGCACGATCGCGGACCTCGCCGGTCGCGAGCGGGTGCTGGGCCAGGACGTCGCCGTTGCGCTGAGCCTGCGCCACGACCACCCCGCGATGAGCGAGGTGGCGTGATGCGCGACGGGGCATGCGACGCCTGCCTGCGGCGCGCCTGGCTGCTCGGGCGGCTCGCCGGCTACATCGACATCGCCCGGCGCTCACACGCCGTGCTGCCCGAGCTGCTCGCGCTCCCAGACGAGACGCTGATCGCCGCCGTCGCGCCACGCGACCGCGAGATGATCTCCGGCGAGCTCGAGCGCGTGGACGTCGCCGAGCAGCGTTCGCGGGCGGCGGGCGCATCGCTCATGACGACCTGCCGCCACGGCGACGCATACCCCGGCCGCCTGCACGACGCCGACGACGCGCCCGCGGCGCTGTTCGCCGGCGGGCGCCCGGAGATCCTCGCGCTGCTCGGTGATCCTGAGCAGCGGACGGTGGCGATCGTCGGCGCCCGGCGGGCGTCACGCGAGGGCCTCGAGATCGCGCGCGCCCTGGGGCGGGACCTGGGGCTTGCGGGCGTCCCCGTGGTGAGCGGGATGGCGCTGGGCATCGACGCGGCCGCGCAGCGCGGTGCGATCGACGGGGGCGGCACGAGCATCGCGGTGCTCGGCGGCGGCGCCGACGTCGCGTACCCGCCGAGCAAGACGCGGCTGCACGAGTCCCTGCTGGAGCGCGGCCTCGTGCTGTCCGAGCTGCCGCCGCGGAGCGGCCCGCGGCGCTGGACGTTCCCCGCCCGCAACCGCATCATCGCCGGGCTGGCTGACCTGGTCGTCGTCGTCGAGGCGACGGAGCGGTCGGGGTCGCTCATCACGGCCGATCTCGCGCTCCGGCTCGGCCGGGAGGTCGCGGCGGTGCCGGGATCGGTCGTCACGCAGCAGAGCGCCGGCACGAACGCGCTGCTGCGCGACGGCGCGACGCTGGTGCGCGGCGTGGACGACGTCCTGGACGCGCTGTACGGCGCCGGCGCCGCGCCGAAGATCGCCCGCGCCGCCGGCGACGCACTGGAGGAGGAGCTGCGCGCGGCGATGGACTGCGTCCGCAGCGGCCACGACACGATCGGTGCCATCGCGGGAGCGACCGGGATGGAGGGCACCGAGGTCCTCGTCGCCCTGGCCGAGCTGGAGATGCGGAAGCTCGTGCGGCGCGAGCCCGGTGGGCGCTACGCGGTGGCGCTGTGATGCGCCGCGCGAGCACAGCGGGTGGGCGGGTCGGGACGCTAGAGCTCGAGCTGCTGGTACGCCGCCGACTGGAAGCTCATCCGGTGCAGCGGCGAGACGCCGAGGCGGCGGATCGCCTCGCGGTGCTCGGGCGTGGAGTAGCCGACGTGCGTCTTGAAGTCCCAGCCGGGGTGCAGCTCGTCGGCGCGGTGCATGTACCGGTCGCGGGTGACCTTCGCGACGATGGACGCCGCCGCGATCGCCGCGCTCTTCGTGTCGCCGTCGACGACGGGCTTGCACGGCCAGGCGAAGTCCTTGCCGAGCGGGAACCCGTCCGAGAGGCACATCACGCCGGGGCGTGCGACACGGGAGAGCGCGTCGCGCAGCGCCTGGAGGTTCGTGCGGTGCAGACCGCGCGCATCGATCCCGCGGGGGCAGCGCGACACGACGCTCACCTTCGTCGCGATGCGCAGCACGATCGGGTACAGCTCCTCGCGGCCCTCGGGGGTGTGCTGCTTGGAGTCGTTCAGCTTCCCCAGCGCGCGCACGTCCTGCGGGGTCAGGCGCTCCAGGTCGAACAGGACCGCCGCCGCCACCAGCGGCCCGGCGAGGCAGCCGCGGCCGGCCTCGTCGGCGCCGGCCACGAAGCGGTGGCCGAGCTTGCGGTCGTGGATGAAGAGCTTGCGGCCCGTCGAGCGGGACTTGCCCTTGCCCGGGCCCGGCCGCTTGGGCCGTGGCTCGGGTGCCGGGGCGTCAGACGGAGGGGGAACGGTCGCTGCCACGTCGCGGCTCATGATGGCGCACGCTGCGGTCGCCGCCCCGCGACTGCCCGCAAGGAGCGCACGAAACGCTCGCGACCGTCAGCACCGCCGGCGACGTGCCTAGAGCAGGCCGATCTTGTTCGGCGGCCAGTACGTCGCGAACGCGCCGCCGATGAACCAGTCGCGCGGCACCGGGCCCCAGAAGCGGCTGTCGTCCGACTCCCCGCGGTTGTCACCCATCATGAACCAGTGGTCCTTGGGAATGGTGATCTCCGTGGGGTAGTCGCAGCTCGACGGGACCGCGCACTCGCGGATGTAGGGCTCGTCGAGCGGCTTGCCGTTGAGGATGACGTGGCCCTCGCGGATGCGGATGCGATCGCCGGGGCCGGCGACCACCCGCTTGATGAAGTTCACGTCGGCCTTGTCGTCCGTCGGCTTCGGGCAGATCTCCCGGTCCGCGACGGGGATGCCGCACTGCGGGTCGCCGTCGGTCTGCGCCCCGGTCGGCGGGTGGAAGACCATCACCTCGCCGACCTCGGGATCGCTGAAGTTGTTGCCGATCCGGTTGACGAGCACGCGCTGGTCGACCTCGAGGGTCGGCACCATCGACTCGCTCGGGATGCGGTAGGGCTTGACCAAGAAGGCCTGGATGCCGAGCGCCAGCCCAAGCGCAACGGCGACGATCACGAAGAGCTCCACGATGGAGCCCCCCGTGGACTTCTTCTTGGTCTTCAACTCCCTAGGACTTGTCGGCGTCGGCGGCCGGCTCGTCGGCCGGGGCCTCGCCCGCCGAAGCGCCCTCGGCGCCCTCGGGCGCGTCGGTCGGCTCGTCGGCGGCGGTGGCCTCACCGGTCGGCTCGGCGACCTCGGTGACCGTCTCCTCGGCCACGGCGCCCTCGGCGTCGGTGGCCTCGGTGGCAGCAGCGGCCTCCGCCTCGAGCTGCGCGGCCGGGTCGTTCAGCAGACCGGGCTCGACCGTCTCCTCCGGGCCGACGTAGCGGCGCTCGCGGACGCGCGCGGCCTTGCCGACGCGGTCGCGGAGGTAGTACAGCTTCGCGCGACGGACGTCACCGCGGGCAGCGACCTCGATCTTCTCGATCTTGGGCGAGTGGACCGGGAACGTGCGCTCGACACCGACGCCGAACGACTGCTTGCGGACGGTGAAGGTCTCCCGCGCGCCGTGGCCCTGGCGCTTGATGACGACACCCTCGAAGACCTGCGTGCGGCGCCGGTTGCCTTCGATGACCTGGAAGTGGACGCGCACGCGGTCGCCGGCCTGGAAGCGCGGGACGCGACGGAGCTGTGCGCTCTCGAGTTGTTCGATGACACCGGGCATAACGGATCAGCAGGGTAGCGAACGCCGCGCGGGCCACGGGTGAAATCTCGTGGGCGCACGCAGACGCGGCAGCGCGCGCCGACCGACGCGCCCGCGAGCCGCGCGAGCGCGCGTCAGCCGCCGGAGCCCCGCTCCGCCGACCGCGCGCGGCGCCACGAGTGGATCTCGGCGTGGTGGCCTGAGAGCAGGACGTCCGGCACCTTCCAGCCGCGGTACTCGGCCGGGCGCGTGTAGTGCGGGTACTCCGGGTTGCCGCCGAGCGCGGCGGAGAACGACTCCTCCACCGCCGACTCCTCGTGGCCGAGCGAGCCCGGGAGCTTGCGGAGCACCGCGTCCGCGGCGACCATCGCCGCGAGCTCGCCGCCCGCCAGCACGTAGCGGCCGATCGACATGACGTCCGAGCAGAAGTGCTGGATGATCCGCTCGTCGAAGCCCTCGTAGCGCCCGCACAGCAGCGTGATCGCCGGCTCTTCGGCAAGCTCGTTCACCCACGCGTCGTCGAGCTGACGGCCGCCGGGCGTGAGTGCGATGACGCGCCGCTGCTGCTTGAGCTCGACCGGGTCGACGCCGTAGAACGCCTGCAGCGCCTGGTCCATCACGTCGACGCGGAGCACCATCCCCGCTCCCCCGCCGAACGGCGTGTCGTCGACGACGCGGCCCGACAGCGTGGTGTGGTCGCGCGGGTTGAGCGTGCGCAGGTCGTGGCCGGCGGCGAGCGCGTTGCGGACGTGGCGCTGGGTGCGGAACCACTCGAACCACTCCGGGAACAGGGTCACGACGTCAAGCTGCACCGAGGAACTCCCCGTTCACGACGATCTTCTTCGCGGCGACGTCGACCGAGACGATGCAGTCGCGCACGAGCGGGACGAGCGTGCCGTCGTCGAGCTCCAGCAGCTCGCACGACGGATACGCGAGCAGGCGCTTGACGGTGCCGAGCGCGGCGTCCGCGGACGTGACGACCGCGCATCCCTCGAGGTCCTCCGCGGCGTACTCGTCGGCCTCCAGCGGCGGCTTCTCGGCGCCGCGCACCACGAGCTCGCGCCCGCGCAGCGCCTCGGCGGCGGTGCGGTCGGCGGCGGCGGTGACGCGCACGATCGGCGCGGCCTCGGTGCCCTTGACGGCGACGACCTCGCCGAGGTCGCCTTCGAGGGGCGCGCCGACGACCAGCAGCCCCGGCAGCGCGTCGATGACGTGGAAGGACCCGTCGAGCCCGTGCGCACGCCCGACCCGGCCGGCGCGCATCAGGCTGTGAGGTCCCGCGAGGGGACCACGCTAATCGACGATGTCGAGCAGCACCCGCTTGTGCTCACGCACGGCAGATGCCTTCACGATGGTGCGCAGCGCGTTGGCGGTGCGACCGCCCCGGCCGATCACGCGGCCGTAGTCGTCCTCGTCGACGGAGAGCTCGAGGACGATCGTGCCGTCCTCCTCCTCGAACTGCTCGACAGCGACCGCCTCGGGCTTCGAGACGAGCATCGAGACCAGATCGACGAGGAGGGGCTTCAGCGTGCGACCGGGTCGATGCCCTGCGTCCGCAGAAGCTTGCGGACCTGATCAGTCGGCTGCGCGCCGCGCGCCAGCCAGCCGCGGACCTTCTCCTCGTCGACCTTGATGGTCGACGGCTCGGTCTGCGCGTTGTAGTGCCCGAGGATCTCGATGACGCGGCCGTCACGCTTGGAGCGCTGATCCGCGGCGACGATGCGCCAGACCGGATCCTTGCGGCCGCCGATGCGGGTGAGTCGAAGTCGAACTGCCATAAGTGCGGGCGAGAGGATAGCGGGTGTGCGGGAGATGCCTAGCGGCGCTGGCCCATGAGCGCGCCGAGATCGGGCATCCGCCCCCGCCCCAGCTGCTTCATGACCTTCCGCATCTGCGCGAACTGCTTGATGAGCCCGTTCACCTGCTGCACGCTCGTCCCGCTCCCCTTCGCGATCCGCGCGCGCCGCGAGCCGTTGATCATCTGCGGCCGCCGGCGCTCCTCAGGCGTCATCGACAGGACGATCGCCTCGATGCGATCGAGCTCCTTCTCGTCGATCTTGACGTTGCGCATCTGGGCACCCATGCCGGGGATCATCCCCAGCAGCGACTGCAGCGGGCCCATCTTCCGCATCATCTTCATCTGGTCGAGGAAGTCCTCGAACGTGAACTCGTCCTTGCGGAGCTTGCGCTCGAGCTCCTTCGCGCGGTCCTCGTCGACCTGCTGCTCGGCGCGCTCGATGAACGACAGGACGTCGCCCATGCCGAGGATGCGCTGGGCCATCCGGTCGGGGTGGAACTTCTCGAAGTTCTCGAGCTTCTCGCCGGTCGACGCGTAGAGGATCGGCTTGCCGGTGACGGCCTTGACGCTCAGCGCCGCGCCACCGCGGGCATCGCCGTCGAGCTTCGACATCACGACGCCGTCGAAGTCCACCGCCTCGGAGAACTGCTCGGCGACGTTGACCGCGTCCTGGCCGGTCATCGCGTCGACCACGAGCAGGATCGCGTGCGGCTTGACGGCCTTGCGGATGTTCTTGAGCTCCTCCATGAGGCGCTCGTCCACGTGCAGGCGGCCGGACGTGTCGACGATGAGGACGTCCTTGCCGTCCATCTTCGCCTTGTCCAGCGCCCACCGCGCGATGTCGACCGGGTCCTTGTCGGTCCCCTGCTCGTACACCTCGGCGCCCGCCTGGCCGCCGACCTTGATCAGCTGGTCGACCGCCGCCGGGCGGTAGACGTCGCACGCGGCGACGGCGACCGACGACTTGTTGTTCTCGCGCAGGTGCTTGGCGAGCTTCGCCGTGGCGGTCGTCTTGCCCGAGCCCTGCAGACCGGCCATGAGGATGACCGTCGGCGGCCGCGGCGAGAACGTGATCCCGCCGGCCGCGCCGCCCATCAGCGCGGTCAGCTCCTCGTTGACGATCTTGACGACCTGCTGCCCGGGGTTGAGCTGGCCGATCACGTCGGCGCCCAGGCACCGCTCCTTCACCGTCTTGGTGAACTGGCGGACGACCTTGAAGTTCACGTCCGCCTCGAGGAGCGCGAGCCGGATCTCGCGCATGGCGGCGTTGACGTCGTCCTCGGTGAGCGTCCCGCGCTGGCGGACGTCCGCGAGGGTCTGCTGGAGCTTCTCGGAGAGCGAGTCGAACAAGGCTGTGAAGTCTAGGCGGCCCTAGGCCTGGCGGATCAGCGTGACGCCGTCGCGCACGGTCAGCACCACCTGGACCGTGCGCGGGTCGGCCAGGACGTGCTCGTTGAACCGCCCGATCGCCGGGTTGCGCTCGTGCCCCAGCGTGTTGTCGGCGACGATCAGCCCGCGCTCGGCGAGCTTGGGGAGCACCGCCTCGTAGTAGTCGACGTAGCCGTCCTTGTTGGCGTCGATGAAGACGAGGTCGAACGGCCCGTCCAGCCCGGCGAGCGACTCCAGCGCGTCGCCCTCGCGGACCGACACGCGCCCGTGCTGCTCGACGTGGCGCCGGGCGAACGCGGCGCGCTCTGGGTCGGCCTCCAGCGTGATGATCCGGCCCGACGGCGGCAGCGCCCGCGCCATCGACAGCGCGCTGTAGCCGCTGTACGTCCCGATCTCCACCACGAGCGACGGCTGCGTGAGCCAGACGAGGAACTCGAGCAGCCGCCCGACCACCGGCCCCGAGAGCATCGTCGGCGACGACAGCGTCGCGCGCGTCGCCTCGGCCAGGTCGCGCAGGTAGTGGTCCTGCGGCGTCGTGTGAGCCTCGGCGTACGCCTCGAAGTCGGGGCTCACGGCGTGGGCGGCGGCGGCGTGGGCTGGTGGTTGTCGGCGCGGGCGGGCGGGGCCGGCGGGGCGGGCGGCGCGGGCGCGAGCCGCTGGGTCAGCCCGCTCAGCGCCTGCGTGACCTCGCTCGGGATCACCCACACCTTGTTCGCGTCGCCCTGCGCGATCTGCGGGAGCATCTGCAGGTACTGGTAGCTGAGCAGCTCCTGGTCCGGCCGGCCCTCGTGGATCGCCTCGAACACGGTCTCGATCGCCTTCGACTCGCCCTCCGCGCGCAGGATCGCGGCCTGCTTGGCGCCCTCGGCCCGCAGCACCGCGGACTGCTTCTCGCCCTCGGCCGTGAGGATCTGCGACTGCTTGACGCCCTCGGCGTTGAGGATCGCGGCGCGTCGGTCGCGCTCTGCCCGCATCTGCTTCTCCATCGCCTCCTGGATGGTCGCGGGCGGGTCGATCGACTTGAGCTCGACCCGGTTGACGCGGATGCCCCACCGGCCGGTGGCCTCGTCGAGGACGGTCCGCAGCTGCGTGTTGATCGCGTCGCGCGAGGTGAGCGTCTCCTCCAGCGTCAGGCCGCCGATGACGTTGCGCAGCGTCGTCACCGTGAGCTGCTCGATCGCCTGCAGCGGGTTGGCGACCTCGTACGTCACGCCGCGCGGGTCGGTGATCGTGAAGTACAGGACGGTGTCGATGCCGACCGTCACGTTGTCCTTCGTGATGACCGCCTGGGGCTGGAACGAGACGACCTGCTCGCGGAGGTCGATCAGCGGCTTCACGCGATCGATGAACGGGACGACGATCGACAGACCCGGGTCCAGCGTGCGCGAGTAGCGGCCCAGCCGCTCGACGACGCCGGCGCGCGCCTGCGGGATGATCTTGATGGTCTTGGCGGCGAGGAAGAGCGCGAAGAGCGCCAGGACCCCGATGACGATCAGACCTTCCACGGCTGCCTCCTCATTGGCTCACGAGCGCGGTCGCGCCCCGGATCTCGATCACATGCACGCGGGTGCCCGGCTCGATGACGTCGTCCTCGTCGTACGGCCGCGCCGTCCAGACCTCGCCTTCGAGCTTCACGCACCCGCCCGACTCGCTGACCTGCTCGACCACCGTCGCCGTCCGGCCGACGAGCGCCGCGGTACCGGTGCGCAGCTGCGTGGGCGTGCGCAGGTGACGGCGCGCGATCGGCCGCAGCATGAGCAGCGTCAGCGCCGAGACGACGAGGAACACGATCCCCGAGGCGGCCAGGCCTCCGCCGAGCGCGGACACGACCGTGGCGACGAGCGCCCCGATCGCGAACGGGCCGAGGAAGAAGCTGGTGGTGACCACCTCCCCCATCCCCAGGAGCACGGCGGCGATGAGCCAGACAACCCACTCTTCCATGTGGCGCCCAGATTAGTGGCGCGGGGTGATGAGCGCGACCGGAAGCCCGAGTCCGGCCTCGCGCCGCAGCGTCGCGATCCGTCGTCCGGGCTGCACCGCGTCGCGCGGCGTGCCGCACCGTTCGCCCAGGCGCGCGCACGCCGCGTCGAGGTCGTCGACCACGATCGTCAGCCCCCAGAAGCGGACGTCGCCGTCAGCGGGGCCGCCCACCTCGAGCAGGCACGGGCCGAGGACGAAGAACGCCTGGCGGAACTCGCCCCGCTCCCCCGCCTCGCGCGTGCGCCGGTAGTCGAGCCCGGCCTCGCGCAGCTTGCCGACCGTGCGGTCGAAGTCGGGCGTCACCACGACGACGTGGTCGACCGCGCTCGCGCCGATCGGGTGCGTCGCGGGCGGCGGCGGAGGGTCGGACGACGGGCAGGCGCCGAGGCCGTCGAGGTCGCGGTTGTCCAGGTCGCGGAACGACCATCCGACCATCCCGTCGCCGTCCGCGCCGAGCTGGAAGCGGACGCCGCCGACGCTCATGCGCCCCTCGACGTCCACGTCGAAGCCGAGCCGCCGCCACGCCTCGGGCGCGTCCCCCAGGACGATCTGGTCGAGCGTCGGGCGGGCGGGCGCGGGCGCCGGCGTGCTCACGCGTCGCCGGTGGTGAGGAGCGCGCGGGCGAAGTCGTCGGCGTCGAACGGGCGCAGGTCCTCCAGCGCCTCGCCGATGCCGATCAGCTTCACGGGGATCTGCAGCTCGTTGGCGATCGCCAGCGCGATCCCGCCCTTCGCGGTGCCGTCGAGCTTGGTGAGCACGATGCCGTCGACCGGGACGGCGTCCGAGAAGAGCTTGGCCTGACGCAGGCCGTTCTGGCCGGTGGTCGAGTCGACGGTGAGCAGCGTCTCGTGCGGCGCGTCCGGGATCTGCTTGGCGATGACCTTGGAGATCTTCGTCAGCTCGGCCATCAGGTGGTCCTGGTTCTGGAGCCGGCCCGCGGTGTCGATGAGCACGACGTCCGCGCCCGACTCGCGCCCCTTGGCGACCGCGTCGAACGCGACGGAGCCCGGGTCCTGCCCCTCCTTCGACGGCACGATGATCGGCACGTCGGCGCGCGTCGCCCAGCCCTGGAGCTGCTCGACGGCGGCGGCGCGGAACGTGTCGGCGGCGCCGAGCACGACGTTGAGGCCGAGCTCCTTGCGCAGGTGCCAGGCGAGCTTGCCGAGCGTCGTCGTCTTGCCCGTGCCGTTGACGCCGACCATGAGGATCACGGTCGGCTCGTGGCGCAGGTCGATCCGCTCCTCGCCCGTGCGCGCGATGCCCGCGAGCAGCTCGGTGAGCCGCTGCGTGAGCGCCTCGCCGCCTTCGATCTCGCCGGACTCGGCCTCGCGCTCGAGCTTCTCGACCACCTCGGCGGTGGTCTTCGCGCCGACGTCGGCCATGATCAGCGCCTCCTCCAGGCGCTCCCACGTCTCGTCGTCGAGGTTCTCGAACAGCGTCGCCTGGACCTCGGCGGCCAGGGCCTGCCGGGTCTTGGACATGTTGTCCCGCAGGCGGCGGAAGAAGCCGCGGCGGCGCGTGCCCTGCTCCTCCGCCGGCTCGTCGGCCGCGGCGCCCGGGAGCGCGCGGTCGGTGATGAAGAGGTCCTGCCAGTCGCGTGCCACGTCGGCGCGCGACGATAGCGTGACCGGCCCGTGCCCGAGTTCCGTGTCGTCGACGCCACCGTCCCGCCCGCGTCCGTGCTGATCGAGGCGATGGTCGAGGACCTGGTCCCGATCTACGGGCGGATCGACGTGCCCGGCGCGCCGGCGGGTGGGCCGGAGCAGTTCGGCGCCGAGCGCGGCGGCGCGTTCGTGGTCGGGTTCGACGACGGGCAGCCGGTCTGCGGCGGCGGCATCAAGCGGCTCGCGGACGGCGTGTGCGAGATCAAGCGCATGTACACCGTCCCGGCCGCGCGCGGGCGCGGGCTGGCGAAGGAGCTGCTGCGCGCGCTGGAGGACGCGGCGCGGGAGCTGGGCTACGCGCGCGTCCGGCTCGACACCGGCCCCAAGCAGCCGCACGCCGAGCGGCTCTACCGCGCGGCCGGCTACGAGGAGATCGCCGACTACAACGGCAACCCGTTCGCCTCGTTCTGGGGCGAGAAGGCGCTCTAGCAGCCCGACTCGGGGTCGGTCGCGACGGGCCGCGCGGAGCTGCACTGGCCCCAGCCCTTCGCCGCCCACGCGCTGCTCGTGCCGCCGACCTGCTCGAGCCCGGTGGGGACGAGCACCCGAGCGCCGTTGGTGACGTGGACGTGCCTCCCCGCGACCGCGCCGTAGACGTAGGCGGAGTTGCCGAGCACGAGGTTGCTGTTCGGCGCGTGGACGAGGCCGGCGAAGCGCACCTGGTTGCCCCACGTGATCTCCTGGCCGTTGCCGTAGAAGTAGACCTCGACGTTCTTCGCGCGCGTCGAGAGCTGCGCCGCGTCGGTGTCGGCGACCGTGCTCGGCCAGTTGAAACGGGCCGAGTTCTCCGTGAGCAGGTTGCCGCTGCCGGGCCGGCAGGACGAGTCCGGGCGGGTCGGCGAGTCGATGAAGATCCGTGTCTTCTCGGTGGTCGAGAAGTCGATGCTGCCCTGGTTGCCGAGGCTGAGCGAGCAGAGGTGGAAGTCGCCGCCGCGGCGGATCACGATGCGGCCGTCGTTGCCGAGGTTCATCACCCGCGCGTTCGCGTTCCACGTCGCGTTGCCCGTGTACGTCGTGGCGCCGGCCTGGCTGCTGAGCAGGTCGTTCTGGTTGGTTCGCTCGACCGCTTCCCATTCCACCGGCGGCGGGTCGATCACGTACTCGGTCGTGACGGTCGTCTGCGGCGGCGGGTACGGACGCGTGTCCCGGTGGACGGCGATCGAGCCGCCCTGCAGCACCGACAGCGTCCAGCTCGACCGCGTGCACGCCGTCCCGAAGACGTTCGCGATGAGGTTCGTGCTCGAGTTGCGGTTCGTGTCGACGATGACGTTGCTGGCGACGGTCGCGGGCGGGCAGCCGTCGAGCTGCGGCGAGTTGTCGAGCACCACGCCGTCGAGGCCGAGGATGCCGACCCAGTGGCGCGTGCCGCGCGGCGCGATGATCTGCGCCTGGACCCGCCGGGTCACGCCGTTCACCGTCCCGCTCGACGTCACGCAGCGGCGCATCGCGCCCGGGGGGACGACGGCGCCCGGGACCTCGTAGCAGCCGTTCGGGGTGGCGGACGCGGGTGAGACCGTGAAGCTGAAGCTCGCCCCCGGCCCGAGCGACTCCGTGTACGCCGGGCACTCGCCCGGCGCCGCGCCGCTCGTGCCGGGCTGGACGCCGCCGCTCGTCAGGCACTGCGCGTCGGGGAGCGTGGTGCCGAGCGTGCGCAGGCGCGCCACCGCGACGCCGACGCCGGCGTCCGCGGCGGAGAACGCGCGCTTGCTCCACTCGTCCTCCCCGGAGGTCGAGGTGAGCCGGTCGGCGCCGTTGGCGACCGTCGCGGTGAGGATCATGCAGATGAGGAGCACCGCGAGCGCGACCGGCATCGCGATGCCGTCCTCGGCGCGGAGGCTGCTGCGGAGCTTCGTCATGTCGCGGGGGCGGGGACGACGGTGGAGGCGACGACCGGCTGCGGGAGCGTCCAGGCGCCGCCGGGGACGACGGCCACCGTCACGCGCCGGGCGGGCACGGGGGTGGTCAGCGCGGGGTCGTCGTACGCGGTGATGTAGACGTGGATCGTCCCGGTCAGGCGGCCGTCGTCGAAGGTCTGGCTGGTCTGCACCGTGCCGCCGAGGACGAGCGGCTCCACCTTCGTGGCGTCACGCGTGTCCCACTGGTACTGGTTGCCGGAGCGCACCTGCGCGTCCGGGCTGCCGGCGGTGGTGGACGGCGCGGGCGCGGCGGTGAGGCCGAGCGACGTGTAGGGGAGCGCGCGGACGCGCTCGATCTCGCGCTCGGCCCGGTGCGCGGAGGCCTCGCGCACCTCGGAGCGGTTGATCGAGTCGCGCGAGATGTTGAGGCTGCCGGCGACGCCGAGGATGCCGACGAGCAGCAGCAGCGAGGCGGCGAGCACCTCGGTGAGCGTGAAGCCGTCCTGCGACGACCAGCGACTACGTGAGCGCACCGGCGTTCCTCAACGCGAAGCCATCCTCGAGCCGCACCTCGTGGCGCGGGCCGGTCCCGCGCTCCCCCGAGGCGGGCACGCGGAGGGTGACGCGGACGTAGGTGACGACGCCTGCGTCGGTCGTCGTCGCGAAGACGTCGGGGCTGGCGACGCGGTCGACGAGGACCCGGGTGGAGGTCGTCGCCCCTGCCGCGCTGACCTCGCTGCGCGTGCAGCGGCGCAGGCCGGCGAGCGTCGGATGCGCGCCGGTGCAGTCGATCACGACGCGCCGGGTGCGGCCCTGGATGTGGACGTCGAGGTCGAGCCGCGACGCCGTCGCGGCGTTGACGCGGTAGGCGTGGCGCGCCTCGCGGACCAGCCCGTCGAGCTGCGCCTGCGCCTCGCGCAGGACGAGCGCCCGCTCGCGGTCCTCGGCGGAGATGCGGGTCGTCTGCTCGAGCACGGTGAGGACCGCGCCGACGATGATCAGCATCAGCACGCACGTCACGAGCAGCTCGACGAGCATGAACCCGCGCTCGCCGCGCAGCGTCTCCCGGGCCGCGGGAGGAGATGCAGGAAGCCCCGCCACGGGCCGTGGATTCGGCGCTTTGCGGCCGCCGTTGAGTGACCGCGGACACCGGACGGACGCTCCTGGCGCGCGGCCGCCCCTGAGCGTCAGTCATGGCGCGTTTCAGCGGTCGTTGCGGCCGCCGGTGAGCGCCGCCCCCGCGCCGAGCGCGAGGTACACACCGCCGGTGACGAACCGCTGGCGCGCCGCGAACCCGCGGCTCCGCTGCAGGCGGTTGCGCAGTGCGGCGGCGCCGAACGCCCACAGCAGGTCGGTGGCCGTGCCGATCGTGAAGAGGATCAGCCCGAGGACGACGATCTGCGGCGCCGCGCTCGCGTCCGGGTCGACGAACTGCGGCAGGAACGCGAGGAAGAACAGCGCGACCTTCGGGTTGAGCACGTTCACCAGCACGCCCTCGGCGAACGTCCGCCGCAGCGGCGCGGGCCGCGCGGCGGCGCCGTCGGCGAGGAGGGCAGCGTCGCGGGCGCGGATCGTGCGGATGCCGAGGTAGACGAGGTACGCCGCGCCGGCGTAGCGGACGAGGTCGAACGCGAGCGCCGACGACGCGATCAGCGCGCTCAGCCCCACCGTCGCCGCGGCGATGTGGATCAGCGTCCCGACCTCCACCCCCAACGCCGACGCGACCCCGTGCCGGCGCCCCTGCGCGACCGACCGCGTCGCGATGTAGATCAGGTTCGGGCCGGGGACGACGATCAGCGCGAGCCCGGCGAGGGTGAAGACGAGGAGCGTGCCGGCGTCGGGCATGGCGCGGGACGCTACCGGCCCGCGGCGCGCGCGTCAGGTGGTCGTGTCGGGCAGGTGGCGGCCGACGTGGCCGACGTAGATCCCGCGGGGCACGTCGCCGTTGCCGTCGGCGACGTGGAGGTAGATGCGGGCGACGAAGCCGGCGCCGGAGCCCGAGCCGAGCGCGAGGTGCGGGCCGAGGTCGAGGTTGTGGCCGTCGTGGGTGATGACGTAGTCCTTGGCCCAGCGGGTGCGGGCGAGCTCGGAGACGCCTGCCTTCCACGTCAGGCCGGCCTCGACCGCCGCGGCGCCGAGCGACGTGCCCATCTGGCCCTCGGCGTAGCGCGCGGCGAGGTCGTCGAGCTTGCGGAGCGCGTCGAGGATCTCGGCCGGGCGGCGGTAGGGCGAGTCGGCGGCCGACTCGAACGCGGACTCGGTGAAGGTGAGGTGCGGGAGCGAGGCGGCGGCGAGCCGCACGGCCTCCAGCACGGACTTCGGGTCCTCCTCGGCGGCGGCGTCCGCCCCCGCGGCGCCCGCGTCGTCGGGGCGGTCGCCAAGCGCGGAGGACAGCTCCGCGATCGCCTGCCGGTCGCGCGCGGCCGCGGCCTCCAGCTCGTCGACCCGCCGCTGCAGGTCGTCGCGGTGCTGACGCACCGACTCGAGCTCGGCGGTCACCGCCTCGTGCAGCGCGAGCCACTCCTCGGAGACCTCCTCGCGCGGTGCGCCGGAGGCGGCGGCGGTCTCCTCCGCGACCGCGCGGCGCTCGGCCAGGCGCTCCTCTGCCGCGGCGGCGCGGCGCTCGACGTCGGCCAGCGCCCGCTCGGCGCGGCCCGCGCGGGCGGCCGCCTCGTCGCGCTCGCGCTCGGCGTCCTCGCGGCGGCGGCGCGCGACGTCGAGCTGGCGCTTCTGGTCGGCGGCCCGCTGCTCCTCGCGGTCGAGCTGCTTCTGCCGCGTGTCGAACGCCTTCGCCTGCTCCTCCAGCGTCCGGTGCCGCGCGAGCAGCTGGCTCTCGCCGATCTGCGCGTGGTCCAGGAACTTCTGCCACCCGCCGAAGACCTCCGCGACCGCGTCGGGGTGCGGCATCTCCTCGCGGGGAAGCCAGTCGCGCGCGGTCGGGACCGTCCCCTTGAGCAGGATCCAGCGGTAGAGGTGGTAGAGCATGTCCGCCTCCTCCGCGTACGCGATGACCTCGCGCAGGCGGGGGTCGGACAGCGGCGAGCGCTTCGGGCCGCCGGCGGCGTCGGCGGGCGCGGGTTCTCGGCCCGCCAGCGCGGCCTCGGCGGCCGCGACGACCGGGCCGGCGTCGACCGCCGGGACGACCGGCGCCTCGCCCGGCTCGCCCGCCGCGTCGTCGGGCGGCGTGGGCGCGGCCGCCTGCTCCTTGTTGCGGCGCGAGCGCTTGCCCATCAGGCCGCCTCGACCGACCGCGCGCCGCCCTCGCGCGGCAGCTTGCGCGAGACGACCTTCGACACGCCGTCGTCGCCCATCGAGACGCCGTACAGCGTGTCAGCGGCTTCCATCGTGCGCTTCTGGTGCGTCACGACGATGAACTGCGCGCGGTCGGCGTACTTCTCGATCAGCGTCAGGAAGCGCCCGATGTTCGCGTCGTCGAGCGCCGCCTCGACCTCGTCGAGGATGTAGAACGGGCACGGCTTCGCGAGGAAGACGGAGAAGAGGAACGCGATCGCGGTCATCGACTTCTCGCCGCCGGACAGCAGCGTCAGGCGCTTCATCGACTTGCCCGCGGGCGTGATCTCGATCTCGACGCCCATCAGGTCGTCGTCGGGCGCCTGCTCCTCGGCGTCGGCCGCCTGCTCCGCCGCCGCCTCGGCGCGGGCGGCGTCCTCCTCCGACACGGCCTGCTCGCCGCCGAGCACCGGCCGTGGCCCGCTGTCCTCGGCCACCAGCCGGAGGCGCCCGCGGCCGCCGGGGAAGAGCTGGCCGGCCAGCTCCTCGAAGTTCTTCGCGGCCGCGTTGAACGTCTCCTCGAACGTCTCGCGGATCGTCTTGTCGGTGTCGCGGATGACCTGCTTGAGCTCGCGCAGCGCGGTCTCGAGGTCCGTCCGCTGCGTCTCGAGCTCCTCGACGTGGGCCATCGCCTCGTCGTACTCCTGCTTGGCGAGCGGGTTGACCGGCCCGAGCTGCTCGCGCCGCTTCGCCAGCCGATCGATCCGCTGGCGCAGCGCGGCGACCTCGTCCTCGGGCAGCGCCTCGGCCGCCGGCTCCGCCGGGAGCCCGAGCTTCTCGGCCAGCGCGCTCAGCTCGACGTCGGCCTCGTGGGCCTGGTCGCGCGCCTGCTGCGCGCGGACCTCGCACTGCGTGACCGCCTCGCCGGCCATCCGCAGCTTGCCCTGGACCTCGGCCTCCTCCTTCGCGCACGCCCGCAGCTCGTTGGCGACGCCCTCGCCCTCGGCGCGGTCGGCGGCCAGCTCGGCCTCGAGCGTCTCCAGGCGCGTCCCGGCGGCGGCGGAGAGCGAGGCGAGCACGTCGACCAGCCGCTGCGCGGTCGGCCGCACCTGCTCCTCGGCCCGCAGCTGCGCGGTGAGCACGGCGATGCGGCGGGTGCGGTCGGCGCGCTCCTTCTCCGCCCGCTCGGCCACGCGCCGCTCGGCCTGCAGCTCGCCCTGGATCTGCGCGCGGCGGACGGCGGCGGCGCCCTGCTCGGGCTGCTTGCGCCGCTCGGCGATGAGCCACGTCGCCTGGCGCTCCTCCTCCTGGGCCTGCGAGCGCGCGCGGTCGGCGTCGCGGCGGGCGCGGTCGGCGGCCTCGCGCGCGGCGTCCGCGTCGGACACGGCCTGGTGGAACGCCTCGACCGACTTGCGCGCGGCGTGCTCCTTCGCCACCGCCTCCGCCGACTCGGCGACGAGCTTGTCGCGCCGGTTGCGCTCGGCCAGCACCCGCTCGGCGCCGCCGGTCGCGACCCGGCGCAGCTCGCGCGTGTGCCCGTTCCAGGCGCGGCCCTCGACCGTCACCGCGATGCCGCCGAAGTCGTCGAGGCCGTCGAGCGTCTCGACCACCCACGTGTCGTGGAGCAGGCGGGCGGCGGCGGCGACCGCGTCGTCCGGGCCCTTCACGAGATCGAGCAGGCGGCGGGCGTTGTGGAACGGCGGATCGGTGTCGGCCTTCCGCAGCGGGACGACGTTGGACGGCGCGTCGCCGGCGCCCTCGCCGGTCGGCCCGAGCACGATCACCCGCACGCCGTCGCGCGCGCTGCGCTCCAGCAGCTTGGCGCCCGCCTCCATGTCCTCCGCCAGCGCGGCGGAGAGCCGAGTGTCCAGCGCGGCCGACAGCGCCAGCTCGTAGCCCGGCTCGACCTCCAGCTCGCCGCTCAGCGCCCGTGAGCCGCCGGGGGCCGACGTCGCCGACCGCAGGAACTGGTTGACGGCCGCCAGCTCCGCGCCGACCTTCGCGGCCTCGCGGCGGGCCGCCTCGATGCCCTTCTCGGCGTCCCGGCGCGCCGCGCGAGCCTCCTCGGCCGCCTTGTCGGCCTCGACCAGGGCCGCGGCCTTGGCCTTCACGTCCTCGGCCGCCGCAGCGACCCGCTCGGCCGCCGCGACGCGGTCGGCCTCGAGCTTCGCCAGCTCGCGCTCCAGCTCGGCCTCGCGCTCCTCGTCGAGCCGCACGAGCTCGGCGCGCAGCTCCTCGACCCGCGCGGTGGCCTCGGGATCGGGCGCATCAGCGGCCTCGGCGGCTCGCAGCGTCGCGAGCTGCTGCTCGCGCCCGGCGATGCGGTCGTGCAGCGCCGAGACCGTCGACGTCGCCTGCTCGAGCCGCATGTCGATGCGCTGCGTCCCCGCGCGCACCGTGTGCACGCGCCCCGCCAGCGCCTCGCGCCGCTCGGTCCGCGCCGCCAGCGCCTCCTCGGCCCGCTCGCGCCGCTCGGCCACCGCGGCCAGCAGCGCCTCGACGTCGGCCTGCAGCTTGTGCGCCTCGGCAGCGGCCCGCTCAGCTTCCACGAGCGCCGCGCGCTTGGCTCGCGCGACGTCCTTCGCCAGCTCCCACCGCGCCTCGATCGACTGGCGCTCGAGCCGCTCGTGCAGCTCCGCCGCCTCGGCCTGGCGCTTCAGCGGCCGGAGCCGCGAGCGCGCCTCGCGCTCGACGTCCAGCGCGCGATCCAGGTTGTCCTGCGTGCGCTCGAGCTTGAGCTGCGCGCGGCGCCGGCGCTTGCGGTGCTTGCCGAGGCCCGCGGCCTCCTCGATCAGCATGCGCCGGTCCTTGGGCTTGGAGGTGACGATCGCCTCGACGCGGCCCTGCGAGACCACGGAGTGCATCTCCTTGCCCAGGCCGGTGTCGGACAGGACCTCCAGCACGTCGACCAGGCGGCACTTGGCGCCGTTCAGCCGGTACTCGCCGTCGCCGGACCGATCCAGCCGGCGCATGATCGAGATCTCGCCCATCGGCAGGTCGATCGCGCCGTCGGCGTTGTCGATCACCAGCTCCACCTCGGCGGACTGGCGCGCCTGCACGCCGCGGCCGCCGGCGAAGATGACGTCCTGCATCGACTGGCCGCGGACGGCGAGCGGCGACTGCTCGCCCATCGCCCACAGCACCGCGTCGGTGACGTTGGACTTGCCCGAGCCGTTCGGCCCGACGACGACCGAGATGCCCGGGGTGAACTCGAGCTTCGTGCGGTCGGGGAACGACTTGAACCCCTTGAGCGTCAGCGACCTCAGGTGCACGGGCTCAGGCCTCCGCGTCCGCCTCGCTCAGCTCCGCCACGGCGTCCGTCGCGTCGACCTCCATGCGGTCGAGCGCCGTGCGCGCCGCGGCCTGCTCGGCGTGCTTCTTCGACCGCCCGGAGCCGTGCCCGACCGTGTCGCCGTCCACGAGCGCGACGACCTCGAACGTCCGGTCGTGCGGCGGCCCCAGCTCGGCCGACACCTCGTAGGCGACCGTCTGCCCGCGCCGGGCCAGCCGCTCCTGGAGCGTCGACTTGAAGTCCACCGGGTGCTCCAGCGCCTGCTCGATCTCCGGCATGAACGCCTCGACGACCGCCTCGGCCGTCCGCTCGTAGCCGTTGTGCAGGTAGACCGCGCCGATCACGGCCTCGATCACCGACGCCAGGACCCGCTCCGTCTCGACCAGCGTCGCCGCGCTCTGCCCCACGCCGTCCGGCGCCTGCGCGCGGAGCCGCTTCGGCACCCCGAGCCGCTCCGCGACCGCGCGGCACGAGGGCCCGGAGACCGCCTGCGCGCGGATCTTCGTCAGCCGGCCGGCGCCGTAGCGCTCGGCCTCCAGCCGCGGGAAGAGGAAGGTGGTGACCGCCAGCCCGAGCACGGAGTCGCCCAGGAAGGCGAGCCGCGAGTAGGAGTCCGCACGCCGCTCCGTCCAGGATGCGTGCGTGAAGACCTGCTGCCGCAGCTCTTCCGGAAGGTCGTCGAGGAGGGAGCGGAGCCGGTCCACTCACGTCTGCCCCACGCCGTGGGCGAGGACGTAGTCCACCGCAGCCCCGACGGTGAGGATCTTGGCCGCGTCCTCGTCCGGCATCCGGATCCCGTAGGTGTCCTCCAGCTCCTGCACGAGGGTGTAGAGGTCGAGCGAGTCGGCCTCCAGATCCTCCTTGAAGCGCGTGCCCTCCTCGACCCGTGCGGGATCGAGGTCGAGCTCGTCGGCCAGGTGGCTGCGGATGAGTGTGAGGACCTCGTCTCGGGTCATGACCGTTCACACGCTAGTGACGCCGTCGGACGCAGGAACGCGTCGGAGGGCTCCGGCAGCTTCGAGGGAGGCGTAGGTGCGGCCGATGACGTCCTCGCGGACGCCCAGCGCGGCGCGCTCGACGGCCCGCTGCCAGCCCGCCGCGCCGAACGATCCGTGGGGCACGACGGCGAGCCTGCGCAGGCCCAGCAGGTAGGCGCCGCCCTGCGCCTCGGGGTCCAGGTCGTCGCGCAGGCCGCGCAGCGCCGGCTTCAGCAGCGCGCCGCCGACCTTGGACCTCGTGCTCGACATCGCCGCATCGCGCACGTAGCCGATCATCCCCTTGGAGACGCCCTCCATCACCTTCAGCGTCACGTTGCCGGTGAAGCCGTCGGTGACGAGCACGTCGACGACGCCGTTGGTGACGTCGAAGCCCTCCACGTTGCCGACGAAGTCGTACGCGGCGGAGGTCGCGGCGGACAGCCGGGCGTGCGCCTCGACGACCTCCTCGCGGCCCTTGCCGGCCTCGGTGCCGTTGGAGAGCAGCCCGACGCGCGGCTTGGCCACACCGAGGACGCTCGACGCGAGCGCGGCGCCCATCGAGGCGAACTGGACGAGGTGCTCGGGGCGGCAGACGTCGTTGGCTCCGACGTCGAGGAGCGTCACGGCCGCGCCGGGGATCGGCAGCGGGATCGCGAGCGCGGGACGGTGGACGCCCTTCGCGCGCTTGACGTTGAAGAGGCCCGCGGCGAGCGCGGCGCCGGTGGAGCCGCCCGAGACGAGCGCGTCGGCGCGGCCCTCGGCGACGGCCTTGGCCGCCAGCACGACGGACGCGTCGGGGTTGCCGCGGACCGCCCGGGCGGGATCCGGGTCCTTGGCGATGGAGACCGGCGCGTCGACCGGCTCGACGTTCGGGTGCCCGGCGACGCCGACGACCGCGGGATCGCCGAAGAGCAGCACCTGGGTGCCGTTCTCGGCGGCGCTGAGGACCCCCGCCACCGCAGCGGCGGGATCGTCGGCGCCGTTGACGTCGACCGCGATGACCGGTGAGCGCTGCTCAGGAGCGCTCACGGCTCAACTAGTGGTCGTGGTCGTGATCGTGGTCGTGCCCGGCGTGCGCCGAGACGACCTCACGACCCGCGTACGAGCCGCAGACCGGGCAGACCCGGTGGGGCCGCCGCGGGCTGTGGCACGTGGGGCACTCGTTGACGGTCGGTGCGGCAGCCTTGTGCTGCGACCGGCGCTTGTTGGTGCGCGCGTGCGACTGCTTCTGCTTCGGGACGGCCATATCGGCGCGACAGGATAGAACACCGGGCGGTGATCACCCGACCTTTGCTCTCGGAGGACGTCCCCGCCGCCGCCGCCGCGGCCATCGCCGCGCTCCCCGTGCCGCCCGAGCGCGCCGCCGACCGGCAGGCGTGGATGGAGCTGCGCGTCGGCCACATGCAGCGCACCGACCCGGCCGGCGCGCACGTCGCGATCGACGAGGACGGGCGGATCGTGGGGGTCGGGCTGGCGATCGTCCGGGACGGCATCTGGGGGCTGTCGCTGCTCGCGGTGCGGCCCGACGTCCACGCGCGCGGCGCCGGGGGCGCGCTGCTGGCGGCGTGCCTGGAGACCGAGCGGCAGGCGCGCGGCGCGATCATCTGCTCGTCCACCGACCCGAAGGCGATGCGCCTCTACGCGCGGGCGGGGTTCGCGCTGCGGCCGTGCGTCGCGTTCGCGGGGATGCTCGACCGGGCGGCGATCCCGCTCGGGCTGGAGTCGGCGCCCAGCGACGACTACGAGGCGGCCGCGGCGCTCGCCGCCCCGGTCCGCGGCGGCGCGTACGACCCGGACGACCTCCGCGCGCTGCGCGCCGGCCTCGAGCTCCTGCTGCTCGACGGCCGCGGCTTCACGATCCACCGCAACGGCTCGCCGACGGTGCTGTGCGCCCGCGACGAGGAGGCCGCGGTCGACCTGCTGTGGTCGTGCTTCGCCGCCGCCACGCCGGGCGCGACGGTCGGCGTCGACTTCCTCACCGCCGGCCAGGACTGGGCGATCCAGACCGGCCTGGCCGCCGGCCTCCTGCTCTCCCCCGACGGCCCCGTCTACACGCGCGGGCGGCTCGGCCCGCTGCGCCCCTGGATCCCCTCCGGCGCGCTCCTCTAGTCGAACTTCAGCTCGGCGAGCTTCCCCCAGCGGGGGTCGGGCGCCTTGTCGTGCTCGTGCGGCTCGACGTTGAGGTCCTTGCCGCACTGCGGGCACAGGCCGGCGCAGTCCTCGCGGCAGAGGATCTGGGCGGGGAGCGCGAGGACGAGCGCGTCGCGCGCCCAGCCCTTGAGGTCGAGCTCCTCGTCCTCCACGTAGGGCGACGTCATCTCGTCGCCGCCGCCGGGCTGGTCGATCTCGCGCGCGTCGACCTCGAACGTCGGCGCGGCGCCCGCGAGGCAGCGCATGCACGGGCCCTCCAGCGCCGCGGAGAAGCGCAGCCGCAGGCTGTACCCCTGCCCCGTCATGCGGGACACGTCGAGGACGACGGGCACCTCGGACGCACCGACGGCGTAGTCCTGCCCGCCGAAGTGGAGCGGCTCGAACGCGACGTTGAGGTCCAGGCGACGTCCCTGGCCGGCGTCGAGCTTGAGGCGCCCGAGGTCGAAGTTGTCAGTGCGGGCTGCCATACCCGCGAGGGTAGCTCGCGGGCAGGTCGGCTCCCAGCCCGCTCAGGCCTCCTGCGGCTCCTCGCGCAGGTCCTTCTTGAGCACCTTGCCGGTCGCGTTGCGCGGCAGCTCGTCGAGGAAGACCACCTCGCGCGGGACCTTGTAGCCCGCGAGGTTGGCCTTGACGTGCTGCTTGATCTGGTCCTCGGACAGCTCCTTGCCCGACCGCAGCACGACGAACGCCTTCAGCCGCTGGCCGAACTGCTCGTCGTCGACCCCGATGATCGCGACCTCCTCGACCGCCTCGTGGTCGGCGAGCAGGTCCTCGACCTCGCGCGGGAACACGTTCTCCCCGCCGGACACGATCATCTCGTCGTCACGCCCGTCGATGAAGAGGCGGCCGCCCTCGTCGATGTGGCCGACGTCGCCGCTCGACATCAGGCCGTCGATGAAGTCCTTGTGGCCGCCGCCGGTGTAGCCCTCGAACTGCAGCTCGTTGCCGACGAAGATGCGCCCCGTCTCGCCCTGCGGCAGCTCCTTGCCGTCGGCGTCGTAGATCTTCAGCACGGTCCCGCGCGGCGGGCGGCCCGCGGTGCCGGGCGCGGCGCGCAGGTCGGCCGGCGTGGCGATCGACGCCCAGGCCACCTCGGTCGAGCCGTAGAGGTTGTAGAGGACGTCGCCGAACGCGTCCATCGCGCGCGTCGCCAGCTCGCCGGGCAGGGCGCTCCCGGAGGCGGCGATGATCCGCAGTGCGGACGTGTCGTACTTCTTGATCACGTCCTCCCCCAGCTCGAGCATCCGCTGGAGCATCACCGGGACCACGACGAGCGCGGTCGCGTGGTGCTGGGCGACGTCGGACAGCACGGCCTCGGGGTCGAACTTGCGCCGCAGCACGAACGTCGAGCCCAGGATCAGCCCGAACATCATGTGCGCGTAGCCCCACGTGTGGAACAGCGGCGCGGCGATCATCGTCGTCTCGCCCGCGCGCAGCGGGATGCGGTCGAACAGCGCCGCGGTCGGGTCGACGTTGTCGGGCTGCTTGCGGTTCGCGCCCTTGGGCGTGCCGGTCGTGCCCGACGTCAGGATGATCACGCGGCCGGACTTCTCGGGCGCCTTCTGCGGCGTGCTGGCCCCGCGCGCGATCAGGTCCTCGAGGACCTCCGCGTCCTCGGGCTTGTCCGGCCCGTCGAACCAGGCGATGTAGCGCTTGAGGCCCTTCGCGCCGGGCTCCACCAGCTCGTGGAACTCCTCGTCGTACACGATGGCGGCTGGCTTCTCGCGCGCGATCACGTCGGCGATCTGCGGGGCGGCGAAGGCGGTGTTGAGGTAGAGGACGTCGGTGCCGAGCTTCGAGCACGCGGTCGTCGCCTCGAGGAAGCCGCGGTGGTTGCGGCAGAGGATCGCGACGCGGTCGCCGGCGCCGAGCCCCCGCTCCTTGAGCGCGTTGGCCAGCCGGTTCGTGCGCTCGTGGACCTCCCGGAACGTGAGCGTCCCCAGCTCGTCGACGATGGCCGTCGCGTCCGGCGTGCGGATCGCCGAGGCCGTGTACCCCGCGGCGGGCGTCGGGCCCCAGCTGTGCAGGGCGCGCACGATGCCCGGGAGCTTGTCGGGCCGGGTGGGACGGATGACGCCGGCCGTGGCAAGGGTCTTGGCGACGAACAGCTTCTGGCTGACCTGGTCCAGGACGTTCACAACTCGGGGTCTTACCACTTGGCGGGCAACTTCAGCGCCGCAGGCACCTCGCCGTCCTCGATCAATCGGCGGATCTCGCCCGCCTTGCGGGGGTTGAGGAACACGTGGCGCTGGCCGACGGACGGCTTCTCGGCGAGCAGCTCGGCCTCCAGCAGCGCCTCCCCGACGGCGTCCGCGAGGTGGCGGTCGTTCCCCGCGAAGCCACGCGCGAGGTGCGCGAAGTCCGTGTGATATCCGCCCCACTTCCCCATCCCGTCGAGCCGCTGGAGGATGCGGCGGGCGACGCGCTTGGCGGGATCGGGGTCGTCGTGGGGCCGCGTCGCGGCGCCCTGCGGCTCGAGCAGCGCGAGCACGAGCTCCTCGGTGTCGTCGTCGGGCGCGGCCGGGTCGCCGCCCAGCCGCGCGACGGCCTCGGCGACGCGCAGCGGGTGCGTGGCGCCGATCGGCGGCTTGTCGTCGGCGGGGTCGAGCAGCTCGTCGGGGAGCGGGACCGCGCAGGCGCGCAGCCGGTCGACGCCGTCGAGCGCCTCCTCGAAGGCGAGCTGGGCCAGCTCGGGGTCGCCGGGCGCCTGGAGCGTGAGCGTGAGCTGGCCGCCGAGGTCGCCGGCCAGGAGCGCGAGCTGGCCGGCGGCGCCGGGCGGCGGCAGCTCGCAGGCCTGCTGCAGCGCGCCGACCGTGCCGGCAACCACGCGCCACGCGCGCTCCTCCACGACCGCGGCGTCGGCGCGGAACGTCGTGGGGACCGGGAGCGCGGCGGTCAGCGCACCGTTTCCCGCGCGCGCGCCGAAGGCGACGACGACCGGCTCGTCGTAGCCCGAGCGCTTCTTCGCCAGCTCGGCCTCGCCGCGCTGGAGCTCCTGCGCGAGGAGGTCGCGCAGGCGGGCGGGCGCGGCGATGCCGTCGTCCAGTGCGGCGGCGAGAACGCTCATGGGTGCAGGGTGTCCCTCATTCCGTCAGGACCGCACCCTACGGTGCGTTGCGACGTCATGGAGGCTGCAACCACCCTTCCCTTCTCCAGGTGCCGCACGTTCAACGGCGAGCTGCTGGTCGACGGCCTGCGGGTCGACGACGAGACGGTCGTGGCCCTGGTGCACGAGCGCGAGCGCCGCGGCGAGCCCGTCGACGGGCTCATCCGGCAGATGATCGAGATCGGCGGCCGCGTCCTCGCCCGCGAGGAGACCGGCCAGCAGGCCGAGTTCGTGCGCGCGGAGTTCGAGCGCGCCGCGCGGGAGCTCGACCGGGACTTCGTCGAGCGCGCGCGCAAGGTCGCGGAGCGGCTCGACGCCAAGGTCGACGAGGCGTTCGGGCCGGAGCACGGGCACGTGTCGCGCGCGCTGGCGCGGCACTTCGGGGACGAGTCGTCGACCGCGGTGCAGCACCGTGTCCGCGAGGTGCTCGTGGAGGTCTCGGGCCAGATGCGCGAGGAGATGCGCAAGACGCTCACCTCCGACACGGCCGACAACCCGATCGTCGCGATCCAGCGGGCGACGCTGGCGGCGATGAAGACGAACGCCGACCAGCAGGGCGAGCACCTGCGCGCGATGAACGAGCGCCTGGAGGCGATGCGGCTGGAGGTCGCGGCGCTGAAGGCCGAGAAGCAGCGGCTGGAGGACGTCGCGGCGGAGGCCGAGCGCGGGACGGCGAAGGGCCGCACCTACGAGGAGTCGGTGTTCGAGGCGATCGACGCCATCGCGCACGGCCAGGGCGACGACTGCGACGCGGTCGGCGACCTCCCCGGCGTCGGCGGCAAGAAGGGCGACGTCGTCGTCGCCATCGACGCCTGCGCGGGCCCGGCCCGCGGGCGCATCGTCTTCGAGGCCAAGAACTCGCAGCTGCCCAAGAAGCGCGCGCTGGCCGAGCTGGACGAGGCGATGGCCGCGCGCGGCGCCGACTACGGCGTGTTCGTGGTGCCGTCGGACGAGAAGCTGCCAGCGCGGACGAACCAGCTGCGCGAGTTCAACGGCGACAAGCTCTTCGTCGTCTTCGATCCCGAGGACGACACGCACCTGGCGCTCGAGGTCGCGTACTCGCTCGCCCGCGCCCGCGTGCTGATGACCAAGGGCGCCGACGGCGAGCTCGATCTCGACGCGGTCCGCGGCGAGGTGGAGCGGGCGGTCGGCGCGATGGAGGACGTCCGCCGCGTCAAGCAGCAGCTCACCCACGCGACCACCGGCATCGAGGCCGCGAGAGGGATCCTCGACACGATGGCGGTCAGCGTGCGCGGCCACCTCGCGGAGATCGACGCGCTGCTGCGCGCCGCGGACGGGCCCGACGCCTGACGGCGCCGGGCGCCGACGACCGTTCGCTCAGACGGCGAGCGGCACGCCGACGGGGCCGCGACAGCCGACCCGCGTTCGTCTAGGGGACCTGCCGTGGCAGGCTGTCGGCATGGCCACCGATCTCCCCCACCCGATCGCCCGGCGCGTCGTCGTCCACGGCCGCGTGCAGGGCGTGTTCTTCCGTGACTCGATGCGGCAGGAGGCCGAGCGGCTCGGGGTCGCCGGGTGGGTGCGCAACGCCGATGACGGCACGGTCGAGGCGTGGCTGGAAGGGCCGGCGCGCGCGGTCGAGGCGCTCGTCGCGTGGGCGGGGCACGGGCCGGAGCGAGCGTCGGTGGAGCGGCTCGCGGTCGACGAGGAGCGCGTCGCCGGGTGCCGGGGCTTCGAGGTGCGCTAGCCGCCGACCTGGCTAACGGCCGGCGCTGGCGAGCGCGAGGCGCGTGCCGTCGGGCGACCACGCGAGCCCGGTGATCTCCGTGCCGGCGCTCGCGCGGACGAGCTCCCGCGGCGGGCCGCTGCCGTCGGCGGGCATGGTGGCGAGGATCGCGCGCGGCCCCTCGTCGGCGTCCAGCAGGCCCGAGCCGCCGTACGCGTACGCGAGCGTGCGGCCGTCGGGCGACCACGCGAGGGCGCGGAGGCCGTAGGCGGCGTCCCGGTCGCGCAGCCCGGTGGGCGTGACCGGCAGCGTCGGCCCGTGGCCCGTCGCGGTGTCCACGACGGCCACGCCCTCGGCGCTCCCGTAGGCCAGCCGCGCGCCGTCGGGCGACCACGCCAGCGGGCCGTGGACGGGCCGGCCGTGGGTCGGGACCGCCGTCGCGCGCCCGGTGCCCAGCTCCACGAGCCGCGCCGCTGTGGGGACGTCAAGGCCGGATGAGAGCGTGAGGCGGCCGTCCGGCGCGAAGCACGCCTCGCGGGCGAGGCGGCCGTCGCCACGGATCGTGCGCACGAGCCGGCCGGTGCGAGCCACGAACACGCGCGTCACGTCGACGTCGCCCTCGTCCAGCGACTCGGAGACCGTGAGGAGGCGCCCGTCCGGCGACCAGCAGAACGGGCCGCCGTCGCCGATCACGATCGAGCTGTCGTGCGGGCGCCCGAGCGGCCGGATGCGGGCGCGGACGGCGCCGGTCGCGACCTCGCGGATCACGATCGGCCGCACGCGCCGCGTGCTCGTCACGTACGCCTCCTCGGCGACCAGCCGTGCGTCGGGGCTCGCCAGGCCCTGGCCGGCGCCGCCGATCGTGCGCAAGCGCTGGGCCGGGCCGCCGCCGAGCGGGCGGCGGAAGAGCGCGGCCGCGGGTCCGCCGTACAGGCTCTCGCGCACGTACGTGATGCTGGAGCCGTCGGCCGCCCAGCCGAGCTGCGTCAGCTGCGTGTGCTCGCCGCCGGCCTGGACGAGGACGGTCCGCGGCGTGCCGTCGGCGGGGACGACCTCGATGCGTGCGTCAGCGTGAGCGGCGGGCCCTGACGCGGCCGCCGTGGCGAGCGCGGCGAGCGCGGCGGCGAGGGCGCGGCTGAGCAGGCTCACCGCGCGCTCCAGGTCGTGAACGCGATCCGCGTCCCGTCGGGCGACCACGCGAACGCCCCGAGGTCGCTGTGGCGCGGGCGGACGAGCGCGTGGGGCTCCCCGGGCCGGTCCGCTGCGACGACGACCAGCGCGACCGGCCCGTCATCGCCAGTCGAGTCGTCGCCGCCGCCGGTGAGCATCGCGAGCGCGGTCCCGTCGGGCGACCACGTCAGGCCCGCCGTCCCGCCGACCGGGTGGCTCGGACCCCAGCCGGTGACGGCGTCGACGAGTGCGAGCGAGCCGCCCTCGCCGATCGCGATGCGGCGTCCGTCGGGGCTCCAGGCCACCTCACCGGGGAACCGGCCCCACGACGGCAGCGTGCGCGCGCCGCCGGTCTCGGCGTCCACGACGACGAGGCGGCGGCCGGTGGCGAGCAGCAGTCGGTGGCTGTCGGGGGCGAAGCAGCGCGGCCCGGCCGGGATCCCGCGCCTGGCAGGGCGCCGGACGAGCGTGCGGCCTGTGGGCAGGTCGATCACGTGGACGGCGTCGGCGCGCCGCTCGGCCACCGCGAGCGCCGCGCGCCGGCCGTCCGGCGACCAGCAGACGTACGGCTCCTCCTCGTACAGGTCGTCGCCCTCCGCCCACTGCGGGACCGTCGCGCGGACGGCGCCGGTGGCGACGTCGCGGAAGACCATGCCGCCGCGCCCGCTCGCCAGGCCGGTGTCGGTCAGCTCCGCGAGCGTCGCGCCGTCGGGGCTGAGCTGGGCGGCGTAGCCGGTCGTGAGCGGCGTCGCGGTCTCCGGCGCGCCGCTGACGGCGGGGAAGCGCAGGAGGTGCGGGACGATGTCGTCGCGGTCGGCCGCCGCGGTGCGGCTCTCCCCCACGAGCGCGATCGTCCGCCCGTCCGCCGACCACACGGGCTCTCCGAAGGCGTTGGCGGCGTTGGGGGTGCGCGTCACGAGCGTGCGCGCGCCGCCGTCGAGCGGCGCGAGCTCGAGCGTGGCGGTGGAGCGGGCGGCTTCCGCCGGGGCGGCGGTCGCGGCGGTGGCGAGCAGGGCGGTGAGCGCGACGCGGAGGCGCATGCCGGGCAGCATGCCCCGTTCGCGCGAGATCTACCGCCGAAGTTCGGTGCGGCGCCGCTCGAGGTGCGCGCGGACCGCGGTGTTCGCGGTCATCCCCGCAGCACGTTCGAGCGCCGCTTCGGCTTCGGTGCGGCGGCCGGCGCGGGCCAGCAGCTCGGCCTCCGCCACGTGGAAGCCGGCCAGCCTCCGCGCCGCGCCGCCGCTCGCCGCGAGCAGCGCGAGGCCGCGCTCCGCGCCCTCGGCCTCCGCTACCGCGACCGCGCGGTTGATCCGCACCGCGGGCGTGGGCGTGCGCTCCTCCAGCGCGGCGTAGAGCGTCGCGACGCGGTGCCAGTCCGGGCCGCCGGGCGCGTCGTGCTCGGCGGCGATGTGGGCCTGGAGCGCGTACGGGCCGTCGCCCACGCCGCCGCGCGCGAGCAGCGCCCGCCCCTCCTCCAGCCGCGCCGCGTCCCAGCGCGCGCGGTCCTGGTCGGCGAGCAGCACCGGCCCGCTGCCGTCCGGCCGGGTGCGCGCGGGCGTCCGCGCGTGGGTGAGCAGGAGGAGCGCCAGCAGCGCCGTGGTCTCCGCGTCGTCGGGCAGCAGCTCGTGCAGCACGCGCGCGAGGCGGACGGCCTCGTCGCACAGCTCGGCGCGGACGACCGCGTCGCCGCGGGTCGGCGCGTGGCCCTCGGTGAAGACGAGGTAGACGACCGCGCGGGCGGCGGTCAGGCGCCCGGGCAGCGCGGCCGCGTCGGGCACGCGGTACGGGATGCCGGCGCGCGCGATCTTCTGCTTGGCACGGGTCAAGCGCGCGGCCATCGCCGGCTCGGCGACGTGGAAGAGCCGCGCGATCTCGGCGGTGGCGAGGCCCGCCGCGTAGCGGAGCGTCAGCGCGACCCGCGACTCCAGCGCGAGCGCCGGGTGGCACGCGGTGAGGATCATCCGCAGGCGCTCGTCCGGGATCAGCTCGCCATCCACCGGCTCGGCCTCCTCGTCGGGCTCGTCCACGATCAGCAGCGGGAGCTTGCGCGCCGCGGTCGCCTCCCGGCGCAGCCGGTCGCGCGCCCGCCGGCGGGCCACGGTCAGCAGCCAGCCCGCGGGGTTCTCCGGCGTCCCGCGCGCCGGCCACTGCGCGAGCGCCTCGACGTGCGCGTCCTGGAGCGCCTCCTCCGCGAGGTCGAGCGACCGCAGCTCCCCGGCCAGCAGCGCGAGGAGCCGCGGCGTGTGCGCGCGGAAGGCGGCCTCGACGCTCAGCCGGCGTACTCCACGATCGGCCGGATCTCGACCGTCCCGGCGGGCAGGAAGCGCACGACCTCCAGGACGTGGTCGAGGTCCCGCGCCTCGATCTCGTAGTAGCCGCCCAGGTACTCGGCGATCTCCGCGTACGGGCCGTCGGTGACGAGCAGGTCGTCCGAGCCCTCCTCACGCCGCACGGTCGTCGCGGTGTGGCTGAGGGCGAGCTCGTTGCCGCCGAGGATCTCGACCCCGCGGGCCTTCGCCTCGGCGTCGAACCGCTCGAACTCCGCGAGGACCGCGCCCTTCGCGGCGTCGTCCTTCGCCTCCCACTCGGCCTCGAACTCCGGGCTCTGCGTCAGCATCAGCAGGTACTTCATGTGTCCTCCATCGTCGCGAACGGTCAGGACGATGTCGAACGGGGTGCCGCGGGATCGACGACCGTCTTCGCGCCAACTCCGTCGCGCGGCAGGACGCGCATGAGGAACAGGAACAGGATCGGCGCGCCGGTGACGAGGAGGACGAGCTGGAGCCACGGCTGCTGCGCGTCGGTTCCGGCGCCGAGCGTGTGGGCGACGCTGAGGACGTAGACGAGGATCGTCGCCTTGTGCGCCTGGCGCCAGCGCTTGGGGCCGATGCGCTTGCGGACGTGGAACGTGAGCCCGAGCAGCGCGCCGAGGTAGCCGCCGACGACGCCGAGCCCGACGAAGACCGGCTGGTAGGTCGAGGTGAACGGGAGCGCGATGTCGCCGAGGCTCGGCTTCAGCCAGCCGTCCCCGAGCAGGAGCACGCCGTGGGCGGCGGTGGCGACGAGGCCGGCGAGCGCGGCGTGCTCGTGCGTGGCGAGCAGGACCCGGGGCCAGCCGGGACGGCGTGCGACCTTGCCGCCGAGCGCGAGACCGATCCCGACCGCGACGGTGATGCAGAGGAGCGCGGTGAGGCCGGCGGCGCGGGAGGCCAGCCACCAGCCGTACTCGAGGGGCTCGGGACCGGTCATGCCGCGAGCACCTCGCCGGCCTCGGTGAGGAGGATGAGCCCGCCGCCCGTCGCCGTCGCCTTCGCTGAGAGCAGCGCCATCTTCGCGCGCGTCTCCGCCTCGACCGTGGTGCGGCCCGTCGCGGTCGCCTGCACGATGCCGGTGTGCGCGGGCTCGCCGGTCGCGGGGTCGAGCAGGTGGTGCGCGGCGGTGCCGTCGGCCCGCCGCCAGGTGCGGCGGGTGATCGCCGACGTCGCCACGGCGCCTTCGGTGATCTCGACGCTCCGGCCGGTGCCCTCGACCTCCACGACCTGCGTGCCGTGCGTGCCGCCGACCCGGACGTCGCCGCCGGCGTCGATGACGTAGCGGCGGGCCCCGTCGAGGATCCGCGTCGCGGCGAGGTCGGCGACGTGGCCCTTGCCGGTGCCGCCGAGGTCGAGCCGCAGCCCAGGCGGGCGGCGGATGGTCGTCGCGGTGACCTCGATCTGCCGCCACCGCGCCTGCGGGTGGGGCCGGGCCGGGCGCCGTCGGGCGGTGGGCGCGCCGGTGCGCGGTCGGTCCTCCTCCCGCCACGACCGCACGTAGCCGGCGCGCTCGAGGGCGTCGAGCAGGGTGGGGTCGACGAGGCCGCCGCTCGCGTGCGCGGCGTCGAGCGCGGTCGCGACGGCGTCGCGCAGGAGCGCGCCGGCGGGGACCTCGGCGCGCGGGTCGGCGTTGAGCCGTGACAGCTCCGAGTCGGGGCGGAACCGGCTGAGCCGCGCGTCGTAGTCGCGGACGAGCTCCTCGGTCGCGTGGGCGCGCGCGGCGCCGTCGGGCGCGTCGACGAGGACGCGGACGGTGGTGCCGAGCGCGTGGAAGGTGTGGTCGGTGAGCGTCACGAGGCGCGGGAGACGACGGGGGCGGGCGCGGGTGCAGGAGCGGGCGCGGCTGCCGGGGCGGGTGCGGGTGCAGGAGCGGGCGCGGCTGCCGGGGCGGGCGCGGGTGCTGGTGCTGGAGCTGGAGCTGGGGCTGGAGCCGCCCCACCACCACCGGTCGCGCTGCCACCACCACCGCCGACCGCCGTCGTGGCACCGGCCGCCGCGCGCCGCCTCACGACGCGGGTCTCCACGATCCGCCGCACGACGACCTGCCGCGGCGGGACGGCGGCGGCGACCGGCTCCGGCGCAGCGGCCTCCTCCGCGCCGATCGCGGGGTCCGCCCCGCTCCGCACCTGCCCGGCGAGGAACGCGAGCGCGACGCAGAACGTCCCGGCGCTCGTCGCGAACACCGCCAGCGGCCCGGGCCGCTTCGGCGGCCCCTTGCGCCGCGGAGGTGCCGGGGCGGCGTCAGTCATCGTCGCCACCGCGCCCGCGCCCGCGACCCCGGCCGCGCCCGCTGTCGTCGTCGCCGCCGCCCGAGGAGTCGTCGTCGAAGTCATCGCCGCCGCTCCCCGACGAACCACCGTCGTCGTCGCCCCCGCGCCCACGATCGTCACCACCGTCGTCGTCACCGCCCCGACCCCGGCCACGGTCGTCATCTCCATCGTCATCGCCACCCCTGCCCCGGCCGCGGTCGTCACCTCCGTCGTCGTCGTCCCTGCCGCGATCGTCGTCGCCGCGCGAGGCGGTGGCCATGACGGGCGTCGCCGGCCGGTCGCCGGGGCCCTGGTCCGCCGTGCCGTCGTCGTCGCCCGCCGCGGCGGGCGCGGGCGCCACGGCTGCCGCCGCCGGCGCGGGCGCTGGGGTACTCGACGTTCCCGCGGGAACGTCGACCGTGCGGGTGCGGCGGACGACCTCGGTCCGCACCTCCGCGGGCGGCGCGGTCGCGGCTGACGCTGCGCCGGAGGTGGCCGCGACGGGCTCGGGATCGGACCGCGACGCGAGCGCGACGGCGGCGAGGGCGCCGAGCGCCAGCAGCGTCACGGCGGTGGCGATGTGGGTGCGCGAGAAGCTCATGTCGCCACCATCGACAGGCCGTGACAAACGCTCCGGCAACCTGAGGCAAAGCCTTGGCAAAGCCGGTGTCTTCCGTGACATCTGCCCGGGTACAGTCGCGCGCACGTCATGCCTACCGCCCCGCTGCGCATCCTGCTCGTCGAGGACGAACGCTCGATCGCCGAGCCCTTCGCGAAGATCCTCAGGCGCGAGGGGTTCGACCCCATCCTGGCCGGCACCGCTGCCGAGGCGCTCGACCGCGCCCGCGACTCGCACCCCGACCTGGTCCTGCTCGACCTCGCCCTGCCCGACGGCGACGGGCGCGACGTGTGCCGGACGATCCGCTCGGAGTCCGACATCCCGGTGATCATGGTCACCGCCCGTGGGACGGAGACCGATCGCATCGTGGGGCTCGAGCTCGGCGCCGACGACTACGTGGTCAAGCCGTTCTCGGCCGCGGAGGTCGTCGCGCGCATCCGCGCGGTCCTGCGCCGCACCGGCCGCCGCGACGACCCGGCGCCGCCGCCCGCCGCCGCCGAGCCGCTGCGCGTCCACGACCTCGAGCTCGACCTCGGCGCCCGCCGCGCGCACCTCGCGGGCACGGAGCTCGAGCTCAGCCGCAAGGAGTTCGACCTGCTCGCCGAGCTCGTCCGCCACGCCGGGCGCGTCGTGCGGCGGGAGGACCTGATGAGCCGCGTGTGGGACGAGAACTGGTTCGGCTCGACGAAGACCCTCGACGTCCACATGGGCTGGCTGCGCCGCAAGCTCGGCGACGACCCCGCGGCCCCGCGGTACATCCACACGGTCCGCGGCGTCGGCTTCCGGTTCACCGCGCCTGAGGAGCAGGCGCCGTAGCCCTCCGCACCCGCCTTCTCCTCGCGCTCGCCTACGTCCTCGTGCTGGCGGTCGTCGCCCTCGGCGTCCCGCTCGCCTCGACGCTGTCGAGCCGCGTCGACGCCGAGGTGCGCTCCGAGGCCCGGGCGCAGGCCGACGTCATCGCGGCCACCGCGTCCGAGCTGCTCGACGACCGCGCGCGCCTGCAGACGCTCGTCGACCGCACCGCCGGCAGCGTGCGTGGCCGCGTGCTCATCGTCGATGCTGGCGGGCTGCTGCTCGCCGACTCCGAAGGGGAGCCGGCGGGCCGCGCGTACCGCACCCGGCCCGAGATCCGCGCCGCGCTGACCGGCCGCGCCGAGCAGCTCGAGCGCCAGTCCGACACGCTCGGCGAGAACCTGCTGGCGACGGCGGTGCCGATCCTCGACGACGGGCGGCCCGCCGGCGCGGTCCGCGTGACGCAGTCGATGGACGCGGTCGACCGCGCGGTCCGGCGGCGCTGGCTCGGGCTCGGGGCGATCGGGCTGCTCGTCGTGGCGCTCGGGCTCGGTGTCGGCTGGGTCCTCGCGGGGCAGGTCGCACGGCCCGTGCGGCGGCTCGACGCGGCGGCGCGCAAGGTGGCCGAGGGCGACCTGACGGTGCGCGCGAAGGTCGAGGGCTCGGCCGAGCAGCAGTCGCTGGCCCGCACGTTCAACGAGATGACCGAGCGGCTCGGGCGGCTGCTCGACTCCCAGCGCCAGTTCGTCGCCGACGCGTCGCACCAGCTCCGCACGCCGCTGGCGGGCCTGCGGCTGCGGTTCGAGGCGGCCGAGGCCGACATCGACGACCCGTCCGCGCTCGAGGAGCTGGCCGCCGCGCAGAAGGAGCTGGACCGGCTCGCGCAGATGGTCGGGGAGCTGCTCGAGCTGAGCCGCGCCGGCGAGCGGGAGCTGCCAGGCGAGCGCGTCGACCTCGGCGACGCCGCCGCGCGGGCCGGGACGCGGTGGGAGCGGACGGCGCAGGAGCGCGGCCAGTGCGTGGTCAGCGGCGGCGCGGGCACGACGTTCGCGGCGCGAGCGGACGTCGACCGCGTCCTCGACGCGCTGGTGGAGAACGCGCTGCACTACACGCCGCCGGGCACGACCGTCGCCGTGACCGCGCACGGCGGCGGCATCGACGTCGCGGACGACGGGCCGGGCATCGCCGCGGGCGAGGAGGAGGCGGTGTTCGAGCGGTTCCACCGCGGCAGCGCGGGGCGTCGCGGGCCTGCCGGGACCGGGCTGGGGCTCCCGATCGCGCGCGAGCTCGTCCGGCGCTGGGGCGGCGACGTGACGCTGGAGCGGCGGGCGGACGGCCACGGCACGCTCGCCCGCGTGCGGCTCCCCGCCGACTTTGCCGACCCTTTGCCGCCCCGGGCCTAGGCTGCGAGCCATGCGCAGGTTCGTGACGCTCGCGCTGGTCGCCGTGGCCGGCATCGCGGTCGCCGTCGGGGTGACGATGGCCGCGTCGTCGCTGACGCCCGACGACATCGGGCTCGACTCCGAGCCGCTCACCGCCGGGCAGGAGCTCGCGCCTGCGGGGACGACGAGCGCGGCCGCGACGCGGACGACAGCCCGCACCCGCACGACCCCCACCACCCGCGACGGCGGGAGGAGCGGGTCCGCGTCGCGCGGCGACGACGAGCGCGGCAGCGGCGCGAGCGCGGGTGGCGGGTCGAGCAGCGGCGGCGGCGCGAGCGGCGGCACCAGCGGCAGCGGGACGAGCGGCGGCGGCACCTCGGGCAGCGGCGGCGCCTCGGACGACGACGGCGACGACTCGTCCGGCAGCGGCTCGGGCGACGACGACTCCTCCGGCAGCGACGACTCCGGCGGCGACGACGACTCCGGCCGGGGTCGCGGTCGCGGGCGGGGCCGCGGCGGCGACGAAGACGACGACTAGCGCGCCGTCACGCGTCGAGCGCGCAGAGGAGCGCGGCAGGGGCAGCGGCGGCGCGGGCGCGGCTCCCCTTCGCGACCGGCGGCGCCTTGCGCTCCGCGTGCGTGGAGAGCAGCGTCGTGGTCCCGGCGCGGAGGTCGCGCAGGAAGACGCCGGTCAGGCCGCGCGGCTTGCGCGGGTCGAGGTTCGCGGCGGTGGAGGTGAACGCGACGCGCGTGCCGTCGGCCGAGACCGCCGGCTCGTCCGACAGCCCGTCCGCAGCCGCGCCGCCGGCACCGGTGCGCCGGCTCACCAGCGTCGTCGTCCCCGCGACCCGATCCGCCAGCCACACCGTCCCGCGCGACGCGTCCCTCCCCGGCCGCACCGCGAAGGCCACGTACCGGCCGTCGGCGGAGATCGAGGGATCGAACGCCGCGCCACCCGCGACCGGCAGCCGGACGGGCGTGGTGGTGCCGGCGACGAGGTCCCGCACCCACACCCGCGACGAGGAGGCAGCGCGCGGGGCCGCGGCGGCGGCGCCCGAGGAGGCGCGGGCTGCGAGGTTCGTGGCGGCGGAGGTGAACGCGACGTAGCGGCCATCCGCGCTGACCGACGGCTGGTAGGCGTCGTCGTCGGCCGAGGGCGCGGAGGGGCCCGCGCCGCGGGACACCAGCGTCGTGCGGCCGGAGGCGACATCGCGGACGAACACCAGCGTCCGCCCGTCCGTCCCCGCGTCGGCGGCGGAGAACGCGAGCACGCGGCCGTCGGCTGAGAGGCGCGGCTCGTAGATCGCGCCCGCGCTCCCGCGGCCCACCAGCGTCCGCGCGCCGCTCGCCCGGTCGACCAGCCACAGCGCGGTCGACCCGTCGGCCTCGGTCGCCTCGTGGGCGATCAGGCGGCCGTCGCCCGACACCGTCGGGTTGTACGCGCTGCGCGACGCCTTGCCGTCGACGCCCCGCGCCCGCGACACGGTCAGCGACGCCCCGGCCGCGAGGTCGCGCAGGCCAACGCGCATGTCGCCGTAGCGCTTGGCGTAGTTCATGTTCCCGTCCGCGAGCTCGTACGCGACGCTGCGGCCGTCCGCGGCGATCGCGGCGTGGTAGCCCGAGCGCGGCTTGCCCGCGATCACGCCGGCCGCGTGGGAGGCCTCGAGCAGCGACACGGACAACGACGGCGCGCCGACGGGCACCGACGCGACGAGCACCCGGATCTCCCCCAGCTTCCGTGCCTCCGGGATCGTCGACCGGTACTGGTCGAACGCCACCCGCGTCCCGTCGTCCGAGATCGACGGGTGGTTGGCCCAGTCGGCGACCGGCAGCACCGGCGTCCCCGCCGCGCTCGTCCGCGGCGGCCCGTTGTTGCGGCGCTGCCCGAGCCAGCGCGGGAGCTGCGCGAGCTGCCGCCGCAGCAGCCGCCGCCCCTGCGCCCGCGTCATCGCGCCGCCGCTCACCGCGCGCGAAGCCGTCCGCCGCAGCGCCCGAGCGGCACGCCGGCGGATCGTCACCGCGCTGCGCCCGTGCATCCGCCCGATCTCCAGCGGCGACATCTCCGCCACCCGCAGGTCACGGAACTCCCGCGGCGACACGCCGAACACCGACCGCGCCGCGTACTGGATCGAGCGCTGGTGCAGCGAGTGGAAGTGGATGTGCTGCGACAGGTGGCCCTGCGTGACGATCCGGTAGGCCCGCTCCCGCAGCTGCTCCCACCGGGCGCGCGACACGGACGACCGGCGCGGAGCGACGAGCCGGTCCGCGAGCTCGGCCGACGACATGCCGCGCCGCGCGGCGAGCTGCGAGAGCTTGTGCGCCGCGTCGTCGCGCAGGAACCGCCACACGCCGCCCCGATCCGTCCCGAGCAGCGCGTACAGCCGCGTCTCGTCGTACGGCAGCCAGTGCTCGTAGACCCAGTCGTCGTTCGGGATCCAGTGCGGCAGCGCCCCGGGCGGCGCGCCGGAGTCCTGCGCCGCGGCCGGAGCGGCGACGACGAGCACCAGCACGACCACGAAGACCCCTGCGAGCGAGCGCACCCGCGCGACGCTATCCGCGCGGGGCGGCGCCGCGCAACCGCGCGCGGCGAACGGCGGCGCGCAGAGGCGCGCCGCTACGCGGCTTCGACCGGCTCGTCCTTGCCCTGCAGGCGCTCGCGCCCGCGCTGGACGGCCGCGATGAACTTCGTGAGGTTGACCTCGAGCGTGTTGAGGATCTCGTCGGCGTAGTCCTCCGCGCCGAGCCGGATCTCCCGCTCGCGGGCGCGGGCATCCTCGATGATGTCCTCCGCCGCACGCTCGGCCTGCTTGGTGATCTCCTGCTCGGAGACCAGCCTGGTCTGGCGCTCGCGCGCCTCCTTGACGATCCGCTCAGCCTCGCGCTTGGCTTCGGCGAGCATCTCCTGACGCTCCTTGACGATCCAGCGCGCCTGCTTGATCTCCTCAGGGATCGTGGCGCGCATCTGGTCGAGGATGTCGTAGATCTCCTCCTTGTCCACACGCACCTGGTCGGTCATGGGGACCGACTTCGCGTTGTGGACGAGGTCGTCGAGCTTGTCGATGAGAACGAGGACGTCCATGGGTGCGCTACCTGGTTCGCTGTCGGCCGAGCTCTTCCTTCAGGCGCTCCGCGATCCCGTCTGGGACGAGGTCGTCGATGTGCCCTCCGAACGTCGCGAGCTCCTTGACACCGCTCGAGCTGAGGAAAGAGTACTGGGGCGACGTCATCAAGTAGAGGGTGTCGACGTCAGGAGCCTCGCGGCGGTTGAGCTGGTTCATCTCCATCTCGTACTCGAAGTCGCTGATCGCGCGCAGGCCCTTGACGATCGAACGGGCCCCCACGCGACGGGCGAACTCGACCACCAGCACGTCGAACGGCTCCACCGTGACGTTGCCGAGGTGGTTGGTGGCGCGCTCGATGAACGCGATGCGCTCCTCGGCGCTGAACAGCGTCCGCGACTTGCGCACCGACTGGTTGACGACGGCCACGATGACCTCGTCGAACAGCTCGGACGCCCGCGCGATGATGTCGACGTGGCCGTTGGTGATCGGGTCGTAGGAGCCCGGCACCAGGCACTTGCGCTTCTCGTGGCTCATGGAGTGGAGTGGATGCGGATCAGGGTGTCGCCGTAGCGGCGCTCGTCGATCTGAGGCAGGGAGAGGGACAGGGGTGCGCGCCGATCGCTCTCGGTGACGACGCGCGCACCCGGCGCCAGCACCGGCTTCAAGGCCATGGACAGCGGCTCCCCCAGCTCCGGCGCCAGCCGGTATGGAGGGTCCGCGAGCACGAGAGAGTACGTCGCGCCCCGCTTCCGTGCGTCCTGCAGCGTCCGGAGCACGTCCGCGCGGTGCAGCCGCGCACGCTCCGGAGGGAGCCGGAGGGCCGCGATGTTGGCCTTGATCGCCCGTGCCGCGGCGGGGTCGCTCTCGACGAAGTCCGCGGCCGCGGCGCCGCGCGAGAGCGCCTCCAGCCCGAGCGCGCCCGAGCCCGCGTAGAGGTCGAGGACGCGCTCGCCGGCGAGGGTCGCGCCGCCGGCGAGGATCGAGAACAGCGCCTCGCGCACGCGGTCGGAGGTGGGCCGCGTCGACGACCCGGGCGGCGCCTCGATCCGCCGGCCCCGGTGCTCGCCCGCGACGATCCTCATGCCGCGACCGGCTCGCCCTCGCGCTCCGCGAGGGCCGCGCCGATGAGGGCGTTCTCGGGCGAGGAGAGCTCCGGATCGGTGGCGAGGAGGTCCTCCGCACGGGCGCGGGCATGCCCCAGGATCTCCGCGTCGTCGGGCAGCAGCGCGAAGCGGAAGCGGGCCAGGCCGCTCTGGCGCGTGCCGGTCAGCTCCCCCTCGCCGCGCAGCTCCAGGTCGATCTCGGCGAGCTTGAAGCCGTCGCTGAACTGGTGCAGCGCCTGCAGCCGCTTGGACTCCTTGGGCCCGAACAGCAGGCAGAGCGACGCGTGCTCGCCCCGCCCGACGCGGCCACGGAGCTGGTGGAGCTGGGAGATGCCGTAGCGGTCGGCGTCCTCGACGAGCATCACCGTCGCGTTCGGGACGTCGATGCCGACCTCGATCACGGTCGTCGCGACGAGCACGTCGGCCTCGCGCGCCGCGAACCGCTCCATCGCCTCCTGCTTCTCCTTGGGCTTCATCTGGCCGTGCATCAGCACGACCTCGAAGTCCGCGAACTCGGTCGCCTTGAGCCGCTCGTACTCGGCCGTCGCGGCGCGGGCGCTGATCGCCTCCGAGTCCTCGACCAGCGGGCAGACGACGAACGCCTGGCGGCCGGCGCGCAGCTCCTCCCGGATGCGCTCGTAGGCCCGCACCCGCGCGGCCTCGGTCGAGACGACGTGGGTGTCGATCGGCTGGCGCCCGCGCGGGAGCTCCTTGAGCGTCGTCACGTCGAGCGCTCCGAACGACGTGAGCCGCAGCGTGCGCGGGATCGGCGTCGCGGTCATGTGCAGCACGTGCGGGCCCTGGCCGGCCGGCGCCTTCGCGTCCAGCGCGGCCCGCTGGCGGACCCCGAACCGGTGCTGCTCGTCGACCACCACGAGCGACAGGTGCGCGAACGCGATGTCGGGCTCGATCAGCGCGTGGGTGCCGACGACGAGCGACAGCTCCCCGCTCGCCAGCTTGCTGAGGACGTCCCGCCGCCGCGCGGTCGTGGTCGAGCCCGTGAGGAGCGCCGCCGGCACGAGCCCGCCGGGCATCAGCTTCTGGATCGTCGCGAAGTGCTGCTCGGCGAGCGTCTCGGTCGGCGCCATCAGCGCCGCCTGCGTCCCGTGCTCGACCGCGCGCAGCATCGCGTACAGCGCCACGACCGTCTTGCCCGAGCCGACCTCGCCCATCAGCAGCCGCTGCATCGGCCGCTCGCGCGCGAGGTCGGTGTCGACCTCGTCGAACGCGCGCGCCTGGTCGCCGGTGGGCGGGAACGGGAGCTGGCCGTCGAGCCACTGCTGGGTGAGCGTGCGGGGCTCGGCGAGCGGCGTGGCGGCGACGTGCGCCCGCCGCTCCTCCCGCAGCCGCAGCTGGACGATCTGGTCGAGCAGCAGCTCGTCGAACGCGAGCCGCCGCCGGCCCCGCTCCGCGTCGCCGAAGTGCGCGGCGGCGAGCGCGTCGCGGATCGACGGCAGCCCCTCGGCCACGCGGATCGCCGCCGGCAGCGGATCGGGCACGTCGGCGATCGCGTCCCGGTGCTCGTGGATCAGCGCGGCGATCTGCGTGCTCGTGATGCCCTTCGTCGCCGCGTACGTGGCGACGTCGGAGCCGGCGGCCGTGACGGCCTGCGTCGGCGCGTGGGCGTTGACGCGGAACCGGTTGCGGCCCTGGTACTTGCCCTGGAGCATGAGCCGCGTGCCGGGCCGGTAGGCGCGCTCGAGCCACGGCTGGTTGAAGAACGTCGCCTTCATCACGCCCGTCGCATCGCTCACCGTCGCCTCCACGAGCGGCTTCATCCCCCGCCGCCGCACCGGACGCGACGTGATGTTACGGACCTCGACCAGGACGGTCGCGGTGTCCTCGGGGACGAGCTCGGCGATCTCGCGCGCCTCGCCGCTGGCCCGCGGCAGGTGGAAGAGCAGGTCCTCGACCGTCTCCAGCCCGATCGACGCGGCGGCCTCCGCCGCGGTCGGCGGCTTGATCTTCAGCTCCTCCCGCAGGCGCGAGGGGCGCGGCAGGCGGACGGGCGCCGCCTCGACGTCGAGCGGCGCGGACGACGCGAACTCGGTCGGCGGCACCCCTCCATTCTGCCGCGGACCTCGGATCGCTCCGGACCGGCGAGCGCTATTCGGCGGCCAGCAGCCACCAGTAGGCGGGCTGGCCGCCCTGGCGGACCTCGAGCTCGACGCCGTCCGGGGCCATCGCCTCGATGTCGGCGTCGGGCACGGGCGCGCCGTCGCCGGAGATGCAGGTGAGCAGCTCGGCGTCGCGCGCGAGCGAGCCGAGGACCGTCTCGAGCGTCGTGCGCGGCTCGCCCCACGCGACGATCTCGTCGTCGACGAAGCCGACCGCGTCGCCGACCGTGAAGCGGCCGTGCACGTCGTCGCGTGCGGCCGGGGCGACCGAGCCGATGCGCAGCTCGACGATCGCCTCCTCCATCGCGGCGGCGACCTCGGCGGCCGGGCGGCCCGGGTCGAGCGCGATGGCGGCCGTCAGGCCGGCCTGCTGCGACTTGGTCGGGACGACGTGGACCGTCTTCTCCGACAGCTCCGCGGCGCGCTCGGCGGCCATGATCACGTTCGAGGAGTTCGGCAGCACGACGACCTCCTGCGCGGGCACCTCGTGGATGCCGGCGAGCAGCTCGTACGTGGACGGGTTGAGCGTCGGGCCGCCGTCGACCACCGCCGCGCCGAGCGACTCGAACAGCGTCCGCATGCCCGCGCCGTTGGACACCACGAGGACGCCGCACCGCACCATCTCGGCGTGGCCGTCGCCGTCGCCGTTGCTCGACAGGCGCTCGGCCCGCTCGACGACCTGCGCGTGCATGTCGGCGACGTCGAGGTGCGAGACCTCCCCCACACCGGCGAACAGGCCGGTCGCGGCCTCCGGGTCGTCGGTGTGGACATGGACCTTCAGCGTGTGCTCGTCGCCCACCACGAGCAGCGAGTCGCCGAGCTTCTCCAGCTCCTCGCGCCAGTGGTTGAGGTCCAGCTCCTGGCCGGTGACCGCGAAGTTCGTGCAGTAGCGGTAGGTCTCGGACGAGTGCTCGGGCTGCGTGATCCGCGCGGGCGCGCTGTGGCGCTCGACCTCGGGCGCGTCGGTGCCCCGCAGCGCGGCGATGACGCCGGCGAAGATGATCGTGAGCGCGTAGCCGCCCGAGTCGACGACGCCGGCCTCGCGCAGCGCCTCGAGCTGCTCGGGCGTCTTGCGGACGGCGTCCTGGCCCGCGTCGAGCGCGCGCTCCAGCACGGACGCGAGCGTCGCGTCCTGCACGTCGTCGGGGGCGCCGGGCTCCAGCCGCGCGGTCGAGCCGTGGGCCAGCTCGGTCGCGACCTGGTGCGCCATCGCGCGGGCGACGGTGAGGATCGTCCCCTCGGCCGGGTTGCGCACGGACGCGTAGGCACGGTCGACCGAGCGCGCCATCGCGGAGCCGACCAGCGCGGGATCGACCAGCTCGCCGGGGCGGCTGGCGAGCTCCTCGGCCGCGCCGCGGATGAACTGGCTGAGGATGACGCCGCTGTTGCCGCGGGCGCCGAGCAGCGCGGCGCGCGCGACGGCCTCGACGATCTGCTCGCGGCCGATCTCGTCGAGCGTGCGCTCCTGCTGCTCCTGCTCGGCGACAAGGCGATCCAGCTCCGCCAGGACCGCGCGGAGCGTGAGCGCCATGTTGTCGCCCGTGTCCCCGTCGGCGACGGGGAACACGTTGAGGTCGTTGACCTCTTGGCGGCGGGCCTCCAGGTGCGCGAGCGCAGCAGCAACGACCGCCCGGAAGCGGCTGAGGTTGGTGTCGTACGCCACGGCCTGGAAGAAGGCCGCCGGCTAGAGCGCCTTGGTGACCTTGCCGGCCTTGAGGCAGCGGGTGCAGACGTAGGCGCGCTTGGGCGCGCCGTTCTCGACGATCCGCACCTTCTGGAGGTTGGGGTTGAAGCGCCGCTTGGTCGCAACCATCGAGTGGCTGCGGGAGTTCCCGAAGGACGGGCCCTTGCGGCAGACGTGACAGACCTTGGCCATGAGGCGGAGCAGGATAGCCGATAGCCTGCGGGTCTCCGGGGTACGCGGATCCGAATGTCGCTCGACGCTGCTCGCATCCAGCTGCCGGGGCGCTACCGCGTCGTCCGGCACGTCGCCAACGGAGGCATGGCCTCCGTGTGGTCGGCCGAGGATTCCATCCTCGGCCGTCTCGTGGCGGTCAAGGTGCTGGCCGGGCACGTCGCCGCGGACGTCAGCGCCCGCGCGCGGTTCGAGCGCGAGGCGCGCACCGCCGCCAAGGTGAGCGACCACCCGAACGTCGTGACGATCTACGACGTCGGCGAGCACGAGGGCACGCCGTTCATCGTCATGGAGCTGCTCACGGGCGGCACCGTCGCCGACCGCCTGCGCGCGTCGGGCAGTGGACGCCCGGTGGCGCGCTCGACGGCGGCGCAGTGGCTCGAGCAGGCGGCCAGCGCGCTCGACCACGCGCACGCCGAGGGCATCGTCCACCGCGACGTCAAGCCCGCCAACCTGCTGCTCGACGAGCGCGACCGGCTCGCGGTCGGCGACTTCGGCATCGCGCGCGCCGCCGACGACGTGGGCCTGACGCAGGCGGGCCAGGTGCTCGGGACCGCCGCGTACCTGTCGCCCGAGCAGGCCCTGGGCAAGCAGGCGACCGCGGCGTCCGACCGCTACGCGCTCGCCGTCGTCGCGTACGAGCTGCTCACCGGCCGCCGGCCCTTCCAGGGCGAGACCGTCCCCGCGCAGGCCCGCCAGCACGTCGAGGACGAGGTCCCGTCGACCGGGCTGGGCGAGGAGGTCGACGCCGTGCTGCGCCGCGCGATGGCCAAGGAGCCCGACGACCGCTACTTCACCGCGTCGCGCTTCGTGGAGGAGCTCGGCGCGGTCGCGCGCCGCGTGGGCGCGCCGCTGGAGGCGCCGACCGACGTCACGCGCGCGGTCCCGCGCTCCCCCACGACCTCCCAGCCGACCGCCACGCCGCCGCGCCGCCTGACGCCGACCCCGCCCGCCGGGGTGCCCGCGGGCGCCGCTGGTGGCCGCGGCCGCGGCGCGTCCGACCTCCCGCCCCCGCCTCCCCCGCGCGACCAGCAGGGCCGCGGCGGCGGCAACGGCCGCAAGGTCCTCCTGACGCTCCTGGCGGCGCTCGCCGGCGCGGCGGCGGCGTTCGCCGTGTTCTCCCTCGTAGGCGGCGACGACGACCCCTCGTCGACGCCGCAGCGCGCGCAGACGCAGGAGCGCCAGCAGGAGGAGCCGGCGGCCACGCAGGAGGAGCAGCCGCAGGCCACGACGCCGCCCGCCACCGAGGAGGCTCCGCCGGCGGCCGCCGAGGAGACGCCGCAGGAGCAGGGCGGGGCCGTGGAGGACAACGAGCCCGAGGAGGGCCCGGGCCCGGACAGCGAGAGCGCCGAGTCGCCGTCGCAGCTCGACGCGCAGGGCTACCAGCTGATCCAGCAGGGCCGCGCCGCGGAGGCCGTGCCGCTCCTCGAGCAGGCCGTGCGGGGCTTCGAGGCGCAGGGCGACGGCGCCGATCCCACGGGCTACGGCTACGCGCTCTTCAACCTCGGCACCGCGTACGCGGCGACCGGGCGGCCCGCGGAGGCGATCGAGCTGTTCGAGCGGCGCCTGCAGGTCAGCCCCGACGACCGGCCCGAGGTCGTGCGGAAGGCGCTCAAGGACGCGCGCAAGGCCGCCGGCAAGAGCTGAGCGCCGACGCGCCAACAACGCGCGCTCCGGAAGGTCGTGTCGAAAACGATCCGGCCCGTTCGAAGCACCGGTAGAACGCATCTACCGACCCGGAGGAGGAACTCCACATGCGCGTCATGGTCATCGTCCAGTCCATCCCCGCCAACGAGGGACAGGCGCCCGACACCGAGATGTTCGAGGCGATGGGCAGGTACAACGAGGAGCTGGTGAACGCCGGCATCATGCTGGCCGGCGAGGGGCTGCTCCCGAGCGAGAAGGGGCACCGCGTCCTGTTCGACGGCGCCGAGCGTCGCGTCGTCGACGGCCCGTTCACGGAGAGCAAGGAGCTCGTCGCGGGCTTCTGGCTGTGGGACGTCCGCTCGATGGACGAAGCGATCGAGTGGGTCAAGCGCTGCCCGAACCCCGGGGGCGGCGAGTCGCAGATCGAGATCCGCCAGGTCGCCGAGGTCGCGGACTTCAGCGACGAGCTCACCCCGGAGCTGCGCGAGGCGATGGCCGAGCGGCGCGAGCGGCTCGGGGAGCAGCAGCAGTAGCGCCGGGCGGGGTCGGCGCGCGGGCGGGATCGACCGGCCCGCGCGCGCTCCCCGCTCCGGCTACTTCGCGACCGTGATCGTGACCGAGGTCGCGCGGCTCCCCGCCTTGGCGGAGACCTTCACGAGGCGCCCCTTCCTGACGGCCTTGGAGCGCGCCTTCCGCACCTTCACCGTGCAGCCGGCGGCCTTGAGCTGCTTCTGCGCGGTCTTCAGCGCGATGCCGCGCTTGAGCTTGGGCACCGTGCAGCGCTTGGCCGTGCCCTTGCCGCCGTCGCCCGTGCGCGGCTTCGGGCCGGGCTCGGGCTGCGGCTGGGGCTGCGGTGCGGGACCCGGGCCGGGCTGCGGCTGCTGGCCCGGCGGGCGCCATGCCACGGCCGGCGGGTCGGCCGGGCCCCAGTCGGGCGAGCGGCCGCCGGGCGCGATCTCGACCGACGTGACCCCGCCGCCGCAGTCAGGGGCGGTGTAGCCCCCGGTGAAGTGGAAGACCTCGATGCCCGAGCTGGCCTGGAACGCGAGGCTGTTCGCATCGGGCGACCACGACGGATCGGCGATGTTCTCGTCGGCGCCGGAGGAGCAGATGACGTCCGGCTGCGGCGGCACGGCGCCGGGCGTCCGCGGGTCGCCCTTGACGGCGAACATCGCCAGCACGGTGTCCTTGCCGTAGAAGAACGTCGTCACCAGGCGCTTCATGTCGCGCGACAGCTCGCCGTCGCCCTGGTCGGCGGACGGCTTCATCCAGGTCTTGTACGAGTAGTCGCCGCCGCCGAGGTCGTCGATGCTGACCTGCGAGCCCGAGCCGCCGAAGACCAGCGCCCGGTCGTTCGTGATCCACTCGGGGTCGCTGACGCCGAACTGGTTCCCCCACGTCGCCTGCGGCGTCGCGTTGCCCGGCACGTTGTCGGTGTAGAACGTCGACTGCGAGGTCGTGTTGCACGACCACGGCGCGACCGGGCACGGGCTCTGGATGTACGAGTACGCGATCCGCGAGCCGTCGGGGGTGAACGAGAGCGCGACCGGCGCGGCGCCGAACGTGCCGCCGTTCGACGAGGGCGCGCCGGTCGTGACGATGTCGTGCAGCGGCCGCCCGTCGGGCGCCATGACCTTGATCGGCCCGGTGCCCTGCACGGCGGCGATCCGCCCGTCGTCAGCCTGCGTCGGCGAGTGCCAGTTCCCACCCGTGGTGATCTGCACCTTGCCGCTGCCGTCCGGCCGCATCGACCAGACGTCGCCGCCCTGGATGTACACGATCGAGTCGGCCTGCGCGGCCGCTGGAAGCGCGAGGACGGCAGCCGCCGCCCCCGCCATGAGGGTCCGTCTGAGGAGCATGCGGCGACGCTAGGCGCGGCGCGCGCGCCCCACATCGGCGGAACCACCAACGTGCTCGCCCGGGGGTGGCCCTGGTCCCGGCCACGGCCCGGGAAGCGAGACCGTTCCGCCCTTATCACTTGACACGATCACGGGATGCCCGTTGACAATCTGCTGCCCCCGCTGGCGGAAACTCCGCGCGATGCCCGCGACCGTGCAGAGGAGGTTGGTTCGGCGGACGAGATCGTCTATCGCCTCGCGTTCAAGGCGATAGCCGTCCCAGGCCTTCCGGACACGACGACGATCGACGACGTCACGGTCGAGTTCGTCCACGGACCCGTGCGAGCCCAACAGACCGAGCTTCGACAGCGTCACCAGCTTCCGGTGGTGTTCGACAAGGTGATGCGCCGCAACGACGTCGGGGCCGGACAGCTCATCGCCCTCTTCTCCCTGCGGCGAGCTCCCGTGCCGGAAGACCTCGAGACGGCGTTCCTCGGTTGGCGTGGACGGGTCCTCGCAGCCGCTGGCCTTCTCGCGTCGGTCCTTGACGAGCGAATAGCCGGAGAGGAACTGTTCGAGGATGCGGTGCTCCTCGACGGGGGCGCATTCGTCGGCGCCGTCGACATGCGAGGGTCGGTACGCACGTACCTGCCGTTCGACGTGACCACCGCGGATCGCGCCGCGATCGACCAGCTGCGGCACGCATCGCTGTCGGAGCATTCCAACGTGGCGCGTGCAGCCCGCCTGTACCGTCGCGCAGCGCTCGAAGGTCCCACTGCGGATGCCTACGCGATGCTCTGGGTGGCGGCGGAGTGCTTCAGCAAACACCGAAGCCCATCCAAGAAGGAGATCGAGGCCGCTCTGGATGAGAGTGGCCTGAACCCTTCAGGGCTGCCGATCAGCGTTGGCCGGCTCATCGATCTGCGCGGCAGGATCCAGCATCACGGACTCGACAGCGACGACCGGCTGCGGATGGCGTTCTATGAGATGGAAGCGATCGTCCGGGCACTCATCCGTCGTGAAACGAAACTCCCGGGCGGGTGGTGGCCGGCCTCCGACAATCCGGCGGGGTTCGCCGACCCGTTCGATGACGCCGTTGCTCGACTCATGGGCCCGGGCGAATCCGTCTGGCATCGGGAAGCGATCCCTCCGCCGGAGACCCCGGAGCCGCACCGGCTGCCGCGGCGCACCCCCAACGCCCACCTCGACCCGCGGCTCAAGATCGACAACGCGTTCGGTGACGTCCGGCATCTCCTTGCGAACGTTGTGGTCGATGCTCTGGAGTGGCAGGATCCGAACGCGTCGCTCGCCGTGCACCTCGGGCTTCCGTCAGGTGGTCCGGAAGGCGCGGGAACGATGGCAAGTGCGTCGGGCATCTGGCTGTCGAAGGGACGCATCGACGACCTCGACCAGCCGGAGACGCTGGTCAACTTTGTGTGGGACGTGCACTCGCTCGTGGGTGCTGCACTGGCCCAACGCAGTGGTATCAATAGCGACGGTGGTGCCGGCTCTGCGGTGGTCGAGGCGTTTGGGGCTTGGGCGCAGTACCGCCGCCTCGTGATCTTCGGCGAGTTCGACCCGACGTTGCTCAACGTGCCGAGCGGCCGCGACCCGATCGCCCTCGGCAAGATCGCTGGTTGGGCTGCCGCTGGTGATCCCGCTGCAGCAGCTGCCGCTGAGAGCCTCGACGGCGAGGCGCGCCAGCTGGTCGAAGAGCTCGTTCGTGCCTTCCGTGATCACCGACCCGGCGCGCCAACGCATGTGCTCGAGCTGGCCGGGCTCGTGGAACCCGAGGGTGCTCAGAGTCAGTAGCCGCCTCCGAACAGGTCATCCAGCAGTGCGCGCCGCGGAACGATGGCGCGCGACGAGCGCGCACGCTGTCTGCGTCCGCGCGACCGCACCGGCCGGTAGTGCCACACCGCGAGCGGTGGCCACACGCAAGTGGCGCGGGCCGGGCGGGAGCGGCGCGGGCCGGCAGGGAGCGACGCGTCCGGGGGCGGGTCCGTGGCCGGGGCGGTGGGCGGGCGCTCGGCGCGGCTGGACGGGCGCGCGGAGCGGGCGAGGAAGCCCGGCCCCCGGCCTAGCGGCGGGCGGGGGTCCGCTCGGGCGCGTGGTCCGGGCGGCGGGTGGGCTTGGGGTACTGGTCGCCGAGACGGCCGGGCTCGCGCAGGCGCTTGGGGGCCTGCGCGGCGTCCGGGAGCGGGAGGCCGCCGCCGGAGGGCGGGCCGGGGACGACCGGGTCGCCCGCGGGCGGCTCGCCGCCGTCGTCGCCGTCCGAGTACGGCGAGGCGCGGAACATGTCGAGCACGTCCCGGCCCATCATCGCGACGAGCACCGCGATGCCGCCGAGGTGCACGACGAACAGCAGCACCATCGCGAGGACGACCATCTCCTGCGACGCTGCCCCCAGCACGACTCCCATGGCGGGAAGGCTAGCTCGGATCGGCGACCGCGGACGCGCCAGAGCCGGCGCCCACGCCGAGCTCCCGCTTGATCACCGCGAGCCGCAGCACGGCCTCGGCCGCGTGCCGGCCCTGGTCGCGCTTGCCGCCGCCCGTGCGCGCGAGCGCCTGGTCCATGTTGTCGACGGTGAGCACGCCGAACGCGCACGGCACGCCCGTCTTGAGCTGCACCTCCATGATCCCGCGGGCGGTCTCCGCGCAGACGTAGTCGTAGTGGTCGGTCTCGCCGCGGATCACCGCGCCGAGGCAGGCCACGCCCTCGTACCGGCCGGTCGCCGCGGCGTACTGCGCGGCCAGCGGCAGCTCGTACGCGCCGGGCACGCCGAACACGTCGACCTCCCCCACGCCGGCCTCCGCGAACGCCTCGCGGGCGCCGCCCACCAGCCGCTCGGCCAGGTCCGCGTAGAACTCGCCGACCACGATCGCGTAGCGGCTCACGCGCGCCCCTCCGCCCGGTCGTGCTCGGCTTCTTCGTGGCGCAGCTCCTCGTCGAGGTTGAGCCCCTGGTGGTGGAGGATGTGGCCCATCCGCTCCTTCTTCGTCCGCATGTACCCCTCGTTGTGGGGGTTCGGTGTGTGCTCGATCGGGATCTGCGCGGTCACGGACAGCCCATAGCCCTCCATGCCGCGGATCTTCTTCGGGTTGTTCGTGAGGATCCGGATCGACGACAGCCCGAGGTCGACCAGGATCTGCGCCCCGATGCCGTAGTCGCGCAGGTCCGCCGGCAGGCCCAGCTTGAGGTTGGCGTCGACGGTGTCGTAGCCCTCCTCCTGCAGCTTGTAGGCCTTCAGCTTGTTGAGGAGCCCGATCCCGCGCCCCTCCTGCGACAGGTAGAGCAGGACACCCTGGCCCTCGTTCTCGATCATCGCCAGCGCGGACTCGAGCTGCTCGCCGCAGTCGCAGCGCAGCGAGTGGAACACGTCGCCGGTCAGGCACTCGGAGTGGACGCGGACGAGCACGTCCTCCTTGCCGTCCACCTCGCCCTTGACGAGCGCGACGTGGTGCTTGTCGTCCACCAGCGAGCGGTAGCCGACGGCGGTGAAGTCGCCGAAGCCCGTCGGCAGCGAGATGTCCACCACGCGCTCGACGAGCTTGTCGTGCTTGCGGCGGTAGGCGATCAGGTCGGCGACCGTGACCATCTTCAGGCCGTGCCTCTCGCAGTACGGGACGAGGTCGTCGACGCGGGCCATCGTCCCGTCGTCGTTCATGACCTCGCAGATGACCCCGGCGGGGATGAGCCCGGCCAGCCGCGCCAGGTCGACGGCCGCCTCGGTCTGCCCCGTCCGCTCCAGCACGCCGCCCGGCTTGGCCTTCAGCGGGAAGATGTGGCCCGGCTGGACGAGGTCGCGCGGCGCGCTGCCCGGGTCGATCGCCACCTGGATCGTGCGCGAGCGATCCGCCGCCGAGATGCCGGTCGTCACGCCCTCGCGCGCCTCGATCGACACCGTGAACGGCGTCTCGAACGACGACTCGTTCTTGGCTGCCATCAGCTCGAGGCCGAGCTCCTCGCACCGCTCCGGCGTCAGCGAGAGGCAGATCAGGCCGCGCCCCTCCTTCGCCATGAAGTTGATCGCCTCGGGCGTGGCGAACTGCGCCGCCATCGTGAGGTCGCCCTCGTTCTCGCGGTCCTCGTCGTCGCAGACCACGACCATCTTGCCGGCGCGGATGTCCTCGATGGCCTCCTCGATGGTCGCGAAGGGCGTCTTCGTGCCAGTTGGCGGGGTCATGATGCGATCCGGGCTCCGATCAGCTTCTCCACGTGCTTCGCGAGCACGTCCACTTCCAGGTTGACCGTGTCGCCCACCTCCGCCTTGCCGAGCGTCGTGCGCTCCAGCGTCTCGGGGATGAGCGAGACGTCGAAGGAGGTGTCGTCGATGCGGGCGACGGTCAGGGACACGCCGTCCACGGCGATCGATCCCTTCTCCACCACGTACTTCAGCACGTCCGGTCCCGCCTCGACCGTCACGACCCGCGCGAACCCGTCCTCGCGGACCTCCGAGACCACCCCGACGCCGTCGACGTGGCCCTGCACGATGTGGCCGCCGAGCCGGTCCCCGACCGCCATCGCGAGCTCGAGGTTGACCGGCGAGCCGGCCGCGAGCCCGCCCAGCGAGGAGCGGCGGAGCGTCTCGTGCATCACGTCCGCGCCGAACCGGTGGTCGTCGCCGATCGAGCAGATGCCGACCGCCGTCAGGCAGACGCCGTTGACGGCGATCGAGTCGCCCTCCTTCAGCTCTGCGCCGAGCGGCGACTCGATGGCGATGCGCACGCCGTCGGCCGTCTCGCGCACCTCGGCGACCTTGCCGAGGTCCTGCACCAGTCCGGTGAACATGGGTCGGTTACCACTCCCTCAGGCGGGCGCTGATCAAGATGTCGTCGCCGGACGTCTGGCAGTCCAGCGTGAGGGCGCGCAGCGCGTCCTCGATGCGTTCCACGCCCTCGCCCTCGAGCGGGTCGCGCGCGGTGCGGCCGCCGAGCAGCAGCGGGGCGATGAAGAACCGGGCCTCGTCGATCTCCCCAGCGTCGAAGAACGCGCCCGCCAGGTGCGGGCCGCCCTCCAGCAGGATCGACGTCACGCCGCTCGCGCCGAGCTGATCGAGCGCGGAGCGCACGCGGGCCTGCTCGTTCTCCCCCGTCGCGACGATCACCTCGGCGCCGGCCATCTCGAGCGAGTCGGTGGCCGAGCGCGGCGCGGCGCGGGAGACGACGACGGTCAGCGGGATCTCCGGCGCCATCGTCACGAGCTTGGAGTCGAGCGGCAGGCGCGCGGTGGAGTCGAACACGACGCGGCGCGGCTGGCGCGCGACGTCGGGGATGCGCGCGGTGAGCTGCGGGTCGTCGGCCAGGGCGGTGCCGACCCCGACCACGACGGCGTCGACCGACGCGCGCCAGCGGTGCGCGACCGCGCGCGAGTCCTCGCCGGAGATCCACTTGGAGTCGCCGGTGCCGGTCGCGACCTTGCCGTCGAGCGTCATCGCGGACTTGAAGAGCACCCACGGCCGGCCGGTGCGCGCGTGCTTGCGGAAGGCCTGGTTGAGGAGCCGGGCGCGCGCCGCGAGCTCGCCGTCGGCGACCTCCACCTCGACGCCCTCGTCGCGCAGGATGCCCAGCCCGCGGCCGGACGCCTTCTCGGTGGGGTCGTCGGAGCCGACCACGACGCGCGAGATGCCGGCCGCCAGGATCGCGTCGGTGCACGGCGGCTGCTTGCCGGTGTGGCAGCACGGCTCGAGCGTCACGTAGATCGTCGCGCCGCGCGGGTCGTGCCCGGCCGCGCCGGCCGCCGCGATCGCGTTGACCTCCGCGTGCGGCCCGCCGTACTCCTCGTGCCAGCCCTCGCCGAGGACCTCGCCGTCGCGGACGATGACGGCGCCCACGACCGGGTTGGGCGAGGTGCGCCCGACGCCGCGAGCCGCCAGCTCGATGGCCCGCGCGAGATGCTCGCGGTCGGTATCGGTGCGGAGGGCCATGGCCCCTCGGGAGTCTACGAAGCGCAGCGGCCCGTGTTGAGCCGGTAGATGCTGATCAGCGGCCCGGGCCGGTGGTAGGCCAGCGGGTAGTAGTCGAAGCTCCAGTCGAAGTTGAACTCGACCGGGCCCTTGCCCTGGCGGTACGGCGAGACCTCGTAGGCCAGCCGCGACTCGCGCTCCAGCCGGGCGTAGAACTTCAGCGCCTCGGGCGCCTCCTCCGGCTCGGCCTCCGCGCGGCCGCGCTGGGTCGAGCCGGTGATGACCCAGCAGAAGCCCTGCTCGGCGAAGTCGTCGATCAGCTCGGGCACGAGCACGCGCTCGTAGTCCTCGACGTGCACGACCTGCCCGGGCGCGGGCAGCAGCGGGCCGTCGGGGTTCTCCGGGTTGATGCGCGAGCGCGAGGCCGGGTACTTCACCCAGCGGTTGCCGTTCGACACCAGCCGCGACGGGTTGCCGATGTCCTGCGCCCACGCGTCCGGCGCGATCGGCTCCACAACGATCTTCGTGCGCGGCGGCAGGTGGTCGACCATCCACTCGCGGGCGAGGTTGCGCGTGTCCTCGCGCGACAGCACCTGGCCGATGTGGAGCGAGTAGACGAGCCCCTGCCCGCACAGCGCGACGGCGCCGATCGCGAGCAGCGTCGGCTTGAGCGCGGGCACGCGGCGGCCGGCGCGATCGGCCAGGTCGATCGCCGCGTACGCGGCCAGCAGGCAGACGAAGGGGAAGATTGGCAGCAGCCAGCGGCCGAAGAACCGCGACTGCGTGCCCATGAAGACGACGTAGAAGATCGGCGCGAGCGCGAGCACCCACAGCAGTCGCCTCTCGCTGCGCCACAGCAGCGGCAGCGCCGCGATCGCCGCGACGAGCGGCACCCAGCCCAGGCCCCAGGTGAACGACCACAGGTAGTAGAGCCAGCCGTTCTCGTGCTTGAGGCCGAGCTTGCCCTGGTCCTCCCCGCTCGTTGCCGACGACTGGTGCGTGATGCCGTCCCAGAACGCCGCGAAGTCGAGCACCGCGTAGGGATTGGCGACGACGAACGCGACGAGCGCCGCCACGCCGCTCACGACCAGCCCGCGCACCGCCTGCCACCGCGCGCCCGGCGCGGTGAAGTGCAGCACCGCCGCGGCGAGGATGGGCAGCAGCACGATGCCGGCGGTGTACTTCGTCGCGCACGCCAGGCCGAGCCCGACGCCGGCGAGGACGTAGTCGCGCAGCCGCGCGTCGCGCACGATGCCCGCGACGCCCCACAGCGCCAGGCACAGCGGCGCCAGCGTGGGCACGTCGTTGAGCGCCATGTGGGCGTAGAAGACGGGCAGGAACGCGACGCTGAACACGGCCGCGCCGAGCAGCCCCACACGCCGGTCGAAGAGCTTGGCCCCTGCCAGGTAGAGCAGCCAGACCGAGATCACGCCGAGCACGGCCGCGGTGGTGCGGGCGACGACCCACACCTCGGTCGGGTCGGTCGCGAACATCGTCGAGACGCCCTCGCGGCCGCCGAACCAGACGGTGAAGACGATGTGCAGGACGTACGTGAACGCCGGCGGGTTGACGAAGTAGTCCGGGTTCCACTCGTGCCCGTAGATCCCGATCGCCCGCGGGACGAAGTGCGAGTTCTCGTCCGAGTTGTAGGCGTACGGCATGCCGTGGTCGGCGCCCCACGTGCGGAGCAGCAGCGTGCCGACGAGCAGCAGCCCGAGCGCCAGCCACCACGGCCAGCGGTGCTCGGCGCGGCGGGTCACCGCGTCGACGCGGCGGCGCACGAAGCGGCGGCCGCCGCCGTTCTGACGCGGGGCCGTCGGGGCCGCGGGGACGCTCCGCGGCGGGTCGATCACGGGAGGTCCGCTAGCAGCGGACATAGGCGGCGTAGTACTCCGACACGGCGACGCGTTCGTAGCCCGGCAACGGAAGGACCGTAACGGGGTCGTCGGCGTCGCTCACCAGCGCGTGCCGGAAGAGCGCCACCCGCTCGTGCGGGATGATCTGCACGCCGCCTGCGCGGATGCGCCGGTCGACCCGCGCGATCTGCGCCGCCTCGGCCGGGTTCTTGGGCTCCCGGATGGCCTCGCTGTACGCGAGCACCTGGCCGTCGGGCAGGTCCTCGATCCAGCGCACGTCCGGGATCAGCTTGTGGTTCGGCACGACGACCGGGCCGCAGCCGTCGGCCAGCGCCTTCTCCACCGCCGGCGCGTTCAGCACGTCGTGCAGCGCCGCGTGGGCGTCGCCGCGGAAGCGCAGCTCGTTGTCGAGCCGTGAGAGGTTCACGCGCGTCGCGGTGAAGATCGCCCCGTACAGGACGAGCAGCAGCGCGGCGCCCGCCCAGACGCGCCGCAGCACGGTCCCCGGCTCCAGCATCGTCCAGCCCGCGATCGCCACGGCGGCGAAGACCATGACCATCAGCGACGCGACGAGCAGATAGCGGTCGATGACGCTGAAGCCGCCCAGGCCGACGAGGAAGAACGTGCCGATGCCGACGGCCAGCAGCGTGAACGGCCACACGATCCGCTTCGGCACGAGGTAGGCGGCGATGGCGAGGCCGATGATGCCGCCGAGCAGCACCGGGAACTTGTCGAGCTTGACGAGGAACGCCCAGATCGCCGACGGCAGGTCGCCGCCGCTCTTGTTGCGCCCGAGCTCCTCGGCGAAGTTGCTCGTGTAGGTGAGCGAGTAGAGCGGCTGCCCCGTGACGATCCAGTCGGTCCCCACCCACACGGCCGGGCCGATCGCGGCGTAGGCGGCGTACTTGACGCGCTCGGTCCACGTCGCCTTCCACGACACCCACAGCCAGTACAGGCCGGCCATCACCCACGCCTCGGGGCGCAGCGTGCCCGCGATCCCCAGCAGGACGAAGACCGTCAGGCCGCGCTTGGGCGACTTGGCCTCCAGCACCGCCGCCCACACGACGAACGCCATGTAGGCGATGTCGATGTAGCCGCGGGCGGCGTAGAAGGGGAAGTCGAACCGCGTGCAGATCAGCAGGCCGGCGACCAGGCCGACGAGCGGCGTGAACGCGAACCGGGTGAGCCGGTAGACGCCGACGACCATCGCCACGAACGAGACGACGCAGAGGAAGATCCACACGCGCTCGGCGTGGTGGCCGAGCGGCGAGATGATCGCCCCGACGAGCGTCGCGGCCGGGTGCGGCGTCGGCGCGCGGTAGGCCTCGTAGATCGGGAGCTGGCCCTCCAGGAGCTCGCGCCCCCAGAGCATCGAGTAGTACGAGTCGTAGTTCGGGTACGTCGGGTAGACGAGGAAGCCGGCGAGCGCGGCCAGGCAGAGAAGACCGAAGCCGATCGCCGGCCACGGCCACGAGCTGACGGCAGCGGGCAGCGCCCGCGGCCGGGTGAGGGTCGCGCTCTCCATGGAGGCAAGTAGGCTAGAGGCGGCGCCCGATGAAGCTCATCATCCAGATCCCCTGCCTGAACGAGGAGCAGACGCTCCCGGCCACCCTCGCCGACCTTCCCCGGGAGCTCCCCGGGTTCGACAAGGTCGAGTGGCTCGTCATCGATGACGGGTCGACGGACCGCACGGTCGAGGTGGCCAAGGCCAACGGCGTCGATCACATCGTTCGCCTCACCACCAACAAGGGCCTGGCGTACGCGTTCCAGGCCGGCCTCGACGCGTGCCTCAAGCTCGACGCCGACGTCATCGTCAACACCGACGCCGACAACCAGTACAACGGCGCCGACATCGGCAAGCTCACCGCGCCGATCGTCGCGGGCGAGGCCGACATGGTCGTCGGCGACCGCGAGGTCATGGGGATCGAGCACTTCTCGCCCCTGAAGAAGTCGCTGCAGCGGCTCGGCTCGTGGGTCGTGCGGCAGGCGTCCGAGACGACCGTGCCCGACACGACGTCCGGCTTCCGCTCGTACAACCGCGAGGCCGCGATGCAGCTGATCGTCGTCTCGAAGTTCACGTACACGCTCGAGACGATCATCCAGGCGGGCAAGCAGTTCATCGCCGTCGGCCACGTCCCGATCCGGACGAACGAGAAGACGCGCGAGTCGCGGCTCTTCCCGTCGATGTGGTCGTACGTCCGCCGCAACGGCCTCTCGATCTTCCGCATCTACACGCGCTACGAGCCGCTGAAGGTGTTCATGAGCGCCGCGGTGATCGTGCTGCTGGCCGCGATGGTCATCTGGGCGCGCTTCCTCTACTTCTACGTCGTCGAGGACGACGGCGCGGGCCACGTGCAGTCGCTGATCCTCGGGGCCGTCCTCTTCAACGCGGGGATGCTGCTCGCGGCGCTCGGGATCCTGGGCGACCTGCTGAGCGCGAACTCCACCATGCTCCAGCGCGTCTTCGAGCGCGTGCGCCGCATCGAGCTCGAGCTCGACATCCCGCCGTCGCACTACGAGCCCGGCCAGGGCAGCGAGCATCCGCCCACGACCGGAGCGCGCGCGGGCCAGCGCACCGAGGAGCACGAGGCACTCGAGGTATGACCCCCACCGTCACCGTCGACCGTGAAGGCACGGTCACCGGCAACACGTACGACAAGTACGGCTCCACGAACCCCGTCGTCCGCCGGCTCATGGCGAACTTCGAGCGGACGCTGGAGGAGCTGTTCGTCCAGGCCTCGCCGGGCACGCTGCTCGACGTCGGCTGCGGCGAGGCCGTGCTGACGCACAAGTGGGCCCAGCGCATCGACGGCCGCGTCGTCGGCATCGACCTCGACGACCCGCAGCTGCACGCCGAGTGGGAGAACCGCCAGGCGCCGAACCTCGAGTACAAGATCCTCAAGGCCGAGAACATGCCGTTCGAGGACGACGAGTTCGAGGTCGCCACGGCGATCGAGGTGCTCGAGCACGTGCCGGATCCCGAGCACACCGTGGCCGAGATGGCCCGGGTCGCGTCGAAGTGGCTGCTGGTGAGCGTGCCCCGCGAGCCGCTGTGGCGCGGGCTGAACATGGCGCGCGGCGCCTACCTGAAGGACCTCGGCAACACCCCGGGCCACGTGAACCACTGGTCCAAGCGGAGCTTCGTCAAGCTGCTCTCGCAGCACGGCGAGGTCGTCGAGGCCCGGTCGCCGTTCCCGTGGACGATGCTCCTCGTCCGCGTTGGGCGCTAAGCCCGCCTCGTCCTCTTCCTCCTACGGGCGGGGCGCGCGTGTCCTGTCCGTAGGGATCGCCGTGACCGGGCTGGTCACGTTCGCGTTCTTCGCGGTGGCCAGCCACGTGCTCGACGAGGTCGACTACAAGGGCATCTCGCTCCTGTGGTCGGTGGTGTTCGTCGTCGCGTCGGTGATCTACCGGCCGATCGAGCAGCTGCTGTCGCGGTCGATCGCCGAGCGGCGGGCGCGGGGTTCGGACGCGTACTCGCTCCGCACCCCGCTGCTGATCCAGGGCGCCTTCGCGGCGGTGTTCCTCGTCGTGGCTCTGGCCCTGAAGGACCCGCTGGAGAACGACGTCTTCGACGGCTCCGCGACGCTGTACTGGGTGCTGGTGGGCAGCGTGCTCGCCTACGCCGCGTCGTACTTCGCCCGCGGGTGGCTCGCGGGCAACCAGCAGTTCGCGCTCTACGGCGGGCTCGTGCTGGTGGAGTCGTCGGTGCGGGTGCTCTTCCCGCTGCTCGTCGCGGTGGGGCTGCTGTCGGGTCAATCGGCTGTGGCTCTGGGCATCCTGGCCGCGCCGCTGCTGTCGCTGGTCGTCGTCCCCGCGGCGCTGTCGCGGACGGTGCGGGCCGAGGCCACGCCGGCGGACGCCGACCTCGTCGACGCCGAGGACGCCGCCGAGTCCTCGTCCGCCGTCGCGTCGGGCTCGCTGCGCGAGGGCGGGCAGTTCGCCGTCGCGGTCTTCCTCGTGATGCTCGCCGAGCAGACGATCATCAACGCACCGGTGCTGGTGGCGGACGCGACGTCGTCGAACGCGGCGCTGGCGGGCTTCGTGTTCAACGCGCTGCTGATCGCGCGGGCGCCGCTCCAGCTCTTCCAGGCGATCCAGACGTCGCTCCTCCCCCACCTCGCGTCGCTGAACGCGACGTCGGACCGGTCGGAGTTCGATCGCGCGATCCGCGTCACGGTGCTCGCCATCGCCGCCTTCGCGGGCGCGTGCGCGCTGGGCCTGCTGGCGATCGGCCCGTGGGTGATGGACCTCGTGTTCGGCGCCGACTACGACTACGGCCGCGTCGGCCTGGCGGTCGTCGCGCTCGGCATGGGCTTCCACCTCGCCGCCGGCACGCTCAACCAGGCGGCGCTCGCCCGCGGCCACCAGCGCGCGGCCGCGGGTGCCTGGCTCTTCGCCGCCGCGCTCCTCGTCGCGTTCATCGCGCTCCCCTTCGTGGACGACGAGCTCGTCCGCGTCGAGGTGGCGTACGCGGGCTCGACCGCGGTCCTCTGCGCGCTGCTCGCGCTGATCTACCGCCGGTAGGAGCTCGCCGGCGTCATCGCGTCCACCAGCGCGCGTCGCCGAGGTCGCGGAGCGCGTTGGTCATGCAGTGCAGCTCGCCCGTGCCGAGGTGCGGGAGCGGCCAGGTGTCGACGAAGCGGGTCGTGACGCCGACCTTCGCGAGGGCGGTCGTCGTCGCGGCGCGGTAGAGGTCGCCGCTCCTCGTCACCGGCCCGTGCGGGTCGACCGCGAGGAACGTACGGCCGGCCGGCGCGACGCCGTTGACCGTGTTGCCGGTGAACGCCTTCACGTAGCGCTTGCCCGACTCCCACGTGTAGAGCACCGGGACGCGGACGATGTCGGCGTCGGTCAGGCCGAGCTCGCGGCGGAGGGTCGCAAGCTGCGTCTCGATGTTCTCCGCGGCGAAGCGGCTCGCTCGGGCGATCGGGCCGTCGAGCACCTCCTTCGCCGTCACCTGCGCGCTCGTGCCGTCGAGCTCCTTCAGGCCCTTCAGCACCGGCGTCCGGCCGGGCACCTTGCGGAGCGTGGCGAGCGCGGCCTCCGGGTCGGCGACGACCACCGCCCATCCGCGGGGCGTGCTCGCGTTCACGAACGCCAGCATCTCGTCCGTGTGGCCGATGTCGAGCCAGCCGGTGTACAGCTCGATCAACGGCTGCGCGCCGCCCTGGGCGTCGACGAGCTGCCGCGTCGCGCCCTCCACGCCGTCCTTCGAGCGGCCGCCGACGATCAGCCTGCCGTTGGGCGCGCCGGGCACCGGCGGGGTCGCCTCCATGGTGCCCGTCGCCAGCCACGCGTCGACCAGGCCGCTCGGCGCGCCCGGCGCGTCCCGGTGGTGGACCACGGCGCTGTCGGCCCCGCGGAGGTTGCGCAGGATGCCGGCGAAGCGCCGCGCGTGGAAGTTCGTCGGCGCGATCTCCCCGCGCTCGACCAGCGTCCCGGACATGATCGCGACGCGCATGACCTGCGCGCCGCCGCCCGCCACGGGGACCGCCTGGTAGGCGGGCTCGAACGCGTCCTGCACCCACGGGTCGACCCAGTCCTGCTGGCGCACGTCGCGGCCGACCGCGCGCTCGAGCCCCGTGAGGAAGCTCCGCTGGCCCTCGGCGAACCGCACCTGCCGGCGGTAGATCTCGTCGTAGTGGCGGCGGATCGTGCGCTCGCTCTTGACGAAGCCCCGCATCGTGGGCGGGACCGTCCTGCCCTTGCGCTTGTCCGCGAGCACCTTGCGCGCGTACGTGATCGACAACGCGCGGTTGCGGCGTGCCTCCGCGCGGATCTCGGCCTTCGACTCGGGCACGTCGGCGAGCAGCGTCTCGGCCGTGCGGGTCGCGTCGGGGACGATGAGCGGGGCGAGGCGGAGCGTGACGCTCGCGTCGCCGACCGTGATCTTCACCGTCGTCGTCGCCGGATCCCGCGCGATGTCGGTGCCCTCGACGGCGAGCTGTGTGCCGGCGCGGAGCTCGTCGACGGTGAGGGTGGTCGCCGGCTGCCACGTGCCGCGCGGGGCGAAGACGCGGCCGGGACCCTCGACGGACACGGTCGCCGGGGCGGTCGCGGCGGGATCGGGGAGCAGCTCGACGCGGGCGAGGTCGCGCTCGTCCTGCGCGCCATTGACGCTCGCGTCGGACGCGTCGCTGCAGACGCCCAGGTCGTCGAGCCGCAGGCGTGCCCGCAGGCGCCGGTTGAGGTCGGCGGCGCAGCGCCCGCCGTCGTCGTCCAGGTTGGCGAGGAGGAGCGCGCCGGGCAGGCCGGGCGCGTCGTCGGCGGCGGTCAGCGCGCCGTCGCGGTCGGCGTCGGCGCGGAGATCGAGGGCTGCCGCCGGGGCGGCGGTGAGGAGGAGCGCCGGCGCGGCGAGCGCGACGGCGGTGAGGGTGCGAAGGGACATCGCACCGTGATGCCGCGCGCCGCCGCCGGCGTTACGCGCCTCGTGTCCCCCGGAACGATCGACGGATATGACCCGGTATGCGGGTCAAAGACGTCGATCGTCAGCGGCGGCGAGGCTTCTGCGGGCGCGCCGGGACGCTGGCGAACCCGCGCGCGGTGACCTGCCGCGTGTAGACCACCGCGAGCCCGCGCCGCTCCAGCCGCGCGGGGTCGGCGGCGAGCGCGCGGGCGGTCTCGGGCCGGATCGCGCGGCACGCGCGGTTGCCGGTGAGCGGGCACAGGCGGCCGCTCTCGTACGTGTACGCGGTGGCGCCCGCCGCCGCGAGCAGCGCGTCGGTGTCGAGCACCCCGCGCGTGGTGTGCTCGCGCACCAGCTGGCAGATGCGCGCCTGCGGCGGGTTGGCCAGGCAGGTGACCGGCTCCGCGCCGAGCGGCCCGCCCTCGAGCGTGAGGGTCGCGCGGCTGTCGCGCGCGCCCCGCGAGGCCTCGGGCGTGAAGAGCGTGACCCGCTCGCCGCGCGCGGCCGGCCTGAGCCCGACGGTCGTCACCCACAGCAGCTCCCCGTCGCCGACCGCCCGCCCCGCCTCGCGGGAGGGAAGCGTGCGACAGCCACCGCCGGCCGCGCCGGCTCCCGCCCCCCGCCCGCACAGCCGGACGAGGTCGATGCGGCCGGTCGTCGCGCCACGCTCCGCCAACGTCGCGGCGAGCTGCGCCACCGGCGGGGTCGGGACGTCGGTGCGGCAGCGAGCGGCGCCGTCGCGCTCGCGGCAGGTCACGCTCTCCCCCCGCCCGCCGTCCGCGGTGACGGTGTAGACGACCGCGCGCGGCGCGTCGTCCCACGGCGTGGGAACGAGGCCGGTCGCGGCGGCGAGCGAGGTCGCGCCCAGCGCGGCGACGAGCGTGGCGAAGACGACCCGCAGCCGGCGGGCGGCACGCGCGCGGGCCGGCGCGCGACGCGCGGCTGCGGCGACGAGCTCGTCCCCGAAGCGCTCCAGCTCGGGCGGCAGTGGGGGTGCGCTCACGCGTCGTCCTCCATCGCCCGGCGCAGCGCGGCGAGCCCGCGGAACACGTGCACCCGCGCCGTCGCGGCCTTGATGCCCAACCGTTCGGCGATCTCGTCGTAGTCCAGGCCCTCGACCACGCGCAGCTCCACCGCGGCGCGGTGGTCGGGGCGGAGCATCGCGAGCGCCGCGCCCAGCGCCGCCCGCCGCGAGTCCGCGCTCGCGCGCTCGACGGCCGCGTCGGCGTGATCCTCCGCCACGACCCGCTCGGCCACCCCGAGCCGCCGCCGCGCCCGCGCGTCGACGGCGTTGCGCCGCCACGCGCGGTGCAGCAGGTTCGTCGCGATTCCGTGCAGCCACGGCCCGGCGGACCCGTCCCCCGGGTCCCGGAACCGCCCGGCGTGCAGCAGCGCCTGCGCGAACGTCTCCGCCACCACCTCGCCCGCCAGCACCGGGTCCCCGGTCTGCGCCACGAGCCGCGCGTGCAGCTTCGGCGCCCACCGCGCGTACACCTCGCCGATCGCCTCCGGCCGCTCTCCCACCTCGCGCAGCAGCTCCGCGTCGCTCCGCCCGCGCGAACGCGCGCGCACGGCGGCCGCGGGGATCGAGAGGAGCTGGAGCATCGCGGCATCATGCCGCTCCCCCGCCGGCTCGTTTCACCCCTGTCGGCCGAACGGGCTACGCGGGCGGGTTCTGCACCGGCGGCGGCCCCACGGCGACCTCGCCGTGCGACGAGTGGCGCTGGACGACGCGGATGACCGACATCGCGATCAGCGCGATCGGGACCGCGAGCGCCGCGCCGACGATGCCGTAGAGCGCGCCGCCGATCGCGACCGAGAGGAGCACGACGAGCGGGTGGAGCGCGACGGTGCGGCCGACGATCAGCGGGTAGAGCACGTTGCCCTCGAGCTGCTGCACGAGCAGGACGATCGCGAGCACCGCGATCGCCGTCCCCGCACCCTGCGCCACCAGCGCGACGAGGATCGCCGCCGCGCCCGCGACGACCGCGCCGACGATCGGCACGAAGGCCAGGACGAACGTCAGCACCGCGAGCGGCAGCGCGAGCGGCACCCCGAGCAGCACCAGCCCCAGCCCGATGCCGACCGCGTCGACGAGCGCGACGAAGAAGACGCCCTTCACGTACGCGCTGAGCGCCTGCCAGGACTGCTCGGCCAGGTCGTCGAGCGCGCGACGCCGGGCGGGCGGGAACAGGCGGCAGAGCCAGTCCCACAGCCGCGGCCCGTCCTTGACGAAGAAGAACAGCACGACCAGCGTCAGAACGAGGCCGGCGAGGAGCTGCCCGGCCGCCGCCGCGCCCGACACGACGCCGTTGCGGATCGCGTCGGAGTTCTCGCGGATGCGGTCGTCGATCGTGTTGATCTGCTTCTGCACCTCCGCCTCGTCCAGCCCGGTGACGCTCGCGACCTGCCGGCCGAGCTCGTCGGCGCCCGACGACACCTGGCGCGACAGCTCCTCGGACTCGTGCGCGACCGCCGTCGCGATGAACGTCACGACGCCCGCGAACACCGCGATGCCCGCCACGAACACGAGCGTCGTCGCCAGCGCGCGCGGCAGACCGCGCCGCTCCAGCCACCGCGCCGGCGGCACGAGCAGCGTCGACAGCAGCAGCGCGATCAGGACGGGGAACGCGACGAACCCGACCCGCGTGAACGCGTAGACGACCACGGCGCCCGCGGCGACGCAGACGAGCAGCCGCCACGAGATCTCCGACGTCGCGACCAGCAGCCGCGGCACCCGGATCGGCCGGTCGGACACGCCGGACCGCCCGGTCGCCACCCGGGCGGTCGACGGCGTGGCCGTGAAGCGCGCCTGCTGCTGCTCCTCCGAGGACGTCCCTGCCATATGTGCAGGCGACTACCCGCAGGCGCTCACTCGTAGGCGAGCGCCCGCAGGATGTCCACCCGTGCGGCGCGCCGCGCGGGGAGGATCGCCGACACCACGCCGGCCAGCCCCGCGAGGACGAACAGCACGACCATCGTCCCGACCGGCAGCTCGAACGCGAAGCCCTCGTCGATCAGCGGCTGCGTCACGAGCCAGGCGAAGAACGTGCCGAGCACGAGCCCGAGCACCGCCCCGATCATCGCCGTGATCGCCGCCTCGTACCTGACCGTCCGGCGCACCTGCGACCGCGACGTGCCGATCGCGCGGAGCATCCCGAGCTCCCGCGTCCGCTCGTGGATCGACAGCGTCAGCGTGTTCACCACGCCGAACAGCGACACGATGATCGACAGCGCCAGCAGCGCGTAGAACAGCGCCAGGATCTGGTTGATCTGGCCGGCCTGGGCGTCCTTGACCTCCTCGCGGTCCTGCGACTCCGCCACGGGGAAGTCCTGGTCGAGGATGCGGTCGACCTCCGCCCGCGCGGCTCCGGCGTCCGCCCCGCCCGCGAAGGTCAGGAAGATGAACGCGTCCTGCCGCTCGTTCCAGTGGGCGGCCATCTGGTCGTTCGCGACGAGGATGCCGCCGCCGAGCAGGCCGGTCTCGTCCTCGTCGATCGAGCCGATGACCTCGAGCCGTTGCTGCTCGCCGGTCGTGGTGATGACGTTGAGCGTGTCGCCCACCTTCACCCCGTGGTCCTCAGCCCACGGCGCCGCCACGACCGTCTCGCCCGCGCCCATGCCGGCGAGCGTGGAGTCGTCGCCCTCCTCCCACTCGACCTTGTAGCCCTTCGTCAGGTCGCGCGGGTCGACGCCGAACGTGATCGTCTCGTCGCCGTCGACGAGCGACATGCCGAACCGGACGCCGGTCGCGCTCTCGACGCCGTTCACCTTCGCCACCGCATCGCGCGTGGCGGAGGGGATCGGGGAGAAGCCGTCCTTGTTGCGCACGGTCAGGTCGCCCGCGAACTGGCGATCCACGATCTCGTCGATCGACGCGCGGAAGCCCGCCGCGAAGATCGACACGAACGTGACCAGCGCGAGCCCGACCATCAGCGCCGCCGCAGTCGCCGCGGTGCGCCCGGGCTGGCGGGTCGCGTTCTCGCGCGCCAGCCGCCCCGGGACGCCGCGGCGCTGGAACGGCGCGCCGACGACCCGCGCCAGCGGCCGCACGAGCTGCGGCGAGAAGAGCGCGACGCCGAGGAAGATGAGCCCCGCGCCGGCGCCCAGCAGGCCCGCCGCGTCGCCACCCTCCGCGCCGCCGAACAACCCCAGCAGCGCGCCGGCGAGGCCGAGCGCCGACAGGATCGCCGCGAACACCACGCGCAGCCGCCCGGAGCGCTGCGGCAGGCCGACGCCCGCCCGCATCGCGGCCATCGGCGGCACGCGGGTCGCCCGCAGCGCCGGGGCGACCGACGCGGCCAGCGTCACGCCGATGCCGACGACGAGCGAGATCACGACCGTCCGGCCGACGAGGACGGTGTCGCTCGTGGGCAGGTCGAACCCGGTCGCGCTGAACGCCGCCACGATGCCCGGTGCGACCAGCAGCCCGCCGAGCAGGCCCAGCAGCGCCGCGATCGTGCCGAGCAGCAGCGCCTCGAGCATCACGCTGCGCAGTACCTGCCGCCGCGACGCGCCGAGGGTCCGCAGCAGCGCCAGCTCTCCCGTCCGCTGGGCGACGGTGATCGAGAACGTGTTGGAGATGACGAACGCGCCGACGAACACCGCGATGCCGCCGAAGATGAGCAGCGCGGTGCGCAGGAAGCCCAGGTCCTCCTGGGTGTCGCTCGTCTCCTGGTCGGCGTTCTCCTGGCCGGTGCGGACGTCGACCTTCTCGCCCGCGAGCGCCTGCTTGACCCGGTCGCGCAGCGCCTCCGCCGACAGCGAGCCGTCGCCCGCCGCGACGATGTCGTCGAACTTCCCCTCGGTCGCGGTGAGCTGCTGGGCCCGGTTCAGCGTGGTGAGCACGACCGTCGCGCCCGCCAGCGAGTCGACCGACCCGTACTTGGCCACGCCGACCAGCCGCAGCGAGACGATCCCCTTGTCGCCCAGCACGCGGATCGGCTGGCCGAGCTCGTAGTCCTGGTCCTCGAACGTGTCCTTGTCGACCGCCGCCTCGCCGTCGCTGCGCGGGAGCCGCCCCTCGACGGCGCGGAACGCCTCGAACCGGTCGTCGGCGACGGACGCCGCGAAGGTCGGGACGCCGCCGGTGGAGACCGGGTCGCCGTCCGCGTCGAGCACGGTGACGTTGCGGAAGATGTCGCCGCGCGCGGCCGTCACGCCCGGCACGGCCTGCACGCGTTCGAGGAGCGCCGCGTCCATCGGCGTCTCCTGCTGCGCGTTGGGCGAGTCGACCGCCTGGCGCGGCGTGACGGAGACGTCGACGCCCTCGGCCGCCTGCTGGAAGATGTCCCCGAAGGCGCGGTCGATCGTGTCCGTGAGGATGTAGGTGCCGCTGATCATCGCGACCCCGAGCACGACGGCCATCGCCGTCAGCGCGGTGCGGAGCTTGCGCGACGCCAGCGAGCGGAGCGTCAGGCGGGTCATGCCGCGGCCCGCTCCACCGGACGGTCGTCGACGATCGCGCCGTCGGCCAGCTCGACGATCCGGTCCGACACCGCGGCGGCCTCGGGGTCGTGGGTGACCATGATGACCGTCTGGCCGAAGTCGTCGACCGCGCGGCGCAGCAGGCCGAGGACGTCGGCGGAGGCGTGCGAGTCGAGGTTGCCGGTCGGTTCGTCCGCGAACACCACCGCGGGCCGCGTGACCAGCGCGCGGGCGACCGCGACGCGCTGCTGCTGGCCGCCGGACATCTCGCTCGGGCGGTGCGTGCGGCGGTCGCCCAGCCCCACCGCGCCGATCAGCGTCTCGAGCCACTCCGGATCCGGCTTGCGGCCCGCGATCGACAGCGGCAGCACGATGTTCTCCTCCGCCGTCAGGACCGGCAGCAGGTTGAACGCCTGGAAGATGAACCCGATCTTGTCCCGGCGCAGCTGCGTGAGCTTGCCGTCGTCCAGGCGCGAGAGCTCGACGTCATCGATCACCACCGACCCGCTCGTCGGGTTGTCGAGCCCCGCCATGAGGTGCATGAGCGTCGACTTGCCGGAGCCCGATGGCCCCATGATCGTGGCGAACTCGCCGCGCGGGAAGGCGACGGAGACGCCACGGAGGGCGTCGACGGCGGCGGCGCCCTCGCCGTAGCGGCGCGTGAGGTCGGTGCAGGAGGCGATCGTCGTGCTCATGTCGCCGCGTAGCCTCCCTGCCCGACGCCGCGGCGGCAATACGGTTATCCCCCAGGGTGGGCCGGACGGGCTCCTAGGGATGCCCCTAGGAGCGCAGGTACGTGAGGACCGCGAGCACGCGCCGGTGGTCCTCCGACGCGGGCGTGAGGTTGAGCTTGGTGAAGATCGAGGTCACGTGCTTCTCGACCGCGCGCTCGGTGACGACCAGGTGCTCGGCGATGCCCGAGTTCGAGCGACCCTCGGCCATCAGGCCCAGCACCTCGCGCTCGCGCGGGGACAGCGGCTCCAGCGGGTCCTCCCGGCGACGCCGGCCGAGCAGCCGGCCGACGACCTCGGGGTCGAGCGCGCTCCCGCCCTCCCCCACGCGCCGAACGCTCTCGACGAACCGGTCGAGGTCGGCGACGCGGTCCTTCAGCAGGTAGCCGAGCCCGTCCGCACCCTCGGCGAACAGCTCCAGCGCGTACGCCTCCTCGACGTACTGCGACAGGACGAGCACGCCGACGCCCGGGTGCTTGGCGCGGATCTCCGCCGCCGCCCGCAGCCCCTCGTCGGTGTGGGTCGGCGGCATCCGCACGTCGACCACGGCCACGTCCGGCTGGTGCGCCCCGACCTTGCGCAGCAGGTCCTCCGCGTCGGCGGACTGGGCGACGATCTCCATCCCCGCGTCCTCCAGCAGGCGGGCGATGCCGGCACGCAGCAGCATCTGGTCGTCGGCCAGGGCCACTCGCAGCTGCTTGGCGTCGTCTACCGGCATGGGATCCTCGCTCGAACGGTCGTACCGCGCCCGGGGGCGCTCTCGATCTCGAGTCTCCCATCCAGGGCGGCCAGACGGTCGGCGAGCCCGCGCAGGCCGCTCCCACCGGCCGGATCGGCGCCGCCGACGCCGTCGTCGGCGACCTCCACGAGCGCCCAGCCGTGCTCCTGCGCGACGTGCACGCGCGCGTGCGACGCCTGCGCGTACTTGGCGACGTTGGCGAGCGACTCGGAGACCACGAAGTAGGCGGCGGCCTCGACCGCCCACGGGAACCGCTCCTCGGGCACGCCGTCGACGTCGACCGGGACGGGCGCGCGGTCGGCCAGCGCTTCGAGCGCCGGGCCGAGGCCGCGGTCGGTCAGCACCGCCGGGTGGATGCCGCGGGCCAGCTCGCGCAGGTCCTCCAGCGCCGCGCGGGCCTCGCCGCGGGCGCCCTCGAGCAGCTCACGGGCCGCGTCGGTGCCGCCGCGGTCGAGCTGCTGGGTCACCAGGCCGAGCTGGAGCGAGAGCGAGACGAGCCGCTGCTGGGCGCCGTCGTGCAGGTCGCGCTCCAGCCGCCGCCGCTCGGACAGGCCGACCTCGAGCAGCCGCTGGCGCGACTGGCGCAGCTCCTCCACCCGCGCGCGCAGCTCCGCGTCGAGCCGCTCGTTGTCGAGCGCCAGCGCCGCCGCGTTGGCGACCGCGCTGACCAGCTCGGGCTCCTCGGTCGCGAGCACCGCGTCGTGGATGAGCGCGCCCACGTGCCGCTCCTCGCGCCGCACGTCGGTCGCTGCGCGCAGCGGGTCGTCGGCGGCGGGGAGCAGGATCGGCAGGCCGTCGTGGTCGACGTAGCCGCCGCGCTCGGGCAGCCAGTACGCGACCTCCAGCGACGGGTCGCCGAGCGCGTCGGCCAGCACGCCCCGCAGCTCCGAGCGCGGCGTGCCCAGGCCGGCGACGACGTCGGTCATCGCCTCCGCCCGCCACGAGCGGCTGCGCGCGAGCCCGAGCAGGTACGCGAACGGGACCGCCGTCACGGTCGTGATGCCGATCAGGTCCACGGCGCTCTCCGCGTCGTCCGCCGGCGTCCCGATCGTGTCGAACGCGAGCGTGAGCAGCAGCGTCACGACGAGCATGGTTCCGGTCCACAGCACCGGCGCGAGCGCCCGGCGGGCGTGGGGCGCGGCGTCGCGCCAGCGCCGCACGAGGATGCGCACCATCAGGCCGGTGAGCAGGACGCCGAGGAGGCCGACGACCGGGTCGAGCACGGCGATGAAGTCCGGCGAGTCGACGATCAGGAACGCGCTCTCCGGCGTGCTCGGGTTGTCGCAGTCGCACTCCCGTTTGAACAGGAGGAACAGCAGCGGCGCGAAGACGCCGAGCGCGTAGCTGGCCGCGATGAGCCGCCGCTGCCCCGGCGTCTCCAGCCGGCCGGTGGGGAACGCCAGGACGAGGTGGGCGACGATGATGTAGCCGATCGACGCCAGCGCGCTGCCGAGCGTGAAGAAGAGCCCCGAGTTCGACCCGGTGAGCGGCAGGAAGAACGCGGAGAACCCCGCGGCGGTCATGAGCACGCCGATGCGGTTCCGCGGGCGGCGCCACCAGGCGTACAGGCCGACGCCGATGTAGCTGGCCATGATCGCGATGCCGTAGCCGGCCAGGAAGCCGCGGCCGTCGACGTGGTCGCTGTTGAGCGCGATCAGCGCGCCCAGCACGGTGAGGACGACGCCGACCGCCGCGAGCAGGATCAGCGCGCGCTTGAGGCCGATCATCGCGCGAGCACCTCGCGCAGCGCGTCGCCGGACAGGTCCGCCTTCGTGAGGAACGCCAGCGCCCCGCTGGCGGCGACCCGCGGGCCGTAGTCGTTCGCGTCGCGGCTCGAGACGAGCACGACCGCGATGCCCTCCAGCGCCGCCGCGACCGCGAAGCCGTCGGTGTCGGGGAGGTTGACGTCGAGCAGGACGAGGTCCGGCTGCAGCTCCTGCGCCAGCACCAACGCCTCGGCGCCGGTGGCCGCCTCTCCCGCGACCGTCCAGCCCGAGTCGCACTCGAGCAGCATCCGGGCGGTGGCCCGGAAGCTCGGGTGGTCGTCGACGATCAGGACGGTGGTCGGCATGGCACGGACATCATCGTCCGCTCAGAGCCGAACGCCCGTACGGCTACCCACACCCCGCTGCGGCGGAGATCTCGTGGAACGCGGCGGCCGGGTCGTCCTTGCCGAAGATCGCGGAGCCCGCCACGAAGACGCCCGCGCCCGCTTCGGCGCAGGGCCCGGCGGTCTTGGCGTCGATGCCGCCGTCGACCTCGATGTCGACGTCGGGCCCGAGCGCGGCGCGCAGCGCGGCTACGCGCTCGATCGAGCGCGGGATGAACGGCTGGCCGCCCCAGCCCGGGTTGACCGTCATGCACAGCGCGAGGTCGGGCGCGAAGGCGATCGCGCTCGTCGGCGTGCCCGGGTTGATCGCCACGCCGGCGGTCGCGCCGCCCTCGCGGATCAGGTTCACCGTGTAGTCGACGTGCGGCGTCGCCTCGACGTGGAACGTGATGTTGTCCGCGCCGGCCTTGACGAAGTCCGGCACCTGCCGCTCGGGCCGCTCGATCATCAGGTGGACGTCGAGGATCGCGTCCTCGGGCAGCGCGTCGCGCAGGTGGCTGACGACCATCGGCCCGAACGTGATCGGCGGGACGAAGTGCCCGTCCATGACGTCGCAGTGGATGATCTTGGCGCCGGCGTCCATCACCTCGCGGACCTGCGCCGCCAGCCGCGCGAAGTCCGCGCTGAGGATCGACGGGGCTACACCTCGCACAGCATGGACTCCCCGCAGTGGACGCAGCGGACGATGGCGGTCGTGCTCATGCGCACGATCGTCGAGTGCTCCCCGCACCCCGGGCAGACCGAGCGCAGCTCGTACCGGTGGAGGCAGTTCACGCAGCGGTAGCGGCCCGGCAGGGACGTCGGGCGCAGCCACGGCTCGTGGCAGTGGGGGCATTCCATCCCCAGCTCCACCTTCTCGGTCATGAACGCAGCAGACTACTTCCGGCGCAGGCGGGTCAGCTGGAAGCCCGCCGAACGCGTCTCGTGCGGGAAGAGCGTCGTGGCCTGCTCCACGTCGAAGTCCGCCAGCCCGGCGAGCACGCCCTCGTTCTCCGCGGGGTCGAGCGTGCAGGTCGACCAGACGAGCACGCCGCCCGGCTTCACCGCGGCCGCGGCGGCCGCCAGGATGCGCTGCTGCTCGGCGACGAGGCCCGCGATGCGGTCGGGGTTCATCCGCCAGCGCAGGTCGGGGCGGGCCTGGAGCGTGCCGAGGCCGCTGCACGGCGGGTCGGCGAGGACGCGGTCGAACGCCGCGGCGTCGTCGGGGCGCAGCTCCCCCGCGTCACCCTCGCGGACGTGCACGATCGTCGTGCCCATCCGCGCGCACGTCTGGCGCAGCTGCTCGGCCCGGCCCGCGTGGTGCTCGACGGACACGATCTCGCCGCGGTTCTCCATCAGCGCGGCGAGGTGCGACGACTTGTTGCCGGGCGCGGCGCAGAGGTCGAGCACGCGCTCTTGCGGTTGGGGGTCGAGGAGGCGGGCGACGGCCTGGGAGGAGCGCGACTGCGGCATGAAGTGGCCCGCCGCGAAGAGCGGGTGGCCGTGGGCGTCGAACGGGCCGTCGACGATCACCGCGCCGTCGTCGGCCACGCGCGCCTGGTCACCCAGCGCCTCCGCGAGCTGCTGCGCCGTGGTCCGCAGCGTGTTGGGACGCAACGCCAGCTCGGCCGGCTCGTTCATCCGGCGCATCAGCGCGGTCGCGGTCTCGTCGCCGTACGCCTCGCGCCACAGCTTCGCGAGCCAGCCCGGGTACGACTCGACGACCTCGACCGGCGCGCCGTCCAGCGCGGCGCGCCCCTCCTGCGCCACCTTGCGCAGGACCGCGTTGACGAGCCCCTGCCCGGGGTGGCGCTTGACCAGCTCGACCGACTCCGCGACCGCCGCGCGCGCCGGCACGCCATCGAGGAAGAGGAGCTGGAACGCGCCGAGCTGCAGCGCCGCGCGGACGGGCGGATCGAGCTTGCGGTTGGCGGTGTGGCGGGTGATGACGTGGTCCAGCGCGCGGCGGCGTTGGACGGTCCCGTACGCCAGCTGGCGGGCGAACGCGCGGTCCCGCGGGGCCAGGTCGCGCGCCTGCGCGTGGAACGCCTGGTCGGCGTACGCGCCGTCCTCGAACACACGCCGGACGACCTGGAAGGCGAGCTGGCGGGCGGGCGACGCGGGCACCGGGCCAGGGTACGAACGCCGCGGCCACGGGTAGCTTCATCACCGTCATGCGGGAGTGGTGGAACGACGATCAGGCGCTCGCCTACGTGATCGTCGAGCAGGGCCGTACGGCGTGCGAGTCCCTGCTCGAAGCGGGGATCGACCCGCGCAGCGAGCAGCGGCTGTGGGCCGCCCACGACGGCTTCGGGCTGGCGGCGTACGCGGCCTCCGATCATCTGCTCGCGGGCGTCCGCGACGCGCTGTTCGTGCTGGTGCAGGAGGCGGGCCCGTCGTGGCTGCCGCGGGTGGCGGCGCCGCCGTCGACCGAGCACGCGCTGATGCTCGCGATCCACGGCGCGACCGCGATCGAACGGTGCTTCGCGACGCCGTGGCTCGTCACGCAGATGCAGCACGCCCACCGGGCCGTCCGGCAGGCGCACGTGGCGCTGACCGGGCTCGTCGGCCTGGGTGTCGCGGCGCAGCGGACGCTGGAGGCGACGCGGCTGGGCTATCTGGAGCGCTCGTGGCAGGCGGCGGAGCTGCGCCCGCCCGCGCTCGACGAGCAGTGGGCCGCCGCAGCGGCCGCGGCCGCGTAGCGTTCCTCTGCACCCCGCGCTCGGGTCATGCGCCTTTTCGACCATATGGGTCGAGAAGGCGCATGACCTCAGGTGAGGCCGAGGGCGCGGCGCGCTTCAGAGAGGCCGCGGGCTGACGCCGCGATGTCGGCCCAGGGGTCGCCGACGGTCTCCAGACGCTCCGCGAGGGTGTGCACCGTCCACGCGTCCGGGCGGAGCGCGTCGTCGCGCAGCTCCTCCCACGCGATCGGCGTCGCCACCGGCGCGCCGTCCTTCGCCCGCACGCTGTAGGGCGCGACCGCGGTGTGGCCCCACCGCACACGCCCCGCGTCGAGGTAGATGCGGTCGCCGCGGTTCGCGACGCGGAACTCGGTGGTGAGCGCGTCGGGGTCGCGCTCCTCCAGCACCGCGGCGATCTTCAGCCCTACCTCGGCCACCGTCTCGTGCGTGGACGTCCGCTTGAGCGGCGCCACGACGTGCACCCCGCGCGAGCCCGTCACCAGCGCGTGCGGCACCAGCCCGCACTCGCGGAACAGGTCGCCCGCCTCCAGCGCCGCCCGCCGCACCGCGGCGAAGTCGTCCACCGACGGGTCGAGGTCGAGCACGAGCCGGTCGGGCCGCTCCAGCCGGTCACGCCGCGACATCCACGCGTGGAGCGCGATGCACGCCTGGCCGGCGAGGTAGACGAGCGTCTCGCGGTTCGCCACGACGACGTGGTCGACGAAGCCGCCCTTCTTCGGCACGCGCACGCGCTCCACGAAGTCGGGGAAGTGCTTGGGCGCCTGCTGCGTGAACAGCTGCTTGCCCTCGATCCCGTCCGGATAGCGCTCGAGGTTGAGCGGCCGCCCGTGGACGTGGGGCAGCATGAACGGGGCCACCCGGTCGTAGTGGCGGGCGAGGTCGAGCTTCGTCGTGCCGTCCGGGAAGAGCGGCTTGTCGGGCTTGGAGATCTCCTCCGGCCTCACAGGGGCCGGCCCCGCAGGTAGTCCGCGGCGGGCATGAAGCGCTTGCCGGGCGGCTGGACCTCGCGCAGCTCCAGCGCGCCGTCCGGGGTGCCGACGAGCAGGCAGCCGTCCTCGCCGCTCCACTCCCCCGTCGCGGGCCCGTCCATCTTCACGGCCACGTCGCGCACGCCGAGCATCGTGCCATCCGGGAGCGCGATCCGCGCGCCGATGTGGGGCGTCAGCGCCCGCACGACGCGCGCCAGCTCGCTCGCGGGCCGCGCCGGGTCGAGCGTGCGGTCCTCCGCGGTGATCTTCTCCGCGTACGTCACGCCCTCGGACGGCTGTTCCTCGAACGGCGGCTGCTCGTCGAGGACACTCAGGAGCAGGTCCGCCGCGAGCGGCTCGAGCCGCTCCACCAGCGTCGCGTACGTGTCGTCGGGCCGGATCACCTCGCGCCCGCACACGGCGACCGGCCCGTCGTCGAGCCCGGCGGTCAGCGCCATGATCGCCACGCCCGTCGCGTCGTCGCCCGCCATGATCGCCCGCTCGACCGGCGCCGCGCCGCGCCACCGCGGCAGCAGCGACGGGTGGACGTTGAGGATCGCGCCGAAGCGCGACAGCAGCGGCTCCTTGATGAGCGCCCCGAACGCGCACAGCAGGACCGCGTCGGGCTCCGCCGCGGCGATGCGCTCGACGCTCTCGTCGTCGTTGACGTTCGCCGGCTGGAAGACCTCGATCCCCAGCTCCTCCGCGACGTCCTTCACCGGCGGCGGCGCGAGCCTGCGCCCGCGGCCCTTCGGCGCGTCGGGCCGCGTCACCACCAGCACGGGCCGGTGGTCGCTCGCCGCCAGGCGCCGCAGGATCGCCGCGGCGAACGCGGAGGTGCCGAGGTAGACCGTGCGCACGCTAGACCGGGGCCGACCGCTGCTGCTCGGCCTCGCGCAGCGCCCGCATCGCGTCCTTGCGCTGCTCGCGGGTCGTGCGGTCGAGGATCAGCACGCCGTCCAGGTGGTCGGACTCGTGCTGGATGACCCGGGCCTCCAGCCCGCTCGCCTCGACGAGGATCTCGTCCCCGTACGCGTCCTGCGCGCGCAGGCGGATGTGCACCGGCCGCTCGACCTCGACGTGGACGTCGGGCAGCGACAGGCAGCCCTCCTCCATCCACTCCTTGTCGCGCGAGGACCATTCGACCTCGGGGTTGACGATCACCTGCAGCGGCGAGTCGGGCTCGACCCGGTACACGAAGAGCCGCTGCGTGATGCCGACCTGCGGCGCGGCGAGCCCGATCCCGATCGAGTCCTCCATCAGCTGGCCCATCGTCTCGATCTGCCGGCGCAGCGCGTCGTCGAAGACGGCCACCGGCTGGGCGCGCGTCTTCAGCACCGGATCGCCGTACTGGCGGATGTGCCGGAGCGCCGCCTGGCGCCGCGCGGCCCGTTCGGGATCCAGGACCGGCCGCTCCTCGACCGGCTCCACCTCGGTGTCGAGCTGCTCCTCGCTCATGCGGTTCCGAGTCTATGCACCCGTAGGGTTCGAGGCATGGACGAGGACGAGCACCGGATCGGCTACAAGGTCCTGCCGCGCGGGACGCCGGTGGTGACGAGCGACGGCGTCACGCTCGGCACGGTCGCGCAGGTGCTCGACAACGCGCGCGAGCACATCTTCGACGGCATCGTCGTGAAGACCGACGACGGCCGCCGCTTCGTCGACGCGCCCGAGGTCGCGGAGATCACCAACCGCAAGGTGACGCTGACGATCGACGCGGAAGAGGCGACCGAGCTGCCCTCCCACAAGGGCACGCTCGGCCACCTCGAGCACGCGGCCAAGCGCCGCGCGCACCGCTGGAAGCGCCGCCTACGCGGTTCGTAGCGCCTCGGTCGGGCTGAGCCGTGCGGCCCGCGCCGCCGGGTAGAGCCCCGCGACCGCGCCGATCGCCAGCGCCGCGGCGAGCCCGAGCACGACCGCCTCGGGCGGCACCACCGCGCGCCACCCCTGCGCCTCGGCGTACACGCCGGTCACCGCCGCGCCGATCGCGACGCCCGCCAGGCCGCCGCCGCCCGCGAGCAGCACCGCCTCGCCGAGGAACTGCACCCGCACGTGCCGCCGGGTCGCCCCGAGCGCGCGGCGCAGCCCGATCTCCGGCCGCCGCTCGATCACCCCGATGACCATCGTGTTGGCGATCCCGATCCCGCCGACGAGCAGGGCGACCGCGCCGAGCCCGACGAGCAGGCCGGTGAGCGCGTCGTCCGCGGCCGCCTTGGCCTCCAGCGCGTCCGACGGCCGGCTGACCTCGACCTCGTCGCTCGCCTCCGGGTTCGCGGCGGTCGGCAGCACCGCGGCCACCGCCTCGACGCGGTCCGGATCGGCGCGCAGGTAGACCACGCTCGCGTCCTTGCCCGCGTCGAGCAGCCGCTCCGCCGCGGGCCGGCCGACGAGCACGCTGCGGTCCAGGTCGGGGGCGAGCTCGATCGGCGCGAGGATGCCGATCACCGTCCACCAGCGCCCGCCGATCGTCACGCGCACGCCGAGCCGGGAGATCCCGAGCCGCTCCGCCGCCACCGCCCCGAGCACGACCGCCTGGCCCTGCGACGTCGCCGCGTCGAGGAAGCGCCCGCGCGCGACCCGCGCCTCAAGGCCGCCGAGGAGGTTCGTGTCGGCCGCGCCGACCGAGATGCCGCCGGTCTCCTCCGCGGGGATCTTGTCCGTGCGCCGCACGATCGCGTCGGTGCGCGTCACCGTGGCGACGTTCTCCACCCCGTCCACCCGCGCGAGCATCCCGCGCGCCTGGTCGGGCAGCGTCGCCTGGTCGCCGAACATCGTCTGGCCGGGCGTGACCTGCAGGAGGTTCGTGCCGAGCCGGTCGAGCCGGTCGAGCAGCTCCGCCCGTGAGGACGCGCTGAGCCCGAGGATCGCCACCAGCGACGCGATGCCGATCGCCACCCCGAGCGCGGAGAGCACGGCCCGCAGGCGGCGCGTCCGCAGGCCGACGGCGGCCAGTCGCGGGAGGTCCGCGGGCAGCACCTTCGACGCGATCATGCGACCAGCCGCCCGTCGCGCAGCTCCACCCGCCGCGGCAGCGCCGCCGCGACCTCGCGGTCGTGGGTGATGACGAGCAGCGTCGTGCCGAGGCCGCGGAGGAGCTCGAGGACCTGCGCCCCGGTGGCCGTGTCGAGGTTGCCCGTCGGCTCGTCGGCGAACAGGATGCGCGGCCGGTGGACGACCGCCCGCGCCACCGCGACGCGCTGGCGCTCGCCGCCCGACAGCTCGTTGGGCCGGTGGTGCATCCGGTGGCCGAGCTCCACGCGCTCGAGCGCCTCCTCCGCCGCCGCGAGCCGGTCGGCGCGCGGGATGCCGGCGTAGAGCAGGCCCTCCGCCACGTTCTCCAGCGCCGTCATCCCGTCGAGCAGGAAGAACTGCTGGAACACGAACCCGATCGTGCGCGCCCGCAGGCCGGCCAGCTCGGCGTCGCTGAGGCTGTCCACGTCGTGGCCGGCGATCGTCACCGTCCCGGTCGACGGCCGCTCCAGCGTCCCCGTGACGTGCAGGAGCGTCGACTTGCCCGAGCCCGAGCGCCCGACGATCGCGACCTGCTCGCCGTCGTCCACGTCGAGGTCGACGCCGTCGAGCGCGTGCACGCCGCCCGCGTACGTCTTGCCGACGCCGCGGAGGGAGAGGACGGGGGTCCGCGACGGGGCGAGCGCGGTCATCGCGGCACCGTGACCTTGGTGCCGTCGCGCAGGCCGGCGCCGGAGACCGCCGCCCAGCCGTCCGCGAACCCGCCGAGCTCGACCGGCACGAGCTTCTTGGAGCCCGCGAGCTCCACGGCGTACCGGCCCTGGCCCGTCGCGAGCAGCGCCTCGACGGGGACGGCCAGCGCCCGCTCGGCCTCGCTCTGCGCGACGCCGACGGCGACCGGCGCGCCGTCCAGCTCCAGCGCGTCGGCCTCCTTGCCGCGCAGGGCGATCTCGAGCTTGACCGTCGCCTCCTCACCCTCGCCCTGCACGGACGCGACCCGGCCGACCTCGCTCACGCGGCCGCCGACCTCGGAGCCGTCGGGCAGCGTGACGGTCACGGTGTCCCCACGCTCGACCAGGCTCTGCCGGCCGGCCGGGAGCCGCGCGGTGACGATCCGGGCCCGCGTCGACAGGCTCGTCACCGGCCGCCCGCGGCCGACCGCGTCGCCGGCCTCGGCCTCGTGCGAGCCGACCCGCACCGGGCCGTCCACGAAGACGACGTCGCCGAGCGGCACCGTCCCGGTCTCCGTGACGCCGCGCGCGTCCTGCCAGCGCCGGACGGCGGCGGCGGTCGCCCAGTCGAAGTCCTCGTCGAGCGTCATGTCGTGGTCGGGGTCGTAGCCCAGACGGCGCAGGTTGCGCTCGAGCTGCTCGACGTCCGGGCCGTCGGTGACGCTCGTCGACAGCGCGCGCCACGCCGGCGTCTCGCCGTACATCACGTACGCGGTGCTCGTGTCGTCGATCGCGAAGAGCGAGTGCCCGCGCGTCACCGTGCGCCCCTCCTCCGCGACCCGCGTGAGCGTGCCGCCGGTGGTCGCGGCGACCGTGCGCTTGCCCGCGAAGCCGAGCGTCCCGTCGACGTCCTCGCGGTCGACCAGCTCGCGCGTCTCGACCGCCGCCACGCCGGTCGCGACCTCCGCCTGGGGCGCCGGATCGCTCCCGTCGCCCTGGGTCGCGAGGCCCCACAGCGCCGCGCCGGCGGTGACGCCCACCGCGAGGACGACGGCCGTACGGGCGCGGTTGCGGGGGCCGGTGGCCATGTCCGGCGGGACCCGCTGCGCCGCCGTCGTCACTGGTCACCCTCCGGGGAGCCCGGCGACGGCAGGCCGACCTGCTCGTGGCACTTCTCGTGCGCCTGCTGGAAGCCGGGCTGCTGGGCCATCTTGCGGTCGATGTTCAGGCCGCGGCCCGGCTGCGGGTCGGGGAAGTCGACGCCCTCGCCGCGCATGCACTTGGCGAGCGCGAGCATCTTGTCCTCCATCTCCTCGCGCTTCTCGGGCGTGACCTCGCGGCGCATCGCCTTGAGGTGCTTCTCGCACGCCTTCTGCGCCTTCTCGCGCGTCGGGTTCGGCCCCTCGCCCTCGTCGAGCTTCGCGCCCTTCCCGGGCCGGATCATGATCATGCCGCCGTCCTCGGTGACCTGCGGGTCGGGCATGTCGACGCCGTTCTCGCGCATGCAGCGGGCGAAGTCGAGCGCCGCGTCCTGGGGGCTGACCTCCTCGCTCGAGTTGGTGCCGCCGCCGCTCGCGTTCGCGGTGGAGCCGTCGTCGCCGTCGTCGCCGCACGCCGCGAACGTCGCCGCCGCCGCGCAGACCGTGAGGACCGTCAGTGCTCGTCTCATGCCGCGCAGCTCACGCCGCGCGGCTGAGAAGCGGCTGAACGCGGGCTAGGAGGTCGCTGAAGCGGCGACGCCGCCGCTCAGGGCGAGCGTCAGCCGCGCGCCGCCGCCCGCCGCGTTCTCCGCGAGGACGGCTCCGCCGTGGGCCTCGGCCGCGTGGCGGACGATCGCGAGGCCCAGCCCCGAGCCGGGCACGCCGCGGGCGCCGTCGGCGCGGTAGAAGCGGTCGAAGACGTGCGGCAGGTCGGCCGCGTCGAACCCGGGGCCGTGATCGCGCACCGCGACCCCCGAGTGGTCCACGCTGACCTCCACCTCACGTCCTGGCGGCCCGAACTTGATCGCGTTGTCCAGGAGGTTCGTCACGGCTCGGTGGAGCCGGCGGCGCGAGCCGGTGACCAGCACGGGCTCGCGGTGGAGGCTGAAGACGCGGTCGGGCGCGATGCGGCGCGCCCGCTCCACCGCCTCCTCCACGAGCACGTCGAGGCGCAGCTCCTCCAGCTCGGCGTCCGGCACCGGGCCGTCGCGGGCGGTGTCGATCAGGTCACCGACGAGGACGGTCAGCTCCTCCAGCTGGTCGCGCGCCGAGGCGATCGCGCGCGCCTGCTCCTCGGGCGGGAGCGCCGGGTGGCGGCCGAGCAGCTCGACGTTCGTGCGGACGCTGGTGAGCGGGGTGCGCAGCTCGTGCGAGGCGTCGGCGACGAGCTGGCGCTGGGCGTCCTGGGAGCGGCGCAGCTTCGCGAGCACGGTCTCGAACGCCCCCGCGACCACGAGCGCGAGGCCGATCGCCCCGCCGACCCCGAGCAGGCCGATGACGGCGAGCAGGAACGCGAGCGAGCGCAGGGTGCTGTCGACCTCGTTCAGCGGCCGCATGAGCATCAGCGCCGTGCCGCCGCCGGGCGCCTGCGCGACCAGGACGCGGACGTGCGTGTCGCCGACGTGCGCGTCCTCGAAGTAGTCGCCGCGCCGGCCGCTCGCCACCGCGCGGACCGCGTCGGTGACCGGCAGGAGCGAGCCGCCGATCGGCGGCAGCTCGCCGCCGCCGGCGGTGACGACCTGCACCGACGCGGTCGCGCCGCCGAGCGGATCCGGGGGCACGGCCGCGCGAAAGACCGCGTCGCCGGACCCGGGTCCGCCCGGCGCGGCCGGCTCGCGCCGCAGCACCTTCACCGCCGGCCCCAGCGGGCGGGCCTCGCGGGTGCCGATCGCCAGCACGTCCCCGCGCGGGTCGACGGCGCGCACCTGGCCGACCTGGGCAGCCAGCGCCCGGTCGACCTGGCCGCGGAGCTGATCGCGGACGATCAGCCACGTCCCGACGGCCGCGAGGACGATCGCCGTCGCGACGCCGGCGCCGGTGAGCAGGACGGTGCGGTGCCTCATTGGGCGCTCCTCAGGACGTAGCCGACGCCGCGCACGGTGTGGAGGAGCCGCGGCTCCCCCTCCGCCTCGGTCTTGCGGCGCAGGTAGCCGACGTAGACCTCCAGCGAGTTGGAGGCGGGGCCGAAGTCGTAGCCCCAGACGCGGTCGAAGATCTGGGCGCGGGTGAGGACCTGGCGCGGGTGGCGGAGGAACAGCTCCAGCAGCAGGTACTCGGTGCGGGTGAGCTCGATCAGCCGGCGGCCGCGGTGGACCTCGTACGCGACCGGGTCGAGCGTGAGGTCGTCGAAGCGCAGCAGCTCGGGCAGCGGGGCGTCCTCGGGCTCGTCCTCGCCGCCCTCCCAGGCCGAGCGGCGCAGCAGCGCGCGGATGCGGGCCAGCAGCTCCTCGACCGCGAACGGCTTGACGAGGTAGTCGTCGGCGCCGGCCTCCAGACCCGCGACCCGGTCGCTCACCTCGTCCCGCGCGGTGAGCATCAGGACCGGCGTCCGGTCGCCCACCCGGCGCAGCCGCCGGCACACCTCCAGCCCGTCGATCCCGGGCATGAGGACGTCCAGCAGGATGAGGTCGGCCGGCTCGGACGCGTGCGCGGTCAGCGCCTGCGTCCCGTCGTGGACCGGCCTGGCCTCCAGCCCCTCCACGGCGAGCGCCCGGCCGAGCGCGTCGCGCACCGCAGGCTCGTCGTCCACCACCAGCACGCGCATGATGCGGCCGAGTCTCTTCGACGAATCTGAACGTTGGCTGAATCGCTACTGCGGGTCGACGTCGACCGAGAACGCGACGTCCTTGTGCGCGCGGTCCTTCGCGACCGCCTCGACGGCCGCCGCGATCACCGCCACCGTCTGCGCGCGCTGCTCGACCGGCACCTTCAGCAGCAGCACGAACCGCTCCTTGCCGCGCAGGCGGAACAGCGGCGCGGGGCCCAGCATGGAGCCGGGCGGCAGGTCGAACCGGATGCCGGCGGCGATCGCGTCCGCGGCGCGCTGCGCGTCCGCGAGCCCGACGCTCGCGGTCGTGATGCGGACGAGCGTGGAGAACGGCGGGTAGCGAAGGGCCTTCCGCCGCTGCAGCTCGCCGTCGAGGAAGCTCTCCGCGTCGTGGTGCGCGGCGTGGATCAGCACCTCCGCGTGCGGGTCCATCGCCTGCACGAGCACGCGGCCCGCCGCGCTGCCCCGCCCGGCCCGGCCGGCGAGCTGGGCGACGAGGGCGAACGTGCGCTCCTCGGCGCGGAAGTCGGGGAACCGCAGGGTCGCGTCCGCGTCGAGCACGACGCCGAGCGTCACGTCGGGGAAGTCGTGGCCCTTGGCGACCATCTGCGTGCCGACGAGGACGGCGCGCGGCGCCTGCTCGAACCGCGCGAGGATCTCCTGCGGGCGCTGCACGTCGGCGTCGAGGCGGAAGACGGTGAGCCCCGCCTCGTGCAGCTCGTGCTCCAGCCGCTCGGTGCCGGCGCCGTGGCGGGCGACGCTCACGCTCCCGCACTCGGTGCACTTCGTGGGGATGCGCGCGCGGTGGCCGCAGTGGTGGCAGGCCAGGAACCCCTGCGCGCGGTGCAGGACGAGCGAGACGTCGCACTCCGGGCACATCCACACGTGGCTGCACGAGCCGCAGGTGAGGAAGTTCGACCACCCGCGCCGGTTCAGCAGCACGATCGACTTGTCCGAGGTGTGGAGCGCGTCGACGGTGTCGGGGTGCAGCGCGCTGCTCACGCCGCGCATGTCGAGGAGCGTGACCGGCGGGAGGTGCGCGCCGTCGACGCGGTCGGGGAGCTTGAGCGTCCGCAGCGCGTGGGCGGACTCCGGCCGCGGCGTCGCCGAGCCCGCCACGACCACGGCTCCGCGCCTGGTCGCGACGTGCCGCGCGTCGTAGCGCGGGTCGCCCTCGTGCTTGTAGCTGGGGTCGTGCTCCTCGTCGACGATGATGAGCCCGAGCTCCTCGATGGGGGCGAACACGGCGGAGCGGGGGCCGACCGCGACGCGCGCCTCGCCGGTCCTGAGCCGCTGCCACTCGTCGTAGCGCTCGCCCTTGGAGAGCTTGGAGTGCAGCACCGCGACCGTGTCGCCGAACCGCGCGACGAAGCGGCTGACGATCTGCGGCGTGAGCGCGATCTCGGGGACGAGCACGATCGCGCCCTGGCCCGCGAGCAGCGCCGCCTCGACCGCGCCGAGGTAGACCTCCGTCTTGCCGCTGCCCGTGACGCCGTGCAGGAGGAGCTGCTCGACCTCGCCACGGGCGAGCGCCGCCTCGATCTCCGTGAGCGCCGCGCGCTGGGCGTCCGTCAGGGTCGGCCGGGCGCCGCGCGCGCCGACCTGCGCGTGGTCGACCACCCTCCGGCGCGGTCGCGACCCGACGCTGACCCACCCCCGCTGTTCCATGCGCCGCAGCGCCGCGGTGTCCGCGCCGGTCCAGCGCGGCAGGCTCTCGAGCAGCGCGCGTTGGGTCTCGGTCGGCGCACGACCGTCCGCCTCGCCCCGCAGCGCCGCGTCGCCCGCGGCGGTCCGCTCGGCCCACAGCGCGGTCTTCGCGCGGGCGCCGCTGGGCGGGAGGACGAGCTGGAGCGCGCGGGCGAACGTCGAGGCGTACTCGGCGGCCATCCAGCGCGCGAGGTCGACGAGGTCGGGCGGGAGGTCCTCCGGCAGCACGCGGCGCGGGTGGACGAGCTTGTCGGGCGCGACCTCGCTCGTGTCCGCGACGTCGACCACGACGCCGGTCACGTCGCGGTGTCCGAACGGGACGGCGAGGAGCGAGCCCTTCCCCGCGCCGTCGGGCAGCCAGTAGTCGAACGGCCCACGCAGCGCGCGCGCCGTCGTCAGCGGCTCGACCTTCGCGATCCGCGCGCCCACTCAGGCCACGGGCGTCTCGGCCAGCCAGCGCTGGAGATCCGGGATCAGCCCGGGGGTCTCCGCCGCCTTCGCGCGCAGGCCCTCGTCGAGCAGGAGCGCGTCGCTGATGAGCCGCATGGTCCCATCGTGCTCGGGGCGTGCGGCGATCGTGACCGCGTCGCCCGCGCCGACGTCGCCCTCGGTGACGATCGTCAGGTACGCGCCGGGCCGGCTCGCCTGCGCGAACCGCTTGAGCATGCGGGGGTCGTCGAGGCGCACGCCGAGCTTGAAGCAGGGCAGCCGCGGCTGCACGACCTCGAACAGCGCCGAGCCGATCTGCCACCGCTCCCCCACGCGCGCGTTCGTGCAGTCGACGCCGCTCAGGGTGAGGTTCTCGCCGAACGCGCCGGGGCCGAGCTCGCGGCCGAGCTCCTGCTCCCACCACCGCGTGTCCTCGATCGCGTAGGCGTACACCGCCTTGTGCGGCCCGCCGTGCACGCGCCGGTCGGCCTGGTCGTCGCCCTCGAGGTTGACGCCGCGCGCGGCGACGCGCCCCTCGACCGGGGTCTTCCAGATCGCGGTGCGCACGATGCGCCTGCCGGTGTTGACGTCCTTGGGGGTGCCGACGTTGACGCTGAGGACCGAGGCCATGAGGCGATCCAGTGTCGCACCCGCTCCGGCGGGCCTCGCGGCGCCCGCAACACCAGGGTTCGGTTCAGGGTCGTGCCCTGTTGTCGGGGTGTCGCGGCGAGCGCAGGATCATCGCCATGCTGACGCTCTCTCCCGCCGCCCCCACCGCCCCCGCCGCCGTCTGGTTCGTGGGCCGCCTCCCGCTCGCCGACGACCACCGCCGCACCGCGACACGTCCGACCGGCGCGCAGTTGATCTTCACGCCGGCGCCCACGCCCGCCCCGGCCGTGCGGCTCGACGACGTCCAGGACGCGCTGCGGGACTTCAACCGGCCGTCGCGCCTCGCGGGCAACGCGCTCGCGCCCGTCGACCTCCCGCCCGCCGAGCGCGCCATCGCCGTGCGCGCGCTGCTGGAGGACGCGGTCGCGCAGGCGTTCGGCGAGGACGACGACGAGGAGCTCCTGCGGCTGATCGTGCAGCGGTCGTACTTCGAGGGGCGCGCGCACGAGAGCGTCCACTGGGGCCTGCACATCAGCCGCGCGACGTACTTCCGCCGCCGCCGGACCGCGGTGCTCCGCATCACGGAGTGGCTCGACGCGCACCACGCGTGAGCGCCCGCTTCTGCGCGGTTGGTTGCGCTTCTCTGCGCGTTTGTGCACCATACGCGCATGAACGCAACTCCGCTCATGGTGCTCGTCGCCGGGCCGTACCGGTCGGGAACCGGCGACGACCCGGCGAAGCTGCAGGCCAACGTCGACGCGATGAACGCGGCCGCGCTGGCGGTCTTCGACGCCGGCCACCTGCCGGTCACGGGCGAGGCGCTCGCGCTCCCGCTGATCGAGACGGCGGGCGGCGCGCACGGCGACCCGACGTTCGACCGGATCTTCCACCCCGTCGCGCGGCGCCTCGCGGTGCGCTGCGACGCGGTGTTGCGGATCGGCGGGCCGTCGGCGGGCGCGGACGAGATGGTGGAGCTGGTGACGGGCGCGGGCGGCCGCGTGTTCCGCGCCGCCGACGAGCTTCCGGCGGTGGCGTCGTGAACCCGGACGTCCGCAACGTCGCGACCGAGGTCCTCTCCGACGACTGGTACACGCTGCGGAAGGTGACGTTCGACTTCCGCGGCCGCGACGGCGCGTGGACGCGGCAGTCGCGCGAGGCGTACGACCGCGGGAACGGCGCGACGATCCTCCTCTACGACCCCGCGCGCGGCACCGTCCTGCTGACCCGCCAGTTCCGGATGCCGGCCTTCGTCAACGGCCACCCGGACGGGATGCTGATCGAGACGCCCGCGGGCCTCCTCGACGACGAGGACGCCGAGGCCGCGATCCGCCGCGAGACCGCCGAGGAGACGGGCGTCGAGATCGGTGAGGTCGAGCGCCTGTTCGAGGTCTTCATGTCGCCCGGCTCGGTCACCGAGCGCGTGACCTTCTTCGCCGCGCCCTACTCCGCCGCCGCCCGCACGGTCGCCGAGGCCGGCGTGGCCGCGGAGGGGGAGCGGATCGAGCTCCTCGAACCCACGCTGCCCGAGGCGCTCGCGATGGTCGAGCGCGGCGAGATCGTCGACGGCAAGACGGTGATGCTCCTGCAGTGGGCCGACCGCGCCGGCGTCCTCGCCCCCGCTCAGCCATGTTGAAGGAGGAGCGCCAGCGCCGCATCCTCGAGATCCTCGCGGCGGAGGGGCGCGTCGTCGCGGCGGAGCTGCAGCAGCTGCTCGGGGTGTCGGCGTACACGATCCGCCGCGACCTCGACGAGCTCGCGGACGACCGGTCGCTGCAGCGGGTGCACGGGGGCGCGATCGCGCGGTCGGGGGTGCCGGTCACGTACGAGGGGCGCGCCGAGCAGGCGGTGCCGGGGAAGATCGCGACCGCGCGCGCGGCGGCGTCGCTGCTCGAGCCGGGGCAGGTCGTGCTGCTCGACGGGGGCTCGACGGCGCTGCACCTGGTCGACGCCATCCCGCCGGGCTTCACCGGCACGTTCGTCACGCACGCGCCCCCGGTCGCCACGGCCCTCGGTGGCCGCCCGGGCATCGAGGTGATCCTCGTCGGCGGCACGCTCGACTCGCGCGCGATGGTGTGCGTCGGCGGCCAGACCGTCGAGGCGCTCCGCCGGATCACCGCGGACGTCTGCTTCCTCGGCGTGTGGTCGCTGCACGCCGAGCACGGGATCAGCGAGGGCTACTTCGAGGAGGCCGAGGTGCGCCGCGTGATGGTCGCGCGCGCGGACCGCGTCGTCGGCCTGTGCTCGCGCGAGAAGCTCGGCACGGTCGCGCCCTTCACGATCGCGCCGGCCACCGCCCTGACCCACCTCGCCACCGAACCCGACACCCCGGAGGACGCCCTCTCCCCCTTCACCGACCTCGGGCTCCACGTCGTCCGCTGACCCCACCGCGCTGCGACGTCGCCGCGCCGGACCGGCGCCACCGCACCCCCGCGTCTGTCTCGGCGCCACCGCATCGCCCACAGAACGACGACGGCCCGCTCCGAGAGCGGGCCGTCGTCGTCAAGCAGGTGCACCGCGCCGCGCGGCGGGCGGCGGCGCGGGCGTCAGGCGGCGGGCTACGCCGCGGCGCCGGCCTCCAGGCCCGCGGCGGCACGCAGCGTGGCGGCCTTGTCCGTCCGCTCCCACGTGAAGTCGTGGTCCTCACGGCCGAAGTGGCCGTAGGCAGCGGTCTTCTGGTAGATCGGGCGGTGGAGCTTGAGCTCCTCGCGGAAGGCGCCCGGGCGGAGGTCGAAGTGCTCGTTGACGAGCTCGGCGATCCTCGCGCGGCCGATCTTCTCGGTGCCGAACGTCTCGACCATGACCGAGACCGGGTGCGCGACGCCGATGGCGTACGCGACCTGGACCTCAGCGCGGTCGGCCAGGCCGGCGGCGACGAGGTTCTTGGCGACGTAGCGCGCGGCGTACGCGGCCGAGCGGTCGACCTTCGACGGGTCCTTGCCGGAGAACGCGCCACCGCCGTGGCGGGCCATGCCGCCGTACGTGTCGACGATGATCTTGCGGCCGGTCAGGCCCGCGTCGCCCACCGGGCCGCCGATGACGAACCGGCCCGTCGGGTTGACGAGGAAGTTCTTGCGGAGCTTCTTCTCGTCGTAGAGCTCCTTCGGGAGGATCGGCTCGACCACGTGCTCCCAGAGGTCGTCCGGGATCAGGTTCTCGGCGCCCTCCTTGTGCTGCGTGGAGATGAGGAGCTTCTCGATCTCCACCGGCTTGCCGTCGCGGTAGCGGACCGAGACCTGCGTCTTGCCGTCAGGGCGCAGGTAGTTGACGACCTCGGCCTTGCGCACGTCGGCCAGCCGCTTGGCCAGCTTGTGGGCGAGGGAGATCGGGAGCGGCATGAGCTCCTCGGTCTCGTTCGACGCGTAGCCGAACATCATCCCCTGGTCGCCCGCGCCGGCGATGTCGAGAGCATCGTCGTCGGACGGGTCGGTGCGGGTCTCGAACGCCTGGTCGACGCCCTGGGCGATGTCCGGGGACTGCTTGTCGAGCGCGTTGATGACGGCGCAGGAGTCGGCGCTGAAGCCCAGGTCCGCGTCGACGTAGCCGATCTTGCGGATCGTCTCGCGCGCGATCTCCTGGATGTCGACGTAGGTCGAGGTCGAGATCTCGCCAGAGACGACGACGAGGCCCGTGTTCACCAGGGTCTCGCAGGCGACGCGGCCGTACGGATCGTCCTTGAGCACGGCGTCGAGCACGCCGTCGGAGATCTGGTCCGCGACCTTGTCCGGGTGACCCTCGGTCACGGACTCAGAGGTGAACAGGTACTCGTTGTCGGAAAGCTGCTGGGTCATGGGATCGAAAGGAGGATCTCCGCTGTCGTCTCCCCCTCGTCACCGTGCGAGCGGACCCCGACCGAGCGGATCTTCCGAAGGTCGTCACGGGCGGCCAGGTAGGCGCGGCTCTCGTTGAGGCCGGTCTGCTCGCCGAGCTCGAGGAGCTGGCTGAAGTCGAGCAAGCCTAGCGATGTCACCACTCCCGGTCGACTTTCGCCCATTTCGCCGAGGCGTTCGCTCTCGGCCAGCCCACCCTCCGTTCGCGCCACCTTCCGGAGCGCGTCGACGCCGGTGGCCACGATGAGCCTGCCGCGGACGATGGCGTAGCTCAGCGTGACGCCGTTCGGGAACGCCAGCGTCGTCGCCGTCACGCGGTCCCCGAGCTCCTGCGTCCGCCACGTCGGCGCCGCCTCGCCCTCGACCGTGAGGAGCTTCGCCAGCGGCTCCTGCAGGCGCCGCAGCGCGCCGCCCGTCCGCGTCGCGTCGTCGACCTCCGCGACGAGCGCCAGCTGCGCCCCGGGCGCCCCCTTGAGCGCGACCACGGCGACCTCCCCGTCGAGCACCCCGAGCAGGTCACGCTGGAGCGCCCCGCTGGTCTCCTTGCCGAGCGCGTCTCGCAACCGCGTCAGCACGTTCCCGAGCCCGTCCGCCTGCGTCCCGCCCACCGCAGACAGCAGCAGGTTGCCGAGCGCGTCACCGAACCCACGTGAGCCGAGGTAGGCCATGGCGTCCGCGGGCACCGCGTCGAGCAGCGCCGGGGTGAACGGCCGCGGCGTCGTGGTGCCGGGTCTCAGTGCGGATCTGACGCGGACGCGCACGCGCCCCTCCTCGGGCACGAGGGCCAGCCCTACGCCCTCGAGCCCGTCCTGCTGAAGCAGCGTCGCGAGCGTCCCGACGACGCCGCCGTGGGGCACGAGGACGCGCCGCAGCCCGTCCGCCGTCGCGTACGCCTCTGCGACGCGGTCGTCCGGTTGCCCGGCGGTCGCGCGCCGGTACACGGGGTCCTCCGTGAGGTCGTCGCCCTTGCCGGCGGCGCGTTCGAGCGCGCCGCGCACGGTGGCCTCCTGGCCGATGAGCAGGTGTCCGTCGGTGATCGCCACTGAGACCGAACCGTAGGTGTCGATCTGCGTCCCGTTGAACGTGCTCTGTGCCTTCTTCGTGGAGCCTTCGTCAAGGAAGTCGCGCGCCTTCTCCTCGTCATCGACCGCGACGACGACGAGCGAGCCCGCCGTGCTGCCGCCGGTGTCGACGAGCGCGAACGCCGCCTCGTCCCCCAGCCAGCCCGAGACGTCGTCAACCGACACCGGGTCGTTGGATCCCGACAGGCGTTGCAGGATCCCGTCGCGCAGCGCCTCCCACGACCCGAACCGCCCCAGCACCTCTGACGCGCGCGCGACGGCGTCGCGGTCGGTGTTCGTGCTGATGTTCGCCCAGACGAGGGTGCCGCGGGGGGCGAACTTCGCCGCGTCGGTCGACGGGGGCCCATCGTCGCCGCTCGAGGCGAACAGCGACACGAACAGCGCCGTGGCGGCCGCGAGGGCCAGTGCGGCGAGGGCGACGAAGGCGGGGCGGCGCCGCAGCACCGCTGGCGTCACGCCGCGCGCTCGCTGCGTCGCTGCTTGCGCTCGTTGAAGTCGATGATCAGGGGCACGCCCGCAAAGCCGTAACGCTCTCTCAGGCGATTCTCGATGAAGTACGCGTAATCCCGCGTAACTCTGGTGCGAGAGTTCACCTGGATGGCGAACCGCGGCGGACGAGTCTCGATCTGGGCCATGTACAGCAGCTTCAGGCGGTGGTTCTGCTTGGCCGGCGGCTGGCGCGCCTGGACGGTCTCGCTGAGGAAGCGGTTGAGGTCCGACGTCGGGATGCGCGTGCGCATCCTGTCCGCCAGCGCGACGGCCTCCTGGAGGACGCGTTGCACCTGACGGCCCGTCTGCGCGCTCACGGTCAGCACCTTCGGGCGCAGGCGCAGCTTCTGGTGCACGCGTGCGCGCTCGTGCTCGATGTCCGAGCCGACGCCCGCCTCCTCGTCCTGCAGATCCCACTTGTTGAGGATCAGCGCCGTGGCGCAGCCGGCCTTCATCGCGAGCTCGGCGATGCGCATGTCCTGCGAGGTGACGCCATCCTGCGCGTCGCACACGACGAGCGCGACGTCGGCGCGCTCGGCCGCGCGCTGCGAGCGCAGCGCCGTGTAGTACTCGACCGACTCGCTCACCTTCGCCTGGCGCCGCATGCCCGCGGTGTCGACGAGGATGATCCGGCGCCCGTCGTACTCGAACGGCAGGTCGATCGCGTCGCGGGTCGTGCCCGCGACGTCGGAGACGATCACGCGCTGCTGGCCGAGGATCTTGTTGACGAGCGAGGACTTGCCGACGTTCGGCCGGCCGATGACCGCGAGGCGGACGATGTCCTCGTCCTCCGGCAGGTCGCCTTCCGGCAGCACCTTCGTGATCTCGTCGAGCAGGTCGCCCGTGCCGAGACCCTGCGCGGCGGAGACCGCGACAGGCTCCCCGAGGCCGAGCGCGTGGAACTCGTGCGCGAGCAGCAGGTCCTTCGGGCCGTCGATCTTGTTCGCGCCGACGATGACCGGCTTCGGCCAGCGACGCAGCAGGTCGGCCAGCTCGTCGTCGCCCGGCCGCAGCCCGGCCTTGGCGTCGACGATGAAGACCGCGACGTCCGCGTCGTTGAGCGCGGCCTGGGCCTGCTCGCGGATCGAGCCGGCCATGGGGTCCTCGTCGGAGAAGTCGACGCCGCCCGTGTCGATCAGCGTGAAACGGCGGCCGTTCCACTCGCACGGCAGCTCGTTGCGGTCGCGCGTGACGCCGGGGCGCTCGTGCACCACGGCCTCGCGCGTGTTCGTCAGGCGGTTGACCAGCGACGACTTGCCGACGTTCGGGTAGCCGACGATCGCGACCTTCCTCATGCCGTCCGCGCCCCTTCCGCCAGCGCGACGATGCGCTGGACGACCTCGTCGATGCCCAGCCCGGTGGTGTCGACCTCAACGGCGTCGTCCGCGGGCCGCAGCGGCGAGTCCTCGCGCGTCGAGTCGCGCTCGTCGCGGATGCGCTGCTCGACCAGGACGACGGCCGGGTCGGCGCCGAGCTGCGCGGCGCGGCGGTGCGCGCGCTCCTCGGCGGATGCGGTGAGGAAGACCTTGACCTCGGCGTCCGGCGCGACGACCGTGCCGATGTCGCGCCCCTCCGCCACCCAGTCGGCCTGCGCGATCAGCCGGCGCTGCTGCTCGACGAGCGCCTGGCGCACCTGCGGGTCGGCGGCGACCTTGGACGCCTGCTCGGAGACCTCGGGCGTGCGGATCAGCGACTCGACGTCCTCGCCCTCGAGCAGCACGTGCCCGTCGGCGGCGAAGCCGACCTCGGCGAGATGCGGGAGGCCGTGGCCGCGCAGGGCGGCGAGCGCGACCGCGCGGTACATCGCCCCCGTGTCGAGGTACGTGAAGCCGAGCGCGTCGGCGACGGCGCGCGCGACCGTGGACTTGCCCGCGCCAGCGGGGCCGTCGATGGCGACAAGCATGGTGTCGAGAGGGTAGTGGTGGGCCTTCGCCGCCGCGGGTGGAGTGGTCGTCGGCCGGTTATGTCATCCTGGCTCGCGCAAGTCATGCCGAGCCCGGCCTGCCCTCTGGGGCGTCCGGGGCGGGGGAACCACTCGGCGGCCGTCTCCCGGCCGCCTGGGGCGAATCGCGGCCAGGGTGCCGCGTAGCGCGACTCGACGCGCGAGCCCGTCAGCTCACCTCGTAGGCGCCCGAATCGAGAGACGTAGGAGGACCGCGTCGATGCGGCACGAGGACGATGGCCTGTTCAAGGGCTTCCCAGGCGAGCGCGATCTCGCCGATCCCGCGCACTGGGAGCGCTCGCGCGAGCGTGCGCACCAGGGTCGGCGGCTGGCCGCCCTGAGTGCGCGCGCCCGGCGGCGACGCAAGGCAACGACGGTCGCGCTCACCGGCGCGGTGGCCGCCGCTCCGGCAGCGCCGATGGTGTCGATGGCGGTGGCGCAGGACAACCAGAGCGCCCCGAACGGGCAGGCCGATCCTCCACCCGCCACGAGCGACGCGTCGTCCGGGCGGGCGTCCGCGGAGCTCCTGCGGTTCGGCTCCACGGGCGACTCGGTCGCGCAGGTGCAGCGCCGTCTCGGGGTCGACGACGACGGCATCTTCGGCCCGATCACCGAGCGCGCGGTCAAGCGCTTCCAGGCGCAGCACGGCCTGTCGGTGACCGGCATCGTCGACGCGCGCACGTGGTCCGCGATCTTCAACGCCAAGGTCGTCTTCATGAAGGCCAAGGACGCGCCCGCGGTCGTGCGGGACGCGATCGAGCGCGAGGCGCCCGCGTCGACCGTCAGCGCGCAGGACGACGGGCCGGGCGCCGCGGTGCGGACCGTGTCCACCACCGGCGACGACGCGGTGCAGGACGAGACGGCGTCGCGCGGCGGGAGCGGCAGCGCGCGGGGCGACGCCTCGCCGAGCGACAGCGCCGCGCTGGAGGAGGACCTCGAGCAGGGCGACGCCGCGACACCCGAGCCGGAGACGACCGCGCCGTCGGTCGCGAGCGGCGGCGGGTGCTCGACGACGACACCGGTGAGCGGCACGGTGACCGGGTCGTACGGCGAGGACCGCGGCACGCACGCGCACTCCGGTCAGGACATCGCCGCACCGACCGGCACCGCCGTGCGCGCCGCGTCGTGCGGCACCGTCACCAAGGCGGGCGCCGACAGCGGCGGCTACGGCAACCTCGTCTGCATCGAGCACGACAGCGGCAAGACGTCGTGCTACGCCCACCTCAGCGAGATCAAGACGTCCGCCGGCGAGACCGTCCGCGCGGGGCAGGTCATCGGCAGCGTCGGCTGCACCGGCCGCTGCTCGGGTCCGCACCTGCACTTCGAGGTCCGCGACGAGTCCGGCAAGGCGACCGACCCGAAGCCGTACCTCGACGGCACCGCGCAGCTGTCCACCGAGCAGCAGGCCGCGCTCGGGAAGAGCACCGCGACGTCGTCGAACGCCACCGCCGGCGCCGTGGCCCGCAAGGCGTCCGCGGCGCGCGTGAGCGGTGGGGCGACCGCCGCGCCCGCCGCGCAGATCGCCGCGACGCAGTACGAGGCGGCGCCCGCTGCCGTAACGGCGGCGCAGACCACGACGGCGCAGCCGCCGGCCGCACCGGTCGCGGAGACGACGACCGCCGCGCCGGCCGAGACGACGACACCGGCGCCCGTCGAGACTGCCGCGGCGGCGCCGAACGAGGCCGCCGTGGCGGAGGTCGCGCCCGCGCCGGAGCCGGCGCCCGTGGCGGAGACGACGGCGGTCGAGGCGGCGGCGCCCGCCGCGCCCGCAGCTCCCGCGCCGGACCCCGCAACGGAGGCGGTCGAGGCGGCAACGCCCGCCGCGCCCGCGCCGGCGGCGGAGCCCGCAACGCAGCCGGTCGAGGCGGCAGTGCCGGCCGCGCCCGCGCCCGCCCCGGTGGCGGAGACGGCGCCGGCGGAAGCGCCCGCCCCGGTGGAGCAGGCCGCGCCCGCGCCCGAGCCCGCGGCGGCCGCCCTGCCGGAGACGGACACCGCGCCCGCGACGGATGGCTCGGCGCCGACGGCGCCGGACGCCGCGATTCCGGCGACGGACGCCGCACCCGCGGCGGCGTAGCCGCCCCGCGCGGGATCGACGTCACCCCGGCGCCGGGACGAGCGCGGCGGGTGACGTCGTGCCCGCGTGGCGCGCCGCCCACCCGCCGCGCCGGGACGCGCCCGGACGCGGGTGGGGTCAGGTCGACAGGAGCGAGGCCACGTCGGCCTCGAAGTGCGGGTAGGAGACCGCGGCGGCCTCCATCCCGACGACCTCGACGCCCTCGAGCGACGCCATGCCCGCGATCGCGCCGAGCATGGCCAGGCGGTGGTCGCCGTGGGACTCGATCACCCCGCCGCGCAGGCCGCCGGTGCCCTGCACCACGAAGCCGTCCGGGGTCGCCTCGATCGACGCGCCCAACCCGCGCAGACCGTCGACGACCGCGGCGATGCGGTCGGACTCCTTGAAGCGCAGCTCCTCCGCGCCCCGCACGACCGTCTCGCCCTCCGCGAAGCACCCGAGCAGCGCCACCAGCGGCAGCTCGTCGATCGCCAGCGGCACCTCGTCCGCCTCGACCGTCGTCCCGACCAGCGGCCCCGCGGTCACGTCGATGTCGGTGACGGGCTCGGACGTCGGGATCGACTCCCCCGGCTCGGGCTCGAAGTCGGCGACCACGATGCCGCCCATCCGCTGGACGATCCGCATGAAGCCCGTGCGCGTCCAGTTCACGCCGCAGCCGGTCACGACCAGCCGCGAGCTGGGCACCAGCACCCCGGCCGCGATCATGAACGCGGCCGACGAGGGATCGCCCGGCACGACCAGCGCGTCGAGCTCCAGCTCATCCGCCGCGGCGACCGTGACGAACCGCCCGTTGCGGTGCACGCCCACGCCCGCCGCCGCGAGCATCCGCTCGGTGTGGTCGCGCGACGGCACCGGCTCGTGCACCGTGGTCGCGCCCTCGGCGAGCATCCCCGCCATCAGCACGCAGGACTTGACCTGCGCGGACGCGACCGGCAGCTCGTACGTGATCCCGTGCAGCCGGGAGCCGACGACCTCGAACGGCGGGAACCGATCGTCGCGCGCATGCAGCACGGCCCCCATCCGCCGCAGCGGCTCGGCCACGCGGTCCACCGGGCGCTTGCGGATCGACGCGTCGCCGTCGAACGTCCACGACCGCCCTTCCTGCGCCGCCAGCCAGCCGGGCAGGAGCCGCATCAGCGTGCCCGCGTTCCCCACGTCGATGCCGCCCGGCACCTCGCGGGGCTCGCGCAGCCCGACGCCGCGGATGACCAGCTCGCCAGGTCCTCGCTCCTCCACGAGCGCGCCCAGGGCGCGCATCGCGTTCAGCGTCGAGATCGTGTCCTCCGCCATCAGGTAGCCGGTGACGTGCACCGGGTCCTGCGCCATCGCGCCGAACATCGCGGCGCGGTGCGAGATCGACTTGTCGGGCGCCGCCGCGACGGACCCGCGGAGCCGTTCCACCGGTGAGAAGCGGACGTTCATGCGCGCGCGACGGGGATGTCGAGCTCGGCGATGAGCGCTTCCGCGCGCGCAGCGTGATCGGCGCCGCTCACCCAGAGCGATACGCGTCCCTGCCGGAAGTCTGCCGAGGGGCTGAGTGCCATGTCCACGATGTTGACGCCGGCCCGCCCGAGCGCGAGGGCGATCTCGGCGATGACGCCGGGCCGGTTCGGCACCGATGCTCGCAGCTCGTGCACGTCACCGCCCTCCAGGCCCGCCTCGAGCAGCGCGCGCCGGTCGGCCGCTGCGCCGTCGTTCCAGGCGGTGATCGCCTCGGCGTCGCGCGCGACCAGCGCGGCGCGCACCGCCTCGAGCCGGGCGATCGTGTCGTCGATCCGCTCCACGAGCGCGTCCGCGTTCCCGAGGTAGATGTCCGTCCAGATGCCGCTGTTCGCGCCGGCCACTCGCGTGGCGTCGCGGAACGACGGCCCCGTGGGCGGGACCTGCTCCCCACCGAGCGCCCCCGCCGCCTGCGCGACCATCACGTTGGCGACGACGTGCGGGAGGTGGGAGATCGAGGCCATCACGCGGTCGTGCGTCTCGGCGTCGATCGCGGCCGGCCGCGCGCCCAGCCCCGTGACGAACCGGTGGAGCCGCTCGAACAGCACGCCCGACGTGCGCGGCCCCGGCGTGAGGTACCAGGTGGCGCCGTCGAAGAGGTCCGACCGCGCGTGCTCGACGCCGGCCGTCTCCGCGCCCGCCAGCGGATGACCGCCGCAGAACCGCTCGTCGTCGAGCACGACGGCGCGCTTGGTGGAGCCGACGTCGGTCACGACGCAGTCGTCCGGCGCGGCGGCGAGGACGTCCGCGACGAGCGCGGGCAGCACGCCGACGGGGGCCGCGACGATCGCCAGCTGCGCTTCGTCGACTGCGGCGCCGAACGAGGACGCCGCCCGGGAGATCGCGCCGCGGTGCAGTGCGGTCGCGAGCGCGTCCGGCGACGGATCCCACCCGACGACCTCGGCGTCGAGCCGCTCGCGCGCGGCGAGACCGACGGACCCGCCGATGAGCCCGACACCGATGACCGCTGTGCGCACGCCGCGCAGCCTAGGAGACCCTGAGGCCGCGCGGCGTGCCGAACGGCACGATCAAGCAGCCACCGAGATCGACTTCCCCGCGACCGCGGCGGCCGCCTCGACCTTCCCGAGGTACCGCGCGAAGTCGTCGGCGACGATCTGCTGCGGCCCGTCGCAGATGGCCTCCTCCGGGTTCGGGTGCGTCTCGACGATGATCCCGTCCGCGCCCACCGCGGCGGCCGCCAGCGACAGCGGCTCGACCAGCGCGCGGCGGCCCGCGGCGTGGGACGGGTCGACGATCACCGGCAGGTGCGTCAGCTCCTTCAGCACCGGCACCGCGGTGAGGTCGAGCGTGAACCGGTAGGCGGTCTCGAACGTGCGGATGCCGCGCTCGCACAGCAGCACGTTCTCGTTGCCCTCCTTGAGGACGTACTCGGCGGCCATCAGCAGCTCCTCGATCGTCGAGGACAGCCCGCGCTTGATCATCACCGGCAGCCCGGACCGGCCGACCTCGGTCAGCAGCGTGTAGTTCTGCATGTTCCGCGCGCCGATCTGCACGACGTCGGCGACCTCCGCGAGCGGCTCGATGTCGCGCACGTCCATCAGCTCGGTGACGACCGGCAGCCCGGTCTCCTCCTTGGCCTCGGCGAGCAGCCGCAGGCCCTCGACGCCGAGCCCGCTGAACGCGTACGGCGACGTGCGCGGCTTGTAGGCGCCGCCGCGGAACATCGTCGCCCCGGCGGCCGCGACGACGCGCGCCGTCTCCAGCGTCTGCTCGCGCGACTCGACCGTGCACGGCCCGGCGATCAGCGCGAAGTGGTCGCCGCCGACGCGGCGCCCGCCGATCTCGAGCACCGACGGCGCCCCGTGGCGGATCTGCGCCGACGCGAGCTTGTACGGCTTGAGGATCGGCACGACCCGGTCGACGCCCGGACTCGCCTCCAACCCGAGTCGCTGGACGTGCTCTCGGTCCCCCACCGCGCCGACCACGGTGACCTCTTCACCGGCGCTGACGTGGGCCCGCGCCCCGACACCCTCGACCCGCTCGACGACGTGCCGGATCTCGTCCTGCGTCGCCTCGGGCTTCATCACGATCATCATCTCTCTCGGTCCTCTCGGTCGAACGACAACTGCGGATGGAGGTCCAGCGGCGTCCGGCCGAATCGCGCCCACGTCAGGGCACGACCAAGGTGCAGGCCGAACGCCTAGAGAAATCGCCAGGAGGCGAGATAGCCCGCGAAGGCAAGGTGCTGCGTCGTGGTCGCGGGCGTGGCGCTCATGGCTACCCGGCCAGCATGACACACGCCGGCCGCGCCCGGCAAGGGCCGCCGCCGTGAGGCGGAGCACGGAGCAGGCGTGCGGACGATCCCCGATGGCGCGCGGCGCCGCGCGGAGGTAGCGTCGGCAGTGAGCCGCCATGACCTCCCCCACCGTCCAGGCGCTCGTCGCCGCCGCGACCCGCGCCGCCAACCCGCACAACAGCCAGCCGTGGTGGTTCGAGGTCGACGACGCGCAGATCGACGTGGTCGCCGACCTCGAGCGGCGCACCGGCGCGCTGGACCCGCTCGACCGCGAGCTGCAGATCGGGCTCGGCTGCGCGATCGAGAACATCACGGTCGCGGCGCCCGCGCACGGGCTGCGCGCCGACGTCGAGCTGCTGCCCGACCCCGCCCGGCCCGAGCTGGTCGCGGAGATCCGCCTCACGCCCGGCCCGACGGTCGCGTCGATGGAGGCCGAGGCGATCGCGCGCCGCCGCACCGACCGTGCGCCGTTCGGCGACCTGCCGGTCGGGGCCGAGACGCTGGTCGAGCTGGCACGCAACGTCGAGGAGCTGCCCGGCGTGCGGCTGACGTGGATCGTCGAGGAGCACGAGCGCGCGGCGTTCGGCGACCTGATCGTGCAGGCCGCGCACGCCGTCGCCGAGGACGAGGAGCAGTCGCGCGCGAGCTACAAGCTCGTCGGGCCCGAGGGCCTGACGCTCGCCGCGCAGGACCTGCCGTGGACGCTGCGCGCGGCGGCCAAGGTGCTCCCCGTCTCCCGTGCCCGCGCCGACGCGACCTGGCTGAAGCGCACGCGCCGCGTCCACACGCACACGGCCGCGGCGTACGGCGTCATCTCGGTGCCCGACGCTTCGGACCCGCGCCACCGCCTGCGCGGTGGCCGCGCGCTGGAGCGCGTGCACCTCGACGCGACCGTGCTCCACCTCGCGCTCCAGCCGATGAACCAGCCGACCGAGCGCGCCGACCGCGAGCGGCAGCTCGGGCTGGAGCCCCGCTTCACCGAGGCCCTGCGCGCCTACGCGCCGGCGGGCACCGAGGTGCTGACGACGTTCCGCATCGGGCACCCGTGCCGGCCCGGGCAGCAGCGGGCGCAGAGCCCGCGCCGCCCGGTGGCGGACGTCATCCGCGAACGAGCTCCGCGAGCGCCGTCAGGAAGCGCTCGTTCTCGGCCGGCGTCCCGTACGTGACGCGCATCGCCCCCGGCTTGCCGAGCGCCCCGCCGGCGCGGACGAGGATGCCGCGCGCGGTCAGCCCCTCGAGGACCGGCTGCTCCTGCTCGGGGTCGGAGAGCGTGAGCCACGCGAAGTTCGCCTGCGAGTCGGCGACGTGCACGCCGAGCCGCGACGCGCCCTCGGCGATCGTCAGCCGCGCGGCCACCGCGCGCTCGACCCGCTCGGCCACCGCGTCGCCGTGCTTGATCGCCTCGGTCGCGGCGGCCTGGGCGAGCGCGTTGCAGAAGAACGGCTGGCGCACCTGGTTCACCGCCTGCACGAACGCCTCGGAACCCGCGAGCGCGTAGCCGACGCGCAGGCCCGCGAGCCCGTAGGCCTTGGAGAACGTGCGCAGCAGGACGAGGTTGGGGAACCGGTCGAGCAGCTCGAGCGAGGCGTCCGGGTCCTCCAGCAGGTTGAACTCGCAGTAGGCCTCGTCGACGATCAGCGCGACGTGGCGCGGGACCCGCTCGGCGAACGCCGCGATCGCGTCGAGCGGCAGCGCGGTCGACGTCGGGTTGTTCGGGTTGCAGACGATCACCAGCCGCGTCGCCGCGGTGATCTCGACCGCCATCGCGTCCAGGTCGTGCTCGTCGCGCTCGTTCAGCGGGACCGTGATCGCCCGCGCGCCCGAGGCGGCCGCGAGGTGCGGGTAGACGGAGAACGACGGCCACGCGTAGACGAGCTCGGCGCCCGGCTCGAGCAGCGCGTCGCCGGCGGCGAGCAGGATGTCGCAGGAGCCGTTGCCGATCGCGATGCGGTTCGCCGGGACGCCGTAGCGATCGCTCAGCGCCGCGCGCAGCGGGCCGTTGGCGGGATCGGGGTACCGGTTCAGCCGCCCGATCGCCCGCGCGATCGCCTCCTGCACCTGCGGCAGCGGCGGGTCGGGGGACTCGTTCGACGCCAGCAGCGCGACGTCGTCCGGGAGGGCGTAGCCGCCGGCGGCGGGGTACACGGTGATGCGGCGGATCCGCTCGGCGAACTCGATCGGCATGTCCACATCCTGACACCGGCGCAGCGTGGGTTCGAACCCGCGGAAGTACGAAGATCGCGTGAAAGCCCTGGACAAGCGCCGCTCCGTTCTCTAGGTTCGACCGCGATGTTCACGTTCCAGCCCACCATGCCGGTCGCCCAGACGCACGTGCCCTTCGCGGGGACGTCGGCGACCCCGTGGGCGGAGCGCCTCACGGCCGACAAGCGCACGCGCTACTAGCGGAACGGAGCAGATCATGCACCCGTCCGCGAGTACCGCGGGCGGGAGTCGCAAGACGCTCCTCACCCGCGAACACGTCATCACGAAGATCCAGCGGTGGAACGCGCTCTTCGGAGAGCCGCCGTCCACGGCCGACTGGAACCCGTCGCTCGCGCGTTGGCGCGCGCAGGAGTGGCGCATCGAGCGCTACCGCCAGGGCGACCCGGAGACCGGTGAGCCGTGGCCGTCGCTCAACGCCGCGAAGCGCCTGTTCGACGGCTCGTTCGACGCCGCCGTCCGCGAGGCGGGGCTCGTGCCGCACCGGCCGGGCCCGCGTCGCCGTGCGGCCGGAGCTGCCCTGCCGAAGGTGGAGCAGCGCGAGCCGATGGCGCCCCGCGACGTCGATGCGGAGCTGCTCGCCGCGTCCGAGCGCGTGCTCGAGGCCGAGCGCCGTGCGCAGCGTGCCGAGGCACGCGTCCAGCGCGCGGTCGATCGGGCCGAGCGGGCTGAGGCGAAGATCGCCGACGCCCGCGAGCGCGTCCGGACCGTCGAGCGGCGCGCCGTCGAGCGTGCGCGCGGCTCCACCGCCGCGACCCAGCACCGCCGTCCCGCCACGGACGAGCGGGCGGTCCGCGCTGCCCAGGCCCGTGCGGCCCGGGCCGAGCAGACCGCCCGCGACGCCGAGGCGCACGCCGCCGAGCTCGCCCGCGCCCTCGAGGCCGCGGAGGAGCGGGTGGCGCGCGTCGAGGCGGCCCGGGCGGCGGAGGTCGCGGCGGCGGCGCTGGCGCACGAGGTCACGGCGAACGGCAACGGCCACACGGGTCCGGCGCCGGCGAACGGCAACGGCCACGCGGTCGCGCGGCTCACGAGCGCCCACGGGCGCGTCGCGGGGGCGCGCGGCAACGGTCACGGCACGCTCGTCGAGCACCGGGTGCGGGCCGCCGAGCAGCGTGCGATCGCGGCCGCCAGCGCGGCGGAGGCGACGCGGGCCTGCGAGGTGATCTCCGCCCGCCGGGCGCGGTCCGAGCGCGACGCGGCGGTGGCCCGTGCCGAGGCGGCCGAGCGCCGGGTCCGCGAGCTGGAGCGCGGCCGTCCGCTCTCCCCCGCGGAGCTCGACGAGCTGCGCGCGGGCGGGAGCGGCCCGGTCGGCCCCGGCCCGCTGGCCGAGGCGGTCAAGGGCCTCGCGGCCGCCCGTGCGACGAAGGACCGGGCGCGCGTCCACGACGCGCTCACCCAGGTCGCCCGCGCCGCGGTGCGGTGGCGGGAGCGGCTCTAGCGGCCGCTCCCCCGCCGGCCCGGCCACCCTCCGCGAGGGGCGACGCTCCGCTTCCTGGCGCGTCGCCCCTCACACGGAGCCCTCCGACGGGAACACCATTCACTCCGAGCGTCCGAATGCGACCCAAAGCGCGAGTGCGAACGCGCCAAAGATGAGCGCCCAGAAACTCAGTGGTTCCTGAGGGGAGCGAGACGCCGGGACACGTGGGACACGCAGCGTCCCATCGGCCCGCGCGCCGGCCGGAGCGACGACGCCGAAGTCACCGGTCGTTCACTTCAGAGACACGGAGGGTGCCCCGCGACCGCACCGAGGCCGAATCTACCGAGGGAACGTCGCCGAAACGGAACACCTGGTCCCGCTTCTGCGTAGCGCTCCCTGCGCAAAAGCGATCTACCGGTAAGTGGATCATCGAAGGGTCCAGCGGAAAAGGTCTGCTCCGCGACCGGACCCGTCCGGCGACGCCGGCCTACGTCGAACGTTGAGTCACTGCGCCGACTCAAGGTCGCGGCGCAGTTGCCTTGCCTCGCCGAGGTAGACATGCTGCGTCCGGTGACTCTCGGTCGCGTAGTAGTGCATGAGGATCCTGATCACACGGGGCAGGGAGCCCGGCACGGCGACCTCGCGCGCGCACAGCAGGGGCACGCGGTCGAAGCCGAGGTTGCGCGCCGCGACGGCGGGGAACTCGGCGTCGAGGTCGTCCGTGAGCGTGAAGATGCAGCTCACCACGTCGTCCGTGGTGAGCGTGTTGCGCCGCATGATCTCGCGCAACAGGTCCTCGGTCGCGCCCAGGATGAGCTGGGCGTCGTTGGCGTCGACGGTGGTGGCGCCGCGAAGCGCGAAGAGCCGCATGTGGCCCGAGTTCCTAGCAGGTCACGGTCAGAAGCCCGGGCCACCCGGCTGCATCCGTCCCGCCGTCTGGTGTAACGGAGCTGCATGTCGGGGTACCCAACCAACGCTCGGCCGTCGACCGTGGAGGGAGGTCATGTGGGCGACGAGCCTGACGCTGCGCGCCTCCAGACCGAGGCGCGCCGGCTCCTTGCGACGTTCACGTCGGACGCGAGCCTCGACGACGCCGTCCGGGCGCTCGCCGAGGAGTTCGGGTGCGGCGCCTGCATCATGCTCTTCACCCCGGGCGGCGAGGCCGCGGTCGCGGCCGGCGGCCACCACCCGGACCCGGACCTGTGCGCGGTCATGGCCGAGCACGCCAACTTCCTCCAGCGCGTCGACACGTCGGACGTGCTGGAGGGCGTCCTCCGTGGCGAGACCGTCAGCGTCACGGCGGAGCAGGTCGAGTCGGATCTGACGGAGACCACCCCGGAGGTCCGCGCCGTCGCCGAACGCATCCGCCTGCGCGCGGTGCTCGGCGTACCGGTGCGTCTTGGTGAGCAGATCACGGGGGCGATCCTGTTGAGCCGACACGACGACGACGAGCGGCCGTTCACGGACGACGACCGGGAGCGCGCCGAGGACGCGGCCCGGGGCCTCGGCCCGGCGCTCGACCACGCCCGCTTCCGCGCCGCGTTCGAGCACGCCCCGACGGGCATGGCGCTGCTGAGCGTCGGCGGCGGAGGGCGCCGCACCACGATCCTCGAGGTCAACGCCGCGCTGTGCCGGATGGCCGGGGCGACGCGCGAGCAGCTCGTCGGGATGGACCCGACGCTCCTCGCCCACCCGGACGACCGCGAGACCGACTTCGACCAGGTCGCGCGCCTGTTCGCCGGCGGCCTGCCCGCCTTCTCGCTCGAGCGCCGGTTCGTGCGGCCCGACCACTCGGTCGTGTGGACGCAGCTCCACGTCTCGATGATCCGCTCGGCGAGCGGCGTCCCCACCCACCTCGTCGTCCAGGTCCAGGAGATCTCGCACGAGCGGCGGCTGGCCGCGCTGGTCGAGCACACGCAGGACGCGATCGTCGGCACCGATCCCGACGGCACGGTGCGGAGCTGGAACCGCGGCGCCGAGCGCCTCTACGGCCGGCGTGCGGCGGAGATCCTCGGCCAGTCGATCGAGCTCACGATCCCGCCCGAGCGGCGCGGGCGCAGCGCGCACCTGATCGAGCGGGTGATGCGCGGCGAGGACGTCGTCGGGTTCGAGACCCAGGCGCTCACCGGCGACGGGCGGCGGATCGACATCGCGCTCTCCCTCTCCCCCGTCCGCGACGCCGAGGGACGCGTGACCGGCGTGGCCGGCGTCGCGCGCGACATCACCGAGCGCAAGCGCTCGGAGGCGCTGACGCGGGGCATCCTCGAGGCCGCGCTGGAGGGCATCGTCACCGTCAAGCCCGATGCGACGATCGTGGGCTTCAACCCGGCGGCAGAGCGGCTGTTCGGGCGCAGCGCCGACGAGGTGCTCGGCCAGTCGGCGACCGACCTGCTCGTCGCCGAGCCGGACCGCGAGCAGTACGCGCGCACGCTCGCCGCGCTCGCGGACGGCGAGCAGGCCGAGGGCCGCACGTTCGAGCTGCACGGCTGCCGCGCCGACGGGACGGCGTTCCCGGTCGAGGTCGCGATCTCGCGCGTGCCGGGCGACGAGGTCCACATCACCGGCCACGTGCGCGACGTCAGCGACCGCCAGCGGCGCGCGCTGGAGGACCGGCTGCTCGCCGCGCTCACCCGGCAGGCGCTGGAGGGAAGCGACGCGGTCCAGCTGATGGACGACGCCGCGGGCGCGGTGGCGCAGGTGCTCGGGGACGTCGAGGTCGAGGTCCACGAGCGCGTCGGCGCGGGCCGCTCGGTGCTCCGCGGCACGCGCGGGGCCGACGAGCAGCGGCCGCGCACGTTCGACGTGGTCGAGGGCGAGGCGCTGCACGCCGCCGGGCCCGCCGGGACGCTGCTCGCGGGCGCGAAGGGCCAGCCGGAGCTGCCGTCGCCGTGGGTCGAGGCCGGGGTGCGGTCGGCGCTCGTCGCGGCGTTCGGCGGGGACGAGGACGCGGCCGGATGGCTGTGCGTGCTCGCGCACGACGAGCGCACGCCGTCGGCCAACGACCGCACGTTCGTCGAGGCCGTCGCCAACCTGCTCGCCACCGTCCTCGCGCGCCGCCAGGCCGAGCGGGAGCTGGCGCACCGCGCGCTCCACGACGGGCTGACCGGGCTGCCGAACCGGACGCTCTTCCTCGACCGGCTCGCGCACGCGCTGGAGCGCCTGCCCGAGAGCGGTGCGGGGGCTGGCGCCAGCGCGAACGGCAACGGGAACGGGCACGTCGCGCCGCCGCTGGCGGTCATCTGCGTCGGGCTGGACCGCTTCAAGCAGATCAACGACACGCTCGGCCACGCGGCCGGCGACGAGCTGCTGCGCGCCGTCGCCGAGCGGCTGCGGGCGACACTCGACGAGGACGACACGCTGGCGCGGGTCAGCGGCGACGAGTTCGCGATCCTCCACGAGCCGCGGCCCGGACGCTCGGGGCCGATGACGTGCGCCGACGCGATCGTGCGCGCGGTCTCCGGGACGTACACGCTGGCCGACCGCGACGTGGTGCTGACCGCGAGCGCGGGGATGGTCGTCGCGGGCGAGGAGGACCGGGAGCCCGCCGCGCTCCTGCACGACGCGGTCGTCGCGATGTACCGCGCCAAGGAGGAGGGCGGCGGCCGCTACTCGGTGTTCGCCAACCCGATGCGGCGGCGGCTGATGGAGCGCGCGCGGATCGAGCGCGACCTGCGCACCGCGCTCGAGCAGGAGCGGCTGGAGGTGCACTACCAGCCGATCGTGGGGCTCGGCGACGGGACGATCCGCGGCGTCGAGGCGCTGCTGCGCTGGCGCTGCCCGCAGCGGGGCCTGGTCCCGCCGTCGGACTTCATCCCGGTCGCCGAGGAGAGCGGGCTGATCCTGCCCATCGGGCGCTGGGTGCTCGAGGAGGCCTGCCGGCAGCTGCGGGCATGGGACGACGAGGGCGTCGAGGTGCGGACCGTGTCGGTGAACCTGTCCGCGCGGCAGCTCGCCGACCGCGAACTCGCGCCGGTCGTGATGGACACGCTGTCGCGCGCCGGCGTCGTGCCGGGCCGGCTGGAGCTGGAGGTCACCGAGTCGGTGCTGCTGCAGGAGAGCGAGTGCGCGCGGGTCGCGCTCGACCGGCTGCGCGGCGACGGCGTGCGCATCCTGCTCGACGACTTCGGCACGGGGTGGTCGTCGCTGGGCTACCTGCGGCGGCTGCCGGTCGACGGGCTCAAGATCGACCGCTCGTTCGTGTCCGGGCTCGGGGAGAGCGCGGGCGACCGCCACATCGTCGGCGCGATCGCCGGCCTGGCGGACGCGCTTGAGCTCGACACCGTGGCCGAGGGCGTGGAGACGATCGCGCACGCGCGGTGGCTGCGGACGCTCGGGTGCGGCGTCGCGCAGGGTTACGTGTTCGCACGGCCGCAGTCCGCGGCGGACGTGGAGGCGGTGCTCCGCAGCGGGCTGGCGCGGAACGGGCTGAGCGAAGCGTTCGGGCCGGTCGCCGGCGAGGAGGAGGCGGCCAGCGACGAGCAGCCGACGATGACCCTCGGCGAGGCGCAGCGCGCGCTGGGCGTCTCCCCCTCGACCGTGCGGCGGCTGACCGACGCGGGCCGCATCCGGAGCGTGCGCACGGCGGGCGGGCACCGGCGCCTGGTGCGCTCGGACGTGGAGCGGGTGCGGCGCGAGCGGGCGGGCGACGGCGCGCCGGTGCGGACCGTGGCGTTCCCCGCGGGACCGCTGCCGCAGACGGCCGACCTGCTCGCGACGGCGGGCGAGCGGTGCGTGCACCTCGCGTCGCGGCGGGTGTACGACGGCGAGGGCGACGGCTGGTTCGGCTCGCGCGCCGCGGCCGGGCCGCTCGCGACCTGGGCGGCGGCGCTGGAGGCGGCGTGCCGCGGCGGCGACTACACGCGCGCCTCGGACGCGACGACCGACCTGCTGATGCGGGCTCGCCAGGGCGGCGCGTCGGTGCTCGAAGCGCACCTGCTGCTGGAGCAGACCGGCGCGGTCGTCGCGCGCGTGCTCGCCGACCGGGGCGGGGACGAGCACGAGATCGGCGGCGTGCGGCGGCTGTTCATGCGCCTGCGGAACGACGCCCTGGCCGGCGTGGGCTAGGGCCGCCGCTACCGCCGCCGCACGGCGGGACCGGCGAGTCGGAGCACGCCGTACCGCACGAGAACCCATTAAGAGGTAGCCCCTGCCATCGCAAAGCTGTCGCAGGCCTACCGCTAGACACACGCGCGTTGCCAAAATTTCTCGTCTGAATAAGGATCGTCACATCGACGGCTTCGGTCCGCACGTCGGATCGGTTCCAGCTCTCAGGGGCCCAAGGAGGTTTCATGCGCGTACCAGGGATGGCTAGGCGTGCTGCTGGCGGCTCATCGCCTGCCCGGACGCACGGCGCGTTCACGTCGCTAGTTCTCGTCCTCACGGCGACCGCCGCACTTGCGGTGGGCGGAGTATCCGTGGCAGGCGACTTCGGGGAACTCATCACGCCCGACCAGGCTGCCGAGGAACTCAAGGCGACGGATCCGGCGGCGATCGGCTCCGGCGCTAACGGCGATGCAGGCGTTGAGGCGACGACGTCTGGCTTCGAGGTCACAGGAACGAAGAACAAAGTCGAGATCCCGCAGCACGCTTCCGAGCCGCTCGCGATCGAGACGCAGAGCGGAACGCTCGAGCTCGATCCCGTCCGCATCAGCCCGGCAGCGACCGACGGCGAGGCCGTAAACGACGACAGCGCCGTCGTCTACGCCAACACCGGGACCGACTCCGACACCTCGGTCGTCCCGACCGAGAGCGGTGTTGAGACGTTCACCAACATCCGCAGCGAGGCGGCTAGCGAGGACTTCAGCGTCAAGGTCGACCTCCCTGGGGACGAGCAGCTCAAGCAGGTCGACGACCACACCGTCGCGATCGTCGATCCGACCCCGGTCAAACCCGACGATCATGCGCTGCCGGAGCCCGCCCAGCCTGGAACGTCCGAGGCGGCTCGCGCGAGGGAGACGAGTGGCCTGCCGGATGTGAGAGACCCCGACCCTGCTGCCGCTGCCGAAGCCCGAGCCGGCGTCGAACAGGCCGGGACGACGAAGCCCGATGTCCCCGAGGACGAGATCCACCAGGACGTGAAGCCCGACGAGGCGACGGCGGCCGACCTGAGCGGGAAGCCGCCCGCGGGTCAGCCTGAGGGCGAGCCCGACGACACGAGCGCCGTCGACGCCTCGACCCTCGAAGCCGCCCAGGCTGAGGCCGAGACGCACGCGGAGGATCTTGCGGCCGGAGCGCTAGATGTAAGTCCTGAGGACGTTGTTTCGTCCGGGCCTCTTCGGAGGCTGGGTGGTGCCAACCACGCCCAGCTCTCCGAAGGAGGCACCGGATGCGGCTGCACGCTAACGCGGCGCTCAGTCT